>JAUNPS010000092.1 GCA_030536575.1 Eubacteriales bacterium | reverse complement strand
TCGCAGTTAGAGGAAGCTTGATGATGACGTTGCCCCGTTCCCCGGAAGGTTTTCGGCGGCACGGTGACGTTCGGTTATGTCACAGTGGTTAAAAACCAGAAAAGCTGGCGATGTGTGAACTGCAACGGAAATACGAAATTTTCTTGATTTCAAAAGAAAAAAACAGTGGCATTTTCGCAACGCTTGTGCTATACTACTAAAATGACTGTAAGTATGGACAGTCCAAAAGACTGCGCCACACGGCGGCAAAAGAAAATCAGACAGGCCGTTTCCATAGAAGAATCAAGGAGGAATTGGGAAACATGAGTTTACAGGTCGAAAAATTAGAAAAAAACATGGCGAAGCTGACCATCGAAGCTTCCGCTGAAGAATTTGAGAACGCGGTTCAGAAGGCATACCTGAAAGCGAAAAACAGAATCAACCTTCCGGGCTTCCGCAAAGGCAAAGCACCCCGCGCCATGATCGAAAAAATGTACGGAAAGGGAGTCTTCTACGAAGACGCAGCCAACGCCCTGATCCCGGAAGCATATAATAAAGCCCTGGAAGAATGCGAGCTGGAAATCGTCTCCCAGCCGGAAATTTCCGTAACCCAGATCGAAGCAGGCAAACCCTTCATCTTCACCGCAGAAGTAGCCGTAAAACCGGAAGTAACCCTTGGTGAATACAAAGGCGTCGAAGTACCGAAAAAAGAAATCGAAGTAACCGACGAAGAAGTCCAGGCCGAAGTCGACAAAGAAAGAGAAAAGAACTCCAGAACCATCGACGTAGACGACCGCGCGGTTGAAAACGGCGACATCATCAAACTGGACTTCGACGGTTCCGTAGACGGCGTTCCCTTCGACGGCGGCAAATCCGAGAACTACGAACTCGTCATCGGCAGCGGAAGCTTCATTCCGGGCTTTGAAGATCAGCTCGTAGGCGCGAAAATCGGCGAAGATCTGGACGTGAACGTAACCTTCCCGGAAGATTACCACGCAAAAGACCTGGCCGGAAAAGCAGCCGTATTCAAATGCAAAGTAAATGAAATCAAAGTAAAAGAACTGCCGGAAGCTGACGACGAATTCGCCCAGGAAGTATCCGATTTCGATACCCTGGAGGACTACAAAGCAGATATCCGTAAGAAACTTCAGGAAAGAAAAGAAAGAGAAGCAAGAAACGAAAAACAGAACGCTGTCGTTGAAAAAATCGTAGAAAACGCAGAAATGGAAATTCCGGAGCCGATGGTAGAAGGCCAGATCCGCAACATGATCGAAGACTTCTCCAGAAGAATGCAGTCCCAGGGCCTGACCATGGAACAGTACTTCCAGTTCACCGGAATGGATGCGGAAAAGATGAAAGAGCAGATGCGTCCGGAAGCCCTGAAACGCATCGAGAACAGCCTGGTTCTGGAAGCTGTCGCGAAAGCCGAGAACATCGAAATCTCCGAAGAGCAGGTTGACGAAGAGATTGCGAAGATGGCAGAAGCTTATAAGATGGAAGTCGACAAGCTGAAAGGCCTGATTGGCGAATACGAGAGAGACCAGATGAAGAAAGACCTGGCGATCCAGGCAGCCGTTGATCTGGTAACCGACGCAGCGAAGGAAGTCTGACACAAACAGGGCGTAGAAAAAGGAGGAGAGTCTTCATGAGCTTAGTACCATATGTCCTTGAACAAACGAGCCGTGGGGAGAGAACCTACGACATTTATTCACGCTTATTAAAAGACCGGATCATTTTCCTGGGTGAAGAAGTAAACGACGTCAGCGCGAACCTGATCGTCGCCCAGCTTCTTTTCCTGGAGTCCGAAGATCCTGGAAAAGATATCCATCTGTATATTAACAGTCCGGGCGGCTCTGTCAGCGCCGGATGGGCCATTTACGATACCATGCATTATATTAAATGCGACGTATCCACCATCTGTATGGGGATGGCAGCCAGCATGGGAGCCTTCCTGCTGGCCGGCGGAACGAAAGGCAAACGTCTTGCCCTGCCCAACGCCGAGATCATGATCCACCAGCCTTCCGGCGGCGCCCAGGGCCAGGCCACCGATATTAAGATCGTGGCAGACAAGATCCTGGACACCAAACGGAAATTAAACCAGCACCTGGCAGCGAACACCGGCCAGCCGCTGGAAGTCATCGAAGTCGATACCGAGCGCGACCACTACATGAGTGCGGAGGAAGCGATGGCATACGGCATCATTGACAAAGTCATTACCAGCCGATAAAACACAAAGGGGGGGATGCCGCGTCTTGACCGCAGCAGCCCCTTCCTGTTCGCAGACATTGTACGAAACGAATTTGTTGCCGACAACGGAGATTTGTGAGGTAAAAACATGGCAGGAAGATTCCAGGAACATAAAGTAAGATGTTCTTTTTGCAATAAATCAGAAGACCAGGTACGCAAGCTGGTGGCAGGCCCGGAAGGGGTCTACATCTGCGACGAATGCATCGAAATCTGCTCGGACATCGTGAATGAAGATCTGGACGAATACGGGCTGGACGACGAGGAAGGCATTAACCTGATGAAACCCCAGGAGATCAAGGCTTTCCTGGATGAATATGTGATCGGCCAGGAGGATGCGAAAAAAGCCCTGTCCGTTGCTGTTTATAACCACTATAAGAGAATTACCGCAGGCAAGGATTTAGGTGTGGAGCTGCAGAAAAGTAATATTCTGATGCTGGGCCCCACCGGTTCCGGAAAAACGCTGCTGGCCCAGACCCTGGCGAAACTGTTAAACGTACCCTTCGCCATCGCGGACGCCACGGCCCTGACGGAAGCAGGCTACGTCGGTGAGGACGTGGAAAATATCCTGCTGAAGATCATTCAGGCTGCGGATTACGATATTAAACGTGCCGAATACGGCATTATCTATATTGACGAATTTGACAAGATTACGAGAAAATCAGAAAATGCATCCATCACCAGAGACGTTTCCGGTGAAGGCGTGCAGCAGGCACTTTTGAAGATCCTGGAAGGAACCGTTGCGAGCGTTCCGCCCCAGGGCGGCCGGAAACACCCCCATCAGGAGCTTCTCCAGATCGACACGACCAATATTCTGTTCATCTGCGGCGGAGCCTTTGAAGGGCTGGAAAAGATCATCGAGTCCCGTCTGGACACGAAGGCCATCGGCTTTAACACGATCATCACCGACAAACGGGAACGGAACGTGGGCGAAGTCCTAAAACAGGCCCTCCCCCAGGATTTCGTAAAATTTGGCATGATTCCGGAAATCATGGGACGTGTGCCAGTCGTCGTTTCGCTGGACGCGCTGGATAAAGAGACGCTGATGCGTATTTTGCAGGAGCCGCGGAACTCCATCATCAAGCAGTTCAAGAAACTGTTCGAATTAGACGGCGTAGATCTCGAATTCGAGGATTCCGCCATCGAAGCCATTGCGGATAAATCCCTGGCCAGAAAGACCGGAGCCAGAGGCCTGCGTTCCATCCTGGAAAAATCTATGATGGATCTGATGTACACCCTTCCCTCGGAGGAAAATGTGGAAAGCTGCATCGTGACCGAGGACGTGATTGAAGGAATCGGGGATCCGATCCTGGGCTACCGGGAAAAGCTCCCGGTGTCCACACGAAAGAAAAAGGGATTTCGAGAAATTGAGGAAACTGCATGAGTGAATTGATAAGAAACATTCCGCTGGTCGCCCTGCGGGGTATGACAATCCTTCCGGGCATGGTGGTGCATTTTGACATCAGCCGGGAGAAATCCGTCAAGGCGGTGGAGCGGGCCATGCTGCGGGATCAGAAAATCCTGGTGGTGACACAGCGGGATCCGGAAGTGCCGGAACCGGGGATGAAGGAACTGTACCGGATTGGTACGGTGGTTCTGATCAAGCAGGTGATGAAGCTTCCGAAAAATATTTTCCGGGTTCTGGTGGAAGGGCAGGAGCGCGCAGAGCTGACTGCCCTTTCTGAGGAAGAGGGGCATTTGTGTGCCGAAGCCATGACCTTTGAGGAAGAAGAGCGCCTGGAACTGGACGAGCGCAGCCAGGAAGCCATGGTTCGGGGGCTGAAGGACATTTTTAACGAGTATGCCAGAGTCCATCCGAAAATCGGGAAAGAAATGGCAAACCAGATCCTGGAGATCGGGGAACTTGGGCGCCTGGTGGATCAGATCAGCATTCAGATCCCGCTGCATTACGAGCAGAAGCAGAGCCTTCTGGAAGCAATTTCCCTTTCCGACCGTTTTGACCGGCTCTGCGTGCTGCTTACCAATGAGGTGGAGATCGCGAAGATCAAGGCGGATATCCAGGCAAAGGTAAAGGCGCGCATCGACAAGAACCAGAAGGAATACATTTTACGGGAGCAGCTTCGGATGATCCGGGAGGAGCTTGGCGAGGATACGACCCTGAGCGATGCGGATCACTATACGGAGGAGCTGAAAAAACTGCAGGCTTCCGATGAAGTGAAGGAGCGCATTGCGAAGGAAATCGGCCGTTTTAAGAGCATTGGGAACAATTCTTCGGAAAGCGCCGTGATCCGCAGCTACATCGAGACGCTGCTGGAGCTGCCCTGGGAGAAAGCTTCCGAAGATAACAAAGACCTGCAGAACGCGAAGGAAATCCTGGAAGCCGACCACTATGGTCTGGAAAAAGTAAAGGAGCGCGTCCTGGAATTCCTGGCCGTGCGCAGCCTGACCCGAAAAGGCGAGAGCCCGATCCTGTGTCTGGTGGGTCCGCCCGGAACCGGAAAGACGTCCATTGCGAAGTCGGTTGCACGGGCATTGAATAAAAAATATGTCCGCATCTGCCTGGGCGGCGTGCGGGATGAGGCGGAAATCCGCGGCCACCGCCGTACCTATGTGGGCGCGATGCCGGGCCGGATCGCCAATGGCATGAAGATGGCGGGCGTGAAAAATCCGCTGATGCTTCTGGACGAGATTGATAAAGTGAGCAGCGATTACAAGGGGGACACCTCCTCGGCGCTGTTGGAAGTGCTGGATTCGGAGCAGAATAACAAGTTCCGGGATCACTATGTGGAGATTCCGCTGGATCTGTCGGAGGTGCTGTTCATTGCCACCGCGAATGACGTGCAGACGATCCCGCGGCCGCTGTTAGACCGGATGGAGCTGATCGAGATTTCCAGCTATACGGAAAATGAAAAGCTGCACATTGCAAAAGAGCACCTGATGCAGAAGCAGATCGAGGCGAATGGGCTGGAAGGCTATCAGTTCTCGATCAGCGACGGCGCCCTGCGTAAGACTATCAGTTCTTATACGAAGGAAGCCGGCGTGCGGAACCTGGAGCGGAAGCTGGGCCAGATATGCCGGAAAGCGGCCCGTGAACTCCTGGAAGGCGATAAGAAGAGCCTGAAAGTCACGGAAATGAACCTGGAAAAGTACCTCGGAAGAGAGCGCTATACGGTCAACCGCCTGAATAAAGAGAATGAAATCGGGATCGTGCGCGGGCTGGCCTGGACCAGCGTAGGCGGCGACACCCTGGAGATCGAAGTCAATGTGATGCCGGGCAAGGGCGAAGTCATGCTCACCGGGCAGCTCGGCGACGTGATGAAGGAATCGGCCAAGGCCGGGATCAGCTACATCCGTTCCGTGAGCCAGATTTACCAGATTCCGGACGATTTCTTTAAAGAAAAGGATATTCATATACATATTCCGGAAGGGGCGGTTCCAAAGGACGGGCCTTCGGCCGGAATTACGATGGCGACGGCGATGCTCTCCGCGATCACCCAGATCCCGGTGCGGGCGGACGTGGCCATGACCGGGGAGATCACCCTCAGAGGGCGCGTGCTTCCCATCGGCGGCCTGAAGGAGAAGCTTCTGGCGGCGAAAAAGGCGGGTATGCACACCGTCCTTGTACCTTTGAAAAATAAGCCGGATGTGGAGGAGATTTCGGGCGAGATCAAAAAGGGCCTGGAAATCCTCTTCGTGGAGCACATGGATGAGGTGCTTCAGGCGGCCCTTGTAAAGGAAAATCCATGATTATAAAGAATGTTTCACTGGAAACGGTATGCGGCATTACCAGCACGCTGCCGAAGAATCCCTGTATGGAGGTGGCGTTTGCCGGGAAGTCGAATGTGGGGAAGTCCTCGCTGATCAATGCGCTGATGAACCGGAAGTCCCTGGCGCGCACCAGCTCCTCGCCGGGCAAGACCCAGACGATTAATTTCTACAATGTGAATGATGCCGTGTATCTGGTGGATCTGCCGGGGTACGGCTATGCGAAAGTCTCCCAGAAGGAAAAGGAACAGTGGGGACAGCTGATCGAGCGTTACCTCCACGGTTCCAGTCAGCTTCAGGCGGTCTTTCTGCTGATCGATATCCGCCACGACCCGTCGGCGAATGATAAGCAGATGTACGAGTGGATCTGCCATAACGGGTTTGAGCCGATTATCATTGCGACGAAGCTGGATAAGCTGAAGCGGAGCCAGGTGGCGAAGCAGGTGAAGGCGGTGAAGGAGGGGCTGGCGGTGAGGCCGGGGACGGTGGTGATTCCGTTTTCGGCGGAGACGAAGCAGGGACGTGAGGAGATCTGGGCGCTGATCGACCAGATGCTGGCGGAGGGGCAGGAAGAGTAACCGCGGGTTACTTTTCACACCCACGCCAGCTTATGGGTACTTTCCAGTTTTCTATATACAGTTACCGGGACGGCGGAAAGCTTGCGGGGACGTGTTTCGAGGGGCGGTTTTAGGAAGAGTCGAAATCGCGCCTTACTAAGACTTAGGCGCGAAGGCTCTCCTGA
>JAUNPS010000009.1 GCA_030536575.1 Eubacteriales bacterium | reverse complement strand
ACGGCCACCACGACCACCACGGCCACCACCATGCCGACGAAGTCTTCACAAGCTGGGGCCGAGAAACCGCCCACAAATACAGCCGCGAAGACCTCGACGAGATGCTGAAAAAACTCTCCGACTCCGACGCCTACGGCATCGTCCTGCGCGCAAAAGGCATCATCCAGTCCACCGACGGAAGCTGGCTCCAGTTCGACCTCGTACCGGAAGAATACGAAATCCGCACCGGAAGCCCGGACTACACCGGAAAACTCTGTGTAATCGGTTCCGCCCTGAAAGAGGACGCCCTGGCCGAGCTCTTCCACATTTAAGGAGACGCTTATGGAAGTACCAGTATATATCTGTACCGGGTTCCTGGAAAGCGGGAAAACCACTTTTGTAAAAGACACCCTGGTACAGCAGGATTTTATGGAAGACGGCCTGACCCTCCTTCTGGTCTGCGAAGAAGGGGAAGAAGAATACGAAAAAGATTTTCTGAAAAAATATCAGATTCAGATGCTGAACGTGGAAAAACAGGAGCAGTTAAATCCCGGCTTTTTCAAAAATTGCGACCGCACGTATAAGCCGGCCCAAGTCATTATTGAGTGGAACGGCACCTGGGATGTGAGCACGATCCTGCAGATGGAATATCCCAGAAGCTGGCAGATCGAAGGCGTCTACTCCACCGTAGACGCCACCACGATGGATATGTACATGACGAACATGCGGAAAATGTTCCTGGAGCCCCTGTTCCAGTCCGAACTCGTCATTTTGAACCGTTGTACGGAGGACACGAACCGCGCCCTGTTCCGCAGGACGGTAAAGGCGTCGAATCCCCAGGTACAGTTCATTTTCGAAGATACCGAAGGAAACATTATCCAGCAGGGCGAAGAAGACCTTCCCTTTGACCGGAATGCGGATTTCATCGACCTGGAAGATATGGACTACGGCATCTGGTATCTGGACGCGTCCGAGCATCCGGAGCTTTACGACGGAAAACGCCTGCGCTTCCGTGCCCAGGTCTACACCAGTCTCCGGTTCAAAAAAGGGATGTTCGTCCCAGGACGGTTTGTGATGACCTGTTGTATACAGGATACCAGATTTATGGGTTATGTATGCCATTATGAAGGGGATTTCCCATACAAAAAGCGGGATTGGGTGTATGTAACCGTGAAGTTTAAATTCGAATATTCCAGTGTATACAAAGAAAAAGGCCCTGTCTTATACCTGGAAAGCATTGAAAAAGCCGAGAAGGCAGAACAGGATCCGGCCTCTTTGAGTTAAAGCCGGATTGGGAGGACGAGAAGATGACACTTGGATTTATCGGCTGTGGAAATATGGCTTCGGCAATGATCGGGGGCGTGATCCGAAACGGAATCGTTCCGGCAAAAGACATCCTTGCCACCGCGCGCCATGCGGAAAAACTGAAAAAAATGGAAGAAGAACTGGGAATCCGCACAACTCTGGAAAACCGTCAGGCGGCGAGGGAAGCGGACATTCTGTTTCTGGCGGTGAAGCCCCAGTTCTATGCAGAGGTCATCGGGGAAATCCGGGATGATGTGACGGAAGGACAGCTCATTGTATCCATTGCACCTGGAAAAACATTGGAATGGCTTGCGGAACAATTCGGGAAACCGGTAAAACTGGTTAGATGCATGCCGAATACTCCGGCTCTGGTGGGCGAGGGCATCACAGGCGTATGCCCCGGCAAGGGCGTCACGCCGGAAGAGCTGGAAAGCGTATGCCGCATCCTGCGGGGCTTCGGAAAAGCGGAAGTAGTTGCCGAACATCTGATGGACGCGGTGGTAGGGGTCAGCGGAAGCTCTCCGGCCTATGTGTTCCTGTTTATCGAAGCGATGGCGGACGCGGCGGTGGCGGCAGGCATGCCAAGAGCCCAGGCGTATGAATTCGCGGCCCAGGCCGTCTACGGAAGCGCGAAAATGGTTCTGGAAACCGGAAAACATCCGGGCGAACTGAAAGATATGGTCTGCTCCCCGGCCGGGACGACCATCGAAGCCGTGCGGGTGCTGGAAGAAAAAGGATTCCGGAGCGCGGTGATTGAAGCCGTAGGCGCCTGCGTCCGGAAATCCAAAGGAATGTAAGCGGCAGTACATGCAGAAAAGGGAGGCTACTATGGTACACGTTTGGGATATTACAATTCCGGAGCTGACAGGAGATGAGACACGCAAAGCCTACGTCTATCTGCCGGAATCCTACGACTGGGAGCCGGGCCGCCGGTATCCGGTTCTCTATATGTTTGACGGGCACAACGTTTTTTTTGATTCTCACGCCACTTATGGGAAGTGCTGGGGAATGAAGGAATATTTGGATTCCACAGGGACGCCGTTAATCGTCGCGGCCGTGGAGTGTAACCACAGCCCGAACAATGGGCGTCTGTCCGAATACTCCCCGTATTCTTTCCAGGATCCGAAGCTTGGAAAAGTCGTCGGGCGCGGGAAGGAAACGATGGAGTGGCTGATTCACACCTTTAAAGAGGAGATTGACCGGAATTTCCGGACGCTCCCGGAGCGGGAAAACACGTTTATTGCGGGCAGTTCCATGGGCGGGCTGATGAGTCTGTATGCGGTTCTGGAATATAACCGGGTGTTCTCGCGGGGGGCGGCCCTGTCGCCGTCGATATGGGTTGCGCCGGGGAAAATCCGGAATCTGATCGAGCACGCGAAGTTGCAGCCGGATACGGTTCTGTATATGGATTACGGTTCCAGGGAAATGAATTTCCATCCGAATATGCTGCAGCAGTTCCGCTATGTGACGTCGCAGCTTCTGGAACGGCGCGTGATGCTGGAGTGCCGGATTGTTCCCGGAGGAAACCATTGTGAGGCAAGCTGGGAAAAGCAGATCCCGTTCTTCCTGAACACGCTGCTGTACCAGCCATAGGAGAAAGAGAATGGAAATGCAATATTTTAAGGAGTACAGTCCGGCCCTGGGGCGCGACATGGAGTGCAAGGTTTACGGACACGCCGGGCGGCCGGTGCTGTTCATTCCCTGCCAGGACGGCCGGTTTTTCGATTTTGAGAATTTTCGGATGATCGATGTGTGGCGTCCCTGGCTGGAGGCCGGAGAGGTGATGGTGTTTGCCATTGATACCGTTGACCAGGAGACCTGGTCGAATAAGGGCGGTGATCCGGGCTGGCGTATCTGGCGTTATGAACAGTGGATTCGGTATATTACGGATGAAATGGTTCCGTTTATGCGCGGGATGGTGAATGAGCGGAATGGCTGGGATGGTTATCCGGGGATTTTGGTGTTTGGGTGCAGCCTTGGGGCGACGCATGCGGCGAATCTTTATTTTCGGAGGCCGGATTTGTTTGACCGGCTGCTGGCGTTGAGCGGCATTTATACGGCGGAGTACGGCTTTGATTCGTTTATGAATGAGCTTGTATATCAGAATTCGCCGGTGCATTATCTGGCGAATATGCCTGCCGACCACCCTTATATTGAGCTGTATAATCGGAAGAAGGCGGTGATCTGCGTGGGGCAGGGGCCGTGGGAGATGCCGGATTCTACCAGGCAGCTTCAGGGGATTTTGCAGGAGAAGGGCATTCAGGCCTGGGTGGATTACTGGGGCTATGATTGCAGCCATGATTGGGAGTGGTGGTATAAGCAGGTAACGTATTTTGTGCCGTACCTGTTACAGTAAAATGCGTATGCCTAGCGTGCACATGCGGTGCGCGGGCCAGAGAAAGAACTGTTTCCGGAGCGACGCGTGCGTGCCCGAAAAGAACCGTTTCTGAAGCGGCGCGAGGTTCGGAAGGTTGGGTCTTGCGGCGCCTGGTAAGCGGGTGCTGAGATGCGTGCCCGAAAAGGTTGGGTCTTGCAGCGCCTGGTAAGCGGGTGTTGGGGGCGTGTGTCCGAAAAGTTTGAGCTTTGCGGCGCCTGGCAAGCGGCGCGTGCGCGGGGCGAAAAAATACGAGCAGCTTTTGAGCTGTGGTTTTCACAGTAAATAATTTATGAGAGAGAAAGGGAGGAACAGGCTATGAAAAATTTTATTTTTATTTCACCGAATTTTCCGGCAAACTACTGGCAGTTCTGCCGGGAACTCAAGAAAAACGGCCTGAATGTACTTGGCATCGGCGACCAGCCGTACAATGAACTGACGAATGATTTAAAGGACAGCCTGAACGAATACTACAAGGTAAGCAATTTGGAAAACGACGACGAAGTATACCGGGCGGTGGCCTTTCTGGCCTACAAGCACGGCCGGATCGACTGGCTGGAATCGAATAACGAATACTGGCTGGAACGGGATGCCAGGCTGCGGACGGATTTTAACATTACCACCGGATTCCGGGCGGAAGACATTCCGCGGATTAAGTTCAAATCCAAGATGAAGGAGTTTTACCGGAAGGCCGGGATTCCGGTTGCCCGCTATCATATGGTGGACAATCTGGAAAACTGCCGGGCGTTTGCACAGGAGGTTGGTTATCCGGTGGTCGCCAAGCCGGATAACGGCGTAGGGGCTTCCCACACCTTTAAGATCGAAAATGATGAGCAGATGAAACGGTATTTTGAATTAAAATGGCCGAATACAGTATACATTATGGAAGAGTTCGTAAACGGCGAGGTGAATTCCTACGACGCGATCATTGATTCGAATGGGGAGCCGATGTTCGAGACAGGAAACGTTACGCCGATGTCCATTATGGATATTGTGAACAATTCCGATAATTCGATTTTCTACATTCTGAAAAATCTGCCGGAGGATACCAGGGTGGCCGGGCGCGCGACGGTGAAGAGCTTTGGGGTGAAGAGCCGGTTCGTACATTTTGAATTTTTCCGGCTGCTGAAGGATCAGGAGGGCCTTGGGAAGAAGGGCGACCTGGTGGCTCTTGAGGTGAATATGCGGCCCAGCGGCGGCGTGACGCCGGATATGATCGACTTTGCGCACAGCACGGATGTGTATAAGATCTGGGCGGATATGGTGGCGTTTGACCGTTCGACGATGCCGGTGGGCGAGCATGCGTACTGTGCGTTCGCGGGGCGGCGGGACGGAAAGGATTTTGCGCTGAACCATGCGGATATTATGACGAAGTATGGGGCGCAGATGAAGATGGCGGAGCGGATTCCGGATGTGCTGTCCGGGGCGATGGGAAATCAGATGTATATCGCGATCTTCAATTCGCAGAAGGAAATGGATGCGTTTTATGAGGATATTTTGAAATGCAATGAATAGGAGGAAGGGACTGCCGGGCGGCGGTCCTTTTTTCGCGGGCAGCGGCGCAGGTTCCGCGCGGGCCGAAGCAGAGCGCAGAGCCAAGCGGCCGTGCAGGCATGGATATTTGGCGACGCTATGTGTCGGTGGTGCAGGTTCCTTGCAGATAAAAGCGGCTATGCAAGAATGGATACTTGGCGACGCTATGTGTCGGTGGTGCAGGTTTCGCGCAGATAAAAGCAGCCATGCGGGCATGGATATTTGGGACGCTATACGCCGGTGGCGCATGTTTCGCGCGGGGTGGTGAAAAAGCAGGATTTTCCGTACTTTATGCAAAAGGGCTTGACGCGCCTGGAAATTTTCCGTATGCTGAAACTAATAGGAAAGAGGGGGAGTGGGTATGGTTGTTGCGGTTATTATTTTGATTGCAAATCTTTTTGTGCTTCTGGTTCTGCATGCGGAATATAAGAGCAGCGGGAGCCTGACAGCCCGGAAATTTCTGGGATCGGAGCTGCCGTCCTATGCGCGTTCGCATCAGGAGGTTATCGCTTTATCTGAGGATTATAAGAAGAGTATAAACCGGATGACGCTGCTTAGTGTGGTGCTGAATGGGCCATTCTTTCTGGTGAACGTGATTGGAATCGGATTTTTTATGCTGTATTACTGCGTGTGGCTTTTTGGGTGCATTTTCGGATATCAGTATCTTTATACGAGAAGCCTGCGCAGGCTTTTTGCATTGAAAAAGGAACATGGATGGTTTGATGAACAGAATCTGACGCTTTATACGCCAAAGGATGGTTCGGAGCCTTTCCTCGCGGATGACGACCAGTTCTGGCTGAAAGGGTGGTATGAGAATCCGGAGGATGTGCATGTGCTGGCTCCGCAGAAGATTCCGGCGATGAATATGGGGTTTAACCTGGGGAATAAAAAGGGGCGGTTCTGGAATTTTGTGACTTTGGGCGGGACAGCGGCGCTGCTTCTGTGGATGGTTGTGTGGTTTTTGATGATGGATTTTAAGCCGTTTACAATGGAGATCCAGGAGAATACGGTAATTGTGGATGCGGCGGGCTATGGGGCGACGTTTGAGATTGGAGAGATTGAGAACCTGGAGCTTTTGGAAACGTTTCCGAATGTGGCGATGAGCCGGACGAATGGAGCGGCGACAGATGGGTATCTTCTGGGGAAATTCGATATGAAAGGGATTGGAAAGTGCAGGCTCTTTTATTATAAGGGGTATGCGCCGATCATTCGGATTGAGACGGAGGAATACACGGTGTTTTTCAACACGAAGGATGCGGAGAAGACGACAGCCCTGTACGAAGAGCTGGAAGCGAAGTGGGCGCATTAGCCGGGAACTGCCGATGCGGAAGACGGGCCCCGGCAGGAAGCAGCCCTCAGCAGGAAGCAGATCCCGACGGCGGGGCGCAGCAGGCGATTTTAGTCGCATAACGACTGTTCACGAAATACGAAAACACCAGATATTCAGTCGCATAGCGACTATTCGGCGCAAACGGCTGTGTGCAGAAAAGCGGCTGACCATCCCCGGCCAGCCGCTTTTCCGCGCCCAAATATGCGCTATTTCGTATATTTTTTCGTGCGCGCATCCTGAATGACGCCGCTCCAATTCATCCCAAACCCGAAATCATACGCATTTCCGCAGGCATCCCGGTAAGGCTCCATATCAAAAGGCGTATCCTCGCAATGTTCCTCCACCGTCCTCATATCTTTCGGAAGCTGGACGGGCAGCAGGCCGCTGGGCTGCGCCTTCCCGGAAACCAAATCCAGAATCGCCCTGGACTCCACGCCAAAGTCCACAAGAATCGCATCCGCGCAGGCTTCCAATTCCGCCAAAACAGTCGGATGATGCATCCGGATGCAGACAATCATCGGTTTATCTCCCATTTTCTTTTTCGTATCCAGAACCAAATCCAGATCCGCTTCATTGGCCGCGGTATTGTCCTTCTGATAATAGTTCCGGTCAGTGAAAGATTCCCGGAAATCGCCGCCTGCAATGCTGTGCTTCCGAGCGTATTCCGCATGGTAAGGGCGATATTGCAGCGTAATGGGCACATAGCCGTTTCCGCCCTGGTCGGCATCCGCCTGGGAATACCCGTCCGAAAGCGGGCTTTCGATAAAGACAAGGGCAAAATCCGCCTCCGCCGCATCTTCTGTGCGGTCAAAATACGGCTCCAGCGCTTCCGCACGCATCGGATCCACATCCTCCGCCGCCATCTCTGTCCGGAAAAATGCTTTCCGCGCCGCAATATGCCGTTTCGGTATGTAAACCTTTTTACGGGACGAAATCGGCAGGACACCCGTATTTTTCAGCATAACAACCGAGCGGAGCTGCGCTTCATAGCCTTTCTTGCAAAGCTCCTCACAGCCAATGATTTCCCGGCTTTCTTCCAGATCCAGATAAGGATTCTCAAACAGTCCGCACCGGAACATATTTGTCAGGAGCCGCACTGCTGATTCTTCCATC
This sequence comes from Eubacteriales bacterium, assembly GCA_030536575.1. Lineage (GTDB taxonomy): Bacteria > Bacillota > Clostridia > Lachnospirales > Lachnospiraceae > Limivivens. The sequence continues at coordinate 115,798 of JAUNPS010000009.1, read as the reverse complement.
CGCTTGCGCATCCACGCTTTTCCATGTTTTTCACAGCCAAGCCGGTAAGCCTCCAGAATCGGCTTCTGGTCGGAATTTCCGCCAAACTGGTCGACGCCGTTTTCCAGCGCAAGCAGATGGCGTTCCGCCTCCGTGAGCTGCTCCACGCCGTAACAGCGGCTTCCGAAGGAATCAATCTTGTCCGCAGGATCCTGGGTAATACCCCAGTCTGTGCAGACCACACCGTCAAAACCGTATTTTTCCCGCAGTAAATCATGGATAATATAATGACTGTAGGAATTCCCCACATTCTTTCCGTCCGCCTGGTCAACGCCCCAGGAAACGGTATAATAGGGCATCACAGACGCGGTCTGCTTCGTCGGCCCGTCCAGCTTAAACGCGCCTTCCAGGAACGGCGTCAGATGCTTGTCCAAAGAGCCGCCCGGATAAACCGCAAATTTTCCAAAGGGATAGTGGGCGTCCCGGCCTCCCTCGCATGGTCCGCCGCCCGGCCAGTGCTTCGCCATCGTGCAGACGCTTTCCGTTCCCCATCCGTCCGGGCTTCCCTCCGTGGTCTGCATGCCGTCGCAGTAGGCGCGCCCCATATCGGCCGTCATATCCGGATGGATTCCGTAGGTGTCTTCCACGCGCATCCAGCGGGGTTCCGTCCCAAGATCCACCTGGGGCGACAGCGCTGTGGCAATGCCAAGAGCGCGGTACTCTTTCGAAACCGCCTCTCCAAACTCCTCGCAGACTTCCTTCGAGAACGTTGCCCCCAGTCCCAGGCCGTCCGGCCAGCGGGACACCTGACAGCCGCTGCCTTTAAATTCCGCGCCGTTTCCGGCTCCGTGCCGGGGGTCGCTGGAGAAATTGATCGGGATACCAAAGGGCTGGCGTTCGGCAAAGGCCTGCATCTGGTTGTTCCAGTTGACCGCGGTTTCCACGTCGGCCAGATTCAGAACCAGCACATGGCGCACCTGGTCATTTTCCAGGAAGGATTTCTGCTGGTCGGAGAGAGCCCAGGACTCTTTTCCGCTTTCGGGGAAGGTTTTTCCGTCATAGGTGGCCGCGAAGGGGCCGCCGGGCATGGCGGGAACCATCTGGTGCGGGGAATACATCATCAGTCCGGCGATGGCTTCCACGGGAAGCCGGGCGGCCAGGTCTTTGGCGCGCTCTTTCGGGGAGAGACGCCAGTCTTCGTAGGGATAAAGTTCTTCGGTATTTGCGAGATTGCGGAATACGAGGCCGTCCTGAACCAGAACGTGGTCGTCTGCGGAGCCGATTTTCGGGCCGTTTTCATTCTGGTAGGAGACGCCGTAGGATTCCTGTTTTTTTGAATACATGGTTTCGCCTTCTTTCTTAAGGATTTTTCGGTTGGATTTGCGCCGTGCTCCGGTCTGCGGGGCAGACGCCGTGATAGTTTTATTATAAAGGGAATTTGGGGGATGGTCAAGCAAACGGGCTTGACTTTTGGGGAAGGGGCTTTTATGATAAAATGGACAGCCACAAGGCAGGATTCTACAAAGATGGAGCAGAGCGATGGAGAAAAGAGAATTGTATCAATATGTGGGAAGTATGCAGCAGGTTGCATATATCCGGCAGTTTACCTGCGAGGAAGGGCGCAGCAGAGGAATGAAACTGTTTGATGTGAAAAATGAGTGCCTGCAGTATCAGGTTCAGTGCGACAAGTGTCTGGATGTTTCCGGGTTTTCGTACAAGGGAGTGAATCTGAATTTCCTTTCCAAACCGGGACTGCAGGGGCGAAATCATTACGATACCAATGGAGCCGAGGCACTTCGGAGCATCATGGGCGGCCTGTTTTTCACAGCAGGCCTGGAAAATATCTGCGCGCCGTACAAAAATGCAGAAGGGGATTATCCCATGCACGGGAGAATCCGCACTACGCCTGCGGAACAGATTGCTTCGGAAGAGGTTTGGACAGAGAAAGGCCTGACGCTTCGAGTAGCCGGAACGATGCGGGAGGCGGAGCTTTTCGGGGAAAATCTGGTGCTTCGCCGGACGATTGAAACGGTGGTAGGAGAGAAATCCGTAAAAGTGACGGACGAGATTGAAAATGAAGCGTTCCGGGAGGAGCCGCTGATGCTTCTTTATCATATCAACTTAGGGTATCCGTTCCTGACGCCGGATATGAAATTTTATATTCCGACCAGAAGTGTGACAGCCCGTGATGAAGCGGCAAAAGGCCATGAAAAAGATTATGACCGGATGGAGCCGCCCAAGGCAAACGAGCCGGAGTACGTCTTCCTCCATGATCTGAAGGCGACGCCGGAAAAGGAAACCTGGGTTCTGGCGGTAAACCCAACGCTGAAGCTAGGCCTGAAGATTGCTTATAATATGGAGAATCTTCCATATTTTATGGAGTGGAAATCCGTGGCCGCCGGGGATTATGTCGTTGGGCTGGAGCCGGCAAATTCCAGCGTATATGGGAGGGGATATCACGAAAAACGAGGCGATCTGCATAAGCTGAAGCCTTTTGCGAAAGAGACGAATCAATTGACGTTTACGGTGCTGGACGGCGACGAAGAAATTCAGGAAGCGATCCGCGAATTTACAGCAGCATTCGGAGATTGAATGCGGACAAGCATTCCCACGCTTCAAGTGCGTAAAGCACGGAGCGGCGGGTATGGGGGCTATAGGGAAAACCTATAACTGGCTGTATTTTTTTCGGATTAACACTTTTCCGAAAAAAATGGTAAGATGGAACATGTCAGAAAGATCCGGGCAGCGGCCCGGTGGAAAGGGAAAGACCAATGTCAGAGATTGTCATTGAAAATGTGTCGAAAACCTTCCATACAAAAGATGGAACGGTGGAAGCGCTGAAAAATGTAAATTTATCCATAGAAGCGGGAGATATTTACGGCATCATCGGAATGTCCGGGGCCGGAAAGAGTACCCTGGTGCGCTGTATGAATTTCCTGGAAGTGCCGTCGGAAGGGAATGTGTACATAAAAGGAAAGTCCCTGCGGGATTTCAGCGAAAAAGAGCTGCGGAAACAGCGGGAAGAGATCGGGATGATTTTCCAGCATTTTAACCTGCTGATGCAGAAATCCGTCCTGGAAAATGTCTGCTTCCCCCTTTACATTCAGAAAAAAGGAAAAAAGGAAGCCAGAGAGCGTGCGGCCGAGCTGCTGGAAATCGTCGGTCTGCAGGATAAGATGCAGGCCTATCCGTCCCAGCTTTCCGGAGGACAGAAACAGCGTGTCGCCATTGCGCGGGCGCTGGCCTCAGACCCGAAGATCCTGCTCTGCGACGAAGCTACCAGCGCATTGGATCCGCAGACCACGTCCTCGATTCTGGAGCTGCTGAAAGAGATTAACGAGAAATTCGGCATTACGATTGTCATTATTACCCATCAGATGTCCGTAGTCCGGGAAATCTGTTCCCACGTCGCCATCATGAAAGAAGGGGAAGTGGCGGAAACCGGAAATGTCGAAGAAATTTTCAAGAACCCACGGTCGCAGGTAGCGCGGGAGCTGATCCGAAAGGATTCCGGCAGCGATCTGGAAACGGCTGCGCGGGCCACGCGGGAACGCATCCGAAGCGGCGAGAAAATCCGCATTGTTTACTCCGAAAATTCCGCGTTTGAGCCGGTGATTTCGAATATGATCCTCACCTTTGGGGAGCCTGTGAATATTCTGCGGGCGAACACGAAAAATGTGGGCGGCGTCGCGAAAGGCGAGATGATCCTGGAATTTGCCAGGGACAGCGCCCGCTCCGAAGAGATGAAGCGGTATTTGAGAGCGCGGGGACTTGCGGTAGGGGAGGCGAACGATTATGTGGACTGAAGAAGTCATTCAGATGATCATTGACGGGATTGGCGAGACGCTGTTTATGACCCTGACTTCCACGGTGTTTGGCTATGCCATCGGGCTTCCGATGGGGGTAGCGTTGGCGGTCACGGATAAAGAGGGGCTGATGCCAAACAGGGTGATTTATAAGATTCTGGATGTGATTGCGAATATTGTAAGGAGTATTCCGTTTTTGATTTTGATGATCCTGCTGATCCCGTTTACCAGGATGGTGGTCGGGAAGAGCTACGGGTCGGCGGCGACGGTGGTTCCGCTGGTGATTGCGGCGGGGCCGTTCATTGCCCGGATGGTGGAGTCGTCGATCAATGAAGTGGATGCCGGGGTTGTGGAGGCGGCCAGGAGTATGGGCGCGAGCAACTGGCGGATCATTACGCGGGTGCTGCTGGTCGAGGCCAGGACTTCGCTGATTACCGGGGCGACCATTGCGATGGGGACGATTCTGGGGTATTCGGCGATGGCGGGGAGCATCGGCGGAGGCGGATTGGGGGATATTGCCATCCGCTATGGGTATCACAGGTACCAGCCGGATATTATGATTGTGACGGTGGTGCTGTTGATTGTGTTGGTACAGTTGTTCCAAACGGTGGGCATGCGAATTGCGAACCGTTTAGATAAAAGAAAAGCATAAGGAGGAAGAATTTATGAAAAAATTAGCAGCAGTTGTAGTGACAGGCGCGTTGGCGGCAAGTACCCTGGGTGGATTTACTGCGTTTGCGGAGGATACGACGATTACCATAGCGGCTTCCGCGACACCGCATGCGGAGATTCTGGAGCAGGCGAAGCCGCTGCTGGAAGACCTGGGATACACGCTGGAAATTGAGATTTTTGATGATTATGTGCTGCCGAACGAGGTCGTGGAGAGCGACGAGATGGATGCGAACTATTTCCAGCATATTCCGTATCTGGAGCAGTTTAATGAGGAGAAGGGTACGCATCTGGTGAATGCGGGCGGTATCCACTATGAGCCGTTTGGCATTTATCCCGGAACCAAGGACAGCTTGGATGATATTGCGGAAGGCGATACCATTGCGGTTCCGAATGATACGACGAATGAAGCGAGAGCGCTGCTTCTTCTGCAGGATAACGGGATCATTACGCTGAAAGAGGGCGCTGGCCTGACTGCGACGGTAAATGATATCGAAGAAAATCCGTACAATGTGGAGATCGTTGAACTGGAAGCGGCACAGGTGCCGAGAGTCGTAGAAGAGACTTCCTACGTGGTTATGAACGGAAACTACGCTCTGCAGGCGGGCTTCTCCGTAGCGCAGGATTCCCTCGTTTATGAGAAATCCGATTCCGAAGCAGCGAAGACTTACGTAAATGTGATCGCCGTAAAAGAAGGAAATGAGGAAAATGAAGCGATCAAAGCCCTCGTTGAAGTTCTGAAATCCGACGAAATCAAGAATTATATTAATGAAACTTATGACGGCGCGGTAATTCCGTTCGAAGAAGAGGCAGAGGCAGACGCGGAAGCGGAAACCGCCGCTGAGACGGAAACCGAGACAGCAGCAGAATAAGCGCGGCGAGCCGCCAGCAGGCGCTTGCCAGCCCGCGGGACGCAGGAGCTGGGACGCCCGCCATGGCGGGGCGCTGCCCCGCATCATCCAAATTACTGTTCACACCACTGTCGGTCTTTTGCTACGTTCCAGTCCGCTATGTACAGTCGCCGGGAAGGCGGAAAGCTTACGGGGACGTGTTTCGAGGGGCGCATTTCACCGGAATCTCCGTTTCTAACGGAGATGTAGGCGTGCCGTATACGGCAAGGAAGTATGTCGAAATCGCCCTACTAGGACTTTCCGGTGAATCGGATACCATGCTCGCATGGCAAGGCGCATGAAATAGGAATGCTCTCATGAGCGTCTTAGTCGCAGTTAGGGGAAGTTTGACGATGACGTTGCCCCGTTCCCCGGAAGGTTTTCGACGGCACGGTGACGTCCAGTTATGCTTTAGTGGTTAAAAAAGGGCAAAGCTGGCGACGTGTGAACAGTAATTCTTCCAAAGACAACCCGACCGGAAATTCCGGCCCGGGCTGTCTTTTTTTGCCAATCTATGCTAAAATAAACAAAAAAAGCAAAAACGGAGGAACCCACCATGAACAGACACGCATTCGCCATGCAGCTAAACCCCGGCCAGCAAAACGCCTACCGCCAAACCCTCGGTAAAATCTGGCCCTCCCTGACCACCTACCTGGACGAAAACCAAATCCGGAACTTCAGCATCTGGAACGCCGAAAACCTGATCTTCGGCTACTACGAAACCTCGGACACCTTCGTATCCGACCCCGCCGACCCTGCCAAAACCGCCCTCATCCGGGAAATCGAATCCACCTTCACCTGGATCTCCATCCCCGGTCAGGACATGCGCCTCATGTACCACAACTTCGGCATTGTCCGCGACTCCAAAGAACTCATCCGCCACCGCATGTTCATGACCAAACTCAAACCCGGCTGCGAAGAAGAATACAAAAGCCGCCACGACGGCCTGATCGCCGCCCGCGGCGACGCCATCGATCCCGGCCCGGACAGCAATTTCAGCATCTGGAGCGCAGGCGGCTACATCTTCGGCTACGACGAGATCGACACCACCATGGAAACCGAGCAGACCGAAGAAGAGAAAGCAACCACCATTGCCTGGGAAACCAGACAGTTGGAAATTATGGACTGGATTACGAACGACGTGGACTGGATGACCGGAGAGCATCATGCGGCCAGTGTGAGGCTGGCATGGCACGAAGGGAAATAGGCTGCGTGCACGACAAGAAAAAAGGACTGGCCCCAAACCAGTCCTTTTTTCAGCCTTTTACCGCTCCAGCCACCATCCCCTCAATCACCTTCTTATTCAAAACACTGTAAATCAACAGCATCGGCGCCACACTAATCGTCACCGAAGCAAAAATCGCCCCCCAATTCTTCGACCCAAACTGATCCTCAAAATACAAAAGCCCAGTCTGAATTGTCTTCAAATTCGTACTGCTGACAAACGTCATCGAAAACAGCAGGTCATTCCACTTATAGAAGAACTGCAGCACCAGCACCGTCACCGCCGCATTTTTCATCAGCGGCACCACAATATACCGCATCATACTGAAAATCCCGCATCCATCGATCACGCTGGCCTCCAAAAGCTCATCCGGCAGGGAGCGCATATACCCCGTCACAAGGAAAATCGACAGCGACAGGCCGAACGCGATATAAGTCAGGATCAGACAGGTTCTGGTATTCAAAAGGCCGATTTTATTATAAATCTGGAACAGCGGAAGCAATGCGGTCGCCACCGGAACCATCAGCCCCATCAGGAAAAAGCTCTGGAAAAATTTTTTCATCTTCCATTCCATTTTCGTCACGGCAAAACCGATGGTCATACTGAACGTTACGATAAAGACCAGGGCAACCGCCGTGTAAAAGAGACTGTTCAGGAAAAAGGTTCCCATATTTCCCTTCGTCCAGGCATCCACGAAGTTCTGCAGGTATAGCCCTTCCGGAAGGGCATAGGAAGGTTTCGAGACGAATTCCGTAGGCTTTTTCAGGGCACAGAGAAACATCCAGACAATCGGATAAACGTCGATTACCACCACCAAAGCGATGACCAGTTTCAAAAGAACCGAAGAAATAATTTTCTTTGTTTTATTCATCCAAATGCCCTCCTATTCTCTGTCAAGAACCCGAATGATCCGGGTGCCGATCACGCAGATCAGAAAGATTACAATGGCAATGGCGCTTCCATATCCCACATTTCCATAGCTGAACGCCACATTGTACATATACATGGAAAGGGAAGTCGTCGCATTTCCGGGGCCGCCTCCGGTCAATGCGGTCGCCGACTCAAACATTTTCACGGTTCCCGCGAAGCTGAACACCAGACAGGTGATCGTCACCGGGCGCAGCAGCGGGAAAATGATCGTGCGGAACATCTTCCAGAAGCCGCAGCCGTCGATCTTGGCTGCTTCCATTACATCGTCGGAAATGTCCAGAAGGCCACCGTAAAAAATTACCGCATAGAAGCCCATGGAAACCCAGATATCCATGACGCTTAAAGCCGGGAGAGCTGTGGACTGCTGGCCAATCCAGGGCTGCACGAGATTTTGCAGGCCAATGTTGCTTAACAGGCTGTTCAACAGGCCGTAATGCGGCTGAATCTCATAAATTTTTGCAAAAAGCTGGCCAACGGCAACCGTAGGAAGAATTACCGGAAAGAAAGCAATGGTACGAAACGTATTTTTAAAACGCTTCAGCCCGAACCGGAAAATCAGCGCAAGCCCCAGGCCCAGCACCACCTGCCCCAGCATGGTATAGAGAATATATTTCAGGTTTACGATCAATGCCGTCTTAAACCGGCTGTCCAGAAACAGCTTCTGATAATTCTTCAGGCCCGTGAAACGCCAGTCCAGCCCCGGCGTTCCGGAAAACAGGGAGTAGCCGAAGGACCAGATGACAGGAACAAAGACGATTCCCACATAGAGAATCAGGCCGGGCACCACAAAAAGGGCGATGGCTTTCTTGCTACCCAAAACTTTTTTCATATTTGCACCCCTTTCTGCACAAAAAGACACGGAACCGGAAGGATCCCGTGTCTTTTGTGCCTTTCCTTATCGGCTTAAATCATATGCTTCCTGAATGGAATCCATATATTCTTCTGCTGTCATATCCCCGTTGATCAGAGTCTGCACGTTGTCCTGTGCGGCGGATTTGGTCTCGTCGTTCAGGTAAGCTTCCCACCATGCGGTAGAACCGGTAGCGGTTGTGATGGTATCAACGATTTCTTTTGTGATGGGGCTTAAAGCGTCATCAGATACCGTGTAGGTGTAGCCTCTTACGGACTGGTAGTCGCCCATTGCGTAATCGCCGATGTTCTCCACGAAATACTGAAGGAACCCTGCGGTAGCGCCGTCATATTTGGATTTGGACAGGCAGAGGATATTTCCGCAGTTCATCGGATATTCGGTGGACGGGCTGATGGATTCGTCTACAACCGGAACGCCCATAAAGCCAATGCCGTCTTCGCCGGCCGGGTTCGTGTCCGCCGTGATGGAAGAGGTGAACCAGCTTCCGTCATAAACCATTGCGCATTCGCCTGCCAGAAGCATGTTTTCTGCGGTCGTATTATCAACCGTCGTAGCGCCTTCTCCGAAGTAACCCTTTTCAACCATATCGGCAACCATCTGTGCCGCAGCTACAAAACCTTCATCCGTAAAGGAAATTTCGCCGTTCGCGGCCTGACGGGTAGCATCCGCGCCCATGGTGCGGTAAGCGTAAGCATTGATCAGACGGGTGGTCGGCCATTTGTCCGCGCCGCCGGTTGCAAGAGGCTGAATACCTTTTTCCATAAAGACGTCGCATACTTCCAGCAGCTCGTCCCAGGTCGTCGGAACTTCTGCGCCCGCTTCCTCGAACAGCGCTTTGTTATACCAGAAACCTTCCACGTTCATGCCAAAGGGCAGATCATACAGATCATCGGTTCCGGAAAGGGAAGTCATGATGCTCTTCGCGCCGTCGGTAATCTGATCGGAAAGTCCTAAAGATTCCAGCTCTTCGCTGATGTTCACAACCTTATCCGCATTGATCAGGTTCTTTAACGGGGTGCCCGCCACATAAGCGAAAAGATCCGGAAGATCGTCGGAGGAAACCAGGGTAGCGATCTTGGTGCTCAGATCGGAAGCGGCCACATACTCATATTCATAGGTAAAATTCGGATTGACTTCGGAATATTTGTCCAGCATTCCAATCAAAATCTGGCCGTCAACGCTTTCATCACTCCAGATAGACAGAACTTTGAAATTTTTCTCAGCCTGGGTATCCGGCTCCGTTGCGCATACGCCGACTGCGGTCATGCTGGCTGCCAGAGCGGCTGTCAGGATAACGGATAATAACTTTTTCTTCATTGCGTACCTCCACATTCCGGCGGCTTTGCCGCCTGCATTCATTTTCGTTTCTGCTTTTATCATAGGATAAAAACCGGAATCTGGAAAGTCCGTAATTTCTTGGATAATGTTTACTTTTTTTGGATTTCAGAGCTGCCGTTTTCGTACATTTCCACGGTATTCGTTGGGGGTCTGGCCCACTTCCCGCTTAAAAATGTCGCAGAAATAGCGGTAATTATGATAGCCGACCAACTCGCTGACCTCAGCCACTTTATAGCCTTTCAGCAGAAATTCTTTTGCGTGGTCGATGCGTACTTTTGTCAGATATTTCACATAGGTAATGCCGACTTCGTCCTTAAAAAGTATGCTGAGATACGCCGCGTTCATTTTTACCATGTCGGCCAGTTCGTTCAGCCCGATATCCTGGCGGTAATTTTCGTTGATATAGTCCAGGATCTGCAGGATGATTCGGTGGGAGCTTCCCTGGGAGCGGGCAGAAATCTTCGCAAACATCCGCTCGAAAAACATCCGGGTGTACCCCTCCACCTCCTCGAAGCTCTTCAGGTTTGCCGCGTTCTGCCAGGAGGGAAAGGCAAATTCTTTCTCATATTGCTTCCATTGCTCGTAGAAGGCGCTGGTGACGGCGCAGATGAACTGAAAGCAGTCGTTGCGGAAGCTTTCCAGATCTGTGGAATTCGCGCGGAGGATGGACAGCCATTCGTCCACTTTTTCCATGCCGTCTGCGCTGCTTTTCTGGTTGACTTGTGCCAGAATCTCGTCCTGGATGACCTGCAGCCGCTTTTTCGCGAGTTTTTGCTGCTGGATGGTCTGGTCTTCCAGCTTTCGTTCCAGGATTTCGTCCGCGGCCGCCAGGGCATTTTTCAGCTTCTCCAGGGTGACGGGTTTATCAATGTAGGCGCAGACGCCCAGTTCCAGGCCCTTTCGGGCATATTCGAATTCTTTATAACCGCTGATGATGGCAAAAACCATGTCCGGAAATTCCGCTTTGGCTGTTTCAATCAGCTCCAGGCCGTTCATGCCCGGCATCCGGATGTCGATGATGGCAAGCTCAGGCCTGGCTTCCCGGATCAGGGCAAGGCCGGAGAGGCCGTCGCAGGCGGAACCGGCGACTTCGTAATCCAGATTTTCTTTTTCAATCATATGGGCGATGCCTGCCGCCAGCAGGTATTCGTCGTCAATCACTACCAGTTTCTTCATTTGTATTCCGATACCTTTCTCCTGAGGTGCTGATGTGTACGGTCACTCTGGTTCCCTGGCCCTTCTGGCTTTCGAAGGATACGCCGTAGGAATCTCCGTAGTACAGGCGGATGCGCTCCTGGACATTGGTAATGCCGTAGCCGCTTTCGAAAACGGACAGGTCTTCGACGCCCGCGCCGTCGTCCTCGATGACGAAATAGAGATCCTGGCCTTCCAGCCAACCCCGGACGGTAACACAGCCTTCGCCGATGCGGGTTTCCAGACCGTGGTAGACGGCATTTTCCACGAAGGGTTCCAGCAGAAGCTTCTGGATTTTGATATCCAGCAGTTCTTCGGGCACCTGGATATCCAGGCGGAACCGGTCATTGTAGCGCATATTCTGCACGATCATGTAGTTTTCGATGTGTTTCAGTTCGTCCCGGACGGGCAGGATATTGCTCCCCTTATTCAGGCTCAGGCGGAAGGTGTTGGACAGGGCTTCGACCATTTTTGCAATGTCGTCGGCATCGTGGATGACAGCCATGCAGTAGAGGGAATCCAGGGCGTTATAGAGGAAATGCGGGTTAATCTGTTCCTGCAAAAGATAAAGCTCGGCCTCGCGCTCGCGGATTTTGGAACACAGGAGGCGTTCCCGCAGCTCCAGGTTGTGGTTGACCATCCGTTTGAATTTCTCGCCCAGAATGCCGATTTCGCTGCCGTCGAATTCTTCGGTGATGTGGCGGTTTCCTTCGCCGACCTGCTCGATGGTGCGCTCCAGTTTCTGTAAGGGGCCGTAGATGTGGCGGGAAATGACGGCGGCCGCGGCGGCGCTGCAGATGATCAGGAGGATGGCGGCAATGATGATCATCATCCGGATGCGGTTGCTGGCCGTACTCAGTTCGCTGCGGTCAATGGCGCTGATTAAATCCCAGCCGGTCATGTCGTTTGTATAGATGCTGAACAGGTAGGTCTGGTCGGAACCGGCCAGGTATTCGGCCAGGATCTGTTCCTGATAAGCGCTGTTGCCCTGGAAATAGATCAGCGATTCGTCCGCGTCCGGGTCTGCCACCAGGAAGCAGTTTGTTTCGTAGCTGCCCTTGGTGGCGAAGGCTTTTTTCAGCATTTCTTTGCGGACGTTGACAATGAGGTAGCCGATTGGCTCGGCATTTCGGGGGTCGATCATGGATTTGGCGATGGAGAAATCCCGTGAGTCCGGATTCAATACATTGCTGCTGAAAAACACTTCCCTGCCGTTCGCGTCTGTGATCTGGGAAATCCAGTCCTGTTCCACGATATTTTTTTCCCGGTAATAGCTGATATAGGAAGAGCCTGCAATCTTTGAGTGAAGAAACAATTTCCCGTCCAGCCCCACTACCAGGACTTCGTCAATGTCCGTCTCCTGGAGACAGATGCTGGCCGCGTAATTTTCGAAAAGGCGGCTGTCGTAGGTGGAAAAATAGCGGCTTTCCGTTTCCTGGGAGTCGGCCAGGGTGTCCATGAAGCGATCTTCGGTCAGCAGGTTGCGCATGAGTTCGATGATGGTGTCGGCTTTGATCTCGAAGATGGTGTTCGAGGTGCGCAGGTTATAGTAGAAGTCTTCCCGGTAGTTGTTCTCGATGGCGTTGCTGGCCACCTGGTAAGAAAAGATTCCAAGGATGACGATGAACAGCATGGAGATGCCGAGGATTGCGATCTGGATTTGGGACTGGATGGAGGCGTTTTTGAATTTTTCTTTGCACCATTTCATAAGGCGTCGGCTCCTTTTTTGCGATACCCTTATTATAAGAGGTTTTGGAGGGATTGGCAATCGTTTTGGATGGAAAGGGATTTAATAAAAATTTAAGCCTTTTTAAGAGTCAGAAAATTGACAGGGAACCTGTCTGTGCGCTATGATAAAACATATTTAGTTTGCTGCGGAAGGAGTCCGGAGACGGCGGCATGAGCGGGCACATTTCGATGTGGCGGTGCCAGGTACGCTGGGCGTGGGGCTTGCTGGCGGGAAAAGCAGGATGAAAGATGGGAGGAAGGAAAGCATGGAAGATGACAGTGACGCGGATACAGAGTTGTTGATAATTGCTCCATGTGGTCCTATGAACGGATAGAGGCGTAGTCTGCGCCGGGGTTGGCTCCGGGTGCAGGCTATGCCTTTTTGTGTTTTGGATTGCAGATTATGAAACGTGGAAGCGGAATCGGAATGTCCGCTTTAGAAGGAGATTTGATTTATGATAGGAGCAATTTTTTTACAGATCGTATTGATTTTTTTGAACGCCGTCTTTGCCAGCGCAGAGATTGCCGTCATATCCATGAACGAAACAAAACTGGAGAAAATGGCCGAAAACGGCGACAAACGTGCCGGACGCTTAGTGGCCCTGACCTCGAACCCGGCGAAGTTTTTGGCGACCATCCAGGTGGCGATTACCCTGGCGGGCTTCCTGGGAAGTGCATACGCCGCGGATAATTTCGCGGAACCACTGGTTGCATTGCTGCAAAAGACCGGAATTCCGGTTTCGGCCAGTGTGTTGAAGTCTGTGTGCGTATTTCTGATCACGGTGATCATTGCATATTTCAGCATTGTTTTCGGGGAACTGATTCCGAAGCGGATCGCAATGCAAAAGAAAGAGGAGATGGCGCTGGGGCTTTCCGGAGTTCTGACAGTAGTCTCGAAGATTTTTGCACCGTTGGTGTGGCTGCTGACGGCTTCGACGAACGGCGTGCTGACTTTGCTTGGCATTGACCCGAATCAGGAAGACGAGGTATCTGAAGAGGAAATTCGCATGATGGTAGCGGCAGGAAGCGAGAAAGGCACCATTGACCGGGAAGAAAACGAGTTTATCCAGAATGTTTTCGAATTCGACGACACGGATGTGGATGAAATCTGTACCCACCGGATGGAGCTGGAGCTGCTGGAAATGGAGGACAGCCCGGAAGAGTGGGAGAGGCAGATCCAGGAGAGCAGACACAGTTATTATCCGGTATGCGGGGAAAACAGCGACGACATTATCGGGATTCTGGACGCCAAGATTTACCTGCGCATGAAGGACAAAACGCGGGAAAAGGTGATGCAGGAAGCGGTGAAGAAGCCGTATTTCGTGCCGGAGAGCATGAAGGCGGACGTTTTGTTCCGCAATATGAAGAAGACCGGGAATTATTTTGCCGTTGTGATCGATGAGTACGGCGGGATGAGCGGGATCATCACGGTTCGGGATCTGATCGAGGCTCTGGTGGGCGATCTGTACCGGGAAGAGGGCAGAGAACCGCTGGAGGAGATTCGGAAGATTGCGGAGGATGAGTGGATGATCCAGGGATGCGCTTCGCTGGATGATGTGGCGAAGGCGCTGAAGAAGGAGTTTCCGGTGGAGGAGTTTGATACGTTCAGCGGGTTTATCTGCGGGAAGCTGGAGGAGATTCCGGGAGATGGGGCGAGCTTTGAGATGGAGACGGATGGGCTTTTGATTGAGGTTTGCCGGGTGAAGGACCGGAAGGTGGAAGAGGCGCGGGTGAAGTGCTTGGCGTAGGAAGGGCAGCCGCTTTTGGGCGGCTGCTCTTTTAAGTGGTGAGTATGGATTCCAGGAAGCGTTTATTCCTGCGCGCTCAGGTCGAGGGTGAAGCTTCCGATTGTTTGAGCAACGTTTTCGTACTCTTCGCCGTCCAGGTAGATGGGCCCCGGTTCGGAGCCAAGGGAAACTACGGTTCCTTCGTCCATATTTACGGTGTCGGCGTAGAGGACGTCCAGATTCAGGACGGGATTTTCTGCGAGATCCCAGCCGTCGGATTTCAGGAAAATGGTTTCACCCGAGACGTCCTGCTCGAAGAAGGAAACGTAATTATATTCCTGGTCGTAACCGTAGAGATAGAATTCGTAGTCTGCCGGGACATTTTCCAGAGTTCCGGTGACTGTGGTTCCGGCCGCATTGCAGGCGGCGTCCGTCAGGGTCAGCGTCCCGCCGTTTGGAAGGGTGAAGACTTCCTGAAGGGCGTAGTGGCGGACGCTGGAAGCCAGGGCGCTTCCGTCGGCCTGGAACCGGAAGGTAAATTCCGCCGCAGGCGTGTCAATGTCCGTCAAAACCTGATAGGTCAAGTCAAAATCAAGGGCTGCGGACAGGTCGGGAGTCTCCGAAAGATAATAGGTCTGCACCAATTCCAGTGTGTCCCCTTCCGTCTGGGAGGGGCCTGAAGAAATGTAGGAGACCGCATAGCTGGCCGGAGTTCCGCCGATTTTCAGCTCGCTCAGGAACGGATTGGCCGGGAGGGCGTCGGAGGTATCCAGGGGCTGGCCCTGGAAATCCAGCGATGTGGAAATGGACAGATTGTTTCCGTCCAGCAGCACCTCGTTGAGAGTCAGGGTGTAGCCATTGTCGGAGACGGAGGAATGGATCACGTCTTTGTAGGGGCTTAAATCCCGGTTAATGCGCAGGGCGTCGTTCAGGGACAGGTAGAATTCCTGCACAGCGGCTCTGACGGTCGGCGAGACGGACAGAACCAGGATGCACAGAACCGCGGCGGTACAGGCAGTTTTGGCAAGCATGCCGGGTTTTGGACTGGCAGAAGTGATTTTTGCGGCCTGCTTCCGCATTTTTTTCTGCTCATAGGCGCCAAGCGGCGCAAAAACGTCCGTTTCGTCCAGATTTTTCGTATCGTTTAACATTTCATAAAGATCGCTCATTTACACTTCCCCTTTCCTTGGAAATAAGGTTCGAATGCGCTTCCGGCCTCTGGAAATCCGGCTGTAAACGGTGTCTTTCGTCAGTCCGGTTTCCTGGGCGGCGGCTTCTACGGTTTTTTCTTCGATATAAAGCTTGAGAAAAAGGGCCCGGTCCTGGGGGCTTAGGCAGGCCAGCATGGATTCCAGCTCTTCGGAAAGCGTCTGTTCCAAAAGAGGCGAGGAAAGGTCTGTCTGCAAAGCGTATTCGGAAATCGTCTCGGTGGGCTGCTCGTGAGAGAGCCTGCGCACCTGTTTCCGCTGATAATCCAGGGCCTTGAGCCTGGCAATCCCGGCGGCCCAGTTGGCAAAGGTACTGCGGGCAGGGTCGAAGGCGGCGCTGTGCTCCCAGATGGCCAGGAGGCAGTCGTTGACGCATTCGTCGCAGCCGTGGGGCTGCTCCCGCAGGTATTTGCGGATAATGCCTTTGAGCAGGGCGCCGTAGGTTTGGACTACGTAGTCCAGGGCGGCGGGGTCGCGGGCTTTGAGCCGGGGGATGAAGTTGGTTTCGTTGATTTCTGGTTTCATAGGTTTCCTTTCCGTGATGGCGTGGTAAGCTGCTTACATCTATATTTCGTCATGAGAAGCGGAAATTCTGACAGAACGACGAATTTTTTTCGGCAATTTCGTGCACCTTGTCAATATTATACTAGGCCAGGTCGGAAATATCTACTGTGGCCCTGGTGTGGGCCGATATTCCAACCGCTGAAAACTTTGGAGAAATAATTACGACATATAACGAAAAAAACGCACAGGTAACACAATATATTGCGTATCTGGCTGTGGATTTATAACCTCGGCCCCCATTTCATTATTGGATTAGTCACCAAGCATCTTGAGAAAGGAGCTTGATGATGGCAAAAACCAATTATTTGAAAATGAGAGATTATTTCATACCGGATATTCAGTTATTTGTTGTGGGAGATACCCCATTGAAGAACTACGTAAGGATGCGTTGGATATTTAACGATTGAGATTTGCAATATCAAATTGAATGTTGAGAGTATAAGTGATATACTGATAATAAAAGATTATCAGAAGTTATTTGTTGAGAGAGGGGCGTGTGAGTTGGCAGTTTGTTACAATAAATTGTGGAAGATTCTGATTGATCGGCAGATGACGAAAACGGAACTGATTAAAGCGGCAAAAATCAGTACGAATGCAATGGCGAAGCTTGGAAAAAATGAAGATGTTCGAGTGGAAGTATTAGTAAAAATATGTGGAGCGCTTGATTGCAGCTTGGATGATATTATAGAAATTATTCCGGACAGTGATAGCTAAAATTGATATGACTTTTACAAAATATGTTCCGATAGTTTTTTATTATCAGAACATAAGATAAATGGAAGGAGGACTCAATAGATGGATTCCAATTTCAAATTTTTAGAAACAGAATTTCCGGTTCTTGCGAATTTTGGTAATCTGGCAGAACAATATTGTTATACGGATCCTAATTCATGTTTGATAAAATTAGGTATGATTGGCGAGACTATCGTAAATCTTATGTTTACATATGATAGAATCCCTGTACCTTATGACAATTCAGCTGTGAATCGTATTAATGTGTTGGCTTCTGAAGGTCTGCTCACAAGGGATTTAACTGATATTTTACATGCACTTCGTAGAGTAAGAAATAAAGCTGTACACGAAAATTATGCAGAGGGTTCCGATTGTCCGGTGTTCTTACAAATGGCATATAGCTTAGCAGAATGGTTTATGCAAACATATGGCGACTGGAATTATCAGCATCAAGATTTCGAGATGCCTGTGAAAGAACCTGAGAAGAAAAAAGCTGCTGCAACAAAAATACAGGAAGAAGAAAAAGAAGCAGAGCTTACAAAGGATGCGCTTGTATGTGCGGAACAAGCAGAGTTTGTTGATAAAAAAGTGCGTCAAAAACAGGCGAATAAGATGGCAAGCCAACGTCAGAAGTCTGAAGCTGAAACACGCTATATGCTTGATGAGCAGCTGCGTCAAGTGGGCTGGGAAGCAAATACTCAGGAAATTCGCTATGCTAAAGGTGTAAGACCTGCCAAAGGACGTAATCTTGCAATTGCAGAGTGGCCAACAGATTCTGCAGTTGGCAAAAAAGGTTATGCGGATTATGCGCTGTTTGTGGGAACAAAAATGGTGGGCATTATTGAAGCAAAAGCAGAACATAAGGATATTCCGTCCGTGATTGACTATCAGGGAAAAGACTATCCAAGAAATATCCGTGAGGAAGATAGACAATATCAAATTGGCACGTGGGGAGAATTTAAGGTTCCTTTTACATTTGCAACGAATGGCAGACCGTACCTTGAACAGTTTAAAACAAAATCAGGTATATGGTTCTTGGATTTGAGAGATTCCTCCAATGCACCGACAGCACTTCACGGCTGGATTGGGCCAGATGGTATTATGGAATGTTTGGAAAAAGATATTCAGGCGGGAAATGATGCGCTGCAGTCTATGGAATATGATTTACTGACAGATAAAGATGGTTTGAATCTGAGAGAATATCAGGTGAAAGCGATTAAAGCGGCTGAAAAGGCGATTATAGACGGACAGAGAGAAATATTGCTTGCAATGGCAACCGGTACAGGTAAAACCCGTACTGTACTTGGTATGATTTATCGTTTTTTAAAGACCAATCGTTTTAAGCGTATTTTATTCCTCGTAGATAGAACATCTTTGGGGGAGCAAGCTTCGGATGTATTTAAGGAAGTTAAACTTGAAGAATTAATGACTTTGGATGAAATTTATAACATTAAAGGGTTGGATGAAAAGACAGTTGATAAAGAGACACGTATTCAAGTTGCCACTGTTCAAAGCATGGTAAAACGCATCTTGTACAATGAGGGAGACGTAATGCCGGCAGTAACGGATTTTGACTTGATTATTATCGATGAGGCTCACCGTGGCTACATTCTGGATAAAGAAATGGGGGATGCGGAAATTCTGTATCGTGACCAGCGTGATTACCAGAGTAAATACCGCAGTGTTATAGAATATTTTCATGCTGTGAAAATTGCCTTAACCGCAACACCGGCGTTACAGACAACAGAGATTTTTGGACAACCGGTATTTAAATACACTTATAGAGAAGCTGTTATTGAAGGCTATCTTGTGGACCACGATGCACCGCATCATTTGGAAACAAAATTAAGTACGGACGGTATTCATTACAAGTCCGGTGATACAGTGACTATCTATGATCCTGTTACTGGTGAAGTGACTAACAGTGAATTATTGGATGATGAACTTGATTTTGATGTGGAAAATTTCAATAAACAAGTTATTACAGAAAGTTTCAATAGAACTGTACTGGAGGAGATTGCAAGGGATATCGATCCGGAAAACCCGGAAGAACAGGGAAAAACACTTATTTATGCAGTTGATGACCAGCACGCTGACATGATTGTTTCTATTTTGAAAGAAATCTATTCGGAAACCGGTGTTGATAATGATGCTATTATGAAAATTACCGGTAGCGTTGGCGGTGGTAATCCTAAGAAAGTTGCAGAAGCAATCAAACGTTTTAAAAATGAGCGTTTCCCAAGTATCGCTGTTACGGTTGACTTGCTGACAACTGGTATTGACGTTCCGGAAATCACAACATTGGTCTTTCTGCGTCGAGTGAAATCACGTATCCTTTTTGAACAGATGATGGGGCGAGCTACCAGATTATGTCCGAAGATTCATAAAACTCATTTTGAGATTTATGACCCTGTAGGTGTTTATGATTCTTTGGAACCGGTAAATACAATGAAACCGGTAGTTGCTAATCCAACAACTACATTTACACAGCTTCTAGATAGCTTAGAAGAAGTGGAAGGTAAAGAAGTTGTACAGGCACAAATCAATCAGATTATTGCTAAGCTTCAACGTAAAAAACGTCGTATGGGTAGCAAGACGATGGAACAGTTTATCAGTATGACTGACGGTATGGATCCAACGGACTTTATTATTGACATTGAAAAACGAGACCCAGAAGATGCGAAAAAGCGATTGCTCGCATATCGAGAAATGTTTGCATATCTTCAAAAGACTAAGGCAAATTATAATAATGTAGTTGTTATTTCCAACGAAGAAGACGAATTGACAGAGCATACGCGGGGCTATGGAAATTCCGATAAGCCAGAAGATTACTTGGATGCTTTTTCTGAATATGTAAAAACTCATATGAACGAGGTAGCTGCTTTGAGCATCGTTTGTACAAGACCAAAAGATTTGACACGAGATGCTTTAAAGGCATTGCGTTTAACTCTTGACAGAGAGGGATTTACAACACAACAGCTTAATACAGCAATCTCGGAGCTTACAAATGAAGAAATAGCAGCGGATATCATCAGTCTTATTCGCAGGTATGCCATTGGATCTGCTCTGATTGGTCATGAGGCGAGAATCCGCAGAGCAGTAGATAAACTAAAAAAGGCTCATAATTTCTCTAAACAGGAGATGAGCTGGATTGGACGTATGGAAAAATACTTAATGGAAGAATCACTATTGAATGTTCAGGTATTTGATGAAGATAGCCGTTTCAAAAGAGATGGTGGATTTGCGAAAATTAACAAAATATTCCAGAATGAACTGGAACATATCGTGCTTGAATTAAATGAGTATCTTTATGATGATGGAGGTAGAGTGGCATAATGTATTACAATTACCCTTACGGACTATTTAATCAGGCTTATTTGAAAAGATACCAGATGCAAACAGAAGTTAATCGTCAATGGGAGCAAAATAAAAATATTACAGATATGGTAAAAGCTCTTTCCGATTTTTTGAAAGCATCAGAAAAAGTAGATGCTGATTATCAGCAACAGGCTTTTGATGCGTGTATGTCCACAATCTGTATGCACATGGCAAATAAAAACGGAGGGAAACTTTAATGACAACACAAGAAATTGTTTCAAAACTTTGGAACCTCTGCAATGTTCTCAGAGATGACGGCATTACATATCATCAGTATGTAACTGAATTAACCTATATTTTATTCTTGAAAATGGCGAAGGAAACTGGTACAGAATCACAGATTCCGGAAACATATCGTTGGGATAAGCTTACATCGAAAAGTGGTATTGAACTGAAAAAATTCTATAAGGAATTGCTGACTCATCTGGGTGAAGAATGCACCGGGCGTGTGCGTGAAATTTATCAAGGGGCAGCTACAAATATTGATGAGCCTAAGAACCTTGAGAAAATTATTACAACTATTGACGGCCTTGATTGGTTTTCTGCAAGAGAAGAAGGGCTTGGTAATCTTTATGAAGGTCTTTTAGAAAAGAATGCTAACGAAAAGAAATCCGGCGCAGGCCAGTATTTCACACCTCGTGTGTTGATTGATGTCATGACTAAACTGATGAAGCCACAGCCGGGTGAACGCTGTAATGACCCTGCCTGCGGTACATTTGGTTTTATGATTTCTGCCAGCCAGTATGTGCGCTCACAGACTGATGATTTCTTTGATTTGGACTCTGATACCGCTAAATTTGAAAGAGAAGAAGCTTTCACGGGTTGTGAATTGGTACATGACACACACCGCCTGGCTCTGATGAATGCTATGCTTCATGACATTGATGGTAAAATTACTTTAGGTGATACTTTATCAAATGCAGGTATGAGCATGAAAGATTATGATGTTGTATTGACTAACCCGCCTTTTGGAACTAAAAAAGGTGGTGAGCGTGCAACACGTGATGACTTTACATTCCCTACAAGCAATAAGCAGTTGAATTTTCTCCAGCATATTTATCGTAGTTTGAAAACAAACGGTAAAGCCCGTGCAGCAGTAGTTTTGCCAGATAATGTTCTCTTTGCTGATGGCGATGGTGAGCGTATTCGTCTTGATTTGATGGATAAATGTAATCTGCATACAATTCTGCGCCTTCCTACGGGTATTTTCTATGCTCAGGGCGTAAAAACTAATGTATTGTTCTTTACACGTGGGAAAACAGATAAACACAATACAAAAGAAGTCTGGATTTATGACATGAGAAACGATATGCCATCCTTTGGTAAAACGAATCCTTTGAAATCCGAACATTTTGATGAGTTCGTGAAATGCTATGCTGACGGTGATTTAAGTAAACGTAAAGAAACATACAGTGAAGAAAACCCAAATGGTAGATGGCGTAAATTTACTATCGAGGATATTCTGGCCCGTGATAAGACTAGCTTGGATATTACATGGATGAAATCTGATTCCGGAATGAATGATTATACTCTTGCGGAATTACTTAGCATGATTAAGGAAAAATCCAGCAATATTGCAAAAGCAGTTGCAGAATTGGAACAGTTAATAGGAGAGGTGGAAGAATAATGGACACCAAAGCATTAAGACAAAAGATTCTTGACCTTGCTATCCATGGTAAACTTGTGCCACAAGATCCAAATGATGAACCGGCCTCGGTTCTTTTGGAAAGAATCCGTGAGCAGAAGAAGCAAATGGTCAAGGAAGGAAAGCTTAAAGCGAAGGATATTAAGAATGATACTGTCATCTACGTGGGTGAGGATAATTTGCATTATGAGAAGTTCGCTGACGGCAGTGTGAAATGTATTGAAGATGAGATACCGTTTGGGTTGTCGGATGGGTGGGCATGGACAAGATTAGGCGCAATATGCATCATAAATCCGAGGAATAATATTACTGATGATTTAGAAGTTTCTTTTGTTCCTATGCCTATGATTTCTGAAGGATACGCTAATACGCACACCCATGAAATTCGAACTTGGAATACTGTTAAAAGTGGATTTACTCATTTTGCAGAAAACGATATTGGTATTGCTAAAATTACGCCATGCTTTGAAAATAGAAAATCGGTTATTTTTAAGAATTTAGTTAACGGCTATGGTGCTGGAACAACAGAACTTCATATTTTAAGAACACTCGAAGGAACTATATCAAATGAGTACTTATTATGGATTGTCAAAATGGATTCATTTATTCAAGGTGGCGTTCAGACCTTTTCGGGTGCAGTTGGCCAACAACGTGTCGGAAAAGATTTTCTTTCACAATATTTGCTTCCTGTTCCAACGTATAATGAGCAAATTCGTATTATTAACAAAATTAATTTGATATTTAACTTTGTCATTGAAATAGAGAACGAAAAAAGTTCTCTTCAAGAAATAATTAAAAAAGCAAAGGCCAAAATTCTTGACCTTGCCATCCGTGGACAGCTTGTGCCGCAAAATCCGGATGATGAGCCTGCTTCTGTTCTGCTGGAGCGTATCCGTGCAGAGAAAGAAGAACTCATCAAGCAGGGCAAGATCAAGCGTGATAAGAAGGAAGCCATCATCTTTAAAGGTGAGGATAACTCTTATTATGTCCGTCAAGGTGCACACAAAGAAGCAATTGATGAATTATTCATCTTTGAATTACCTGACAATTGGGAATGGTGTTCCTTACTGAATATAGCAAAGATAGAACTGGGCAAGACACTCGATAGTGCAAAAAACACAGGTATAAATTATCCATATCTTTGTAGTGTAAATGTGCGCTGGAATGAGGTGGATTTAACAGATTTGAAAGAAATGCGATTCGAACCAGACGAACTTGAGAGATACACCATTAGGCGAAATGATCTTCTCATTTGTGAAGGTGGAGATGTAGGACGAAGCTGTGTATGGGATTCCGAGGATGAAATCCTATATCAAAATGCATTACACAGAGTTAGATTCTATAGAGAATGTAATCCGTTTTATTTTATGTATTATATGATGTACTATGAGAGTCGTGGGATTATTAAGGCTCTTTGCAAAGGAGTAACAATTAAGCATCTTACCGGAAATGTCCTTTCTTTAATTCCATTTGCATTACCGCCAATTGAAGAACAGCACCGTATTGTAGAAAGTCTAAACAAAATGTTTTTCTTGTTGGATAGTATTCTATGCGATTGAATCAACAGCCGCCTTCAAAATTGAGGGCGGCTGAACTTTTACCATGTTACAATTTTATCTACAAGTGCCTGTTGCTCACTGGCAGTGCGGCGAAGATATATACGAGTAGTTTCAATGCTTTCATGCCCCATAAGGTCGGCAAGCAAAGCAATATCATTATACTTTTCAAGAAAATTCTTAGCATAGCGGTGACGGAAAGAATGGGGATAAACCACCTTTTTATCAAGTCCATATTTATCGGCATAATTCTTTAGCTGCTGTGAGATGCCACGGGTGGTGATACGATCACCATAACGATTCAAAAACAAATAGCCGGAAGAACGTCTTGTTTCTTCCAGCCATGCAATAGTTTCTTCTCTTAATTTCTTAGGAATAAACAAGCGACGAAGCTTTCCGCCTTTCGTGTATAAATCAAAATAGCCGAGCTCCACATGTTCGATTTTAATACGGATAAGTTCACTTACACGGGCTCCGGTAGCAGCAAGATACCAAACAACAAAATACCATTCCATGTTCCCGTCCTTTTTTAACTGTCGCTTTAGAAACTTATAATCGGCATTGCTGATTACATTTTCTAAAAAACTTTTCTGCTGAATTTTCACGGCCTTAAGCCTAAGCTGTGGTTTCCCAAGATAATCCAGATACTTGTTCATAGCCTGAATTCTTAGATTGACAGTTTTGGGCTTGAAATGTTCCATCAGAAAACCTTTGTATGCAAGCAGATTTTCCGATGACACCTGTTCATAGTTTGCAGTAAAATAATTTACAGTCCACAGATAAGATTCGATGGTGTTTTCAGCGAGGTTATCCTTTTTCAGATATTCCTCAAATGTAATTTTTGTCTTCATAAAAAGACACCTCCAAATTTATTTGCGATAATTCGCTGAATAAATTATAGAGGTACCATGTGTGAACTCCTCTTATTATGAGAAGTTCTCTGATGGCAGCGTGAAATGTATTGAAGATGAGCTACCATTTGAATTGCCTGATGGTTGGGAGTGGTGTAATTTATCCATGATTGGAACAACTAACATCGGTCTTACATATAGACCAACAGACATTGAACCAGAGGGCACAATGGTTTTACGTTCCAGCAATATCGTAAATGATGAAATTGATTTGAACGATTTGGTTCGTGTAAAAACTAAAATTAGAGAAAATCAGTATGTTCAACCTAATGATATTCTAATATGCGCAAGAAATGGTAGTAAAGCATTGGTTGGAAAATGTGCACTCATTGGTGATTTGAAAGAACCTGCCTCATTTGGTGCATTTATGGCTGTTTATCGGACGGATTATTACAAATATGCTTTGTACTATCTGCGTTCAAGTCAATTTAGAAGTGTATTTGACGATGGAAATTCAACAGCCATTAATCAGCTAACTCAAGATATGTTAAAGAGGGCTTTGATCCCTTTTCCTCCTGTATCAGAGCAAGAAAGAATTGTGGATAGAATTAGTGAATTATTGTCTCGATTGCGTGACATAGAAAAAAGCCTCAGCTGAGGCTTTTTTCTATTGCTTCGATTTTAGAGAATATCGATTTTATTTTTTTACAAATCACTTTTTGTTCCTCAAACGGTGGAATGGGATATAGCCAACTTTCGATATTGTCTTTGCTTATAGATGGAGAATTATCTCCTTTCATAAACTGATTCAGACCGCTTACCACATATCCGGATATCATTAAGTAAAACATGTATTCAGGATACAATGCTCCTGCAGAATTACAAATATAAAACCCTGTTGATGCAATACTGTTAGAAAATTTTTCATCAATAAGTGCTATATTTTCAAGATAGGGTCTCACAAGTGAAAAAAGGACACTTCCAGTCTGTACAGCTCTACTGGCACGGCTCGGTGCATCAGAAACAGGAAGGTGTTTAGGTTCTTTGATTTTGTGATTATAATTATCAATCGAATCAATATCGATATAATCAAAAAAGCCACCGGTAGGCTTTCTACTTTCCATTCCGGCAAAACAAGTGTACCCTCTACACCAAGTCCATGTATCCGGAATTTCAAACGGAATATTTTCGTCAATATTTTCGCTTTTATTTTCAATCTTCTCATAATAAGAGTTATCCTCACCTTTAAAGATGATGGATTCCTTCTTATCACGCTTGAGTTTGCCCTGCTTGATGAGTTCCTCTTTCTCTGCACGGATACGCTCCAGAAGAACAGAAGCAGGCTCATCATCCGGGTTCTGCGCTGCAAGCTGTCCACGGATAGCCAGGTCAAGAATTTTGGATTTAGCCCTTGTTACATAATCTTTCAAGTCGATTTTATCAACTTCGATTCCAGAAACGATTTTCTCTGCTTCATCTATCACAGAAATTATTTTTTCGATTTGATGAACAGGCGCAATCGGTAATAGCACTTTTTGAAACTCATCAAAATTTACATTTTCAACGGTTGTTCCTGATTTGGTATATTTTAGTAGAAGCTGTACCTCCATGCCTTTTAGGCATATATAAATATACTCTGCAAGTTGAGACATATACAAAACAATAGCTTTAAGATCCTGATTAATTGTCGCATTTTCTTTAAGAATGGCTACTGGCAGTGTGTGCCGAAGAATTCCACTTCGAGTAACGAGAAGCAGTGTGTTCGGCTGGTACGTCTGCATTTGCTTTGCACCCAATACGCTTAATCGCAACTGCGAAGATGATATATATTTACTTTTCATATCTTTGGAGGTTACCCAAAGAACATCTCCATTCCAATATTCTTTACGAGAAGTCGAAGGTGTTTTTCCACCCGAAAATGCCGCAAGATTAGACAAGCGTTCCCACGCCCACCCTTCCGACAACTCAAACGGTATCTCATCTTCAATACATTTCACACTGCCGTCAGCGAACTTCTCATAATGCAAATTATCGTGTGCAGATAGCGGAAATTGTGAGCTATATATTACCACACCGAAGACAAGGACTGGCATACGACTCATCCCGATTCTTTCTGATGTACGTATAGCATCGGAGGAAGAACAAGAAAATACGAAAATCTTAAGCAATAATAAGAGTGCGATTGATGATTGCAGCGGTTTCATTTTTGAGATTTGATTTAGCGAGGTGCTTGCCCCATCAACAGAGCAATTTCCAGAATCCATAAAACCTATGACAAAAAAGAGATGGAAGAAGCTGCGGCGGAGGAAAGAGAGTCGGTGCTAATCCGCCATTTTACGGCATATAACCTGCGCCATACATTCTGCACTCGTTTTTGCGAGAACGAAACCAACTCAGGAAATTATGGAGCATGCGTACATTACCACTACTATGAATATCTATGTGAAAACGAAGAAAAAGAAAGTGTTTGCAAATATAGATGGCAAAATCAAGATTCGTTAAGGGTGTTCTTTAGGTGCATCGGTTGAACGTTTGAGGAAAACTAAAATGACATGGGAAATCTATTTCCCAAAATTGAAAAAATATTGATTTTGGGAAATAGAAATACTATACTGAAAGCGAGGTGGTGAGAATATGAAACTGATTGAAAGAAATGTGTATCTCAACAAAATGATAAGCGTTATCGGGACACCGGATATTAAAGTTATTACTGGTGTTAGACGGAGCGGAAAATCCAAGCTGCTGGAAGCATTTAGGGATTATGTAGAGGAAACCTATGCGGATGCCAATATCATTCACATTAACTTTAACCTGACAAAGTTTGAAAATTTTAAGTATTATCATGTGCTGAACGATCATATCGAGAAGTCCTATAAAAAAGGTGCCGAAAACTTTGTGCTGATTGATGAAGTGCAGATGTGTCCGAACTTTGAACTTGCAATCAACAATCTTCATGCGTTGGAGAAATTCGATATCTATATTATAGGTTCCAATGCATTTCTGTTGAGTTCCGATTTGGCTACGTTGTTCACCGGCAGAACTTTTGAAATCAAGGTATTTCCGTTCTCTTTTAAAGAGTTTTTGAAATATTATGGTTTAAGCGATCATTATTCTGCTTTTGAGCGTTATCTGAAAGAGGGCGGCATGGCAGGTTCCTATCTGTATAAGGATCAGGAAGCAAAGTATGATTATGTAGCAGATGTATTTGACACATTGATTGTCCGTGACATCAAGCAGAAGTACAAAATCCGCAATCCGATTCTGATGAACCGTATCGTGGATTTTCTTATGGATAATATATCTAATCTGACTTCTGCAAGAAATATAGCTGACTCATTGACGAGCCAGAAAGATAAAATTAATCACAAAACTGTTGGGAATTACATCGAGTATCTTTGCAACGCATTTGCATTTTATAAGATTCGCCGCTATGATATTCAAGGAAAGAAATACCTTTCTTCCAACGATAAGTATTACCTTAGTGATCATACCTTCCGTTATGCAAAGTTGGGGACTAAGAATATGAATCGAGGTCGGATCATTGAAAATATCGTTGCTGTAGAACTGCTTCGCAGAGGGTATGAAGTGTATGTGGGAGTACTGTATAAGAAAGAAATCGACTTTGTTGCTCTGAAACGCAATGAAAAGATTTACATTCAGGTATCGGATGACATTAGTGAAGAAAAAACTTTTGGGCGAGAAGTCAGCCCGCTGCTTCAAATCAAGGATGCGTATCCAAAGATGCTGATTGCCAGAACTCGATGTGAAGAATATCAGTATGAAGGAATCCGTATTGTGGATGTGGCAGATTGGTTAGCGGAGAAATAAAACGGCTATTTCCCAAAAACGAAAAAATATCAAAAATGGGAAATAGACGCCGATGCGGTTCCTTCTATCGATTCCGGTTGATTTTCAGTGGTAATTATTATACAGTATAGACAGGAAAATGAACAGCGAAAGAACGCGGATTGGGAGGAAAAACGGATGATTGGAATCGGAATCGATACAGGCGGGACTTATACGGATGCGGTGGTGTATGATATGGACGCGAAACGGGTTTTGTGCGCGGGCAAGGCCCTGACGACGAAGGCGCAGCTGGAAATCGGGATTGCGGCGGCGCTGGATCAGATGGATCCGGAGTACGTGAAGCAGGCGGAAATGCTGGCCTTGTCCACAACGCTTGCGACGAATGCGTGCGTGGAGGATAAGGGAAGCCGGGCGAAGCTGCTGTTTATCGGCGTGGAGGAAGCGTCCAGGGAGCGGCTGGGCGAGGTGTACGCGTCCTACGGATTCCGGGATTTGAGTCAGTTGGTTTTCCTGGATGGGAAGCCGGAAGGGATTTATCAGGAGCCGCAGGAGCCGGACTGGGAGGAACTGAAGCGGAGGAGCGTAGAGGAATTTTCCATGTGCAGCGCCGCAGGCGTCGTCCAGATTTATCCCCAGTCGAACGGCGGGCGGTTTGAGAAGGAGGCAAAGGAGGTTCTGGAGGAGCAGCTTGGGATTCCGGTGACGACGGCGTATGATCTGTTTGCGGAAGTGGACGTGTTAAAGCGCGGGGCCGGGACGCTGTTGAATGCCCGGCTGATTCCGCTGATCGACGAGTTTTTGCAGGCGGTGAAGCATGTGATGCGGGCGCGGGGGCTGGAGATCCCGATTACGATTGTGCGCAGCGATGGGAGTATGATGGCCGAGGAGCTGGCCCGGGAGTGCCCGGTGGAGACGCTGCTGTCGGGGCCGGCGGCCAGCGCGGTGGGCGGAAGCGTGCTGGCGCGGGAGGACGACGCGATCATTGTGGATATGGGCGGGACGACGACGGACATTGCATTGATCCGAAACCAGCGTCCGGTGATGGCGGACACGGGGATTTATATTGGAAAATGGAAGACCATGGTGAAGGGCATGTATGTGGAAACGTTTGTGCTGGGCGGGGACTGTGCGGTGCGGTTCCGGGAGGGCAAATTGTTCCTGGACAGCCGCAGGGTGATTCCGCTTTCGCTGTTGGCGAAGGAGCATCCGGAGGTGTTGGGGAAGCTGCGGAAACTGGCAGAGGAGAAGCGGACGCATACCCGGATGCTTCATGAGTTTTATGTGCTGCAGAAGGATATTTCGGGCAATGCGGGCTATACGGAGGAGGAGCGGCGGCTTTGCGGAGCGCTTTGCGAGGGGCCGCTGATGGCCGAGGAGCTGGCGAAGAAGCTGGGGACGAGTATTTATGTTCTGCATACGGAGCGGCTGGAGGAGGAAGGCGTGCTGATGAAGAGCGGGCTGACGCCCACGGATATGATGGTGGTGAAGGGGGATTTTGCGGTTTATGAGCCGGAGGCGGCGCTGGCGGCCATTGCGTTTCTGGCGCAGAATGTGCGGGCGGAGGAAGCGGAGATTCCGGATTTGGTGTATGATCTGGTGGAGAAGAAGCTGTATTGCAGCATTGCCCGGATTCTGTTAGAGCAGAAGTATCCGAAGAAGGGACGGATTCTGCGGGAACAGGGGATTTCGGAGTTCCTGGAATGGGCTTATGAGGATGCGAAAAGGGAAGAGGGGACGGAATGGATGAGGGCGGCGGTGACGACAGAGCTTCCGATTGTGGGGGTTGGCGCGCCGATTCATATTTTTCTGCCGCGGGTGGCGAAGATGCTGGGAACGCGGATGATTTTGAGGGAGAATGCGGAGGTGGCGAATGCGCTGGGGGCGATTGCGGGGCAGGTTGTGACGAAGGTGCAGGTGCGGGTGAAGGCGGAGTATAAGAGTGGATTACTGCAGGGGTATGCGGTGTATGAGGGGACAGAGCTGCGGATGTTTGAGAGGTATGGGGCGGCTTTGGAATTCGCGAAGGAGGCGGCGAAGAGACAGGTGCTTTTGAAGGCGAGGAAGCAGGGGGCTTCGGAGAGGCCGCAGGTGCAGGTGACAGTGGAGGAGATCCGGGATGAGGCGTCGGGAGCGGGAATCCTGTTTGAAAGTGTGGTGGAGGCCATTGCGACGGACAGGTTTCAGATTTCGGAGGAAGCGTATCAATAACGCTTTGGACGCCGCTGTCCCGCGAAGTGTCGCGCAGCGTAAGCAGAGCGATCCTGAGTAAGCCAGCGCCAAAAAAGAGGTGTTTGCCGGTTACTATTCAGACAGTACCTGAGCACTTAGCTGCGCAGGTACGTAAGAACGTGATTCAGGTGTGAGCAGGCTCTTTTGCGAAGCAAAACTTAAAATGAGCCTGTGAATCGTTGCTGGAACGAGGTACGAGTGAACAGTAACGTTTGCCGAGTTTTTGTGTGCAAAAAAATAAATGTATTTTTATACATTGTATGGTATAATGGGTGGTATGAATCACTCAGGAGGAAAAGCTTATGTATCTGATTAAAAACGTCCAGGTCTACGCCCCGGCCCCCCAAGGCCCCCGCGACGTCCTTCTCGGCGGCGGAAAAATCCTGAAAATCGCCGAAACCCTCCCCGCCGAAAGTGCCTACGGCATCACCGTCCTCGACGGTACCGGCCACGTGCTGATGCCCGGCCTCATCGATGCCCACGTCCACATCCTGGGCGGCGGCGGAGAAGGCGGCGCCCGCACCCGCACCCCGGAAATCATGCTCTCCGACATCCTCTCCGGCGGCGTGACCACCGTGGTGGGCTGCCTGGGAACCGACGGCTGCACACGCACCATGACGAACCTCCTCGCCAAAGCCAAAGGCCTGGAAGAAGAGGGTATTACCACCTACGTCTATACCGGCTCCTACCAGGTTCCGGTGCGCACCCTGACCGGCAGCGTGATGGACGACCTGATCCTGCTGGAAAAAGTCGTCGGAACCGGAGAAATCGCTATTTCTGACCACCGCTCCTCCCAACCCACAAAGGAAGAATTCGCCAAAATTGTGGCGGACACCCGCGTGGGCGGAATCCTGTCCGCGAAAGCCGGACTGGTGAACATCCATATGGGCGACGGAAAAGAACGGCTTCAGTTCCTGCGCTACGTGCTGGAAAACACGCAGATCCCGCCGACGAACATGCTCCCCACCCACATTAACCGGAGCAATGCCCTGATGCAGGACGGCATCAACTACGCGAAAAATCTGGGCGGCTACATTGACCTGACCACCAGCTCCGACCCGGATTTCCTGGATCCGGACGAAGTGAAGGCCAGCACCGGCCTGAAAATGGCCCTGGACGCAGGCGTTTCCCCGGAACATATCACCTTTTCTTCCGACGGCCAGGGAAGCCTTCCCGTATTCGCCCCGGACGGAAGTTTCCAGGGGCTGGGCGTGGGAAAGGTTGCTTCGCTTTACCGGGAGATGAAAGATGCGGTGCTTCAGGACGGCGTTTCGCTGGAAAACGCATTGCGGGCAGTTACGGCAAACCCGGCGGCGCTTCTGAAACTGCCGCAGAAAGGCCGGATTGCAGAGGACGCGGACGCGGATCTGGTGCTTGCGGATGCGGAAACCCTGCAGATTCACACGGTTTTCGCGAAAGGACGGATGATGGTTTCGGAGGGCCGGATTCTTGTAAAAGGAACCTTCGAGCAATAACGGCGAAAGCCCCGGCCCAGGCCGGAAGAAAAAGGAAAAAAGGATAAGGTAAGAGAAATGAAAAAGAAAAGATTTCAGTTTCCCCACACGTACATCATCATTTTCGGGGTGGTTCTGGCGGCGGCGCTTCTGACGCTGTTCATCCCTCTGGGAAAATATGAGACGAAAGAAGTTACCTATACGGTGAACGGTGAGGAGAAAACGAGAACCGTGCTGGATCCGGACAGCTTTACCTACGTGCTGGATGAAGACGGAAACAAGGTCACGAAGGTTGCGCCGCTGTTCGGAACCGAAGATTTCGGCGGGCAGGGCATTTTAAACTATGTGTTTGAAGGGCTGACGACAGGCGATAAGAATGGGACGGCCGTTGGAATCATTGCGTTCATCCTGGTCGTGGGCGGCGCATTCGGCATTGTCCTGCGCACAGGCGCTGTGGAAGCGGGCATTATGCGCGTGATCAATCTGACAAACGGCAAGGAGATCCTGCTGATTCCGCTTCTGATCGTGCTGTTTTCACTGGGCGGTGCGGTCTTTGGAATGGGAGAAGAAGCAATTCCGTTTGTGATGATTCTGGTTCCAATGTTCATTGCTATGGGATATGATGCGGTTGTCGGCATTATGTGTTCCTATGTGGCCACGCAGATCGGGTTCGGTACGTCCTGGCAGAATCCCTTCGGACTGGCGGTGGCACAGGGCGTAGCCGGAATTCCGGTAATGTCCGGCGCGTGGTTCCGGATTCCCATGTGGATTTTCTTTACCGGGCTGACGATTGTGTTTACAATGCGCTATGCGCAGAAGGTGAAGAAGACGCCGACGATTTCCGTTGCCTATGAGTCGGATGCGGCGTACCGGAAAGATTTCGCGGAAAAGGGACAGAAGGATCTACCGTTTACGCTGGGCCATAAGCTGGTAATCCTTACCATTGTGGTATGTATGGCGTGGACGATCTGGGGCGTTGTGACCCAGGGGTATTATATTCCGGAAATTGCGTCGCAGTTCTTTGTGATGGGACTGGTTGCGGGAATTATCGGATGCGTGTTCCATTTGAATGATATGCGGATTAACGACATTGCCCGTTCTTTTGACAAGGGTGCGGCGGATCTGCTGGGCGCGGCGATGTGCGTAGGTATGGCGCAGGGAATCATCATCGTACTGGGCGGCACCAGCGCTACGGATGGTACGGTGCTGAATACGATCCTACATGCGATCAGCGAAGGCATGAAGAATTTCCCGCCGACAATTTCCGCGTGGTTTATGTACATTTTCCAGTCGGTGTTCAATTTCTTCGTGGTTTCCGGTTCCGGTCAGGCGGCTCTGACGATGCCGGTGATGGCGCCGCTGGCCGACCTTGTGGGCGTGGAAAGACAGGTGGCTGTTGTGGCGTACCAGCTTGGGGATGCCTTTACGAACTTTATCGTGCCGACTTCCGGATGTTTGCTGGGCGCTTTGGCGGCGGCGAAGCTGGATTGGGGCAAATGGGCGAAGTTCCAGATTAAGTTCCAGGCCCTGCTGTTTGTATTTGCGTCGCTGACTGTGGTGCTTGCGGTAGCGATTGGATTATCCTGACAATGAAAAAATTCCTCCATTTTACGGGCGGTGAAATGGGGGAATTTTTATGCGTTTGGCTTGACGCAGAAAGTTCGAATTAACAATTCTTAAACAATATTCAAATAAAAATCCAACAAAGAACGGTTAGAATATGATAGAATTTCGGTATCAAAGGGAGTGGCCAGGTGAAAAAGAGAAAACGAAAGGAAGAAAGCCGGGTATTCTTTACGCTGATGGGGTTTGGGTTAAACGTGATCTATGCTGTTTTTAATGGTGCGGTTGCTATAACGGGGCGTTCGGCGTGGTATGGTTCCCTTTCAGCATATTATCTGCTCCTTAGCATGATGCGTTTTCTGGCCATGTCCTATGCGAGGCGGGCTTCTGGAAAGAAGGAGCCGGACGGAAGCCTGGACAGGCGGGAATTAAACGTATACCGGAACTGCGGGATTATGCTCGCAGTCATGAGCATTGCGCTCGGCGGAGCTGTCCTGATGCTGGTGCTGGGAGAAGGCGGGAAATCCTACCCCGGCCTGATGATTTATGCCGCGGCAACGTATACGTTTATCAAACTTACCATGTCTATTATCAATGTTGTAAAAGCGTGGAAAGAAAAATCCCTTCTGTTACTGACGCTCCGCAACATCAGCTATTCCGACGCGCTGGTTTCGGTGCTGTCTCTGCAGACGGCATTGCTGGCGGCTTTCGGGCAGGAAGCGGGAACCTTTATCACGCTTATGAACGGGCTGACCGGCGTAGGGATCTGCCTGATGGTGCTGGGGTTGGGGATTTACATGGTTCGGGATGCGAGGCGCAGGAGCCGCACCGGAAAGGAGAGGAAAAAATGATACACATCCTTGTTGTTGATGACGATAAAAATTTAAACCAGACTGTCTGCACCTATTTAAACGACTGCGGATTTCAGACGAAAGGCGTCTTGAGCGCCGCCGAGGCCTATGATGAAATGTATAATAATCTGTACGACCTGATTATTTCGGATATTATGATGCCAAAGGTGGACGGATTTGAATTTGCAGAGAGCGTAAGGCAGGTCAACCGGCACATCCCGATTCTGTTCATGTCTGCGAAAGACGATCTTTCTTCTAAGAAAAGGGGCTTCCGGCTGGGGATCGACGACTATATGGTAAAGCCGGTGGAGCTGGCGGAGCTGGAGATGCGGGTGCGCGCATTGCTGCGCCGGGCGAATATCGAGATGGAACGCAGACTGGTTGTGGGCAATCTGGAGCTGGATGCGGACGGCATGACGGCTTCCATCGACGGGGAAGAAATCCCGGTCACAACGAGAGAATTCAACATTTTATACAAGCTGCTGTCTTACCCGAAAAAGACCTTTACCAGGGCCCAGCTTATGGACGAATTCTGGGGGATTGATTCCGGCACAAGCCTGCGGGCGGTGGATGTGTATGTGACAAAACTGCGGGACAAATTTTCCGAGTGCGGCGGATTTGAGATTAAGACCGTCCGAGGGCTTGGATACAAGGCGGTGCTGCGATGAAAGAAAAACGTTCTTTGGAAAACGGTATGCGGGACAGCCGTTTTCCGCCCTCTCTTTTTTTCGTCTATCTGGTGGTCCTTCTCTTGATGTCCGGCATGCATACGGGGATACTTGTGGGAATGGGCCAGCTTCGGTGGAATGGGTTTGTGCAGACGGCAGTTCCGATTTTATACTGGTCTGCGGTAGCGGTGGGGCTGACTCTTTTTACCCGCAGGCAGGTGAAAAAAACGTATGAGGAGCCCATGCACAAGCTGGCGGAGGCGACGAAGAAGGTGGCGGAAGGGGATTTTTCGATTTACATTGCCCCGCTGCATACGGTGGAAAAGATGGACTACCTGGATAAAATGCTGCTCGATTTTAACAAGATGGTAGAGGAGCTTGGCAGCATTGAAACGCTGAAAACTGATTTCTTTTCCAATGTTTCCCATGAGATTAAAACGCCCCTTGCCATTATCCAGAACAATGCGGAGCTGCTCTGTATGGAAAACCTGACCGAACAGCAGCAGGCGTATGCCGATACGATTTTCCAGGCATCCCAAAGGCTTGCAGATTTGATCAGCAATATTTTGAAATTGAATAAGCTGGAGAAACAGGCGATCACGCCGGTGCTGGAGCCCTATGATCTGTGTGAGCAGCTCGCGCAATGTGCGGTGAATTATGAGCCTGCGTGGGAAAAGCGGGGATTGGAATTTGAGGCGGATCTGGAAGACTATGCGGAGATTTCGGCGGACCCGGCGCTGATGGAGCTGGTGTGGAACAATCTTCTTTCCAACGCGATCAAGTTTACGGAACCGGGAGGGAAAATTACCTTAACGGAAAGCTCGGACGAAAAAACCATCCGCGTATCGGTACAGGATACCGGCTGTGGAATGACGGAGGAAACAAAGAAGCATATTTTTGAAAAATTTTATCAGGGAGATACTTCTCATTCGACGGAGGGAAATGGGCTGGGGCTGGCATTAGCCCTGCGGGTGCTGCAATTAAGCGGCTTTCAGATGGAAGTGGCCAGTGAACCGGGGAAGGGAAGCACGTTTACGGTTTGGATTCCGAAGGCAGAAAGGGAGGAGGGCGCGGAAAATGAAGGAACGGGCGGAGAGTTTTGAGTATTTGAAGGTTACGGTGGAGGAGGAGCTTCTTTCCCAGTATATGGACGGCTACGAGAAATTTGGCTGGAGAATGGATGAAAATATACCGACGGAGAAGCGGATGGGAAAGGCGACGCTTCATATGAAACGGAGCAGATATGTGGTAAATAAGGTGGAGCTTACTCGTTTGCAGAGGCATTATGAATCCTGTATGAAAGAGATTGCAGCGTTGGAGGCGTCGAAAAGTTCGGTGCCGACGTGTGTTTCGCTGACGTGCGGGCTGGCGGGATGCGCGTTTATGGCCGGCTCCGTTTTTGCGGTGACGGCCACGCCGCCGGTGATTTGGCTGACGGTGCTTCTGGGGATTCCGGGATTTGTTTTGTGGGGGGCGGCTTATTTTGGGTATAAGGCGGCGAAAAATCGGAGAATTCAAAAGGTTGAGCCGCTGATTGAGGCGAAGTATGAGGAGGCATGTAGAGTTTGCGAGAAGGCCTTTGGGCTGTTATATGAATGAAAAATGAGGAATTTTCTTATTTCCGAAACCGATTGACAAACATCCGTCTATGTGGTAGTATAACGGTGTTATATAGCGCTGTTATAAGGAGAAATGAGGATGGAAGAAAAATCCCCTGCGACTTTGGAGAAGATTCAGCAGGCCGCTTTGCAGGAATTTTTGGATAAGGGCTTTCAGGGTGCTTCCCTGCGGCAGATTGTGAAATATGCAGGGGTGACTACAGGGGCTTTTTACGGCTATTTTTCCAGCAAGGAAGCGCTGTTTGCCTCCATCGTGGAGCCGCATGCCGCCGCCCTGATGGGCAGGTTTATGGAAGCGCAGACTTCTTTTGCCGAACTGCCGGAGGATGAGCAGCCGGAGCATATGGGCGTGGAATCTGGTTCCTGTGTCCGCTGGATGGTGGACTATATCTGCCAGCACCGGGAGCCAGTGAAGCTGCTGCTGTGCCGGGCCGAGGGCACCGGCTACGAGAACTTTGTCCACAATATGGTGGAGATGGAAGTGGAGTACACGCTCCAGTACATGGATGTGCTCCGCCGCTTGGGGCACAAGGTTCCCAATCTGGACCCGTCCCTGTGCCATATCATTGCCAGCGGTATGTTTAACGGCATTTTTGAGATCGTGATTCACGATTTCCCTTATGAGCAGGCCCTGCGGAACGTGGAGCAGCTGCGGGAATTCTATACTGCCGGCTGGCTGAAGCTGATGACGCCATGAGCAGCCCAGGGCATGGGGCGATAAAATGCAGGCTCCGTCGCTTTTTTGGGCGGAGCCGGAGAGGAAATCCATATTTTTTTTGCTTAATAGTTAGATAAAACTAACTAAAAATATTTTTAAGGAGGTTCTCTGATGAAACAAGAAAAAAAGAATGATGTGGCAGCCCTGCTGGATTATGCGGGCAGCTACAAAGGGCTGACCTTTCTGGGCCTGGCTCTGTCGGCGGTTTCCATGCTGCTTAGCATGGCCCCTTACATCTGCATCTGGCTGGTTGCCAGGGACTTGATCGCAGCAGCGCCGGAATGGACGCAGGCGCAGAACGTGGCCAGGTACGGCTGGCTTGCCTTCGCCTTTGCGGTGGGCGGTATCATCCTGTATTTTGCGGGGCTGATGTGCACCCATCTGGCAGCCTTCCGCACAGCGGCCAATATCCGTAAGCAGGGCGTCGCCCGCGTGATGAAGGCTCCCCTTGGCTATTTTGACGCCAATGCTTCCGGCTTGATCCGGGGGCGGCTGGACGCGGCGGCCGCCGACACGGAAACCCTGCTGGCCCACAATCTGGCGGACATTGTAGGCACGATCGTCCTGTTTGTGGCCATGGTGGTGCTGATGTTCGTCTTTGACTGGCGGATGGGGGCGGCCTGCCTGCTGGCAGCGGTCATTTCAGTGGTTGCCATGTTTTCCATGATGGGCGGAAAGAACGCACAATTGATGGCGGAGTACCAAGCGGCCCAGGATCGTATGACCAAGGCGGGCACCGAGTACGTCCGGGGCATTCCTGTGGTCAAAATCTTCCAGCAGACGGTCTATTCGTTCAAAGCATTCCAGGAGGCCATCGAAGATTACAGCAGCAAGGCCGAGCATTACCAGGCGGATATCTGCCGGGTTCCCCAGTCTGTGAATCTGACCTTTACGGAGGGAGCCTTTTTGCTGCTGGTTCCGGCGGCTCTGTTTCTCGCTCCCGGAGCGCTGGCGAGTGGAGATTTCGCCGGGTTTGTCACGGATTTTGCTTTTTATGCAGTATTTTCAGCGATTATTTCCACGGCACTAGCGAAGATCATGTTTGCCTCCTCCGGGATGATGCTGGCCAGCACTGCCTTGGGACGCATCGATCAGGTGATGTGTGCGCCGGTGTTGGAAGCGCCTGCCCATCCTCAGAAGCCCTGTGGCAATAAAGTGGAATTTAAAGACGTGAGCTTTACTTACGACGGCGCACAGACGCCCGCCCTTTCCCATGTTTCTTTCACAGCGGAAGCCGGACAGACCGTGGCGCTGGTGGGGCCGTCCGGCGGCGGTAAAACAACTGCCGCAAGCCTGATTCCCCGGTTCTGGGACGTGACTTCCGGCGCAGTGGAGGTCGGCGGTGTCAATGTGGCGCAGATCGATCCCCATATACTTATGGAGCAGGTGGCCTTTGTGTTCCAAAACAGCCGTCTGTTCAAAGCGTCCATCCTGGAAAATGTCCGGGCTGCCCGTCCGGAAGCCACAAGGGAGCAGGTGGAGGCCGCATTGCAGGCCGCCCAGTGCAGGGATATTCTTGCGAAACTGCCGGATGGCATGGACACGCAGATCGGAACGGAGGGAACTTACCTCTCTGGCGGCGAGCAGCAGCGTATCGCTCTGGCGCGGGCTATTTTGAAAGATGCTCCCATCGTGGTGCTGGATGAGGCCACGGCCTTTGCTGACCCGGAAAATGAGGTGTTGATTCAGAAGGCCTTTGCGGCTTTGACAAAGGGGCGCACGGTGATCATGATTGCACACCGCCTGTCTACCGTCGTGGGCGCGGATAAGATCATTGTCCTGAATGAAGGACAGGCAGAGGAGCAGGGAACCCATGCGAAACTGGCCGCTGCGGGAGGGCTGTACGCCCGGATGTGGAGCGATTATAACAAGGCGGTTCAGTGGAAAATCGTCAGTGAAAAGGAGGCGGAATAAATGTTTGGCAAGGAATTTCAGCGGAAATACGCGCTGACGGATCAGGGTGTTCGAAACACGAAGCAAGGTACTTTTTGGACAGTTGTCGTCAATCTGATTGTAATGGGCGGCGCCGGCATTCTGTATTTTGTGATGGGCGGTTTTATGGAGACTTTGACGGAGGGCAGTCCGCTGCCTGGTGCGGCGCCTGTCATCGGGTTGGCAGTTCTTTTTGCCATTCTCTCATTCATTACCCATCTGCAGCAGTATAAAGCTACCTACGGCCTGGTTTATAAGGAAGTAAAAGCGACCCGCCTCAGTCTGGCGGAACGGCTGCGCAAGCTGCCCCTGGGATACTTCGGAAAGCGGGATCTGGCGGATCTGACAGAAACGATCATGGGGGACGTGAACCGTATGGAACATGTCTGGTCTCATGTGCTGGGGTATTTGTACGGCGCTTATATTTCTACGGCAATCATCGCCGTTTGCCTGTTCCTGTACGACTGGAGATTGGCTATTGCCTGCCTGTGGGGCGTACCGGTTGCCTTTGGGCTTTTGTTTGGCAGCCGGAAAATCGCCGCCCGCAGCGCTGAACGGACGAAAGAAGCGGCTGTCCGGGTATCCGATGGCATTCAGGAGGCACTGGAAAATGTCCGGGAGATCCGCGCGGCCAATCAGGAAGAACGGTATCTGGACGGATTGAATCGGAAAATCGACGCCCATGAAAAGGTGACAATCCAGGGAGAGCTGGGCACCGGCATTTTCGTCAATGCCGCCAGCGTGATCATGCGCCTGGGCGTGGCCACAACGATTCTGGCGGGAGCAAAGCTGATCCTTTCCGGCGATATTGATTTTATGCTGCTGTTTTTATTCCTGCTGGTTATCACGCGGGTTTATGCGCCTTTTGACCAGAGCCTGGCGTTGATTGCGGAAATGTTCGTATCTCAGGTGTCGGCAGACCGCATGATGGAGATTTATGACACGCCCATTGCAAAGGGGACAGAAAACTTTGAACCCAAAGGCCATGATATCGTATTCGATCATGTGGCATTTTCTTACGATGCGAAGGAAGTTCTGCATGATGTGAGCTTTACCGCCAGAGAGGGAGAGGTCACGGCGCTGGTCGGCCCATCTGGCTCCGGCAAGAGTACCTGCGCCCGGCTGGCCGCAAGGTTGTGGGATATTAACAGGGGCACGATCCGGGTGGGAGGCGTGGATATTGCCACCGTAGATCCGGAGGTGCTGCTGCGGGATTATTCCATGGTGTTTCAGGATGTGGTGCTGTTTGATGATACTGTGATGGAAAATATCCGTCTGGGCAGACGGGGCGCTACGGATGAGGAAGTGCGCGCCGCAGCTAAGGCCGCAAACTGTGATGAGTTTGTCCGGCGGCTGCCCCAGGGTTATGACACGCCGATTGGGGAGAATGGGGCGAGGCTCTCAGGCGGAGAGCGGCAGAGGATTTCCATTGCCCGCGCTTTGCTGAAAGATGCGCCGATTGTGCTGCTTGATGAAGCTACGGCGAGCCTGGATGTGGAAAATGAAACGAAAGTGCAGGGAGCGCTTTCCCGCCTGTTGGCAGGCAAGACCGTGCTGGTGATCGCCCACCGGATGCGCACGGTGGAGGCGGCGGATAAGATTGTTGTCCTGGCGGATGGACGGGTGGCGGAGCAGGGATCGCCCGCGGAACTGATGGCGGAGAACGGTCTTTACCGCCGGATGGCGGAATTGCAGCGGCAAAGCGCTGCGTGGAAACTGGGATAAAAAATACGGATTTGGTGAGGATGCCGGAGTTGACAAACCATATGGTCAGCAGTACAATAGGATCAGAAGAAAAGATTTGGCCAGGAACTATTCGGCTGAACCGGTAAAGCTGCCTTTGGGCGGCTTTTCAAAAGACCTTGAGTTAGAAAATACTAACCAATCCTTTGACCGGGGCTATAGTGGCACTGATTTGTTGAGGAGGATGCATCATGGAACGAAAAGATACCATCCGCAATGCATACCGCAAGACGGGAAGCAACCGCTTTTATGACGGGATGATTACCTGCACGACCATTTCCGGAAAGGCGGTTTGCCGGGCGGTCTGGGGCATGGGTAAGAAAGAGAATGACGAATATCTGCGCATGGCCCTTTCCGGCATCCAGGCGGATTTTTCCGGGCGATTGCTGGAGGTGCCCGTGGGAACCGGGGTGCTGACCATGCCGCTGTATCAGACGCTTCCCCATGCGGACATCACCTGTCTGGATTATTCGCCGGATATGATGGCGCAGGCAAAGGAAAAGGCACAGTGCATGAGCCTTGCGAATGTCCGTTTTCAGCAGGGAGACGTGGGGGCGCTGCCGTTTGCGGACAGCAGCTTTGACACGGTACTGTCCCTTAACGGCTTCCATGCCTTCCCGGATAAAGAAGCCGCCTATGCCGAAACCTTCCGGGTGCTGAAACCCGGCGGAATGTTCTGTGGCTGCTTTTATGTAGCGGGGGGGGGAAAAATAGCCGGACGGATTGGTGCATCCGGCGCCTTTATCAGCCCATGAAGTTTTTCACGCCGCCCTATGAGACGATGGAGAGCCTGAAAAACCGGCTGGAGAAGCGGTATGCCTCTGTGAGGTTGGGGAATGTCAAGGGAATCGCATGGTTTGTCTGCCGTAAAGAATGCGGTGCGGAGGCAGGTCAATGAGCGGGGATAAGGCGCTTTTTGGCGTGCCGGAGACGATGCTGCAGACCGTCTATGCGCGGGCAAGGAAACGCAGACACGCGGTGCAATTCGGGACGAAAAGGCCGTGCAGCTTGTCAAACAGTTGGACTATGATTTCACGTTGGCTGATAAGGATGCGGCTATGCATAACGGCGTCATTGCCCGTACCATTGTGCTGGATCGGCTGGTCAGGAACTTTCTTGAAACATATCCTGGCGCAGTCGTGGTGAACATTGCCTGCGGTCTGGATACCCGCTGTTACCGTATGAGCGGTTATGCGCATTGGTATAATCTTGACTTGACGGAAACGATTGCCGTGCGGGAGAAGCTGCTGCCGGAGCATGGGGACATATCCCAAATTGCCATGTCCGCTATGGAGGATTGGGGCGGCCAAATCGAAGAAAGCAATGTTCCGGCGCTGGTGGTCATCGAGGGCCTGACCATGTATTTGAGCGAAGCGGAGGTAAAGAGGATGTTCGACCTGATCAGGGAGAGATTCCGGGAGGCCGTTGTCTTTGTGGAAACGATGAATCCTGTTGTGGCGAAGCACTTCAAAGAAAGGTCCATTGAAGGCAGCCATGCAAAGTTTACCTGGGGCGTAAAGGACGGAAAAAGGCTGGCCAGGCTTCTGCCGGGGTTCCGGGATATCGAAGAGCACAGTCTCGCGGAAGGAATGGCGGAATTTGTACCGGTTTACAAAGCATTGGGGAAACTGCCCTTTGTGCGTAACATTTCCAATAAAATTATCGTATTAAAAAAAGATGCCATTCTTTGAAAACACCCGCAACCCAGTGGGTGTCAAAAAAGCGGAAAGGGGAGCGATTACCCCCCGGCCAGCGTGGAGAAATGAGGGAGAACTATGTCTAAGAAAGCAACGGAATTTCAGAAAAAATCCATGAGTAAAATGTACCGGGGCACCGGGATATTCAAGCCCCTGAACACCGGCTGGATCGACAGCCAGGTGGCCTGCGTCCGGGAATGGGTGGCGAATATCTTCTTCTACCGCAAGGGAGACACCACCCTCATGATCGACGCCGGATACAACTATGACCGGCTGGAAGAAAAAATGGGCTGGCTGGGCATTGCGCCCGCCGAAATACAGCACATTTTCATTACCCATCAGGATACCGACCATGTGGGTGCGGTGGAAGCGGACGGCCCGGGGCTGTTCCGGAATGCGAAACTGTATATTGGAGAGATTGAAAACCGTTATCTCACCGGCGAGGTGCGCCGCAAAGTGATTTACCACCTCTATAAGCTTCCGCAGGTGACGATCCCAAATGAAAAGGAACTGCTGCAGGATGAGCAGGTTTTCTATATCAATGATATAAAAATCGAGTGTTTCCTGGTTCCCGGCCACACCTGGGGACATATGGTGTATCTGCTTGACGGGAAATACCTCTTTACCGGCGACACTATCTGGTTTGGAGCGGACGGCGGATACAGCTTTATCAGCGGATTGGCTGAGGATAATAAGCTGGCGGTGCGGTCACTGGCGGCGTTGGAAGAAAAATTGAACGCACGGAGGCTGCGCCCGATGTTCCTGACC
Organism: Eubacteriales bacterium; assembly: GCA_030536575.1. Classification (GTDB taxonomy): domain Bacteria; phylum Bacillota; class Clostridia; order Lachnospirales; family Lachnospiraceae; genus Limivivens. Next base: position 72,458 of record JAUNPS010000009.1, on the reverse strand, counting down.
GGACACACCGGCTGGACGGAGAATTTTGAGTTTGCCTTTGCGCATAAAGACAAGCTTTGTTCCCCCTTTAAAAAGCGGGTTCCAGACCCGACCGCGCCCTATGACGCCTACGATGAGGCGGACGACACTGAGAGAAAAGCAAGAACAGAAAGATTGCGTGGAGTGGGGCAATGAAGGACAGCGAATTACAATTTGACCGAACCTGCCATGTGCTGTACTCCAGGCCCTGCAAGCGGCAGATTCAGGGGAAGATTGCTTTGCACTATCCCCAGGAACAGCGGGAGGAAATCTGGGAGCGGGTACAGCGGCAATACATAGACGGTCTTTCCGATTGGCGCACCGACCTTGGCGGAACGAAAAACTTTCACAACGGTGTGGGCGGCACCTACGACTGCATTGCCCTGATGAGCTATTATACTGTCTGCGAGGAAGTGACCAGTTTGACGGAAATTGAGGAAATGGAGGGCGAACTGTTCCTGCCTGCTTTCCGAAAGCTGCGGTTCGCAGACTGTAATAAGCGCTTCTGGAAGCGGCTCATGTACCAGGCATTTGCGTCCTCAAGGAAAAAATGCGGCCGTTGGGGCGACTATCAGATGTCCGTGGCTCCCTATGAAGCGGACAAGCCCATTTACTACGAATTTACTGCTTGTCCCGTGGCGGAATTCGCAAGACAGCATGGTCTTCTGAAGGTGATGCCGGCCCTGTGTAATCCTGATTATAAGGCGATGGAACTGATCCATGCCAAACTGGTGCGGACGACTACCTGCGCGAACGGCTGCAAGTGTGATTACACCGTTTGCGGCGACCGGGACGAATATGCAAAGGCGCACCCGGAGTATGTGGACGAGCAGGGTTACCGCCGCAATTGGTAAGAGAAAAATCCCGCGGGCGGAGAGCCAAGCAGCCGCATTTGTGCGGAGATTTGGCGGTACTGTGCCTGGGGTGCACGTTTGGTGCCAAACGCAGCGGAGCATAGATGCCGCGTTGAAAGTTTGATACCTCGCTGCTTGACGCGGGGAATTTGATTGAACGTGAGGAGAAGAGAATATGCGGATATTGGTTTATGGTGCGGGAGTGTTGGGATGCAATCCATCTGCGGGAAACCGTCAGCCGCATCCCGGTCATCACGCAGTTGAAACCGGATGATGTTTACGACGTCATTTTCCTCGTGGTGCGCTATACGCAGCTGGACAGTGCGGTGGAAACCCTGCGGGCAAACGGGACAAAGAATCTTGTGTTTGTAGGCAACAATGTCCGAGCCGCCTACTATGCCGGACTTCTGCCGGATAAGAATGTGCTGTTTGCTTTCGCGTCCTCCGCAGGCCATCGGGAGGCGGAGCGGGTGGTTTCCATTGATCTGAAAAAGATCTCCATTGGACAGTTGAAGGACGCGCCATCGAACAAAGCGCTGATCGGACGGATTTTCAATGGAATCGGATACAAGGTGACCTACGAACCCAATATGGAGGACTATCTGCTTTGCCACGCGGCTTTCGTACTGCCGGTAGCTTTTGCCTGTTATTTTACGGACGGCGATTTGCGGAAACTCAAAGGGAATACTGCCTATTTGAAACGGATACTGGATGCCAATGTTGAGGGCTACCGGGCAATCGAACAGGCAGGGCATAAGATTCTTCCGGCCAGCGATGCGGGCTATGAAAGTACGTCTTACCGCAGGACATGCATGCTGTTCTTCCGGCTTATGTGCGCAACCAGCCTGGGAAAGATCTGCGCCAGTGACCACGCCATGAATGCCATCGAAGAGATGAGCGCCCTGAACCGGGATATCAAACAATTTTTTGACAAAACCGGTGCGGAGTATCCTGTTTGGCGAGCCCTGGAGCGGGACGCTGGACGGTATCTGGAATAGAGAACCAGGGAGGAAACGGACGTTGGCATTGACGAAGCATATTTCTGCTTCCGGAACGGCGGCGCATTGTTTCTATGCGGCGACCTGAAAAATGAATATAAGAAGTGTTGTGAAATAGAATAAGATACAAAATCACTATAAGCAAATGAGGCCGATGCAATTCATACTGCATCGACCTCTATTTTATTCCTGCGAGCAACGAGTCAGGATACTTGGAGTAGCAGGTATTTTTTGCTTCGGACAGCGGGCGGCAGTATCTGGAGAGTCTCAGGTTTCAATGGTTGACAGGCAAAGCAAATGGAGGCGGATAATTCATTGGAAGGCGCCACGCTTTTTAATATTTCAGAAACAGGATTGAAACTTAGCGAAAATATAGCCGCCGTATACTTTTCAAAAAAGAAAAGGAGTGCACGGGAATGGAAGAGCAGAAAAAACGGATGGTGGTTGTCTTGTTTACCGGTTACCGGGATTTGTTTTCCAGCTTTTTGTATCACATCAGAAACAGGGGCTATACGCATGCGGCGGTTTCCCTGGAGGAAGGAAGCGATTATTACTATAGTTTTAATCGAAAGGGCTTTCGGCGGGAGTATCCGAAGCGTTACGGAGGGCGGCTGCGGGAGCAGAGTGCGGCGTTTCATTTGGAGGTGTCGGAGGAGAGCTATCAGCGGATGCGAAAGCGGCTTGCGGAAATGGAGGCGGCTTCCGGGAGGTATCGCTATACCAGGCTGGGCGTTTTCTTCTGTTTGCTGCACATTGCATGGAAAAGGAAGCGCTGCTATTTTTGTTCGCAGTTTGTGAGCGAGCTTTTGGAGCTGGCAGACGGAATTCAATTAAGGAAACAGCCTTCGCTGTATTTGCCGGATCAGTTGGCGGAGGAGCTTTCCGGCCAGGCGTGTGTGAAGCGGATTGAATTTCAGGTTGTGTGAACTTTTAACAATTCATAAACACAATTTAAGCAATTCGGAAATAGAGCCGCTGTATGATACGTTCAGAAACGATCAACAAGCCAAAACAAAGAAACGGAGGATTGCAAAATGGCAAAATCAAAGCTGGTAAAAGCGAACGAGGAAATCGCTGAAAAAGTGGTCGGCGGGTACAGGAAAATCGAGGAAAGTGTCGTCGGAGGGTATAAGAAGGTCGAGCGAACGGTTGTCGGGGGATATCGGAAAGTTGAGGATGCTTTTGTAGACCGGTATCTGACGCGTGAAGGGGAGTCGGTCGAGGAGGCTAAGGCGAGACTTCAGGCGGAACAGGTAAGACAGGCGCAGGAGAAAGCTCATGTGCCGGGAAAAGAAAATTGAGAAAAGAGAGGATAAAAAAATGAAGAAGAGTAATTTTGCAGCATTGATTCTGGGAACGATCAGCGGCGTGTTTTTCGCGCTGGGAATGTGCATGGCGCTCCTGCCGGAATGGGGCATGCGGAATCAGGGAATTGTCAGCGGCGTGATCGGGTTGGTACTTATGCTGATTACGGTTGGGGTTTGGCGGAAGATGGAAGGAAAGGCTCCCATTAAGGTCAGCGGAAAGACAATTGGCGCGACGGTGCTGGGTGTGCTTGGCGCTCTGCTTCTGGGAGTCGGCATGAGCCTGTGTATGGTTTTCTCGAAGATGGTTTTGGGAATTGTGATTGGGATCATTGGGATTGTTGTGCTGCTTCTGCTGATTCCGCTGCTGAAGAGACTGCACGATTAAAAGGGACATTGGAAAGGAGGTGGACAGGCATCCATTTTTTACGCGCATATTCCGCGCGGACAGAAACGAAGGAGGAAAGGAACGGAACAATGGGAACGAAAAATGCTTTGCAGGCGATTGGACTGCGTAAAATTTATGAATATATTGATAAAAATCCGGAAGAAAATCTCCCGAAGCTGGGCGAGTATATGGATCGGTTCCTTCCGGAGGGCGGCCCTTTGAGCGTCCAGCTCGCCGCTATCAAAAAAATTCTGGGAGACCCGAACAACAATTGGTACAGGATGATTCTGGACATTTTTACAAATGTGGATGCGGAGGTACGCCGTACCGTATTTGAGAACCTGATTCTCAACGCAACGCTCAAGCATAAAGAAATCCATGACAGGCTGACAAAGCAGTACGACTGCAACATTCCATGGGCGATCCTGATGGACCCCACCTCTGCATGCAACCTGCATTGCACCGGATGCTGGGCGGCCGAATACGGCAACCGGATGAACCTGACTTATGAGGAACTGGACGACATCATAAACCAGGCGAATGCCTTGGGATGCTATTTCTTTCTTTATACTGGCGGGGAGCCATTGGTACGCAGGAAGGATCTGATCCGGCTTTGTGAGGCTCATCCGGATTCGATGTTTTCGGCTTTTACGAACGCGACGCTCATTGACGAGGACTTTGCGGATGAAATGCTGCGGGTTCGGAACTTTGTTCCGGCAATCAGTGCCGAAGGGTTTGAGGAATCTACGGACAGCCGCCGCGGAACTGGTACCTATCGGAAGATTATGCGGGCTATGGAAATTCTGAGGGAAAAAAAGCTGCCGTTTGGAATTTCCGCCTGTTATACCAGCGTCAATGTGTACGATGTGGGGAGCGAGGAATACTTTGATCAGATGGTGGAATGGGGAGCGAAGTTCTGCTGGTTTTTTACCTATATGCCGGTTGGGAAGGCGGCGGCGCCGGAGCTGATGGTTACGGCCGAACAGCGGAAATTTATGTATGAACAGATACGCCGGTTCCGGAGCACGAAGCCGATTTTTACGATGGATTTCTGGAATGATGGCGAATATTCCGGCTATAAGGAGAAGAATGGCCCTGGTTACCGGGGAGGATGCATTGCGGGAGGCCGGAGATATCTGCATATCAATGCCGGAGGGGATATTGAGCCGTGTGCGTTCATCCATTACTCGGATTCAAATATACGGGAAAAGACGCTGCTGGAGGCTTTGCGTTCGCCGCTGTTTATGGGGTATCGGCGGAATCAGCCGTTTCATGAGAACCTGCTTCGGCCCTGTCCGGTGCTGGACAATCCCGGTGCGCTGACCCGGTTGGTGGAGGAGAGTAAAGCTAAGAGTACGGATTATCAGGCGCAGGAGACGGCGGAGGAATATAGTGAGAAATGTGTGGAGAAGGCGGAAAAGTGGGCGGTTGTTGCGGAGGAGCTGTGGAAATGTTCCGGGCATTGTAAAGGATGTTTGGATTTACGGGAATAATGGCGCTGGGTGCCAGGAGGCACGCGCAGCCAAGCAGGCAAGATGGATGGTATGGATATTTGGCGGCATTGCGGGCGGGGAAACACGTTTGGTGTGGAATGGAAGAGGTTTGACTTTGTTCTGTTCAGGGTTTGGAAATTATGGTAGAATGGAGCAAGAGAGCCGCTGAGAGGAATGCTGGTTATTCCCGGCACAGCGGAAGAAAGGATCATTCTTATGATAAAGTTGAGGAAACCCAAAGGATGCCGGATGGAATACCGGAAAATTGCGGTGTCTCCTAAGCGGGCAATGCGGCTGATGATAATCCGGCCGGAAGCGAATGGAAGCCAACCGCGAACAGGCGTGCTCTGGCTCCATGGCGGCGGATATCTGACGGGATTTCCGGAAATGGCGTATATGTCCAGGGCCATTGACCTTGTGACAAAATGCGGCGCGGTTGTAGTCAGCCCGGCCTACCGCCTGTCAATTCTGCATCCATATCCGGCAGCGCTGAAAGACTGTTATGCGGCGCTGCGCTACATGAAAGCGCATGGGGAAGAACTGGGAATCCGTCCCAACCAGATCATGGTCGGCGGAGAAAGCGCCGGAGGCGGGCTGGCCGCCGCGCTGTGTATGTATGCGAAGGATAAGAAAGAAGTAAAGATTGCGTTTCAAATGCCGCTGTATCCGATGCTGGATTGTGAAGACACGGATTCTTCGCGGGATAACCATGCGAAGGTCTGGAACACGCGGAAAAACCATATCGGATGGAGGCTGTACCTGCGCAGGCTGAAAGGCAGAAAGGTTCCGGCCTATGCTTCCCCGGCGAGACGCAGGGATTATTCCGGGCTTCCGCCGGCGTACACGTTTGTGGGGGATCTGGAGCCTTTCTATCGGGAGACGCTGGATTATGTCGAAAATCTGAGGAAAGCGGGCGTGGAAGCGGAAGTGGATCTTTATCCCGGCTTTTATCACGCCTATGATATGATGGAGCCGGATACCCCGGCGGCGCAGGCCGCCGCGGCGAGATTTGTCGAAAAATTTAAAGAAGCAGCGCAAAAATACTTTGTGGAAGAATAAAATCCCTCCATTTACAAATACTAGTTCCAGCTACGGAAAGTACAGTAAATGGAGGAAATTTTTTATATGAAAGCTACAGGAATTGTCAGAAGAATCGATGACCTTGGGCGGGTTGTGATCCCCAAGGAAATCCGCAGAACACTTCGCATAAAAGAAGGAGATCCCCTGGAAATTTTTACCGACCGGGAGGGAGAGATTATCCTGAAAAAATATTCGCCTATCGGGGAGCTGGGAAATTTCGCGAAGGAGTATGCGGAAGCGCTGGCCCAGTCCAGCGGGCACAGCGTATGCATTACGGATCGGGATCAGGTGGTGGCCGCGGCGGGCGGTATGAAGAAGGATTATGTGGGAAAAGCGATCAGTAAGCAGTTGGAGAATGTGATCCAGGAGCGGGAGCAGGTTTTGACGGACCGGGACGACCGGAAATATGTAAAGATCGCAATGGACGAAAATGGGGAGAGCATGCCGCAGGTGGTATGCCCGATTCTCTGTGAGGGCGATGCAATTGGGTCCGTCATTTTGCTGAATAAGGACAGCCATGGGCATATGGGTGAGACGGAGCAGATTTTGGCGCGGTGCGCGGCGGGATTTATGGGACGCCAGATGGAGCAGTAGAGGCGGATGGGGCGGTGGCTGAGGCGTGGAGCTGCTCCGGGTCGGTGTGCGTGGTGCGGCACGGTTCTGGGGCGGCGGCCGAGGCGTGGAGCTGCTCCAGGTTGGTGTGCGTAGTGCGGCACGGTTCCGAGTCACCCAGGGCATGGTACTCCTCCAGCGTCAGCCCAGTGGCATCCAGATAGAGCGCCAGCGGCCGTGTCACATAGCGGATGTGCCACGGCTCCCACTGATAGCCGGTGATCTGCTCTTTTCCCTTGGGATACCGGAGAATGAACCCGTACAGCGGGGCATGCCTGGCAAGGCAGCAGCCTTCCGGGGTAACGGCAAACGAATCCACAAGCTCCAATCCCACGCTGGGACAAGACACATCCAGCGCCAGCCCGGTCTGATGCTCGCTCGTCCCCGGCGGAGCCACATAACAGCTCTGCGGATTCCGGGCAAACAGCTCTTTCTGCCGCTCATAGGAGCGGAACCCGGAAATGCCGTAAAGATACAGCCCGTGCACTTCGGCAATGTGAGAAAAAAGCGCCTGGACAGCCCTGGCAGCCTTGGGCTCCAGAAGCCGTTTCGGGTCGCGCGGCCCTGCGGCAAAGGGAACCGCCGGTTCCAGAAGCGCGGTGGGACGGTAGTGCTCCGGCAGACGATGCGTCCGGTTTACCAGAATTTCATAACGGTGTTCAAGCAAAGAAAAACCCCCTTTCCACTCTTTCTATGTGTATGGAAAAGGGGGGTTGTTTATGCAGAGAATTGAGTTCCGGGCTGAGAAAGTTTACTGGATGGCTTCCATGCCCATTTTTTCCAGCAAATCGCTCTTAATGCGGTAGAGCTTGTCGGAAAGGTCTACATAGACTTCGTGGGGATTGACAAAACGCCTTGTTTCGTCCCAGAGGGTCTCCAGCTCCCGCTGGCAGTTGGCGCGGATATCCATCACGGACGGCGACTCGTAAACACATTCCCCTTTTTGGAAAACGGGAACCAGAAGTTCGCGCAGGGTGTAGGTGTTCGCGTGGATCTTCGTCTTTTTCCAGGTCTCCTGGGGATCGAAAATAATCATGTCTTTGGTGGTGTCAAAGGTTTCGCCCACAATGCAGATCAGGTCTGCGCGGATCTTTCCGGTCTGGCGGTCGTAGATCCGGTAAATGGTTTTATTGCCGGGATTCGTGATCTTTTCGGTGTTTTCGGAGAGCTTGATTTTCGGGATGAATTCTCCGGTTTCTTTATCCAGGACGGCCGCGAGCTTGTAGACGCCGCCAAAGGCCGGGCAGTCTTTTGAGGTGATCAGGTTCGTGCCGACGCCCCAGGAAGTGATCTTAGCCCCCTGTACCTTCAGACTGTCGATCAGGTATTCGTCCAGGTCGCTGGAAGCGGAAATGTAGGCGTCCTCGAATCCGGCGGCGTCCAGAAGCTTCCGGGCTTTCTTGGACATGTAGGCGAGGTCGCCGCTGTCCAGGCGGATGCCGTAGTTTTTCAGTTTGATGCCAGACTGCTGCATTTCCCGGAAGACGCGGATGGCGTTGGGAACGCCGGATTTCAGGGTGTCATAGGTGTCCACCAGAAGGCAGCAGGCGTCGGGGTAGAGGTCGGCGTAGGTTTTAAAAGCGGTGTATTCGTCCGGGAAACTCATGATCCAGCTATGGGCGTGGGTGCCTTTCACCGGGACGTCAAAAAGCTGGCCGGCCAGGACATTGGAAGTGCCGATACAACCGCCGATCATAGCGGCGCGGGCGCCATACGTACCCGCATCGGGCCCCTGGGCGCGGCGCAGGCCGAATTCCATGATTCCGTCTCCACGGGCCGCGTACACGACTCTGGAGGCTTTGGTGGCAATGAGGCTCTGATGGTTAATAATATTTAAAACAGCGGTTTCCACAAGCTGGGCTTCCATGATCGGAGCCACAATCTTCACGAGAGGCTCTCTGGGAAAGACCACGGTTCCCTCCGGAATCGCATAAATATCGCCGCTGAAACGGAAATCCTTCAGATATTCCAGAAAATCCCGGTCGAAAATCCCAAGGCTTTCCAGGTAGGCGATGTCTTCCGAGGAAAAATGAAGGTTTTTGATGTAGTCGATCAGCTGCTCCAGGCCCGCGGCGATGGCATAGCCGCCGTCGGAGGGATTCCGGCGGTAAAAAGCGTCGAAAACAACGGTTTCTGTGTTCTGCGTTTTAAAATAACCCTGCATCATGGTGAGCTCGTAGAGATCGGTGAGCAGCGTCAGGTTCATGGTACTCATATACACACCTCTTATTCTGCTTGTGAAACAAAAGTTTTTTCTATAGTTATAACACATTGGAACCGATTATCCAAGAGGGAGATTTTCTCCATGAGGTCGTGTCCGGCCTGGTTTTCCTGGTCTGGTGTGAAGTCGGCGGGAACCACAAGGTCGAAGATCAGGTTTACCTGTTCTTCACCGTCTACCAGGCGGAAATCGTGGATGGTGAAACGGCTGTCGAGTTCTTTCGCGGCTTCGGCCACCTGGTCGCGGAGCTGCAAAATGCGCTGGTCGTGGGTTTCCACGGGATCCATATGAATGACGAGGAAAATCCCCAGTTCTTTGGAAAGCTCCCGTTCGATCCGGTCAATGAGTTCGTGGGACACCACAATATCGCTGTCGCGGGGAACCTCCGCGTGGATGGAGGCCATGCTGCGGTTCGGCCCGTAATTGTGGATGATCAGGTCATGGCTGCCGACAATCCCGTCGTAGGATTCGACCCGTTCTTTGATCTGACGGTACAGGGCGGGGTCGATGGGGGCGCCGATTAAGGGCTCTAACGTGTCTTTGGCAATGCCGATTCCGGACCACATGACGAGGCAGGCCACGATCACGCCGACGATTCCGTCCACATTTAAATGAAAGAAATGGAAGATCAGAATTGACGCAATGGTAACGGAGGTCGTGATGACGTCGCCCATGGCGTCCGCGGCGGTGGCAAGCATGACCTTGGAGTCAATGCGTTTTCCCAGTTTCCGGTTAAAAGCGCCCAGCCAGAGTTTTACGCCCACAGACAGGATCAGGATGACCACGGAGGACGCCTGGAAGACCAGCTCTTCCGGGTGGAAGATTTTACTGACCGAGGATTTCAGGAACGTAAAGCCGACCTCAATGACGAGGAAAGCGACAATCAGGGCGGCGATGTACTCAATGCGGCCGTGCCCGAAAGGATGGTCTTCGTCGGCGGGCTTGCTGGCCATTTTGACGCCGATGAAGCCGATGATGGAGGAACCGGCGTCGGAGAGGTTGTTGAAGGCGTCGGCGGTGACGGAGACGCTGTTAAGGATCAGGCCGGTGAGGAATTTGACGGCGAAGAGGAGGACATTGCACAGGATGCCGACAATGCTGGCGAGGACGCCGTAGGCGGTGCGGACAGGGATGCTGTCAGTTTTTTCGTAATCTTTTACAAAACGGTGTACTAAAAAATCAGTCATAGGAACTCCTTTGCGCGGTGCGCGAAAATGGTATTAGACTGATTATACTCACTTTTGTGGGATTTTGCTACTGGTATTTTTGTTTTTTGGAATCTTTTGGCCAGGCGTTTCGAAACAGAATTTCCAGCTTGTGGGGAATTATTTGTTTGACCGGGCGAAAAATGCGGATGCCGGTAATGCATCTTCGGGGAAACGGTATCTTTTTCGGGTTGCATGTAGTACAATGAAAAAGAATCCGGCACGGAGGAAATCTTCAGGTCGGTGAATGGATTCACGCGAAAGTTTTGCTGAAAGAAAGGATGACTCTTATGGAAGAAACATGGAGAGGATTTGCGTGCAGGCACTTGGTATTTGAAGAACAGGAGGCGGTGGTGGTCTGCCCGAAACAGGAAAAAGCGAATGGGTTTCTGGCTGTGAAGACGGAATATTGGGACGCCTTTCCGGAGGCGGTGGAGCTGCCGCTTTTGGAGGAGGGGTTCCATCTGTGCTATATCCGAAACGAGAACCGCTGGGGGACGGATGCGGATCTGGATCGGAAGGCGCGGTTTCTGCGGTGGGTGCAGAAGGAATGGGGACTACAGGAGAAATGTGTTTTGGTTGGAATGAGCTGCGGCGGTTTGATCGCAATGAAGCTGGCAGCGCGTTATCCGGAGTTGGTACGGTGCCTGTATCTGGATGCGCCGGTGGTGAATTATATGAGCTGTCCGTGCGGATTTGGAATCGGGGAGCCGTTAGGGGAAGATTTGACGGAGATCTTGGATGCGCTGGGGATGGAGAGTGTGTCGGAGCTTTTGGCGTATCGGGATATGCCGTTGGATCATATCGGGGAGCTGGTGGAACAGCGGATTCCGGTGGTGATGGTGGCTGGGGACAGTGACCGGACGGTGCCGTATTGCGAAAATGGGATTTTAGTGGAAAAGGCGTATCGGAATGCGGGAGTGGAGATCGAGGTTTTTATAGAGCCTGGAAAGGATCATCATCCGCATGGGATGCGAAAGCCGGAGAGGGCAGCAGCGTTTATTAAGAGACAATTTGAGTAAAAAGAAAAAGCATGGAGCCTCCCCCATCAGTTACCGGCTCCATGCTTTCGTGCGGGCTGGGGAGCCCGCTTTTTTCTGCATTCTTCAGATTATCTTTATGAAAAGAAATTGGAACAGTCTCAAGAAAAGTGAAGGAATCGAGACCGTCTCCATATGAAAAGATATCGTATTCGCATTATAGAACAAGAAAAAGAAAAATGCAAGTGTTTTTTGAAAAAAAACAAAAAAATTTTAAGAATTTTAAGAATAGAGACCTTCGGTTACGATTCGCTGAGTTCGAAGGTGTAGGTATGGACGGAAGCGGCAGGCAGGGTGAACTGGAAGCGGCTTCCATTCTGTGCGGGCAGGGCTGCGGCTTTTGCGCGGATGCGGTTAGGGGCATCGGCTGTATTGCAGGCGTGCGGGTCATCGCTTGCAAGGATGGAGCCGGAGAGGCAGCGCGCGCCCGGCAGTTCAAGGACGGCTTCCTTTTCGCGGGTCATGTCAGTGTTGACAAGGTTTAGATAGACCTGACTGTCTTTGCGGGAAGCGAAGGCGTACAGTTTGTCATCGGCCTGTTCCAGCTTCAGTTCCAGGGCCGTTGCATTGCGATGGACTTTATACATCTGGAAGACGTCGTAGTTTGGAGTAAGGATGCAGACGTCTTTTTCCGTGAGGATCAGGGAATTCAGCACGTTTACGGTCTGGGCGACGCAGGCCATCCGGACAAGACGGCAGTTGCGGTGGAAAATGTCCAGGGTGAGTGCGGTAGTAATGGCGTCGCGCATGGTGCACTGCTGATAAAGGGCCGGGCGGTTCTGGAAAGCGCCGCCGTGCCAGTTCCCCCATTCGCCCACAACCAGATCGCAGGTCTTGCGGGGGCCGCGGAAGATTTCGGGGCCTTCCTGGGGCGGGAACTGGTCGAGCCCCTCCTGAATCAGGGCCGCCTGTTCCTGAATAATTTCTTCCAGCTCCAGACAACCGTGAATGACCGCATCCCATTCCGGCTCATCGAATTCGGTTTCCGGATGCATGCCGTGATCCAGGTTCCAGTTGTAAAAATGGAGATCCATGGCGTCGATGGGCGGCTGGCGGAACTGGCCCAGGGCCTGGAAGAACTGTTTCGTCCATTTGACGCGCTCCAGGGGCTTATTTCCGTCGGGGCCGCTGGCAATGCGTTTCATCACCGGCCGGTCCGTGTCGGCAGGATCCAGAGAAACGAAGGAGGGGAATGCGGACGCGTATTTCCGGTATTCGTTTGCGTAACTTTCCGGCGTGGAGGTGCCGCCGCCGGCCCACATTTCGTTTCCAACGCCCCAGAGTTCGACACGGAAAGGCTCTTTGCTCCCGTTCTGTGCGCGCTCGGCGGACAGGGTGGTGCCTTCTTTGCGGTTGCAGTATTCCATCCAGTCACGCATTTCAGCAACGGTACCGCTCATCAGATTAATGTTCAGCCAGGGGCGCGCGCCGACCAGGCGGCAGAGTTCCATGAATTCGTGGGTGCCGAACTGGTTGCTGTCGGCTTCGTAGGTGCCGAAGTTTTCGTTGTAAGTGACCGGACGCTTTTCGCGGGGGCCGATGCCGTCCCGCCAGTGGTAGGTGTCCGCATAACAGCCGCCGGGCCAGCGGATGACGGGCGGTTCCAGGGCTTTCAGGGCATCGACGGCGTCTTTGCGCAGGCCGTGGTAGTTGGGAATTTCGGAATCTTCGCCGACCCAGAGGCCGCCGTAGATGCAGGAACCGAGAAATTCGATGAAATGGCTGTGGAGTTCGGGGGGGATGCGGCCGATTTCGGATTGAAGGTCTGGTTTGATGGTTGTCATGATGAGATTCTCCTTTCGTGGGAATGGTATGTTATGTAATGGGAACGCCGACGGGCGAGGGTGCGCGGGCCGGCGTCCGATATACGGCTGTGCTTGTCAGGCCTGTGCGGCTTTTTCCATCAGTCCGAGCAATTCGCTCTCAGAGGATGCGCCGACCAGGCTGCCTTTTACCTCGCCGCCCTGGAACAGTTTTACCGTGGGAACGGACATGATCCGGTAGGTCTGGGTAAGATCCGGAGATTCGTCAATGTCGAGCTGGGCGAATACGTAGTCCGGGTGCTCGTTCTCCATTTTTACAAGGAGAGGATGCAGGGCGCGGCAGGGGCCGCACCAGGTGGCGAAAAAGTCCAGTACCACTGGCTTTTCAGAGTTTAAAACGTCGGTTTCGAAATTTTCTTGTGTGATTTTCAGCATTTGATCTACACCTTTCTTTTTTTGTTTAGTGTTCCCAATGGGAAGGGGTCTATGCGTATGGCGTCTGCGCAGCTTAGAGACTGTGCAGCGCCTGCCTTACTTCTTCCAGCGTTTCTTCCGGAGAATAACTGTAATAAGGTTCTTCCAGTGAATGGAAAAAGTCCAGAAAGGACTCGTAAAGGCTGGATTCGGAAATCGATACGAATCGGATGCGGTAATCTTCTTCAAATACCATAAACAGGATGGTGCTGTGCCGGTAAAGTTCAATATTTAAGTTTACCGGAATCTGCAGGTTCCCGCGCAGGAGCCGGACACAGCCGGTGTCCCGGTAGGAACTGCAGAATTGTTCCAGGCAGCGTCTGCGGTCCGGAATGGAGAGGGAGGGCAGGTAGGTGCCGTATTGCCCCAGAAGCTTTCCGGTTTCGCAGAAGGACTGAAGGCCTTCCCTGGAAAAATAGAAGGTAGCGGATTTCTGGGGAAAATGGGGACCCCTCAGGAAGAGGGAAAAGGCGGAGGAGGAATCCGGGGCTTCCGCTGCGGTTACTTTTTGGACAAATTGCTCATAATATTCCAGAGGCACAAAGGGGCTTAAACAGGGCTGATATTCCACGACACCGGTCAGGGGATTTTCTTTGGAGAAAAAACCATTGTAAAAATCCAGGGAATCCTGGAGGGTGTGGGTGGAAATCAGAAGCGGCTTGGAATGGGACAGGAGCGCTTCCATTTCCTGGCGGTACATGGCGACGGTGCCGGGGTCCCGGTGGACGATCGCTGCCTGCAAGGAGGCGGAAACGACGACGGCCGTATCGCCGGAGATGAGGTAATAGGGCCAAAGGAGCATTTCCATGTCGTTTTTGCTGGCTTTTAAATAGGTATAGCAGGGTTCGTAGGAGTCAAAATTGGTCAGGGCCATGGGAAGAATCCATTTGATGATTTCCAGGTTCGGATTACTCTCGTCGGCCAGGCTGGGATTTGAGGAAAAGTAAAACAGGTGGCGCAGACGGACTTCCTTGGGGTAACGCTTATGGAGATTGTAGACAACGGGTAAGAGTTCCATGCGCCCAAGGGGGACGTTCGTCAGGATTTCGCCGTCAGTGGCCGGATTTTTGAAGACATTGTCCAAAAACTGTTCGATGAGGGCGCGGGTCTGCAGGGAGGTATGGGCCTGGGCGGGCAGAGGAAAAATGTCCGCGGCAGGATCGCCGGATATCGGAGCGGACGGGTCGCCGCTGTCTTTGGTGAGGTCGGAGAGGTTGAACAGGATCTGGTGGATCAGCTGGCGGTTCCGGTAGACGATGGGGCCGGCGTGGGCTTCTTCGTAGAGTGCCATCAGCTCGCGGATGTCGGCCTGGTTCAGGCGCATGGCGCTGCAGAATTTGGTGAGAAATTCCAGGGTGGGGATGCGTTTGCCGGTGACGAGACGGTGCAGGGAAGCACGGTCGAGACCGGATGTTTTGGAAAGCTGGTAGACGGATGTACCGTTTTCAGTCAGGAATTGCTGACAGCGTTCGCTTAAATGGGACATGTGTTACCTCCTGGAGTGTTCTGGGCTTATTATAACCTGTGTGGGAAAGTAAATCAAGAGGAAGAAAAGTTTGTCACAAAAGTTGGCACGTCTTGTAGAATAACCGCGAATTGTAGTAAAATAATAGGGCATATTTATGAAAAACTTAAGGTAAACGCAAGATTCCTATGTTCTGAACAAGATAGACTAGTGGCATGAAATGCGTACCTTGCTTCGCCGCCATGACAAATTTTAGGGGGGGGGTTACACAAGATGAGGATAGGAATATGTGACATTAAGGAAGACAGTCTGAATGCAGTCAAGGAAACGATTGAACAAAATCTGGATCAAAATGAGTGTGAGTGTGAAATTTTGACGTTTTCCCAAAAAGAAGAATTAATAAACTTTTTAGAGATTCAGTCCCTTGATCTGCTGTTTTTGGATATGGAGCCGGACGGAGCCGCATGTGTGGAAGCGGCCCGCCGGATTCTGAGGATCTGGCCGGTGCTGCCGCTCGTGTTTATGGAGGAAAAGCCGGAGTGTTTTTCGGAAGTTTACCGGGTTGCGCACTGTTTTTATTGCCTCAAAGGCCAGGTCGGGGAGTATATGAGTTTCATCCTGGAGCTGGTGAAAAAGCAGAAGGCGATTCAGAAGGAGCATCTGGTCGTGACGAATAAGGGAACGAATCTGGTGATCCGGATTCCGGAGATCTTCTATCTGGAACGGGTGAAGCGAATCACGCGGCTGATCTGCCAGGACGAGACGGTGGAGACGTCGGTCGAGCTTGGAATGCTGGAAAAGGAGCTCGGACGGGATGATTTTGTGCGGTGCCATAACAGCTATGTGGTGAACCTGAATTATATGAAGGAGTACCGGAGAAATGAGATCGTGCTGCGGGGCGGGATGAAGATCCCGGTGAGCAGGCGCTATCAGGAGGAAACGAGGGAGAAAGTAAAAAAGTGGATTGGATGAGAAAGCGCTGCGCGGAATTTCTGCGCGGCGCTTTTTTCCGGATTAAGATTGTAAAAACGGGACAAACTATGTATAATAGGGTAATAAGTTTGTCAGGCAGATAAGGGGCGAAGACAATGGGGAAAAAGCGAAAAATGGAGACAGCGGTCGCGGTGATGATTCCGGCGCTGGTGCTTTTGCTGGCGGCAGTGCTGATTTTTGCGACATGGGAAGAACATGATCCTTCCGGGGGGAGCGCCGGGCGGACGGCCGTGGAAACGGAATCCATAAGCGAAAACGAAGAAGAGAGCGAACGCATTGCAGTAAATCCGATTCTGGTCATCGAGACACAGGCGCCGGAGACGGAAAACACCAGCGAATAGAGAAAGTACGGGATACATACGGCAGGAGGCGGAAAGAGGATGAACATTTTTGAAATTTTAGGGCCGGTGATGGTAGGGCCTTCCAGTTCGCATACGGCGGGGGCGGTTCGGATCGGGCTGATGACGCGAAAGCTCCTGGGGCAGAAGCCGGTGCAGGCGAAGATTGGCATGTACGGGTCATTTCTGGCGACCGGAAAAGGGCACGGGACGGACAAGGCGGTGATTGCCGGGCTTCTGGGGATGCATCCGGACGATATCCGGATCCCGAAGAGCCTCGAGCTGGCGGAAAAGGAAGGGCTGGCGTTTTCCTTCGAGGAGGCGAATCTGCGCAGCGCCCATCCGAATACCGTCCTCGTGGAGGTGACGGGAGATCAGGGAAGGGAACTGAGCGTGCAGGCGTCGTCCCTGGGTGGCGGCCGGATCATGATCAACCGTCTGGATGGGATCGACGTGAACTGTACCTGTGAAATGCCGACCCTGATCGTCCACAATATGGATCAGCCGGGGCATGTGGCGGAAGTGACCTCCATGCTGTCCCATAAGTCGGTGAATATTGCGAATATGTCCCTTTACCGGGATAAGAGGGGCGGGCGCGCCGTGATGGTGGTGGAGACCGACCAGGATATCCCCCAGGAGGCACTGAAATGGCTGGAGCACCTGGAAGGGATTCTGAAAGTTACTTATATTAATGTAGGAGGCGAATAAGAGCGATGGCATTTGGAAGTCTGGATGAGGTGCTGGGAATCTGTAAAGAAGAGGGACTTCCGTTCTGGAAGGTCATCCTGCGGGACGATACGAATGAACGGAATGTGTCGGAAGAGGAGTCTCTGCGGCAGATGGAGGAGCTTTGGGATGCAATGCTGCTGGCCGCTTCCCTCTATGACGAAAAGGAGCAGTCGAACAGCAGGCTGGTCGGCGGGGCCGGAGGAAAGATGCAGGCGTATGTGGAAAAAGGCGATACGTTGAGCGGCCCGTTTATGGGGAAGGTCATTGCAGGGGCTCTGCAGATGGGGGAATCGAATGCATGTATGAAGCGGATCGTGGCGGCGCCCACGGCCGGGGCATGCGGCGTGCTGCCGGCGGTGCTGGTTCCCTATTTTATGGAGAAGAAAGCGGACGCGCGGCAGATTACGGAGGCGCTTTATGTGGCGGCTGGAATCGGGCAGGTGATTGCGCTGCGGGCGTCTATTGCGGGGGCGTCCGGAGGGTGTCAGGCGGAGATTGGGACGGCCAGTGCGATGGCGGCGGGGGCGATGGTGCATTTGAAGGGCGGAAGTGCGTGGCAGATTGCGCAGGCGTCGGCGATGGCGCTGAAGAATTTGTTGGGGTTGGTGTGCGATCCTGTGGCTGGGTTGGTGGAGGTGCCGTGTGTGAAGCGGAATGTGGTGGGGGCGGTGAATGCCCTGGCGGCCGCGGATATGGCTCTGGCTGGGATCGAGAGCCGGATTCCGCCGGATCAGGTCTTTGATGCGATGAAAGAGATCGGGGATCGAATGACCAGTGACCTAAAGGAGACCGGGCAGGGCGGACTGGCCGGGACGCCGGCGGGGCGGGAGATCGCGGAGCGTATCGGGCGGTAAGGCGCGCCCCGCGCCGGGGCGGGGAAATAACCGGACGCCGTCGCGCCAGCCAGGGCCGTTAATGTTCACGCATCGCCAGCCTATCCGTCCATATTTATCAGTCCGCGATCATACAGCCGCCGGGAAGGCGGAAAGCTTCCGGGGACGTGTTTCGAGGGGCGGGTTTAGGAAGAGTCGAAATCGCCCCTTACTAAGACTTAGCCGCGAAGGCTCTCCTGAGCGGCTTAGTCGCAGTTAGGGGAAGTTTGACGATGACGTTGCCCCGTTCCCCGGAAGGTTTTCGACGGCACGGTGGTGTCCGGTTATGCCTTAGTGGTTAAAAAAGAGAAAGGCTGGCGGTATAGTGAACGGCAACGCTGCCATTGGCCAGCCGAGAAGGTAGCCAGATGCCCCGCGCCGGGGCGGGAACCCTGACATACCGAAAATAGTTCTTGACTTTTCCCGCCCCCTATGCTACACTAAACGAGCGAATGGAAGTAGGTCTTTTTTTTATGCCTAAAATCAACAGTATTACGCAAGCTGTTAAAAAATCAAGAAGGCGAGGTGGAAGTTGTGCGCGTTAGAGTTACTTTAGCATGTACCGAATGCAAGCAGAGAAATTACAATACGATGAAAGACAAAAAAGCCCATCCCGAAAGAATGGAAACCAAAAAATATTGTAGATTCTGCAAAACACACACATTACACAAAGAAACGAAGTAATCAGGCAGCGATGGCGAAGGAGTTTTAAAATGGAAGATTCAAAAGCAAAAAAGGCTCCAAAAAAGAGCTGGTTTGACGGCCTGAAAAGCGAATTCCGCAAAATCATCTGGCCGGACAAAACCGACCTGGCCAAGCAGAGCATAGCCGTAGTCGTCGTTTCTGTCGTACTGGGTGTGATCATCACGATCATCGACTTTGCAGTACAATATGGTGTGAATTTCCTAGTAAAGTAAGGACAAAGGTGAGAATATGGCAGAAGCGAACTGGTATGTCGTCCATACCTATTCCGGGTATGAGAACAAAGTAAAAGCCAACATTGAAAAAACCATCGAAAACCGACATCTGGAAGATCAGATCCTGGAAGTCCGGGTTCCCATGCAGGATGTCATCGAAGTGAAAAATGGCGCCAAAAAACAAGTCCAGAAAAAAATGTTTCCGGGCTATGTGCTTCTGAACATGGTCATGAACGACGACACCTGGTACGTCGTGAGAAATACCCGCGGTGTGACAGGCTTTGTCGGGCCGGGATCGAAGCCGGTGCCCCTTACCGAAGAAGAGATGATGCCCCTCGGAGTCGGCCGCGTCGAAATGGAAGTGGACTTCGAAGAAGGCGACAGCGTGACGGTAACCGGCGGTGTCTGGAAAGATACCGTAGGCGTGATCCAGGCGATGAACCATGGAAAGCAGACCGCCACCATCAATGTTGAACTGTTTGGTCGTGAGACACCTGTGGAAATCAGTTTCACGGAAATCAAAAAAATGTAACGAAAAATCCCGGTAAGCCTATTCGCAGCTTATCGGAAGTGGGAGGGAAACCCCCGCCAATACCACATAGGAGGTGCCTAACATGGCAAAAAAAGTAACAGGTTATATTAAATTACAGATCCCAGCTGGAAAGGCTACGCCGGCTCCGCCAGTCGGCCCCGCACTTGGTCAGCATGGTGTAAACATCGTACAGTTTACCAAGGAGTTTAATGCCAGAACCGCAGACAAAGGCGATCTGATCATCCCGGTTGTCATCACGGTTTATGCAGACAGAAGCTTCAGCTTCATCACCAAGACTCCGCCCGCAGCCGTTCTGCTGAAAAAGGCTTGTAACCTGAAAACCGCTTCCGGCGTTCCGAACAAGAACAAAGTAGCGAAGATCAGCAAAGACAAAGTCCGTGAAATCGCAGAAATGAAAATGCCGGATCTGAATGCAGGCAGCATCGAAGCAGCCATGAGCATGATCGCCGGAACTGCAAGAAGCATGGGAATCGTTGTCGAGGACTAATCCCCGGCCGATCCGCATCTACCCAGTAAACTATACGAGAACGTGGGAGGGATATTCCCGCAAACACCACCAGGAGGTTATTTAATATGAAAAGAGGAAAGAAATACGTAGAGGCTGCAAAGGCCGTAGACCGCGCAACCACATACGAAGTTCCAGAAGCCATGGCTCTGGTAAAGAAAGTATCCGTAGCAAAATTCGATGAAACCATCGAAGCACACATCCGTACAGGCTGTGACGGACGTCACGCAGATCAGCAGATCCGTGGAGCCGTTGTCCTGCCGCACGGTACTGGTAAATCCGTTCGTGTCCTGGTATTCGCCAAGAACGCGAAGGCCGATGAAGCCCTGGCAGCAGGCGCTGAATTCGTAGGAGCCGAAGAACTGGTTCCGAAGATCCAGAATGAAGGCTGGCTGGATTTCGACGTTGTCGTAGCAACCCCGGACATGATGGGCGTTGTCGGACGTCTGGGCCGTGTACTTGGTCCCAAAGGCTTAATGCCGAACCCGAAGGCCGGTACGGTTACGATGGATGTCGCCAAAGCCGTAAAGGATATCAAAGCTGGTAAAATCGAATACAGACTGGACAAAACCAACATCATCCATGTGCCGATTGGAAAAGCATCCTTCACCGAAGAACAGTTAAGCGACAACTTCCAGACGCTTATTGAAGCGATCATGAAAGCAAGACCCAGCACCCTGAAAGGACAGTATTTAAAGAGCATCACCATCTCTCCGACCATGGGCCCTGGCATCAAGCTGAGCACAGCAAAATTTGCGTAATGACCATAGAAAGTGCCGTCTGCATCAAGCAGGCGGCATTTTTAAATACATATTCGGAAAGAAATACAAGTCCCCATTCCCTTCTTCCCCTGAATCCGCAGCGCGCTCTCCATCCCATACTGCAGTGTCAGCCGGCGGTTCACATTTGTCAGCCCGATATTCTGGCTTTTCTCATCCTGGATCCGCGCGGAAAGCTTCCGGATCTCCTCCCGATCCATCCCGATTCCACTGTCAATGACCACGAAGTGTACGAAATCTCCCCGCCGGTAAATCCGAACCTTGATATACCCAGTTTCCGTAAGCGGCGCAATCCCGTGGCTGATGCTGTTTTCCACCAGCGGCTGCAAAACCAGCCGAAGCATTTCCAATTCCATTAAATCCTCATCAACCTCATAATAAAGAACAAACTGCTGTCCGTACCGCATTTTCTGAATTTCCACATATTTTTTCAAATACTGCAGTTCATTCCCAAGCGTCACAGACTTTCCGGGATCTTCCAGCGAGTATTTCAGAATATCCGAAAGATTTTGGATCATTCGGTTCAGGATACTGGGCTTTCCGAGGATTTCCAGCGCCTTGAAATCCAGCGATTGAAGCGTGTTGAACAGAAAATGCGGGTTGATCTGAAGCTGAAGGGCCGCTTTTTCCGCAATTTCCTGCTTATATTGTTTCTCTGTCAATTCCTGTTTTAAATAGGTCGACTGCAAAAAGACCCGAATCACATTGTCCAGAATCACATCATATTCGTCTCTGGCGTGATGGGTCTGGCCGACAGGCAGAATGCCCTTTTCCGCGGAATCAAAGGTCTGGATGATATCCTCAATCTTCTGGAAATTCCGCTTTGTGGTAAAGTAAGCCAGGAACAGCGTGATCAGGCAGTTGCAGAGCGTTGCGCCGATCAGGAAGAACAAAGGCGTGCTCTGCTGAAACAGAAACCGGCTCTGCGGGATCAAGGCCACAAAGGAAATCTGGTAATCCTCATTAAACAGGAGCTCCAGATAATAGTAATTCTTGTTGACGGTAATCCAGGAATGGTTCAGCTCGGTCAGATCCGCGGTCTGTAAATACTCTTCGAAGGCTGTTCCCAGATTGCTTCCGTACTGATTCGAGCACAGAAGCCGGTTCTGGCTGTCCAGAATATAGAGATATTCATTATTTACGGAAGTGCTGGTGTCCAGCGCATGCTCAAAATCCGTAATGTCCAGATTGACAATGATAATGCCCGAAATATTTCCCATCCGCTGATAAACCGTAATGTACTGGGTGGGAGGAAGGTAGGAATATTCCTCGAATTCCCGTCTCGTGATCCACAGCTTCGTATCCGCGTCCATGGATTGATAGATGGGAAACCAGTCCTGATCCGTACTGGCTTCGATCCCCAGAAAACCGTCGGATGTGGAGAAAAAGTCCGAAAATCCATCCAGGTAAAGATAGATGGAATCAATGTATTCATGAGCGGTTACGACGCTTCCCAACATTACGCGGATACTGTTCAGCAGAACCACATCCGAATAGGTGAACGTATCATGGCGGAAAAATTTTTTAAGGGAAAGAACCAGCCGGGGATTATAGGTCAGAAGTTCGTACTGATAAGCGGAGGTACTGACCGCATTGTGCAGATTTTCGTCCACCCGGACAAGGGTGTTGGCGGATTCCGCGGTGAGGGTTCCGCGGGCGTTCCGATACTGGAAGAACATGGAGATGCAGGTGAGGATCAGGATCGGAATCATCATGATCAGGAAAAAGGAGCGGAAACGTTTCAGAAAAAATTTTCGCATCGTCATAAAAAAGCGCCTCCTTTATGACATGTTTTTTTCGCGGAATTCCCGCGGGGACATCTGATAGAACTGCTTGAAGGCGCGGGAAAAATTTTTCGGATTGTCATAGCCGATCAGATCGGCAATCTCGTAGTGCTTGTAAGAAAGATCCAGAAGGAGTTCCGCGGCCTTTTTCATCCGGACATTGTTCAGATACTCCGCGAAGCCGGTGCCGGACTTTTCCTTGAAGATTTTGGAGAGGTAGTTGGGGCTAAGATTGACCTGTATGGCGGCCTCCTCCAGCGTGGCGTCCCGGTAATGTTCCTCCAGATAATCGCAGACCGTCGTAATGATCTTCCCATAGTAGGCCGAGCCGCCCTCCAGCGGAAACGGCGTAGAAACATGGTATTTCTGATCCAGGGTCTGCCGGATTTTCTCGAAACAGGTGTACAGTTCTTCATATTTAATGGGCTTTAGGAGATAGTCCGCCGCGTGGTTTAAAATGGCGGTGCGCATATACTGGAAATCCTGGAATCCGGTCAGAAAGACGTGGATGATTTCCGGGTATTCCTCGGCCAGATGGCGGCTCAGTTCCAGGCCGTTCATGACAGGCATCTGAATGTCCGTGAGCACCACGTCCGTTTTATGACTGCGGACATGCAAAAGGGCCAGCTCTCCGTTGGGGAAAAGCCCGGTGATCTCGAATCCGTTCTGTTTCCAGGGGAAAAGATTGGCAATCCCTTCCCGAATTTTGGGCTCATCATCCACAATAATTAAAGAATACATCACATTCCCTCCCTTTTGACTAGCTTATCAGAAAAAAATCCGTTTGTAAACGAAAGCGTAAAAAAAGAAACCTTTTTGTAAGATAAGAAGAAAAGGAAAAAATATCCGTAAAAAAAGAAGAAAAATCGTTTTTGAAAGGATTGGAAAAGAGGGCGGTTTTTCTTAAAATAAGTTTATCAAACACGGAAACAAAAAAAGGAGGATTTTACAATGAAAAAGAAACGAATTGCTGCAATGCTCGTAGCCGGAATGCTCTCCGCAACCACCGCAGCCGCACCTCTTGCGACGATGGCAGAAGAATCCCACGATCCCGTAACCCTGCGTTTTATGTGGTGGGGCGGCGATGAGCGGAACGAAGCTACCGTAGAAGTCATCAACATGTTCGAAGAGAAATATCCCTGGATCACCATCGAACCGGAATTCAGCGGAAGCGACGGTTATCAGGAGAAACTTTCCACCGCGCTGGCAGGCGGCCAGGCAGCGGATATCATCCAGAACGGCCCCGGCTGGATGCCGGAATTCGTCAGCAAGGGCGATTTCTTTATTGATTTTAACGAGTATACGGATCTCATCGACCTGGATGGGTTTGATGCGGAATACCTTGAAAACACCGGCGTTTATAACGATCAGCTCGTAGGCCTTCCAAGCGGAATCGCCGTACAGACCCTTCTGGTGAACAAGACTCTGGCGGATGAAATCGGCCTGGAATTTACAGACGACATTACCTGGGACGACCTGATTGAAATGGGAAAACAGGTACAGGAATATGACAGCAATCTGTATCTGCTGAACCTGGATTCCAATATCCTGATCACCCATGTATTCCGCCCGTACTACATGCAGCTTTCCGGCAGACCGTTCATCGACGATGAAACCCAGGCCATGAGCGGCGACGAGGAGATCCTGAATACGGTTCTTTCCTATATTGAATCCCTCTACACGAACAATGTGACCCAGCCGGCCGGCGACAGCGCCACCTTCAAGGGTTCCACCCAGACGAATCCCAAGTGGATCAACGGCGAATTTGTCTGCGCATTTACGAACTCTTCTCAGATTGACATTATGACATCGGCGAATCCGGATACCGAATATATTGTGGTTGCACTCCCGCATGCGGAAGAATCGCTCGATGATGGATTCTATGCAAATCCACCGCAGTTAATGTGCGTAAACAAGGACAGCGAGCATATCGAAGAAGCTGTGATGTTCCTGGATTACTTCTTCAATGACGCGGAAGCGGCAGCCGTCCTGAAAGACCTCCGTTCCGTACCGCCGACCTCTTACGCGAGAGAAGTCTGCGAAGAACAGGGCCTGATCAGTAATCTGGTGTACGAAGCAGTGGAATACGGTATGACGCAGAATGGTACAAACGAAATGGGACTTACCACAGACTCCGAAATTGAAGCCTGCATTAACACCATGATTGAAAGCGTAATGTACGGCGAGAGCACGGTGGAAGAAGCAGCCGCCGACGGAATCGCGACACTGGACTTTGTGCTTTCAGATAAATAATCGGGAAACGGGCTGTCCAATTTGGACGGCCCTTTCTATATGAAAGGAAAGGTGGAACCTTATGCCGAAAAAAAAGATCCGAAAATACCGCAAAAGAGACTACATGGGCCTGGTGTACATTTCGCCCTGGCTGGCCGGATTTCTGCTGCTGCAGCTCTATCCCTTTGTGAGTTCCTTCCTTTATTCTTTTACGGATTACAAATTTTTTAACGAACCCTCTTTCGTGGGACTGAAAAACTACATCCGGCTGTTTACTTTAGACCCGGAATTTTATAATTCCCTGCGCGTGACAGTGGTCTATACGCTGATCACCGTACCTGGAAAGCTGATCATGGCTCTGTTTATTGCAACGCTTCTGAACCGGGACGTGAAAGGGATTGGCATAATCCGGACGGTCTACTACCTGCCTTCGCTGTTCGGCGGAAGCGTAGCCGTGGCAATCCTCTGGAAAATCCTCTTTATGAGCGACGGCGCGATCAACAACATTCTGAACTTTTTCCACCTTCCGTCGGTGCAATGGCTGGGCGACCCGAACATTTCCGTTGTGACCATCTGTATGTTGGAGATCTGGCAGTTCGGTTCTTCCATGGTCATGTTCCTGGCGGCATTGAAACAGGTTCCGGCTTCTCTTTATGAGGCGGCGTCCATCGACGGGGCCGGAGCGGTGAAAAAATTCTTTTCGATCACATTGCCCCAGATCACGCCGATTATCTTTTTCAACCTGATCATGCAGACCATTACGGCTCTTCAGAACTTTACCTCCGCGTTTGTTGTGACCGGAGGCGGCCCGAACAAGGCGACCTACGTGCTCGGCATGAAGCTTTATACGGATGCCTTTGGTTACTATAAAATGGGTTATGCCTGCGCGACTTCCTGGGTGATTTTCGCAATGGTTATGGTTGTGACGCTGCTGCTGTTCCGGTTTTCCTCCGGGAAAATTTACTATGAAGACGGCGGAGATTTTTAGGAGGTGTCAGAATGCGAAGAAGAAAAAAAATCAACAAGGCGCTGCTCTATGTCGTGATCGCGCTCGTGGGCATTGTGATGATGTATCCGTTGGTATGGATGTTTTTTGCTACCTTTAAGAGCAATAATGAGATTTTCGGTACGCTGAAGCTTTTGCCGGAGTCTTTCAGCCTGGATGCGTACATTGAAGGATGGAAGGGCGTTGGAAAATATTCGTATGGGAAGTATTTCCTGAATACGTTTGCGATTGTCATTCCGGTGACGGCGTTTACGCTGATTTCCTGTTCGATCGTGGCGTATGGATTTGCCAGATTCCGCTTTCCGTTTAAGAAGCTTTTTTTCGCAATCCTGATCGGAACGCTGATGCTGCCAAACACGGTCATTATTATCCCGCGTTACATGATGTTCAGTAAACTCGGATGGCTGAATACCTACATGCCGTTTTATGCGCCTGCGATTCTGGCGTGCTACCCGTTCTTTATTTATATGCTGATCCAGTTTATGCGGGGGCTGCCGCGCGAGCTGGATGAGTCGGCTTATATCGACGGATGCGGAACCCTTCAGTGCTTTACGAAGATTTTGCTGCCGCTTTTAAAGCCGTCCCTGTTTTCGGCCGGGCTGTTCCAGTTTATGTGGACGTACAATGACTTTATGAATCCTCTGATTTTTATCAACAGTGTGAATAAATATCCGATTTCCCTGGCCCTTCGGACGGCCATCGATTCGGAAGCGAACATTCAGTGGAATCAGATTATGGCAATGGCCTTTTTATCAGTACTGCCGCTGATTATCCTGTTTTTCTTGGGACAAAAATATTTCGTGGAAGGGATTTCCACCAGTGGACTGAAAGGATGAATGAACGATGCTGCGACAACTTCTGATACAAAACGGAGAGGGATTCCGCCTGCCCTATCCGGCGGCCTCCTGGGAGGACGGCATGCTGCTTGGAAACGGGCGCATGGGGGCGGATGCCTGGGGCAATGGGGAAGAGGAGATTGTGACGCTCTCCCACGAACGGCTTTTTGCACCGGTGGATGAGGGACTGACGCCGATTCCGATGGCGGAGCGGCTTCCGGAAATCCGCGCACTTCTGGATGAAAAGAAATATGGGGAAGCAACGGATCTGATCGTGGACATGTTCCATCAGAAAGAAGGGCTGGATGAGAAAATCTGGACGAATCCGTTTTTCCCAGCGGGCGATCTGCACATTTTTACAGAACAATGCGGAATTTATGAGCATTTTGAACGCTCTCTGCGGTTCGCTACCGGAGAAGGAACGGTATCGTTTACCGCGGGAGATACCGCTTATGTGCGGAATTATGTGGTATCCCACGCGGCAAACTGCCTGGCTGTGCGGCTGTCCTCCGACTGTGCGGCCAGCTACCGGATTTCCTTTTCCAGAACGCCGTACAAGAAAAACGGCATGCATGTGAATAAAAAAATGTTCCCGGAAAGCGGCGGAGAGCGGTTCTTTGAGCCGGAAATCCGGGTGCGGGAGCATGGGCTGTGGTATCTGTGCGGCTATCGCGGGAAACAGAAAGGCTATGGAATGGTTCTGTGCGTGGCCGGAACGGACGGCAGGACGGAACTTGAGCGGCAGAGCCTGCGGATTTCCGGATGCCGGGAAGCGCTGCTGCTGGTTTCGGTTTTCCCGTTGGAAAACCGGAGTGAGGAAGCAATTTGGGAGAAGGAAGAGCAAAGGCTTCTGGGACTGGCTGAAGCAGGAGAGAAGCCTGCGGAGACTTATCAGGCACTTTTGCAGGAACATTGCAGCATCCATCAGGAGCGGTATGAACGCATTGCGCTGGAGCTGGAAAATAAGCATTTGGAAGCAATGTTCCAGGCCGGACGGTATGAAATCCTTTCTTCCTGTGGAGAAATGCCGCCGAATTTGCAGGGCGTGTGGACAGGGACTTACGATACGCCCTGGAGCAGTGATTACACGCAGAACGGAAATTTGCAGACGGCGATTCTGGCGCTGCTGCCGACCGGGGATTTTGAGGGCATGCGGAGCTATTTCGATTATCAGGAAAGCCTGCTTGAGGATTACCGGACGAACAGCCGGGTTCTGTATGGATGCCGGGGGATTCATGTTCCCAGCCGGACTTCGGACTGTGGGATTGATTTCCATTTTGACCGGACGTGGCCGATGGTGTTCTGGACGGCGGGAGCCGGATGGGTTTCGCATTTTTACTATGATTATTGGCTTTATACCGGGGATGATGCGTTCTTTAAAGAGCGGGCGCTGCCGTTTATGAAGGAAGCGGCGCTGTTTTATGAGGACTACCTGTATGAGGATGAAAAGGGATACTGGAAGTTTTCGCCGTCTTATTCGCCGGAGAATACGCCGGCGGGGAGTGACAGCGCGGCGTGCGTGAATGCGGCGATGGATATTTCGGTTGCGACGGAATTGTTCCGGAATCTGATTACGGGCTGCCGGACGCTGGGGATTGAGGAAGAGTCCGTGCAGAAATGGGAAGGGATTCTGGCGAAGATGCCGCCGTATCTGATCAATGAGGACGGGGCGCTGAAGGAGTGGGCGGACCCGGATCTTGCGGATGAATATGACCACCGTCATTCTTCGCATCTGTATATGTTTTATTATGATGTGCCGACCCAGGAGAAGCCGGAGATTATCGAGGCGGCGAAGAAGGCCTATGAGATTAAGATGGAGCGGAAGAAGAAGGAGCAGGGCACGATGGCTTTCGGGCTGGTGCAGGCGGGGATGGCGGCCGCGCATCTGGGAGACGGCGAGATGGCTGGGCGGATGCTGGAGAGCATGGCGCAGAATAATTATTACCGCACGTATGCGTCTTCCCATGATTATGGGCCGAGTATTTTCAATGTGGATATTGGCGGCGGGGTTCCGGCGCTGATGCTGGAGTGTTTGGCGCAGTCTACGCCGGTGTTGGATGAAAGGAAGCGGATCTGCGGGTACGAGATTCGGCTGCTGCCTGCGCTGCCTGCGGGAATGGAGAGCGGGCATGTGAAGGGGCTGCATCTGCGGGGCGGTTTCCTGGCGGAGTTGGAATGGAAGGAAGGGAAGCTGGTTTCGTGGGAGATTGAGAATCCGGGGGAGAAAAAGTATCAGGTGATTCTTGACAAGAAGGAGAAAAACTGTTAGGATAGACTTACTGGAATCCTTCTTTGGGCGGGAGGGCTGCTCTGCGTGGGTGGAGTAGCTTTTTCTGGTAGGATGGGTTAGAAAAAGCTAACTTCGGGCGCGGGCGTTGCGCTGCTGTCGTGCCGCGGTGCGGATTTTATGCCGCGAGCGGATGAAGATGCGGGTGTCGCACCGAGCGGTCGTGGTCGGCTGGAAATTGCGGGTGCCGCGCTGGGATGCGGATTTTGCGTCGCGGGCGGATGGAGACGCGGATTTTGCGCCGCAGGCAGACAGGATCACGGAATTTCGCTCCGCGTTCCGCGGCCGGAAGAAGAATCGAAATGAGTGAAACAGAAAGGATACGAATGTATGAATGTGAAGCGACTGATTTTTCTGATACTGGGGTTTCTCTGCCTGGGGCTGGGGTGCATCGGCATTGTGCTGCCGATTCTGCCTACGGTGCCATTTTTCCTGACGACGGTGTTTTGTTTTGCGAAAAGCTCCCAGCGGCTCCATGACTGGTTCATTGGGACGAATCTGTACAAAAAGCACCTGGAATCCTTTGTGCAGAAGCGCGGGATGACTGTGCGGACGAAGGCGACGATCATCGGGAGCGTGACGCTTTTGATGGGAATTGGATTTCTGATGATGAGCAGAGTTCCGATTGGGCGGGTGATCCTGGCGATTGTCTGGATTTGCCATGTGATTTATTTTGTTTTTGGGGTGAAGACGCTGGAGGAGGCGCAGGCGGCTGGATAACGTGGCCGTGACGCAGGTGGCTGGATAAGCGCGGCGGCGTATAGGCCCGGATAGGCATGGCCGCTGTTCGGAATGGTATTTGGCAGGATGGCCTGTCCTGGCGGTATTCTGGCGCGGCTGACTGGATTTCAGGGCCGGCGGGCGGAAACCGGTGGGCGGTATTTTGAAAAAGGAGTGGCATCCTGGCGGTTTCATGATATACTGTAGGAAAACAAACCGAATGAATGGAGGATTTCCCATGGAACATCAGGAACAGCCCCACAAACGCCGCGTGCGCTACTCCGGCACCCACCCGAAAACCTATAAAGAAAAGTACAAAGAACTCCAGCCCGAAAAATACGCGGACACGGTTTCGAAAGTCATCCGGAAGGGCAGTACCCCTGCCGGGATGCACATTTCCATCTGTGTGAAGGAAATCCTGGAGTTCCTTCAGATCCAGCCGGGTCAGACCGGCCTGGATGCGACCCTCGGATATGGGGGACATACCCTGGAAATGCTGAAATGCCTGCATTCCCAGGGCCATTTGTATGCCCTGGATGTGGATCCCATTGAGTCTGAAAAGACGAAGGCGCGCCTGGAAGGCCTGGGATATGGGGAGGAAATTCTGACCGTGCTGTTAGAGAACTTCGCGAACATTGACCAGGTAAGCGAGAAGGCGGGAAAATTTGATTTTGTCCTGGCGGATTTGGGCGTTTCGTCGATGCAGATCGATAATCCGGAGCGGGGATTTACGTATAAGTTTGAAGGGCCGCTGGATCTTCGGATGAATCCCAGGAAAGGAATCAGTGCGGCGGAGCGTCTGAAGCACATTTCCCAGGAGGAACTGCAGGGGATGCTGATCGAGAATGCGGACGAGCCCTATGCGGAGGAGATTTCCAGAGCTGTGACAGGGAAACTGCGCAAAGGACGGGAGATTGCCACGACGACGCAGTTAAAAGAAACCATCGAGGAGGCTCTGGCGTTTGTGCCGGAGAAGGAACGGAAAGAGGCGGTGAAGAAGTCCTGTCAGCGGGTATTCCAGGCGCTGCGGATTGATGTGAACCAGGAATATGAGGCGCTGTATGCGTTTTTGGAGAAGCTTCCGGGGGTGTTGGCGCCTGGGGGGAGGGTGGCGATTTTGACGTTTCATTCCGGGGAGGATCGGTTGGTGAAGAAGTCGTTTAAGGAGTTGAGGAAGGCGGGGATTTACCGGGAGATTGCGGAGGAGGTGGTGAGGCCGTCGGCGGAGGAGTGTGCGAGGAACAGCAGGGCGAGGTCGACGAAGATGAGGTGGGCGGTGAAGGCGTAGAGGGGCCGGATTACAGTTCACACGTCGCCAGCTGTTCTGCTTTTTGCCATTTGAAACGTAATCGGACGTCACCGTGCCGTCGAAAACCTTCCGGGGAACGGGGCAATGGCCCCGGCGCTGCCCCGCGAAAAATTGAGAAAATCTGCTTGCAATCGAATGCAAAATATGTTATAGTAAAAGCAAGGAATAACCGTCCACAAAGTGGTTGGCCGAAATTGGTAAAGCATAGAGAATGCCACCCAAGCTCGTCAAAGTTTCAAGGGTGGTATTTCTATGCATCGGAACATTATCTCAAATTCGAAAAAATGAAAGTGAGCAATGCAAGAATGAACATCCCAAAGGCCATCAGGTCCCGGAAATCAAACTTTTTGTCCATCAGCACCACCTCCATCCTATGTAAAATAAAATGAAGGCCAGCCACCCTGCAACACGGTTATTCCACATTGCTATTATAATATATTATATGAGAAATTTCAATGAAAAAACGATAAATGCAATGTAAAAATAAGCAAAGTTTTGCAGCCGATTTTTGTGCTTTAGCACAAAAATTCCACTTTATTTTCATGCACCCCACCCCTATCCCCCTTTTTCTCCCAATGCTATAATACCACTATCAAAAGCAAAGAAGCTGTTGCATCGCTTAGACGATGCGGCGGCTTTTTTCTTTCTCCGGCCGACCAGCCGCGGACACCCCAACCTGGCCCCGCCGCAATCACGAACGACCATCTCGTTCCAAAAACAGGGAGGATTCACCATGAGCATCAGAGAAGACGTTATCAAAAGACATAAAACCTACAACCTGCAGTCCTGGTCCGCCCAGGCCGGCCTCAACCCCAAAGCCATCGAAAAAGCCGAAGGCATCTACCTCTACGACTACGACGGCACCCGCTACACCGACATGGCATCCCAACTCGTCAACATGAACGTGGGCCACGGCAACAAAGAAATCGTCGAAGCCATCAAAGAACAGGCCGACCAATTCTGCTACATGAGCCCCAGCTACGCCGTCGAAAGCCGCGGAAAACTGGCCGAAATGATCATCGACCTGATGCCCGACAACATGGGCAAAGTCTTCTTTACCAACGCCGGCGCCGACGCCAACGAAAACGCCATCAAAATCGCCCGGATGTTCACCGGAAAAAATAAAATCTTCAGCCGCTACCGCAGCTACCACGGTTCCAGTTACGGCGCCGCCAACCTGACCGGCGAGCCCAGACGCTACCCCTCCGAACCCGGCATCCCCGGCTTCGTAAAATTCTTCGACCCATACGTATACCAGGAAAAAATCCGCTTCGCAAGCGAAGAAGAAGCCTCCGAATACTATGTGGCGAAGCTCCGTGAACAGATCATTTACGAAGGTGCGGACAATGTGGCCGCCATCGTCATGGAAACCATCACCGGCTCCAACGGCGTCATCATCCCGCCCAAAGGCTACCTGCCCGGCGTCCGCAAAATCTGCGACGAATTCGGCATCATGATGATCTGCGACGAAGTCATGGCAGGCTGGGGCCGCACCGGAAAAATGTTCGCCTTCGAGAACTTCGATGTGAAACCGGATATCGTTACCTTTGCCAAAGGCGTTACCTGCGGCTACGTGCCCCTGGGCGGCGTTGTCGTAAGCAAAGAAATCGCCGCCTACTTCGATGACCACAAGCTGATGTGCGGCCTGACCTACAGCGGCCACCCGCTGGCCTGCGCAGCCGGAGTCGCCTGCGTAAGCTACTATAAGAGCCATAACATCCTGGAAAACGTAGCCAAATCCGGAAAAGTCCTGGGCGAAGAGCTGGAAGAGTGCAAAGCTTCCTATAAATGTGTCGGCGACGTCCGCTACATCGGCCTCTTCTCCGCAATCGAACTGGTGAAAGACAAAGAAACGAGAGAACCGCTGGTTTCCTATGGCCAGGATCCGGAAGGCAAGATGGGAAAAATCATCGGCCTGCTGGCAGAACGCCACTTCATGACCTATTCCCACGAAAATATGATTATCATCGCCCCGCCGTTAATTATCACCGAAGAGCAGGTGAAAGAAGAAATGGCGAAAGTAAAAGAAGTTCTGGCAATCGTTGACAAAGAATTTCTGTAAAAAGGAGCGCAGAACATGGCAAGAGAATTTCTGATGCCGGCCCGGATCTTTACCGGGTCCGGCGCACTGGACGCGGCTATTCCCTACCTGTGCCGGATGGGGAAGAAGGCTTTGATCGTCACAGGCCCCCATGTAGTGAAACTGGGCGGCGTGGCAAAACTCCAGGAACAATTAAAAGCAGGCGGCGTAGAGAGCGCCATCTTTTCCAATATCACCGGTGAACCCACCGACCTCATGATCAACGAAGGCCTAAGCGTCTACCAGGCCGAAGCCTGCGATTTCCTGATCGGCTTTGGCGGCGGCAGCCCCCTGGACTCCATGAAAGCCATTGCCGTACTGTCCGTAACAGGCGGACACATTTCAGACTTTATGGGAAAAGTCATCGAAGCAGACCTGCCTCCCATGGCCGCCATCCCGACAACCGCCGGAACCGGCTCCGAAACAACCCAGTTTACGATCATCACGGACACCGAAAAGGACATTAAAATGCTATTGAAAGGCCCGTGCCTGATGCCGGATCTTGCAATCGTCGACCCGGCCTTTACGCTCAGTGCGCCCAAAGGCATTACCGCGGCCACCGGCCTGGATGCGCTCACCCATGCCACCGAAGCCTATACCTCCCGGAAAGCCCAGCCAATGTCGGACACCTTCGCGCTTTCCGCCATCAAGCGTATTTTTACGTACCTTCCGAAAGCCTATGCGGACGGAAGCGACGAAAAAGCGCGGGAAGAAATGTCCCTGGCAGCCTTCGAAGCAGGCGCTGCGTTTAACAATGCTTCCGTCACCCTGATCCACGGCATGAGCCGTCCCATCGGCGCATTGTTCCACGTGCCCCACGGCATTTCGAACGCAATGCTTCTGCCGACCTGCTTCGCCTACGCCTTAGACGGCGCCCTGGACCGGTTCGCAGACATGGCCCGCGCCATCGGAAAGGCCACGGCGGAAGACCGCGACCAGGCCGCTGCGGAAAAATTCCTGGAAGCCATCTGCGAAATCTGTGCGGTCTGTGAAATTCCCACCCTTGCCGCATACGGCATCGACCGGGAAAAATTCTTCGCCAGCATGGAAAAAATGGCGGCTGACGCCATTGCCAGCGGAAGCCCGGCGAATACCATCAAACCGGTCACGGAAGCCGACGTGCTGCGGATGTACGAACAGCTCTGGAAGTGATAACGCACAAAATGTATAATTGAGTGCACAACAGAGAGTATAAAACCAAAGAAATGGCAAATATTAATAAAAACGAGATAAAAAAACGAAAATTTATTGTAAACTTATTTCGTTGACAAAAAAATTAAGCCGTAAGATAATAGAAAAAAAGCGAGGGAGATGACAGGATGGAACGATTTGTGATAGCGATCACCCGAACCTGCGGAAGCGGGGCCACTTCGATTGGAAATATTCTTGCGGACGATTACGGCATTGACCTGTATGACCGGAAGCTCTTACGGCTCGCATCCGAAGACAGCGGGATCAGTGAAGCGCTTTTTGCCGAAGCCGACGAGCATGTGAAGAACAGCCTGCTTTACCGGGTTTCCAAGAAAGTTTATACCGGGGAGATCATTCCGCCGGAAAGCGGAAATTTCACCTCAGACGAGAACCTGTTTAACTACCAGGCGAAAGTCTTAAAAGAGCTGGCGGCCAGAGAATCTTACGTCTGCATCGGCCGCGCCTGCGATTACATTTTGAAGGATTACCCGCACGTATTGAAAGTGTTTATCTATGCCCCGCTGGAGCGCTGTATCCAGAAAGAGATGGAGCGGCAGGGCGTTTCCCGGAAAGAAGCGGAAAAGTACATTGCGAAAAACGACAAGTACCGCCGCGCCTACTACAAGTACCACACCGGCCGGGAATGGGAGGATCCCTATAACTACGACCTGTGCCTGAACACCGGGGATTTAACCTACCCCCAGGCCGCGGAGGCCATCGAGGATCTGATCCGTATCCGCTTCGGCGTCGAAGTCGAAAAATAACGAACCAGCCAAAACAAAGGAGTTTTGCCAGAGAAAGGCAAGGCTCCTTTTCCGTTTTCCGGAAAACAGAAATAGACTGTCCCGCGGCAGTTTATATAAAAAAAGAGGAGGAAACTATTATGAAGAAGAAAGTTATCAGCGCAGCCCTTTGCGTATCCATGCTCGCATCCCTCACGGCAGGCCAGCTCGCCTTCGCCGAAGAAGACAACGTGATCCGCGTCGCCATCAGCGCCCCGATGACCGGCGGCCTGGCCATCCTGGGCGAGGGTTCCCAGCACGCCGTAGACATGGCTGTCGAAGAAATCAATGCCCTGGGCGGCTACCAGATCGAAGTTCTGAACAATGGAAACCTGGCAGACGATGCCTCAGATTCCAAACAGGCCATCAACGTCTACAACTCCCTGATGGCGGAAGATCCGGACGTCCTGATTGCAACCTATAACTCCGCCTGCTCCATTCCCATGGCCGAACTGGCACAGAAAGACGGCATGGTTCAGCTTTCCCCAGGCTCCACGAACTACAGCCTGACCGAGATCGGCGACCACATTTTCCGCACCTGCTTCATTGACCCCTACCAGGGCAAGATGGCATCCAAATTCGCCGTATCCCAGGGATGGACAACTGCGGCCATCATCTATGCGAAAGACGATGATTATTCCAATGGCCTGAAAGACGCTTTCGTAGAATCCGCCGCAGGGGACGGCGTGGAAATCCTTTACACCGGCGAGTGTACCACGAAAGATACCGACTTTACCGCTCAGGTTTCCCAGGTCGTGGCCTCCGACGCGGAGATGCTCTATTTTCCGTGCTTCCTGGATATCGTCCCGCTGCTGGTACAGCAGGCGAGAGACGCCGGATTTGAAGGCGCGATCGTATGCGGCGACGGAAGCGACGGCGCGGACACCACGGGACTGGAAGATGCGTTTAACGGCGTTTACTACACGAACCACTATTCCTCCGAAGACACCTCGGAAGCGGTTCAGAACTTTGTGACGAAATTCACCGAAAACTACGGCTCCGAGAGCCTGAACGCCTGCGCGGCCCTGTATTATGACTCCGTATACATGGTCTACCAGGCAGCGATCAACGGCGGCGGAACGGATACCGAGTCCATCCTGGCAGGCATGACGAACCTGGAGTTCTCCGGCGTGACCGGTTCCTTTACCCTGAACGACACCGGCGATCCCGAAAAGAACGTGGTTGTCAATACCTACGAAGACGGCGTGTGCACCTGGATGCTGACGCTGGATCCGGAAGGAAACGTAGTAGAATAAGTTCATACGTAATCGACGGTGATTATGCGGCGCAGAACCAACTGTGCCGCATAAAATTTTCAGGCGTTTCGGAATGCCGGGTACTCTTCTAAAAGCATTCCGTTTTCGGAAAATTTTTACAGGAGTACCCAGACTAATAAGAGGAGGGAATGCGTGTGTCACTCTTTATACAAAGCGTTGTAAATGGATTAAACCAGGGCGCGATCTATGCGCTGATCGCCCTGGGCTATACGATGGTTTATGGAATTATCCGAATGATTAACTTCGCCCACGGAGACTTTATTATGGTGGGGAGTTACACACTGTTTTACACGATCCCGCTGATGGTCAGTTGGGGCATGCCTGCATGGCTGGCCGTGATTTTCGCGGTTCTGGTCTGCGTGGCTGTGGGCGTGATCGTCGAAACCGTTGCTTATAAACCGGTACGGAGCGCGGGAAGCATGTCCGCACTGATCACGGCCCTGGCAGTCAGCGTTTTTCTGGAAAACCTGGCAATGGTACTTTTCGGCGCAAACCCGAAATCCGTCCCGGCAATCTTCAGCCTTCCGTCCATCGAATTTTTAGGCGCGAAATTACAGGTCAAATACCTGCTGACCCTTGGCATCGGCCTGGCTATGATGCTGGCCCTGCAGCTTTTCGTAAAGAAAACCAAGCTCGGAAAGGCCATGCGCGCGGTGCCCCAGGATAAAGAGGCCTCGACGCTGGTCGGCATCAATGTCAACCGCATTATCACAACCACTTTCGCCATCGGCTCCGGCCTGGCGGCAGTGGCAGCCCTGATGTACTGCTCCACCTATCCCAGATGTACCACCGATATGGGTTCCATGATGGGCCTGAAAGCCTTTATTGCAGCGGTACTCGGCGGAATCGGCATTATTCCGGGGGCAATGCTGGGCGGTCTTCTGGTAGGGCTGCTGGAAATTTTCGTAAAAGTGTACATTGCGCCAGGCTGGTACGAAGCCATTACCTACGGCGTCCTGATCGTGGTTCTCCTGGTGAAACCCGCCGGAATCCTGGGCAAAAATGTGGGCGAGAAAGTCTGAAAAAGGAGGAAAATCAAATGCCAAAAGAAAAGAAAGTCTCTTATCTGATTAATTTCATCGGCGTTGCGGTGGTGTTCCTTCTGCTGATGGCACTCTTTGAATCCAATGTCCTGGGAACCCGGACGAATTACATCCGCGGCATTGCGACGACCGCATGCTATACGATCATCATGGTCGCTTCCCTGAACCTGCTGACCGGGTTTATGGGCGAATTCTCGCTGGGGCATGCGGGCTTTATGTCCGTGGGGGCTTACGCGTCCGCAGTCGTGTCGCTGGCTCTGACAGAAAGCGGCGTCGAGCTTCCGACCTTCGTGCTGTTTATACTCGTTTTACTGGTAGGCGGTGTGGCGGCGGCCATCACCGGAATCCTGGTCGGCGTGCCTGCCCTGCGGCTTCGGGGCGATTACCTCTGTATCGTAACCGTGGCGTTTGCGGAAATCATCCGGGTTATTTTCTGCAATCTGGAAATTACCGGAGGCGGGCGGACGTTAAGCGGCATTCCGAGCCTTTCGAATTTCTACTGGGTATTCTGGGTGATGGTGATCTGCGTGGCAATTATGTATCTGTATGTCCGTTCCAGATTCGGGCGCACCGTGATGGCAATCCGCGAAGACTACATTGCGGCGGCGGCCAGCGGGATTAACGTTACCTTTTATAAAGTGCTGACCTTCACGGTCTCCGCATTTTTCGCAGGCATTGCAGGGGCGATCTACGCGCATTATATGACTGCAATGATTCCGACAAACTTCAACTTCATGTACTCCTCCGAATTCCTGACCGAAGTCATCATAGGCGGTACGGGATCCCTGACCGGTTCGATCATCGGCGCAACGTTCCTGTCCGCGCTTCCGGAACTGATGCGGAAATTCGCCACTTACCGGATGCTGGCCTACTCCGTGGTGCTGGTTCTGGTCATGATTTTCAAGCCGGGCGGAATCTTCGGAACCTGGGAATTTTCCCTGACCAGAATCCTGAAAAAACTGGCCGGGAAGGGCGAGACAAAAGCAGTAACGGGAGGTGCCGCGCATGAGTAGCAAAGAAATTCCGGTATTAAAAGCACAGAATCTTGGAATTCAGTTCGGCGGCTTGAAGGCCGTGACGGACTTCAATATGGAAATTGGCCAGAGTGAGCTGGTGGGCCTGATCGGCCCCAACGGCGCGGGAAAAACCACGGTTTTCAACATGCTGACCGGCGTTTACCAGCCCACGGAAGGCAGCTATTATTTAAACGGCGTGAAAATGAACGGCAAGAAGACCCATCAGGTGGTGGAAGCTGGGATTGCCCGGACTTTTCAGAATATCCGGCTGTTCAAGAAAATGACCGTTATCGAAAACGTCAAAACAGCCATGAATATGCACATGCACTACAGCCTTGCATCCGCCATTTTCCGGAGCGCGAAATACTGGAAAGAAGAAGCGGAGATTGAAGAAAAAGCCCTGAAGCTTCTGGATGTCGTGCATTTGAAAGACAAAGCCTATGTGGTCGCGGAGAACCTTCCCTACGGCCAGCAGAGACGTCTGGAAATCGCTCGTGCACTGGCCACGGGCATGAAGCTTCTGCTTCTGGATGAGCCTGCCGCGGGCATGAACCCCAGCGAGACGGCGGAGCTTCTGGAGATTATCAATGTGATCCGGGATCAGTTTAAAATTTCGGTGCTGTTAATTGAGCACGATATGAGTCTTGTGATGAAAATCTGCGAGCGGATTCAGGTCATCGACTACGGCGTAACCATTGCAAAAGGAACGCCGGAAGAAATCGCGAACAACCAGCGGGTTATCGAGGCTTATCTTGGAAAAGACGAAGAGGAGGAAGCGGCCGTATGTTAAAACTGGAGAATGTAGACGTTTCCTATGGCGCGATCCACGCCATACATGGAGCCACGATGGAAGTCCGGGACGGCGAGATCGTCTCCCTGATCGGGGCGAACGGGGCCGGAAAGACCACGATCCTGCACACGATCACCGGGCTGAAAAAGGCGGATTCCGGAAAGATTACCTATAACAATGCGGATCTTTTAAAGACCGAGCCGAGTAAGATCGTCACCCTGGGCATGGCCCATGTGCCGGAAGGCCGCCATGTCTTTCCGCAGATGACCGTGGAAGAGAACCTGGAAATGGGCGCGTATGCCAGCAAAAACCAGGAAAAAGTCCGGGATATCATGAAAGACGTGTATGAGAAATTCCCGCGGCTGAAAGAACGAAAGAAACAGCTTGCCGGAACATTGTCCGGAGGGGAGCAGCAGATGCTTGCCGTAGGCCGGGCACTGATGAGCAGCCCTTCCATTATCCTGATGGATGAACCGTCCATGGGGCTTTCCCCGCTGCTGGTGAAAGAGATTTTCAGCATTATTAAAGAGGTGCACCGCCAGGGAATCACCGTGCTTCTGGTGGAGCAGAATGCGAAGATGGCACTGTCCATCGCAGACCGGGCCTATGTCCTGGAAACCGGGCACATTACCCTGACCGGAACCGGACAGGAGCTCCTAAACAACGAAAATGTAAAGAAAGCATATCTGGGCGCGTAGCAGACGCAGCCCGCAGGACAGACCGTATCGGCCGCGAAAGCCGGTACGGTCTTTAAATTCCGCTGTACAAACACAAAAATCCGCACCCAAAACACAAAAAATGCGCAAAAAACGCCCGAAAACCAGAAAAAATCTTGACAAACCAAGGGCGCAGGGATTATTATTAGGAACAGATATTTGCAATTGATATCAACAAAAAGAAGGAGGAACTATTATGAAAAAAATGAAAAAATTTTCTGGCGTAGCCGCTACCGTGATGGCAGCCGCTATGGTACTCTCCACCACCGCTCTGGCAGACGAGACCTTTAAGATCGGCGGCATCGGGCCCACCACCGGCGCAGCTTCCGTATACGGAACCGCGGTTATGAACGCAGCCCAGATCGCAGTTGACGAGATCAACGAAGCCGGCGGCGTAAACGGCTATCAGTTAGAGTTTAACGCACAGGACGACGAACACGACGCAGAAAAAGCCGTAAACGCGTACAACACCCTGAAAGACTGGGGCATGCAGGTACTCCTTGGTACCGTAACTTCCACTCCCTGTATCGCAGTTGAAGCGGAAGCCGTAAACGACAACATGTTCCTGCTGACGCCCTCCGGAACCGCCGTTGACTGTATCTCCGGTGAAAACGCTTTCCGCGTATGCTTCGCAGACCCCTCCCAGGGAACCGAATCCGCGAAATACATCGGCGAGCACGCCCTTGCAGAAAAAGTAGCTGTGATCTATGACAGCTCCGACGTATATTCTTCCGGTATCTACGCAGCATTCCAGGCAGAAGCCGCGAACCAGCCGTTCGAAATCGTTGCTTCCGAAGCGTTCACCGCAGACAGCAAGACCGATTTCTCCGTACAGCTTCAGAAAGCCAAAGACGCAGGCGCAGACCTGGTTTACATGCCGTTCTACTATAATGAAGCCGCTCTGGTATTAAAACAGGCCGCCGATATGGATTTCGCTCCTCTGTGGTTTGGCGTAGACGGTATGGACGGTATCCTTTCCCTGGAAGGCTTTGACACCTCCCTGGCAGAAGGCGTCATGCTCCTGACCCCGTTCAGCGCAAGCGCAGAAGACGAAAAGACCCAGAATTTCGTAACGAAATATCAGGATCTGTACGGCGAAGTTCCGAACCAGTTCGGCGCAGACGCTTACGACGGCATCTACATCATCAAACAGGCTCTGGAGCAGGCGGAAGCGACTCCGGATATGGAATACAGCGAAATCTGCGATCTGCTGAAGACCGCTATGCAGGAGATCACCTTTGACGGCATCACCGGAACCGGGATCACCTGGGGCGCAGACGGCGAACCGATCAAAGCTCCGATCGCAGTTGTGATCAAAGACGGCGCTTACGAATTCATGGATTAATTTTCCAGCGGACGCCGAAAAAAGGAACCCGACAGGGGGTTGCATAAGCAACCTCCTGTTTTGCCTTGAAGCGTTCCGCTACAGCACAGAGAAAAATATACGAGGTGACTTATGAGTTTTTTGTCCTATATGATTAACGGCATTAGTCTCGGCAGTGTATATGCCATAATCGCGTTGGGTTATACCATGGTTTATGGCATTGCAAAAATGCTGAACTTCGCCCACGGGGACGTCATTATGGTCGGGGGCTACGCGGCCCTTATGATGATGATGAATGCGGGCGCCCATCCGCTGTTAGCGGTTCTGGTAGCGATTGTGGTATGTACAGTGCTGGGGGTTACGATTGAAAAAATCGCCTACCGTCCTCTGCGCAATGCGTCCTCTCCGCTGGCTGTCCTGATCACAGCCATCGGCGTCAGCTACTTTTTACAGAATATTGTCCTTTTGATCTTCGGTTCCAGCCCCAAGAGCTTCCAGTCCGTGGTGACGATCCCGGATCTGAAGCTGGCAGGCGGCGCGCTGATGATCACCGGAGAAACGATTGTTACGATCCTGAGCTGTATCGTGATCATGATCGCTCTGACCACTTTTGTCAATAAAACGAAAGCCGGACAGGCTATGCTCGCCGTGTCGGAAGACAAGGGCGCGGCCCAGCTTATGGGAATTAACGTAAACGGCACCATTGCCCTGACCTTCGCCATCGGCTCCGGCCTGGCGGCCATTGCGGGCGTCCTGCTCTGCTCATCCTATCCGTCCCTCTCGCCCTATACGGGTTCCATGCCGGGCATCAAGGCTTTCGTGGCCGCGGTATTCGGCGGGATCGGCTCCATTCCGGGGGCCATGATCGGCGGAATTCTCCTGGGCGTGATCGAGATCCTTGGAAAGGCTTACATTTCCGCTCAGCTTGCCGACGCCATCGTGTTCGGCGTCCTGATTGTCGTCCTGCTTGTGAAGCCTACCGGACTGCTTGGTAAGCAGGTTCAAGAGAAAGTGTAGGTGGAAGCGATGAAAAACAAAAAACTGAAAAGCAATCTGATAACCTACGGCATCGTCCTTGCCGCCTTTGTGATCGTGGAGATCATGATGGCCACCGGAAACATTACCAGCCTCTTAAAGGGCCTTCTGGTTCCGCTGTGCGTGTACGTGGTTCTGGCGATTTCCCTGAACCTGGTCGTCGGGATTTCCGGCGAACTGAGCCTTGGCCACGCGGGCTTTATGTGCGTAGGCGCATTTGCCGGGGCCTTTTTCTCGAAATGTATGCAGGATGTCCTGACCGTCAGCGGCGTGCGCCTGTTTTGTGCGATTCTGGTAGGCGCGGCGGTAGCGGCCGTGTTCGGCGTCCTGATCGGAATC
Organism: Eubacteriales bacterium; assembly: GCA_030536575.1. Lineage (GTDB taxonomy): Bacteria > Bacillota > Clostridia > Lachnospirales > Lachnospiraceae > Limivivens. Next base: position 30,090 of record JAUNPS010000009.1, on the reverse strand, counting down.
CCGGTTCTGCGTCTGAAGGGCGACTATCTGGCGATTGTAACCCTTGCTTTTGGCGAGATTATTAAAAATATTATCAATGCCTTTTACATCGGAAAAGACAGCAACGGCTTCCATATGACCATGAAAGACCAGTTCTCCCTGGGAATGGAAGCAGACGGCGTGGTGATCCTGAACGGGCCCCAGGGAATTACCGGAACCCCCAAGGACGCGACGTTTGCGGCGGGCATTATCCTGATCCTTGTCACGCTGTTCATTGTCCTGAACCTGATCGATTCCAGGGACGGCCGTGCGATTCAGTCCATCCGTGACAACCGCATTGCCGCGGAATCCATCGGAATCGGCATCACAAAATACAAGCTGATGGCCTTCACGGTTTCGGCGGCCCTGGCAGGCGCGGCGGGTGCACTGTATGCCCATAACCTGTCCACCCTGGTAGCGAAGAAGTTCGACTATAACCAGTCCATCATGATCCTGGTATTCGTCGTTTTGGGCGGAATCGGAAATATTCGCGGTTCGATCATCGCGGCCGTGGTGCTGACGGCGCTGCCGGAACTCCTGCGCGGCCTGTCCGATTACCGGATGCTGATCTATTCGATCATCCTGATTGTCATCATGCTCTTTAACTGGGCGCCCAAAGCCCTGGAATGGCGGGAGCGCTACCTGGGACGGTTCTTCAAAAAATCTGCAGAGGAGGGCGAATAAGATGGCAGCAATGCTGGAAGTAAAGAATCTTGGAATTTCCTTCGGCGGCCTGCGGGCAGTCAACGCCTTCGACCTGACCATTGAAAAAGGCGCCCTCTACGGCCTGATCGGCCCCAACGGCGCGGGAAAGACCACGGTGTTTAACCTGCTGACCGGCGTTTACAAGCCGACGGACGGCATCATCAAGCTGGACGGGACAGAGATCACCGGAAAATCCACCGTGGAGATTAATAAAGCCGGAATCGCCCGGACGTTCCAGAACATCCGCCTGTTTAAAGACATGTCCGTCCTGGACAACGTAAAAGCGGGCCTTCACAACCATCATCCCTATTCCTTCCTTGCGGGAATTTTCCATACGCCGACGTATCACCGCGTCGAAAAGGAAATGGACGAACAGGCCATGGAACTTTTAAAAGTCTTTGAACTGGACAAAGAAGCGCACTATAAAGCGTCGAACCTTCCATACGGGAAACAGCGGAAGCTGGAGATTGCCAGGGCGCTGGCCACCGAACCAAAGCTTCTGCTCCTGGATGAACCGGCGGCAGGCATGAACCCCAACGAAACGCAGGAACTGATGAACACGATCCATTTCGTGCGGGATCACTTCGGGATGACCATCCTGCTGATCGAACACGATATGAAGCTGGTTTCCGGAATCTGTGAGGAACTGACCGTACTGAACTTCGGGGAAGTCCTCTGTCAGGGGAAGACTTCTGCGGTTCTGAAGAATCCGCAGGTCATTACGGCATACTTGGGAGAATAGGGAGGGACATGTTATGGCAATGCTTGAAATCAAAGATCTGGCCGTCTACTACGGCATGATCCAGGCGATCAAAGGCGTTTCCTTCGAGGTAAACGAAGGCGAAGTCATCGCCCTGATCGGCGCAAACGGCGCCGGAAAAACCACCATTCTCCACACGATTACGGGCCTTCTGGCTCCCAAGAGGGGAAGCGTGCTCTTTGAAGGAAAGGATATTACGAAGATTCCGGCCCACAAGATCGTCAGCCTGGGCATGGCCCACGTGCCGGAGGGACGCCGGGTATTCGCCCAGTTTACCGTTTATCAGAATCTGAAGATGGGCGCTTATACCCGTTCCGATAAAAATGAGATCGAAGAAACGATGCAGATGGTCTACAAACGGTTCCCGCGTCTGGAAGAGCGGAAGAACCAGATTGCCGGGACGCTTTCCGGCGGGGAGCAGCAGATGCTGGCCATGGGTCGGGCGCTGATGTCCCACCCGAAGATCATCCTGATGGATGAGCCTTCCATGGGCCTTTCCCCGATTCTGGTAAATGAAATTTTTGATATTATCCGCAGCGTGAACGAGTCGGGAACGACTGTGCTTTTGGTAGAACAGAACGCGAAGAAGGCGCTGGCTATCGCCGACCGGGCCTATGTCCTGGAGACCGGAAAGATCGTGAATTCCGGGGACGCGGACGTCCTGATGAACGACGATTCCATCAAGAAGGCATATCTCGGCGAATAAAGGGGGATTTTATGGAGAAGGTAGTAATTACGATTGCAAGACAGTACGGCAGCGGCGGGAAAACTATTGGGAAAATGCTGGCGGAGGATCTTGGGATTAAGGCTTACAGCAGAGAAATTTTGAAACTGGCTTCCGAGGACAGCGGCATCAATGAGGCGCTGTTTAACCAGGCGGATGAGCGGCTGAAAAGTACCTCCCTGTTCGGGATTATGAAGCGGGAGTACAAAGGCGAACTGATCCCGCCGGAGAGCGATGATTTCACCTCGAACAAGAACCTGTTTAACTATCAGGCGAAGATCATCAAGGCTTTGGCTGACGAGGAATCCTGTGTGATCATCGGGCGCTGTGCGGACTATGTGCTGAAGGACCGGCCGAATGTGGTCAGTGTGTTCGTGCATGCTTCGCCGGAATACTGCGTGAAGCAGGCGGTGGAGCGGGGCGCGCACCGGGGCAAGGATGTGGAGAAATTCATTCAGAAGACGGATAAATACCGGGCGGATTACTATAAGTATTACACCGGACGCACCTGGAATGATGCGAGGAACTACGACCTGTGCCTGAACAGTGAGAAGTTGGGATTTGAAAAATGTGTGGAAGCGATTAAAGCGTATATCAATGTGCGGTTTTCGTAAAGAGACGGCTCTTCGGAAGATTCTATTCCGGAGGGCCGTTGATTTTTGGGAAAACCGGGCGTATGCTGGAGTCGGCGGATGGAGCTGGGAGTGCCGGTCTAAGATACGAAAATTCGTTGTAAAAAATGTTATTAGAATTCAGTTTTTCGTTGTAAAAAGTGTTAATGTATCGTATACTATGTTTGAATCACATGGCGGAGGTGGATGTATGTACCGATTTGCAATCGAAAAGCTGTATAAATGGAAAGAGAGCAAGCGCCGGAAACCGCTCGTCATCGAAGGCGCAAGGCAGGTTGGGAAAACCTGGCTGATGAAAGAATTCGGCAGCAAAGCTTATGCGGATACCGTATATATTAATTTTGATTCGAATTCCCAAATGGCGGAGCTTTTTGCTTCCGATTTAAATCCGGACCGGTTGATCCTGGGGATTGAACTGTATGCGGGAAGAAAAATTGATCCCGCTCAGACGCTGCTTCTCTTCGATGAAGTGCAGGAGGTGCCAAGAGCCCTTTCCTCGCTGAAATATTTTTATGAAGACGCGCCGCAGTATCACATTATCTGTGCTGGTTCCCTGCTGGGTATTGCTCTGCATGAGGGGACGTCGTTCCCGGTGGGGAAAGTGGATTTTTTGAGCCTCTATCCCTTATCTTTCCGGGAATTTTTAATGGCAGCGGCAGGGGAGCGGTTTGCGGAACTTCTCGACCGGCAGGACTATCCGATGATTACGTCGTTTCGGCAGACTTATATCGACGCGCTGAAGCAGTATTATTTTATCGGCGGGATGCCGGAAGCGGTGCAGAGTTTCGTGGAAGAAAAAGATTTTCGTGAGGTGCGGGAAATCCAGAAACGTATCCTGACGGCTTACGAGCAGGATTTTTCCAAACATGCTCCGCTGGAAATTGTACCCAAAATCCGGATGGTCTGGAACAGCATTCCTTCTCAGCTTGGAAAAGAGAATAAGAAATTTATCTACGGACTTGTGCGGGAAGGAGGACGGGCAAAGGAATATGAAGCGGCGATTATGTGGCTTGAGGACTGTGGGCTTGTTCACCGGGTCAGCCGGGTGAATGGGGCGGGAATTCCGCTGAAAGCGTATGAAGATTTGAAAGCGTTTAAATTGTTTCTGGTCGATGTGGGGCTGCTTGGCTGTATGGCTGGCCTGAGCCAGAGAAGCCTGCTGGACGGGAATGCACTCTTTACGGAGTTCAAAGGCGCGCTGACAGAGCAGTATGTGTGCCAGCAGCTAAAAACGCTTGGCAGCGTAGGTGTTTATTATTATACGAATGACCGTGGTTCCTGCGAAGTGGATTTTGTGATGGATACCGGCGAACAGGTCGTGCCTGTTGAGGTGAAAGCGGAAGTGAACTTAAAAGCAAAGAGCCTGAAAACCTACCGGGAAAAATTCCATCCGGAGATTTCCGTTCGTACCTCGATGGCAGACTATAAAAAAGAAGAATGGCTCGTCAATCTGCCTTTGTATGCGGTGGAAGAAATCTGCAAATGTACGGAAGTTTAAAGCTTCTCCCGCTCAAGCTGCGCCAGAAGTCCCTGAATATACCCTCTGGCCTGTAACTTCGCGCGCTCATCCATCTGCCGGTAGAGGGCCAGCCAGTCCAGCTCGGAGTCCGTAAGGGCCTCCGGAGAGTCGATCAAAGGCTTATCCGACAGCTTCAGGATGTAATCTGTGCTGACGCCGAAAAACTGGGACATGAGAACCAGCACCTGTGCGGAAGGAGTAATCCCGTTCCGCTCATAGGCGCTGATGGTTTCCTGGGAAACATTGATTTCCGAAGCGAGCTGCTGCTGGGTCAGGCCGTTTTTCCGGCGAAGTTCGGCAATCCGGGTGATCATCGGGGAGTCCTCCTTTCATAGAGTTTGTGGTTCGCAATGCACTCTGTTCTTATCATAAAAGATTTTGGAAAACCTGTTAGTATTATTAGTGGTTTCCGACTGTATTATTAATGGTATTCCTGCTGGAATTCCCTTTTGCGAAGCAAAACTTAAAATGAGCCTGCGAATCGTTACTGGAACGAGTGTAGCATCGGGACAGGGAAAAACCATCGGAAAATGTTTGGAAAAGTTCGGATATTTTTGGAAAGGTTCTTGAGGGCTTCCGGCAAATGTGGTATAGTGAAAAAAAGTTTTTTCAGGAGGATAAGAACATGAAACGTTCGGAAATCAATCGCTGCATCCGCTATATGGAAGCATTAATTAAAGAACACGGCTTCGAGCTGCCCCCTTTCTGTAACTGGACGCCCGAAGAATGGAAGACGAAAAACCACGAATACGACGAAATCCGCGATAACATGCTGGGCTGGGATATCACCGACTACGGCCAGGGCGACTGGGAAAAGGTCGGCTTCGCCCTGATTACCCTGCGAAACGGGAACCAGAATAACCCCAAATACAAAAAAGTCTACGCCGAAAAGCTCCTGATGCTCAAAGAAGGCCAGCATTCCCCGATGCATTTCCACTGGACAAAGAGCGAAGACATCATTAACCGCGGCGGCGGCACTCTGATCATCCACGTCTACAACGACAAGGGCGACGGAACATTCGACGACAGCGATGTGCTGGTGAATTCGGATGGGCGCTCCTATTATGTTCCGGCAGGGACGGGCGTGGAATTAAAGCCCGGCGAGAGCATTACCCTGTGGCCGCATCAGTACCATGATTTTGATGTGAAGCCGGGGACGGGAGATGTGCTGATCGGGGAAGTTTCGATGTGCAATGACGACAATACGGATAACCGCTTCTATGAGGAGATGGGACGCTTCCCGAAGGTGGAAGAGGACGAGGAGCCGTACCGGCTGCTGTGCTTCGAGTATCCGGAAGCGGAGTAAGGTGGAAACGAAAAGAGCTGTCAGTGGGACGGCTCTTTTTTCGAATGGAAAGAAAGAGGGGAGGGCATTATGCGAAAAATGGCGGCAGGTTTCAAACAGGCGGTGGACAATCTGAAACTGAAGAAAAAAATGACTTTCGTATGGCTGTTCAGCGCGACGGTCATCCTGGGCGTGGCCCTGTGGGGGGATTATCGGATGATCCGTTCCTACAACGACACGCTCTATGCCGTGATGGTCGATTCGATGAATTACGCATTGACCGGAATTTCCAGGCAGCTTGACAACTATGAAACACTGAGCGAAACCCTGTTCCGCAGCTCGCAGATTCAGGAAAAACTCACCCAGATGCTGGAACAGCAGCGCCTGTATACGGCCGACTATGAAAAGCTGCGCAAGCTCCTTCTGACCGAGAGCAGTCAGTACGACTATATCAATTATCTGATCCTGATCGACGAAACCACCGGAAACGTGTTCGGCGACACGGCCAAAGCCGTGTTAAGTGAAGAAAACAAAGCGCGGATCATCGCCGCCGCAGAGGAAGAACAGGGCCGTCCGGTCTGGATCACCGAATACGGAAAAGATTCTCAGATGATTCTGACCAGAAAGATTATGCGGATTGAAAATCTGGGAAAGGACACCCTGGGAACGCTGATCCTGAACATCGATATCGCGGCGCTGATCCGGGACACCGGCGTATCGGAGCAGGAAAATTTCCGGTGCGTGCTGGTAGACCTGGAGGGAAATCCGTTAAGTGACAGCGGCGAATACACGAATGAACAGATCCGGGGCATTTATGAAGAACTGAAAGGGGAGAAATTCTCCGTCGTGAACCTGGACGGCCATCGGTATTTCGCAGTTTACCGGGAGGAAAGCTCCGGCAAATGGGGATACGTCTATTTTTCGGATTACGACCAGATGTATGCGAGCATTCATGAGAATATCCGAAGCATTGCGCAGATTGGCGTCCTGTGCTTTCTTTTTATCGTGGTTTTAAACAGCATTTTTACGAATGATACGCTGAAACGGTTCGGCGGGCTGATTCAGAAAAATTATGAAACCGAGCTGCGGCGGAAACGGGCGGAGGTGGAGATGCTAGAAACGCAGATCAATCCGCACTTCCTGTATAACACACTGCAGACCATTAACTGGCGGGCCAAAGCCCTTCACAGTACGGAAATCAGCAAAATGGTGGAATCTCTAAGCCAGATCCTCCAGATGACGCTTTCGAATCGGAAATCCTGCATTACCGTGGAAGAAGAACTCGACCTGGCCCAGCAGTACGTGACGATTCAGCAGATGCGGATGGAAGGCGAGCTGATTTACGAAGTTTTCGTTGAGCCGGAACTGCTGACAGCCATGATTCCGAAACTGGTCATCCAGCCGCTGGTCGAGAACGGAATCCATCATTCTATGGATGCCATGCAGGAAGTAATGCGTATTTCGGTGGATGTCCGACGGGAAGGGGAAGAAATCGCGGTTTTTGTCCGGAACAGCGGCTCCAGATTCCCGGAGGATCTGCTTGCAAAACTGCGGCGGGAAGAAATCCGGCCCACAGGCCATGGGATCGGGATCCTGAACATTGATACCAGAATCAAGCTGACGTATGGGGACGCATACGGTATTGCTTTTTATAACGAAGAAGGTTTTGCGATAGCAAAGCTGCGCATTCCATTTGAGACGGAGGGAAAAACGGATGTATAAGCTGATGATTGTGGACGATGAAAAAGCCATGTGCGAGATTCTGGCGGAAATTATCGCGTGGAAAGAACTGGGCGTGGAGGTCGTCGGAACTTGTAAAAACGGGCTGGAAGCCTTCGAAAAGGCGCTGGAACTGCGGCCGGATATTCTGCTGACGGATATCCGTATGCCCGGCATGAGCGGCATTGAGCTGATCCAAAAGCTGACCGAAGAAGGACTTCCGACGAAATTTATTCTTTTGTCGGCCTACGGGGAATTCGAGTACGCCCGCCAGGCCATGAAATACAATGTCCGGCATTACTTGCTGAAGCCCTGCAACGAGGAGCAGATTCAGCAGGCCGTCAGCGAAGTATGCAGCGAATTGGTGCGGCTGCCGATGCAGAATCCAAAAGAAAAGCCGGAGAAAATTTATTCGGATATTACGAAAAAGGTATTGCAGATTGTCGAGGAGGAGCTGGCGAATACGGAGCTTTCCCTGAAATGGATTGCAGAAAACCGTCTGTTCCTGAACGTGGATTACATCAGTAAAAAATTTTCCACGGAAACCGGGCAGAAATTTTCCACGTATCTGAACGCGTTTCGGATGGATCGAGCCAGAGAGCTCCTGATTTCGCCGGAATTTACCAACATTTACGAGGTAGCGGATGCGGTAGGCTATGGAAACAATCCCCAGTATTTCAGCCAGATTTTCAAAAAGGTCACCGGACTGAGCCCCACCGAATACCGGAAGAAACTTCCTTAACTGGAATAGAATGGAAAAATGCACAAAGTACAGCCGATATAAGAAGAAAATACCGACTTTTTGAACAAAGAGTCCGGGTTTTTGGGTAGCCGGATTTCGGGACGCCTGTTATACTTGAGACAAGAACAGCGAAGGACGGACAAAAAGATACCCAAAACAGGGCAAAAGCCCGGATACAAAAAGGAGGAAAGGCTATGAGGAAAAAAGCGGAACTCATGGGATTGGCTGGAACAATGGCATTGGCACTGGCGCTGTGCGGCGGAATGAGAATGGAAGCGGCGGCAGAGGGAGAGGAGGTCGGCCTGATCGCAGCCTGGTGGGGCTCCCAGGACCGAAACGACAAATTTACAAAAGCATTTGACACGTACACGGAAAACAATCCGAATATCACCTTTGAACTTCAGATCAATACATTTTCGGATCATCTCACGGCGCTCTCTGCCTCCGCGGCCTCCAACACGATGCCGGATTTGGCGATGCTCCAGACCGCTTATCTGAAAACGTACACAGACGCGGAAAAACTGCTGGATCTAACGCCCTATATCGAAAGCGGCGCACTGGATATGAGCAATGTGGACGAAAACGTCCTCGCAACCGGAAAAGTCGGCGAAGGCATCTACGGCATATCTGCCGGCAATAACGCCGCCTCGATTATCTACAACAAAACCCTCTTGGAAGAAAACGGAATTGAAGTAAAAAATCTGATGAACATGGAGGAATTTGTCGGCGTCTGTCAGGAAATTTACGAGAAAACCGGCGTGCGCACTCAGATTGACAACATTTCCACCTGGCTGGAATTCATCTCCCGCGCAAACGGGACAGGGCTTTTTGAAGGAAATGCGCTTGGGGCAGGCGATGCGGAGATTTTTGTTCCATTTTTTGAAATGATCGAGACGGGAAGAGAAGAAGGCTGGCTTTTGGATCAGGGAATCGTGACGGCGAACGGCACGGCGGTAGAAGAACAGGCAGTTGTAAAATACACATCCGCGGAAACCCAGTCCTGGTGCTCCGGTTTTAATTCGAACCAGATGGTGGCGATGCAGGCTGCGGCTCCGGAAGGCGTAGAACTGGATTTGATCACGGTTCCGTGTGACGATCCGTCCACTTCCTACTATGTGCGGCAGGCTATGTGCTGGACGATCGCGGCGGGCAGCGAACACATCGACGAAGCGGTGGCAGTGCTGAACTGGTGGATCAATTCCGAAGAGGCCAACGCGATCATCATGGGAGAACCGGGCGTTCCGGCAAACAATGAAATCGCAGCCTATGTGGCGGACATGCTGGACGAGACAACGGCCAAAACCTTTAACTACGTGGCGGATGTGGTGATCCCAAACAGCTCCGCGGGTGATCCTCCGGCCGAAGCAGGCGCCTCCCAGGTGCTCGACCTGGCGAATGAAGTCTACGAAAAAGTCGCTTACGGCGAAATGACGGCAGAAGAAGCCGCCGCAGAATTTTTTGAACAGGGAAATACCATGATGGCAAATGCCGCTTCCTGACAAAGCGCGGGAAAACAGAATGGAAGGCGGTGCATTTGCTTGAAGACAAAGACCGATCAAAGAACCGGGACGGGGGAGCGCCTCTACCGAAAGCTGATGAAAGAAAGTACGGCCGGACTGCTGTTTTCCCTTCCGTTTCTGCTGGGATTCCTGTTCTTTATCCTGATTCCGCTGCTGCTGTCGCTCTATTATTCGCTCTGCAAATATAATATCGTCGGCAAGGCGGAATTCATCGGGATGAAGAATTATGTCAGCATTTTTTCGGATGCGAAATTCTGGAAATCGCTGAAGGTAACGTGTTTTTACGCGGTGGTATCCGTTCCTTTGCGGGTGCTGTTCGCGCTGCTGGTGGCGCTTCTGCTGCTTCGGGATACGAAGGCGACGCCGATTTACCGGGCAATGTATTATCTGCCGTCCCTTCTTGGGGCCTCCGTGGCCGTCGCCATTTTGTGGAAACAGGTTTTCGCATACGACGGCCTGGTAAACGCCATTTTCGGGTTCAAAACCGCCTGGCTGGGAGACGCGGACTGGGCGATCTGGGTGCTCATTTTGTTAAGTGTCTGGCAGTTTGGCTCTTCGATGCTGATTTTTGTATCGAATCTGAAACAGATTCCGGGAACGCTGTACGACGCGGCGAAGGTGGACGGCGGAAGCGGGATTCAGAACTTTTTCCGGATCACGCTGCCGTTATTGTCCCCGACGATTTTTTTCAATCTGGTGATGCAGTCCATCAATGGGCTGATGGTGTTTGCGGCGGGCCAGATCATCACGGGCGGGAAGCCGATGGATACGACGCTGTTTTATGCATTGTACATGTATAATCAGAGCTTTACCTATAACAATGCGGGCTATGGCTCGGCGCTGGGCTGGGTTCTCATCGGCTTGGTAGCCCTCTATACGGCAGTCCTGTTTGCAACCAAACGATTCTGGGTGTATGAAGGAGGGCTGTAGGCGGTGAAGAAAAGACGGAAAAGAATTGCATATCATGTGCTGACGCTGCTTGGAGGTATTTTGATGATCTATCCACTACTGTGGATGGTATTCAGCAGCCTGAAGGACACGACGACGATTTTTACGACGGCGTCGCAGCTTCTGCCGGAAAAGGTCACGTTTGAAAATTATGCGAAAGGATGGCAGGGGTTTTCGAAAATTACATTTGGAACTTTCATTCGAAATACGTTATTTGTAGCTTTTGCCGCAACGATTTTGACCGTGCTCTCTTCCGCACTGGTGGCCTATGGGCTTGCGCGGCTGAAATACCGGGGAAGGAATGTGGTGTTTGCGCTGGTGCTTCTGACTATGATGCTTCCCGGCGAGATCATGATGATTCCCCAGTATCTCTGGTATAACAAACTGGGGTGGATCAATACGTATCTGCCGATGATCCTGCCATACGGATTTGCCATTCAGGGGTTTTTTGTATACCAGATGAAGAATTTTATCGAGGGTCTTCCGCGGGAGCTGGATGAGGCGGCGAAAATTGACGGCTGTTCTTATTACACAATTTTTCTGCGGATCATCCTGCCGCTGCTGAAACCGGCGATGGGAACCGTGGCGATTTTTTCTTTCATCAATCGCTGGAACGACTATATGTCGCCGCTGCTTTACCTGAAGACGATTCCGAATTATACGGTCAGCCTGGCGCTGAAGCTGTTTTGCGATCAAAGTTCGACCTCGGATTACGGGGCAATGTTTGCGATGTCGGTCGTGTCGCTGATCCCGATCCTTCTGATCTTTGTGTTTCTGCAAAGATATCTGATCGAGGGAATCAGCACACAGGGCCTGAAAGGATAAAGGAGGAGAGTAGGCATGTATCTTTCAATTTTTACGGATGAACTGTATCTGGATGTGTTCGAGGTGCTCCCGATTGTGAAAAGCTGGGGGATGCGCTATGTGGATTTCCGGGGCCAGATCAATGGGAAGGGAATCGAGTATCAGACGGAGGAAGAACTCTATGCGCTGAAGGCGGAGCTGGATCGGCTCGGACTGCGGGCGGGGGTGCTCCAGACCTCCCTGGCGAAAAAGCATTTGCCTGGAAAAGATGTGCAGGAACAGGAAATGGAAAAGCTGGAAGGGATTATCCGGGCGTCCAGGATTCTGGAAACGAAGCTGGTGCGGTGTTTTAATTACTGGCAGCAGGAGCCGGAAGACCGGGATTTCGGGAAGCTGGCAATGATGCCGGATCTGATGAATCAGGTTTTGGAGCGGTTCCTGCCCCTGGCGAAGCGGGCGAAGGAGGCCGGGCTGATCCTTGGATTTGAAAATTGCGGGCAGACGCCAAACGAGGTCATTGCGCTGCTGAAGGCGCTGCATGTGCCGGAGTGGGGGATGGCCTGGGATGTGGCGAATTATTTTGGGGTATTGCCGGAGACAGAAGGCGACTGCGTCGATTATTTCGAGAAGGCGCTGCAATATACCAATATGATTCACGTAAAAAGCTGGGGTGTGCTGCATGAGCTGGGCTATAAGCCAGTGCCCTGGGATCGGGTTTTGGCGGGCGCAGCCGTTACGGGAAAAAATCTGCCGATTTCGGTGGAAACGCATAATCCGCCGCAGTCGCCCTATACCCACCTTGAGGCGTCGAAAATGGTCTATGAGGCGGTGCTTCGCGCCTGGCCGGCCTCGGCTCCGTCCGACATGCGCACCGCATTGTCCGTAAAGGAGGAATTTGTCCGCGATTATGCAAAGAATCCCGTAACATTTGTCGTGGTTGGCCTGGGGATGGGAAAGAACCGGGCGAAGCAGCTTACGGAGACCAGCGGGACACGGCTGTATGGGGTGTGCGACACGAATCTGGAGCGGGCAAGGGAAATCGGGGAATTGTTTCAGGTGCCTTACAGCGATGATATTCAGACTTTCCTGCGCGATCCGGCAGTCGAAGTGATGTATGTGGTAACGCCGACGGGACTGCATTGCCAGGTGGCGAACCAGTGTCTGGATGCCGGAAAGCATGTCATGATGACGAAGCCCATTGATGCGAATCTGGAAAATTGCAGGGAAACGATCCGAAAAGCCGAGGAAAAGGGGCTGCTTCTGGGGCTGGATTTTGATTTCCAGTTTGACGAGGAGATGGAGGCCCTGCGGCAGGCAGTAGCGCAGGGATTTTTCGGGAAATTGCTTTCCGCGGAAAGTACGCTGAAGGTATACCGGTCGGAGGAATATTATCAGGAAAATGGCGGCTGGCGCGGGACATGGGCGCTGGACGGCGGGGGCGCCATGTCGAATCAGGGCGTGCATGAGGTGCAGAGGCTGATCTCGCTGTTTGGCCTGCCAAAAGAGGTGAAAGGAACGGTTTTCACGAAAAATCATGCGATTGAAGCGGAGGATACCGGCATTTCTTTATGGGATTATGGAAATGGATTTACGGCGCAGTTTTCGGCGACAACCTGTTATCCCGCGTCTTCCTGGTCGGTGCGGATCGAGATTGTCGGGACGGAAGGGGTGTATACATACACGCTGGGAGGCCCGGAAGGAGATCACGCATACTGGTGGAAGGACGGACGTTGGAGAGAGGAACGGCCGTTTCCGGCAAAGCGGAAGTGGCGGCAGGCCAGCGATAATTTCGCGTATTGCCTGCGTACCGGGGAACCGTTGGAAGTAGGCTGGAAACCGGGGATGGATTCCAGGCTGGTGCTGGATAAGATTTATGAGAGCGCTAGGAAGGGCGGAATCTGGGTTCCGGTAGAAGCGTGATTCGGGGAAAGAGAGGAGGAAGTTTTGGAGATTCGGCCATTTTTGGAGGATTTGGAGAGGCGGATTGAGCCGGAGGAAGAAATGCGGCTGGAACGGGAGTGGATACGGTTCGCGGACGGCGGGTGCGAGGAGGTTTTCGTGCCGAAGCGGAAGAAGGCGGAACCGTCCATTGCCTGGCCCCATATCAGGATCAACGACGCGATAGAATCCTATGATCGGATGATTTTGCAGCAGTTGGAGACGTGCTCGGAAAATCTGCGGACGGGAAAAGGAGAACTGCTCAGTATCCGATCGAATTATGGAACGGGGATTATCCCGACCATGCTGGGAGCAGAGTGTTTCTTTATGCCTTATGAGACGGATACGCTTCCATGTTCCCGGCCTTTTCCGGACGGGAAAGAAGGGCTGTTTCGGGTCATAGCGAAGGGAACCTGGGACTACACGAAGGGCCTTGCAGGGAATGTTTTCGAGATGGCGGAGCGCTATCAGGAGCTGACGGAACCTTATCCGAAAATCAGGCGTTTTGTGAATTATTATAATCCGGATTTGCAGGGGCCGCTGCCGCTGGCGGAAATGACGTGGGGGTCGGACATCTATGCGGATATGTACGAGGAGGAAGCGCAGGTAGAGGAGGCGCTGGATTTTTTCACGGATCTTTATCTGGATTTTACACGGAAATGGAAGGCGCTGTGCCCGGATTTTGACGGGGAGCATGCAGTCGAATGGGGACTGCTGCACCGGGGAGGGACGGTGATACGAAATGATGCGGCTATGAATCTTTCCGGGGACATGTATGCCGATTTGGTTCGGCCGCGGGATCAGCGCATTCTGGATGAGTTTGGAGGCTGTATCCATTTTTGCGGGACGGGGCACCACTATATCGCTCAGGTGAGCGAACTTCGAAATCTCACCGGAATCAATCTGTCCCAGCCGGACTGGAATGATATGGAGCGGATTTATCAGTACACCGTCGACAAGGGGCTTCTGATTATCGGAATGCCGGAGGCTGAGGTGGAACGGGCCGGGCAGGCGGGGAGACGGCTTTGGGGGAGGGTGCATTGCGGCGCGTCACTTGCCGCGTGGGAAAAGAAGTGAGGGCAGCTCTTGCACCCTTTGTGAAAGATTGCTATAATAGCCCCATATTGGGGTGATTTTATGAGAAAACTATATAAAAATATCTTTCGAAGTATAAAAAGTAAAATCCTTTTAAGCTTTTTCGGATGCGTCGTCCTTCCCAGCATTCTGTTTATCGGAATCTTCCTCCACAGCTATTCCGGTTACATTCTGGAAAGTACCGTATCCGAAAAGCAAAACGTCCTCCACGAAATCAACAAAAGCATGAACCAGTATCTTTCCGGCTACAAAGACACCTCCATGAACATCTACTACAATGACACCATCCGTTCCTATCTGGATGGGAACGATTACGAAACCGAGTCCGATTCCATCGGAAGCTTCCTGGCCGGAATCGTAAATTCCGAAAAATACATTTCCGCCGCGGTCATGGAGGTGGGCGGGCACACCTATCAGGCGGGCTATAATTATCTCGACCTGGATTCCTGGCTTGATCAGTGGCGTTCGAAAATCCTGGAGCGGAAAGGCCGTGTCGTCTGGCTGCCAACCGAGCAGTTCTCCTGTACCTACGGCCAGAAACCGTACCAGTTTGTCATGGCCAGGGCCGTAAACTCGCCGGAAGAATCCATCGGCATCCTGCTGTTTTTTATTACGGCGGATTTTTTTGGCGACTGTTTCAGCAATCCGGCCTTTCAGGAGCGGGGAACCGCGTTTTATCTGATCACGGATACCTGCCAGGTCGTGAGCAGCGATGAGGAGGAGGCAATTGCCACCGTAGTGGATACGCCGTTGTTTCAGCAGGCGCTTTCGATGGACGAGGGGGATTTTGTATACCAGGACACGGATACAGGGGAAAAAAGCATTGTCGTATGTGAAAAATCATCGGTCAGCGGCTGGACACTGGTAACGGTGACGGCGGAAAAAGAAGCCTATCAGAAATTGCATACCATCCGAAAAATGGCCGTGATTATTGGCATTTTATATGCAGGATTCATGCTGCTGGCTTACTATATTCTGTCGGCTTATGTGTTCCGTCCGGTACAGCGCCTTGGAAAGGGCCTGAAAAAAGTGTCGGCCGGAGAGTTCCTTCCGATCGAAGAGGAAAAAGAGAGCGAAAGCCAGGATGAAATCAGCCATGTCATCCACCGCTATAATGAAATGGTGGATCATATCGAAAAACTGATGGGAGAGATCCGGGAGGAGGAACAGGCCAAAAATGCCGAACGCATCAAAGTGCTCGCGATGCAGATCAGCCCTCATTTTGTATACAATACGTTGAATACCATCAAGTGGATGGCGGTGGCCAACCGCCAGGAAAACATCAGCCGGATGATCGAATCCCTGATTAAAATGATGCGGGGCGTCACCTATAACATGAACGAGGAAATCAGCCTGCGGGAAGAACTGGAGCTTCTGGAATGCTATGTCTATATCCAGAAAATGCGGTTCCTGAATTTCGAAGTGGAAATCGAGATCCCGGAGGAGCTTCTCGATCTGAAAGTAAATAAACTGGTGCTGCAGCCCTTTGTGGAAAACTGTATCCAGCATGCCTTTAAGGAAAGCGAAGAGATGGGGGTGATTCGGATCAGCGCCCAAATCGCAGACGGTGCGCTGGAAATCCGGATTGCCGACAACGGAAGCGGCTTTGACACACAAAAGCTGGAAAAAACGGGGGACGGCATCCGGCGGGAAGACCACATCGGGATTCCGAATGTGAGCGAACGGATTCGCCTGAACTATGGAGAGGCCTACGGAATCCGGATCGAAAGCCAAACAGGAAAAGGAACCACGGTTTACGTGCGTCTGCCGCTGCTTTTTGCGGAAGAAAAGGGCGGGAAAAAACAGGAGGAGCGGGATGATTCAAGCGGTAATCGTTGAGGATGAGATGCTGGTACGCCTGGGCACAAAGCTGTGCCTGGAAGGCTATCAGGGCGCGATCCAGGTGAAAGAAGCCTTCGAAAGCGGCGAAGAAGCGCTGCAATATTTCCAAAATCATACGGCAGACGTGCTGATCACGGATATTAAGCTGGCAGGCATGTCAGGGCTGGAGCTGATTCGCGCAGTAAAGCCCGAACATTTGCAGATGCGTACCGTTGTATTAAGCTGTTATGAAGACTTTGCCTATGCCCGCGAGGCCATGGAACTGGGAGTGGACAAATACCTTCTGAAGCATGAGCTGACCGGGGACGAGCTTCCCAAAGCGGTCACGGAACTTTGCCGGGAAATCCGTTTTGTCCGCGACCGAAACACCGGAATCCGAAAGTCCGGGCAGTCCGCGGAGGAACCGGCAGAGGAGCAAAACTATGCGCTGGGCTATCTGGTCCTTCGGGGAGAGCGGGAGATGCAAAACAGCGGGCCGGAACAGATCGATCTGAATATTCTGGCAGAAATTATTCAGAAACTCTTAAACGTGGGAAAATTCGGGGAATGCTTCCTGCGGCATGGAAAGGAAATTTTCCTGGTGTTCCAAACGGAACAGGAGACATCCGAAGAGGAATTTTCCGCGCGAATCCGGAATTTTTATGAACGTCTGTCCCGAAATATTTTTAATTATTTTAATCGGAACACGTATCTGTTTGTTTCGGATCCGTTTCCGAATATGGGCCAGATTACAGAAAAATTTTCGGAGATGAAACAGGTGTCCGCGTATGCGTTTTACTATGAAAATTCCAGGCTGTTCCGGGGAGACCCCTGTGCGGGACGTCAGGGAACCTGTCCAAAGCTGAAACTGGAAACCGAAGGGGCTTTTACGGAAAAATGGTTTGCAGACTGTGAAAAACAGGCGCGGGATTTCTTTTTTGAAGCGCGGAAAAATCTGGCGGATGTGGCCCAGGTAAAGGCCGAAGTGGTTAAATATTATTACAATCTGGAAGAGTATCTGGCGAACGGGACAAAAGAAGGAGGACTGGCGGAGAATTATACCAGCATCGACGCCTTTGATTCGGCAGAAATGCTGGAAGAATGGCTTGTTGCGCTGTTTGCGGAGATTCGGCGGAATCTTCCGGGGCCAAATGAGCAGATGCAGAAAATCAAAGAATACATTGGACAGCATTATCAGGAGGACTTAAGCCTGGAGCGGATTGCGGCGGCCTTTCATATGAGCATGAGTTATTTCAGTCAGTATTTTAAAAAACAGGAAGGCGTGAATTTCGTGACCTATTTGAACCGTCTCCGGATTCAAAAAGCAAAGGAACTTCTGAGAGACCAGGAAATGACTGCGGAACAGGCGGCGGAGGCCATCGGCATTTCCAATCCCAACTATTTCGTGCGCTTGTTTAAGAAAATGACCGGGCAGACCGTAGGCGCATACCGCAAGAGCTTAAAATCGTGAAGAAAACGAAAAATAGTGAACAACACACAGGAGCCGGCGAAAAATATTGAAGAAAAAGCGAAAGTTTTGCCATCGTCGCCCGGAGACGGACATGCTAGAATCAAGCTATCAGAAAAATCCAAAGAAGGAGGGATGTTTTATGAGAAGTAAGAAATATCTGGCAATTCTGGCAGCGGGGAGTATGGCATTTGGCATGCTTGGCAGTGGGTTTGCCGCATCCGCAGAGGAGGGCGGCATCAGCGGAAAGCTGGTGATCTGGGAGCATACCGCCCAGTTTGAAGCGCCGTTAAAAGCCGTGATCGAAGGCTTTCAGGAACTGTATCCGGACGTGGAGGTGGAGTATCAGATCAAAACATCGGACCAGTATTATAACCTGCTTCAGACCGCCATGCAGGCCGGGGAAGCGCCGGATCTGTTCTGGACGAACGGAACGGCTACCACGAACATGCAGGTTTACGCAGAGCAGGGGCTTTTGATGGATTTGACCGAAAAGGTGGACTTTTCCCTGTATGACGGCACCAGCGCCATGAGCATTAACACGATTGGGGATCAGATTTATGCGACGCCGACGGCGGAGGTCGGCGGGCGTGCCTGCTTCTACAATAAGGCGATTTTTGAAGAATTGGGACTTTCGGTGCCGGAGACGTTTTCCGAATTTGAAGCAAGCCTCCAGACGATCAAGGACGCGGGCTATATTCCCATCGCCTTTTCCGGTTCGGACCCCTGGGCGGCCCTGTTCCACTTCGAGCCGCTGCTGGCTGCGATGCATCTGGACTGGCTGAATGAATATCTGGAAAACGGCGAAGTGGACGTAAATGACGAACGCGTCGTGGAAGTTTATAACAAAATGCTGGAATGGGCGGACAAAGGCTATTACGGTGTCGGCTATACCGGTGTGGACGAATCCGGCGCGCTGCTGGCTTTCTCCAAAGGGGAAGCGGCCATGTGCATCGAAGGAACCTGGAATATTCAGACCATCCAGGAAAACAATCCGGATTTACAGCTTGGAGCGTTTCAGGTACCCTGCGAAGACGGGACAAGGCCCTTTGTGGGAACCAGCTCCTGCGGCTTTTCTGTGAGCGCGAATACGGAAAATGAAGCGGCGGCTCTGGCATTCGCGAATTATTTCGCAAGCCTGGAAGGCCAGACGCTCTGGATTGGCACCCTGGATGCGATCCCGTGTACGAAAGAAATTGTTTCGGAGAATTCCGTGATTAATGAGATTGCAGACTTTGACGTGCAGACTGAGAGCTACTACAGCATTTTGGGCTATCTGGAAGGGGACGGAGAGAGTCCGCGAAACATATGGGAAGAGGATCAGTGCAAGATTTTCACAAACGGCATCAGTGTACAGGACTTCGTGGATGAACTGGAAGCATTGACTCGTTAGGACAAAAGCGGGCGCCGTGCGGAATGTGCGGCGCTCTTTTGCTGCAAAGGAGGCGAACCCTTTGAAAAAAAGAAAAGCGTATCTTGGTTTCATTGCGCCGGGCTTCATCCTTTATACCGTTTTTATGATCATTCCCATCGGCTGTGCGGTCTATTACAGCTTTTTTAACTGGAGCGGGATCGGGCCGATGGAATTTATCGGGCTTGGGAATTTTAAAAAGCTATTTACCGACGCGAGAATGTCCCGGATTTTTTTCAATGCGCTGAAAAATAATTTGAAATATTTGGTCTGCGTACTGCTCATCATTACGCCGCTTCAGATTTTCTTTGCTTATATGATCTCAATTAAAATCTATGGCCACAAATACATCCGGATGATGCTGTTTTTGCCTTATGTGATCAGCACCTCCATCGTGGGATTTTTCGCAATCCTGCTTTTGGACCCGAATATTGGCCTGTTTAATGAGATTCTGGGAGCCATTGGCGGGCCGGATGCGAAGCTTGCCTGGCTGGGAGATCCGAACCTGGTTTTTAAAATCTTTGTGTGTGTGGTTATCTGGCAATGCATTGGTTCCGGTATGATGATTTTTTATGCAAATATGCAGGAAATTCCGGCGGATATCCTTGAAGCGTCCGTGATCGACGGGGCCGGGGAAGTAAAAAAATTTTTCTATGTGGTGCTGCCGATGATCCGTTCTTCCATGACGACGAACATTACGCTGAGTGTAATCTATGCGATGACGATGTTCGACCTTCCGTATATTCTGGTGGGCCCCCAGGGCGGCGTGAACAACAAACTGGACTTTGTAAATATGGTATTTTACCGGTATGCCTTTGGCGGGAGCTATTTTGGAGAAACCTCCATCGGGTTTGGTTCCAGCATCAGTGTGACCATGTTTGTGATCATTCTGACGTTCTCCCTTGTGACCACCAGAGTGATGCGCCGGTTCGACGATTGAGGTGATGTGATGAAAAAACGCAGGAAAAACAGAAAAATCGAGGCAAAAAGCACGCGCTTCGTGAAAAACCTGATTTCGGTTCTCCTAATTGCCTATTCCTCGCTCTCCATCTTTCTCATTGGGAATACGATTTTATCGTCTTTTAAAACGAAATCGGATTTGATTAACAATACGATCGGATGGCCGGAGAGTTTCACGCTGGAAAATTATGCGATTGTGCTGGGGGAGGAACATTTTTTCCGGTATTTTTTAAACAGCGTGGTTCTGGTGGGTGTGTCCCTGATCTGCCTGGAAGTGGTAGCTTCGATGGCGGCTTACGGGCTTGCGCAGTATGAGTTTAAAGGGAGAGGGTTTTTGCAGAATTATTTCCTGGTCGGCCTGATGTTCCCGATTCAGCTTGGAATTTTGCCGCTGTTTATCATGCTGACAAAGGCGCATCTGAATAACAATCTGTTCGGCCTGGTGCTGATTTATACGGCGAACCTGTCCTTCCCGGTATTTACGTTTTCCAGGTTTTTCCGGGAGCTTCCGACTTCGGTGATCGAGTCGGCCAGGATCGACGGGGCTTCGGAGTTTCAGATTTATACGAAGATGGTGGTGCCGATTTCAAAGCCGGTGATTTTTACCGTAGGGCTTCTGAACTTTGTCCAGCTTTGGAACGACTTTTTTCTGCCGCTGGTTTTCCTGACCAAGACCAGCGTGCGGACGCTGACGCTGGCGGTCTATAACTATTCGGCGAACTTTCTTGCAAACTGGAACAAGATTTTTGCAGCGGCGACCATCGCGCTGATTCCGGTGGTCATCATTTATTTTTTGTTTTCCGAGCAGATCGTGGCCGGGCTTACCGGAGGCGCTGTGAAGGGATAGGAGGAGCTTATGACAGTACGAGAACGATTTCACAAACTGATGGACGGCGATCCCACGCTGGATGAAAGCCCGGTGATTGAGTGGGCGCTGTGGTGGGATGAGACGCTGCGGGAGTGGGAAGCGGCGGGGATGCCAAAGGGCATGAAGAATCACGAGATTTATGAGTATTTTGGGCTGGATAAGAATACGCAGTTCTGGTTTCCGCATTACCGGGAGGATTGCCCGCAGCCGGACAGTAAGTACAGCGGGGCCGGAATTGTGCGGGATGAGGCGGATTATGACAGGCTTCGGAAGTATTTTCTACCGGAGGATGCGGTCGGGCGGATGCGGGAGCAGATTGAGGAGACGCTTCCGCTGTATGAAAAAGGGGAAACGATTGTCTGGTATACGATCAATGGGTATTTCTGGTTCCCGCGGGAGCTTTTCGGGCCGGAAGCGCATTTGTATGCGTTTTATGATTACCCGGAACTGTATCATCGGATGTGCGAGGATCTTGCGGAGTGGCATGTGAAGGTGATTCGAGAATTTGGCCGCTATATGCGCGCGGATTTTATGACCATTGCGGAAGACCTGAGCTACAATATGGGCCCAATGCTGTCCGAAGAAATGTTCAATGAATTTTTAAAGCCTTATTATGAACGGGTGATTCCGGAAATCAAGAAATACGGGACAAAGGTTTTCGTGGACACGGACGGGAAGGTGGATAAGGCGGTTCCGTGGTTCCTGGGAGCGGGCGTGGACGGGGTGCTTCCGCTGGAGCGGCAGTCCGGCGTGGATGTGAACGAGCTGCGGAAAAATTACCCGGATCTGCTGATGATCGGAGGGTTTGATAAGACGTGCATGTTCCGGGGGAAAGAGGCGATCCGGCAGGAGGTGGAGCGTCTGCTTCCGGTGATCCGAAGCGGAAAATATCTGATCGGCATGGATCATCAGACGCCGCCGGGAACGACGATGGAGGATTACCGGTATTATTTATCCCTGCTGCGGGAATATGGGCGGCAGGCATGTAAAGGAGGTACGTATGAAAGGTAAATGGATTTGGCTGGCGCAGACAGAAGAGTGGGAAAATCAGAGAGGGTGCTTCGGCGCCCTTTTTGTGCCGAAAGGGACAGGGGAAGAAATGGTGCTGAGGATCAGTGCGTCTACAAGGTATATTGTATACATCAATGGGGAAGAGATTGGACGGGGACCCCAGCGGGCCGGAAGAACCCAGTGGTTTTTGGATACGTATGCGCTGGATGGAAAAGTGCGGGAGGGGAAAAATTTTCTGGCGGTGCGGGTGTGGAGTTATGGCTGGTCAACGTATCAGTCCGTGCATGCGCCGGGCGGTTTGATTTTTGAAATATGCCAGGGCGGGGAGGTGCTGGCGGCGTCGGATGCGCGGGTGCGGGCCGTATTGGATGCGGGACATTTATCGTTTATGCCAAAGCGGAATGTGAATCTGGGGTTTACGGATTATTATGATGCGCGGAAGTTTGACGGGATGTGGATGGAGAAGCCGGAGACGGTGGAAACATGGCCCTTTGCGCAGGAGATTCCGGATGTTTGGGGGCCGCTTGCAGCGCGTGATATTCGGCCGTTTACGTGGAAAAACCAGTATCCGGAACATGTTGCGGCGGTGCAGCAGGTGAAAAAGGGGTGCCAGCAGATTACGGTGAATACCAGGCGAGCGTTTTTCGGGGCGCGTTTGGATGCGGATGAGACGATTTTTTCCGGACTGCTGGGCTTTGTATTTGAGAGTCCAGGGCGGATGGAAGGGACGATTGGGTTTCCGAACCGGACGTGGAACGGGATTATCGGGGATTTTCGGATTGATGGGAAAGCGTATCCGGTGTCGAATGAGAACCGGTGTATCCCGGTGGAGGTGGAGAAGGGGGAACATGTTTTCCTTATGCAGATTTCCGGGAAATATGATGATCTGTACTGCCATCTGGAGCTGGATTTTCCGGAGCCTTTGCGGGTGCTCAGCAGAGAGGGCGGGGAGCGCTTTTTTACGGTGGGGCCCACGCAGCGGATTGTTCCGGTGATCGACGGATTTGGGAAGGTCTACGGAGGCTTGGAGGAGTTTAACCGGATGGAGCAGGAGACGGAAGAACACCGGGTTTTGTTCAATGTATGCAATGTACGGGAGCTGGAAAAATGTGCAAAGGAGCTGGGAATCCCGTTCCGGTGGGTGGAGCCGAGGGATGTTTTCGAGGATGCTTACCTGCTGTCGCTGGCGCGTACTGAGCGGGTGGTGCGGGAAGAAGCGGTTACGGATGAAATGCTGGGGATACTTTGGGCGAATGACCAGGATACCGTGATCCGGGTTCCGAAAGTGGGAGATTACCGGAGAGTTCTGGTGGACTTTGGGGATCTTTATGTGGGGAGTTTTGAGTTTTTGCTGGAGGCGGAGGAAGGAACGGTTGTGGATGTTTACTGTTTCGAAAACCGGTACGGCGGAGAAATCGATTATACCATTGGACTGAATAACGGGTTCCGCTACATTTGCCGAAATGGGTGGCAAACTTACCGATGCATGGTGCGCATGGGCGCAAGATATGCTATGATTACGGTAAGGGGAGGGGCGCTGCGGATTCGGGATTTCCATCTGCGCCACAGCACGTATGCGGTTTCGAAGAAGGGAGAATTTGCCTGTGATGATTTTCTGCTGAACCGGATTTGGGAGATGTGTGTGCACACCCATGAACTGTGTATGGAGGACAGTTTTACGGATTGCCCGACGTATGAGCAGGCGTTCTGGATCGGGGATGCGCAGCTTACTGCGCTGATTAACGCCTATGTTTATGGGGATTATGAGCTGATTCGTCATAATCTGAGGCTGGCGGTGACGGCGGGGGAGAATACGAAACTGCTGAATGCGCTGACGCCGACGGATTGGAATACCAGTATTCCGATGTGGATGATGAATTGGGTGATTTCGATCGCGCAGTATGTGGAGCTGACCGGGGATGAGGAGATTGTGAAGGAATTGTATCCGGCGGTCAGGGAGACGCTGGGGTATTATGAGGGATTTATTCAGGAGGACGGCGGGTTTTTGATTTCGGCGTGGAATATGATGGACTGGGCGGCGCTGGATATTCAGAATTATGGGGTGGTGACCGGGCAGCAGGCGATTTTGGCGTGGTGTTATCATCTGGGGGCGGAGTTTGCGGAGAAATGTGGGTGTGGGGAGGATGCCGGGCATTTTGAGAAAGTGCGCAGGCGGCTCTTGGAGTACATTGACCGGAAGATGTGGGATTCGGAACGGAAATGGTATCTGGATGGGTGGTCGCCGGAGGCGGGGAAGGCGAAGACGGCCAGTATTCAGACGCATGTGTTCTTGTATTTGTATGAGGGGATTTTAGATGAGGAGAAGCGGAGGATTACGGAGGGGTATCTGGTGAAGACGCCGGAGGAGTTTGCGAAGGTGGGTTCGCCGTTTATGCTGTATTATCTGCATGAGTGCCTGCTGCGGCTTGGACGGGCGGGAGAGGTGCTTCGGGATATCCGGGAGCGTTGGGGCGAGATGCTGCATTTTGATTCGACGACGTGCTGGGAGGTGTTTCCGGGGTTTTATGAGAACAGCCGGACGCGGAGTTATTGTCATTCGTGGTCGGCGGCTCCGGCGATTTTCTGTCTGGAGCAGGTGATGGGGGTTCGAAGGGCGGAGAAGGGATGGAGGAAGATTGTGGCGGAGGTGCCGAGGTGGGCCGGGGCGTGGTGCCGCGGGGCGGTGCCGACGCCGTTTGGGGTTGTGCGGGTGTGTTGGGAGAGGGAGGAGAAGTGGTATCGGATGTGGGTGCCGGAGGAGATTCAGGTGGAACTGAGGGAGATGGAGGGGTGGAAGGTTGAGATTGTGAGGCTGGGATGATGGAGGGGTCTGGCGGCGATATGGCAGGATAGAGAGAGGGCTGGCCTGGCGGCGATGTGGCAGAATAGAGAGACGACTGGCCTGGCGGCGATGTGGTAGATATAGAGAGACGACTGCCGGGACATGGCGGCCATGCGCGGTTTTGCGCGGAAAGGAGAAGCAGATGAATTTTTTACAGGAGCGGATCGGAGAGATTCTGAGACAGTTGGAGAGGTTGAGTTATCCGGTGGAGCGGGAGGTTGAGACGTGGCGGGGGATGCGGGGGCATTTTCCGGTTACGGATGAGGTTCCGGAGGCATGGATGGGGAACGCCCGACCGGGCTGGGAAGGGCCGAAACCGGACGAGGAGAATACCGGAATGCCGGGCAGGGAAAAGTCAGATGCGGCCGGGGCCTGTGTGCCGGTCGAGGAAAAGGCGGGTGCGACCGGGCCGGATGCCTGGGTGCCGGGCAGAGAAAAGCCTGATGCGGTCTGCGGCAATGCGGCTGGCGGTGCGGCGTGTTTTGACGCGGCGGCGGTGAACCGTCTGGGCGGCGAACCCTGCGCCTGGTTTGGGATGGCGGCGGACGTGGCCGTGCCGGAGGAAATGGCCGGGATGCCAGTGGAGCTTTTTCTTTCGACCGGAAGAGAGGGCGAGTGGGATGCGACGAATCCGCAGATCGCTGCGTACTTGAATGGAAAGCTCGCACAGGGCATGGATGTAAACCACCGGAAGTTAAGGCTGACGGGATGCGCGAAGGGCGACGAAGTGTTTTCTGTTTTTCTGTCTGTCTATACAGGCGAGACCGGGACGATCCGGGAGTGGAAAAGCACTCTGCGGGCCGTGGATCCGGTGATTCGGAAGCTCTATTATGACCTGAAAGTGCCGTGGCAATGCCTGGCCCTTCTGGAGAAGGACAGCCGGGAGTACGAGGAACTTCTGCACATCCTGAACGATGCGGTGAATCTGCTGGATTTGCGCAGGGGAAGAAGTCCGGAATTGCTGGAAAGCATTGAGAGAGCGGAGGAAAGACTTTCGGAAACGGTGAGCAGGCTTTCCGTTTCGAAAATTACCGCGTCCTGCATTGGGCATACGCATATCGACGTGGCGTGGCGCTGGACGCTTCAGGTGACGCAGGAGAAAGCCGCGAGGAGCTTTGCCACGGTGCTGAACCTGATGGAGCGTTACCCGGAGTACCATTTTATGTCCAGCCAGCCGCAGCTTTACAAGTATGTGAAGAAAAACCAGCCGGAGCTTTACGGGCGCATCCGGGAAAAAGTGAAAGAGGGCCGTTGGGAGCCGGAAGGCGCGATGTTCCTGGAAGCGGATTGTAACCTGACCAGCGGCGAATCGCTGGTGCGCCAATGCCTGTACGGCAAGAAATTTTTCCAGGAAGAGTTCGGGAAGGAAAGCAAGATTTTATGGCTGCCGGATGTGTTCGGGTATTCGGCTGCATTGCCCCAGATTATGGAAAAATGCGGGATCACCAGCTTTATGACGACGAAAATCAGCTGGAATGAGACGAATAAAATTCCATTCGATACCTTCTGGTGGGAGGAAATCGACGGTACCCGGATTCTGACACATTTTATCACGACCAGAGATTATGGGACGATGGCGACTAATCGGGAGTTTACCACGGCTTTTACGACAAATTATAACGGCGATACGCATCCGTCTCAGGTGAAGGGCGCGTGGCAGCGCTACCAGCAGAAAGGCCTGAACGACAATGTCCTGATTTCTTATGGTTATGGGGACGGGGGCGGCGGCCCGACGGAAGAGATGCTGGAGACGGCGAGGCGGCTTCAGGACGGGCATTTTGACTGTCCGGCCGTGAAACTGGAACCTGCGGGAGCGTTTTTTGACCGGCTCCATCAGACGGCCAGGCAGAAGAACTTTCCGGTGTGGTCAGGCGAACTGTATCTCGAATACCATCGCGGCACGTATACGTCTATGGCGGAAAATAAGCGCGCCAACCGGAAGGGAGAATTCGCGCTCCTGAATGCGGAGAACTGGTCTGTGATGGCGGAAAAATACGCGGGGCTGCCGTATCCGGCGGAGCTTCTGGCGGAGGGATGGGAAATCCTGATGCGGAATCAGTTCCATGACATTCTTCCGGGATCTTCGATTGCGGAGGTTTACGAGGATTCCAGGCGGGAGTATCAGAGGTTGCAGGAAATTACCGGACAGATCGAGATGCAGGCGATTGAAAAACTGACGGAGCAGACGGAGGCTGAGGCAGGCGAACTCGTTGTTTTCAACCCAAATGGGATGAATCTGGATGGAATTGTGGAAATTTCGGATGTGGACGGGGTGTTTCGGTGGATAAATGCCGTGGAATGCGCGGGCGAGCGCTGCCCGGTGCAGCATTTGGAGAATGGAAAGTTTCTTTTCCGTGCGGGCAATGTCCCGGCAAAAGGATGGAAGACGTTTGCACCGACGGAGGCAAAGATGCCGCTTGTGACGGCGGACGATTTTTTCTGTACGGAAGAGGAAACGGTGACGCCTTTTTATCAGATTCGGTGGAATCAGGCGGGGCAGATCGTGTCGTTCTATGACAGCCGTGCGGGTAGGGAGCTTTTGCAGAGCGGGAAATGCGCCAACGTCCTGATGACCTATGAGGATAAGCCGCACAGTTACGATAACTGGAACATTTTTGAGTATTATAAGGAAAAACAGTGGCCGGTGGAGAAGCTGGTTTCCAGGCAGGTGAAGGAGGAAGGGCCGCTTCGGATGACGCTGGAGCTTTCCTGGGAATATCTTCGTTCGACGGTTACGGAGACGTTTTCGTTTTACCGGGATTCGCCGAGGATTGATATCCGGGCGCAGATTGATTGGAAGGAAGAGCAGATTTTGCTGAAGGCCCTGTTCCCGCTGGATTTGAATACCAGGGAAGCGACCTATGAAATCCAGTATGGAAATGTGAAGCGGAGCACCACGAAAAATACGTCCTGGGAACAGGCGCGGTTTGAGGTGTGCTTCCAGAAGTGGCTGGATATTTCTGAATATGGTTACGGGGTCAGCTTTTTCAGCGATTGTAAATACGGAGTCAGCATTGAAGAGAATGAAGTGGGGCTGACGCTGCTGAAATCGGGGTGCGAGCCGAATCCGAAAGCGGACAAAGGGTTCCATGAATTTGTCTATGCGTTGATGCCCCATGAGGGGAGCTGGCAGGAGGCCGGGACGGTGCGGGAGGCTTATGCGCTGAATAATCCGCTGCGGGCGCGGATAAAAGAGGGGCTTCCGGGAAAGATGCCGGGGGCGTATGGAGAGGTTTGGATTGCGGAGGAAAATGTTGTAGCGGAGGTGCTGAAGCGCGCGGAGGATGGGAAGGCGGAGATTTTGCGGATTTATGAGTGCTGGAACCGGAGGACGCGGACGGAGGTGCGGTTTGGAGAGAAGTTCCGGGAGGTTTGGGTTTGTGATCTGATGGAGAAGGAGGAGCGGATGCTGGCGAAGGATGGATATGTGTGCGAGGTGGAGGTTAAGCCGTTTGAGATTGTGACGCTAAAGGTAGTTTGAGGGTAGAGAGCGGCTTTGAAAAACAGTATAATTTTCAGAAAATGTCTGGTATAATAGCCATATAGAACTGGAATGGGAGGGTGATTTCGTGCGGCCGACAATTTCGATTGGAAATCAGGATTTCAAGTCTCTGAGAGAAAATCAGTGTTTTTATGTGGACAAAACATTTCTGATCAAAGAATGGTGGGAGCGGAAAGATGTCGTTACCTTGATCACGCGTCCGCGCCGGTTTGGAAAAACGCTGAACATGAGTATGATGGAGAGCTTTTTCTCAAATCAATATGCAGGGCGCGGCGAGTTGTTTGAAGGCCTTTCCATCTGGAAGGAAGCACCGTACCGTGCGCTTCAGGGCAGATATCCGGTTATTTTCTTGAGCTTTGCGGATGTGAAGGGGAATACCTATCCTACGGCGCACAGAGAGCTTATTCAAAAACTGGTGAAATTATACAGCCATTTTGACTATATTCGGACAAGCGGGAAATTAAATGAAAAGGACTGTGCTTATTTTGATTCTGTAAATGAGGAAATGGATGACGCAGCGGCATCGGTGGCGATCCATTATCTGGCCGGTTATTTGCAGAAGTATTATGGAGAAAAAGTTCTGATTTTTCTGGATGAATATGATACGCCCCTGCAGGAAGCCTATATCAATGGGTATTGGGAAGAACTGACTGTATTTATGCGGGGTTTGTTTAACTCAACATTTAAGACAAATCCCTATCTGGAAAGGGCAATGCTGACAGGAATTACGAGAGTCAGCAAGGAGTCTATTTTTTCGGATCTGAATAATTTGGAAATCGTGACGACAACCTCCAGGAAATATGAGACAGCTTTCGGATTCACGGAAAAAGAAGTGGCGGATGCATTGCAGGAATTCGGTCTTGCCGATCAAATGGAGCGGGTGCGGATCTGGTACGACGGTTTCCGGTTCGGAAAAACGGATGGGATTTATAATCCCTGGTCGATCACAAAATACCTGGATTCCGGACGGCTGGACAGCTATTGGGCGAATACGAGTTCCAATTCATTGGTCGGAAAGCTGATTAAAGAAGGAACGCCGGAGATTAAAATTGCGATGGAGGATCTTCTGGAGGGAAAGGAGATTGAATCGGACATTGATGAGGAGATTGTGTTCAGTCAATTGGACAATAACCGTACCGCGATCTGGAGCCTTCTGCTGGTTGCCGGTTATTTGAGAGTCGTGCGGGAGCCGGAAGAGGGAACGGACAGCGTTTACCACCTGGCGCTGACGAATTTTGAGGTTACGAAGATGTTCCGGCGGATGATTCAGGAGTGGTTTAAGAATGCGCCGGTGCGCTACAATGATTTTGTAAAGGCGCTCCTAAGTGACGACGTGGACTATATGAACCAGTTTATGAATCAAATCGCATTGCAGGCGTTCAGCAGTTTTGATACTGGGAAGCAATCCTCCGAATTCGCGGAGCCAGAACGGTTTTACCATGGCTTTGTCCTTGGGCTGATGGTAGACCTTTCGGGGCAATATCGGATTACTTCGAACCGGGAGAGCGGACTTGGAAGGTATGATGTGGTAATGGAACCCCTGCAGGCCGGACAGACGGCTTATGTGCTGGAGTTTAAGGTGCGGCGGCCTAAGAAAGAGAAGAATTTGGAGGAAACGGTTCAAAATGCGTTGAAGCAGATCGAGGAGAAAGGCTATGATACGGAACTGCTCGCCAGAGGGATTCCGAAGGAGCGGATTCGGCACTACGGCTTCGCGTTTGAAGGGAAAACGGTTCTGATCGGCTAGTATAATCCACGCAAATTAGAAGCCTGTTTCAAATTAGCATTTCCATGTTAA
>JAUNPS010000008.1 GCA_030536575.1 Eubacteriales bacterium | reverse complement strand
TAACATGGAAATGCTAATTTGAAACAGGCTTCTAATTTGCGTGGATTATACTAGGAAGGAAGTGTAGCCTATGAAGCTGACGTTTTTGGGGGCGACCCATGAAGTGACAGGGAGCTGCTCTTATCTGGAAGCCTGCGGTAAACGGATTTTAATTGACTGCGGGATGGAGCAGGGGCCCGATGAATTCGAGAATCAGGAGATTCCCGTACCGGCGAGCGAGATTGATTTTGTCTTGCTGACGCATGCGCATATCGACCATTCCGGAAGGCTTCCGCTGCTGTATCAGCAGGGATTTCGGGGGCCGATTTATGCGACGGAGGCGACCAGGGATCTGTGCGAGATTATGCTTCGTGACAGCGCGCATATTCAGATGTTTGAAGCGGAGTGGAAGAACCGGAAGGGCCGCCGCGCAGGAAAGGAAGAGGTCATTCCACTGTATGACATGAACGATGCGAATGGAGCGATCACGTGTCTGGTGGGACTCCCGTATCATAGACGGGAAGAGATTGCAGAGGGAATCCAGGTGCGGTTTGTGGACGCTGGCCATCTGCTGGGATCTGCATCTATTGAGGTGTGGATCAGAGAAGAAGAAGTTGAGAAAAAGATTGTTTTTTCCGGAGATATTGGAAATAAGAATCAGCCGCTGCTTCGAGATCCGGAGTATTTAAAAGAGGCTGACTATGTGGTGATGGAATCCACTTATGGGGATCGAAGCCATTGCAATGAGATCCCGGATTATGTGAAGGAATTGGCGGAAATTATCCAGACGACCTTTGACCGGGGCGGGAATGTGGTGATTCCTTCTTTCGCAGTCGGAAGAACACAGGAAATTTTGTACTTTATCCGGAAAATTAAAGAAGACCGGATGATAAAGGGCCATGAGGATTTTGATGTATATGTAGACAGTCCTCTGGCAGTCGAGGCGACGGAAATTTTTCAGAAACATATGTGGGAAGATTTTGATGAGGAAGCCATGGAACTGGTGCAGAAAGGCATCAATCCAATTGGGTTTCCGGGGCTGAAAACGTCCGTGACCAGTGACGATTCAAAAATGATTAATTTTGACCAGAAGCCGAAGGTGATTCTGTCTGCCAGCGGGATGTGCGAGGCGGGACGGATTCGGCATCATTTAAAGCATAATCTCTGGAGGCCGGAATGCACGATTTTGTTTGCGGGCTATCAGGCTGTAGGGACGCTGGGAAGAGCGATTCTGGAAGGCGTACCCAAAGTGAAGCTGTTCGGGGAAGAAATTGAGATTCGGGCGGAAATCCGAAGGCTCTCAGGGATCAGCGGGCATGCGGATAATTGCGGACTGATGGAGTGGATTCAGGCGTTTGAAGGGAAGCCGGAGAAGGTTTTTGTGATTCACGGGGAAGATGCGGTGACGGAATTATTCGCGGGGAGAATGCGGGATGAACTGCATTTGAATGCGGAAGCGCCTTATAGTGGGGCGGTTTTTGATCTGGCATCCGGGGCGTGGATGAAGGCTGGGAAGCCGGTGCGGATTTCGAAAGAAGAGGCGGGAACGCCGAAGGCGGCGAAGGGAAATACCGCTTTTGCGAGACTTTGGGCTGCTGGACAGCGTTTGCTTACGGTTATTCGGCATAATGAAGGCGGAGCGAATAAGGATTTGGCGAAATTTACTGGGCAGATTAATGCCCTTTGTGATAAATGGGACAGATAAAAAACAAGTATGAAAGAGGGGCTGTGAAAAAAGTCCCACGAAAAAAGAACGCTTTCAGGAATAAAACCTGGAGGCGTTCTTCTTTGTGTGGTAAAATTAATCTGCTATGAACAATAATACCGAAAAATATTATACACCAAGGCGGGGAAAATTGCCACTGTATCTTTCGGATTGTTTGTGAGATTTCCAACAACGCGGCGGAAAGGCGGGCAAAAAGCTACGCGATCGGCAGGAAGGCATTCCTGTTCCACACATCTGTCGCGGGAGCGGAGGCGAGTGCTGTCATGTACAGCATGGTGGAGACAGCCAAGGCCAATAAGCTGAATGTGTTCCAGTATCTCTACACGGTGCTGCTGTATATGCCGGACTACCAAAATGAGCCCGCAGGCATAGAACATCTGCTTCCGTGGAGCGATTTCATAAAGGAACGATGCAGCGGACTGATTGATGCCGAAAACCAAACACCGGAACACCATGAGCCATTGCCGATTTAAGGCGACGGATACTAAGGGGATAGTGGGCAATACGGTGGATTATTCATCGCTTACGTATAATATTTATATAGTATAGGTATGTGCCTGGTGATTATGGGGAAAGAGAAGGCGGTTTCGAAGCTGTGGCCGGAGCAGCAGATGCTGATTGACAGCCTGGGGCTTTCCATGGAGGTGTGAAAAGGCTCCGTTTCTGGTCAGGCCTTTGTATGAACATATGAAGGCTGTGGAAGATCCGCGCAGTCCCAGAGCAAAAAAGCATGAACTGGCAGAGGTGCTGACGTATATCGTGGCTGAGTATTTTGTGACCTCAGAGCCACCCAATCCGTTGCAGAGAGCCATCCATTCCGAATATCAGAGCCGCCTATATCAAAAAGACATTCCGCTGTTGAGAGCCACCTCTTGAAGCAATACAATATTTTTACGGATGAATCCATAATACTTTGAGAGGAGGACAATCGAATGTCCAAAGAGAAACAAATTTTACAAATGCTTCAGGATGGATATAGCCAGCGGCGTATTTCCAGTACCCTGCTTGTATCCAGAAATACAGTCGCCAGAGTTGTGAAAGCGGCTTCGGTCCACGGGCTATCAAAAGATGCCCTGGAGTCCATGGAAGAAACAGAACTCCATCATATGCTCTTTCATGCAGAAGCAAACGTGTTTTTAGACGTCAGAGTGAAAGTCATTTATGACGGGCAAAAGGGCGACATCATAAACCAGTACGTGGCGCCCGAAAAAGTGTATAACGAGCGGATAAAACTGCACGGAAAGTCGAGTTAATTATCGAACGTTGTGCCAGTGCCAAACTGGACTGGTTAAAAAGTTTGAAACTGGATATACAAAAATAGCCAGTTGAGTGCTACCATAGCCATATTCCAAAAAACATTAGAGAGGTGACAGGTTATGGAAAGAAGAAATGAAACTGTTATGAAACTTGCGCAGACCGCGCTTTTGGCTGCGCTGTGCTATGTATCTTTTACCTTTTTGCAGATTAAGATCCCGATGCCGGGCGGTGATGCGACGTCAATCCATATTGGAAATGCGTTTTGCGTTCTGGCTGCGCTGCTGTTAGGGGGCGGCTATGGCGGCCTTGCGGGAGCTGTGGGGATGACGATTGGGGATTTGCTGGATCCGGTTTATGTGACGGTGGCGCCGAAGACATTTGTGCTGAAGCTGTGCATTGGGCTGATTACCGGGCTGGTGGCGCATCGGATTGCGCATATTACGGAGAGTACGGATAAGAAGTATGTGCTGAAATGGAGCGTGATTGCTTCCATTGCGGGATTGGGATTTAATGTGATTGCGGATCCCATTGTGGGGTATTTTTATAAAATGTGGGTACTGGGGCAGCCGCAGGAGATGGCGAGTGTGCTGGCGAAGTGGAGCAGTATGACGACGTTTGTAAATGCGGTCGTGTCTACGATTCTGGTGGCTTTGATTTATAATGTATTACGGCCTGCATTGAATAAAGCAGGGCTGACGGTTCATGTGGGTTCGGTGAAGAAAGCAGCGTAAAGAAGAAACCTCTATGCGGATGGAAGTTTGCATAGAGGTTTTTAAAATGATTCGGCCTGGCTGAAGCGGAGCCGGAAAATTGGAGCCGAGTTAGCCGCGAGCCAGGCGAGCATTTGGATGAATCAAATTGGCGTGGGACACGGTCAGGGGCGAATATTGCACCGGGGCGAGTGTGATGCCAGAGCATGTTCAGCCTGTCCGAAACATAGCCAAGGGCCAGCATGGCATCGGGGCGAACGCTGTACAAACCAGCGCAAAATATACCCGAAAGCCAACACCGGCCCGAATATTTTAGACTTGGTACGAGTACAGCGTCATTTATTGAACAGACACCACCGTATAATCCTTCGCCTCAACGGCCGCCTTCAGCGTCTCATCCGAAACCTCTCCCTCCAGCGTCACAACCGCCGTTCCAGCCTCATGGCTCACAACCGCCTCACTCACGCCGTCCAGCGCTTCCAGCGCCTTCTTTACAGCAGCTTCACAGTGTCCACACATCATACCTTCAATTTTCATCGTCTTTGTCATTGTTTTTTCCTCCTCAATCGAAATCGGTTTTTGTTTTCGCTTCTTATCTCCTTTGGTACTTCGAATATCGAACAAATTCAGCCGCAGCGCGTTCGTCACCACGCAGAAGCTGGATAAGCTCATAGCGGCAGCCCCAAACATCGGATTCAGCTTCCAGCCCAGGAGGGAGATAAAAACTCCGGCAGCCAGCGGGATCCCGATGACATTATAGGCAAAAGCCCAGAACAGATTTTGATGAATATTGCGCAGGGTCGCGCGGCTTAAGCGAATCGCCGCAGGTACATCACTCAGCCGGCTCTTCATCAGCACCACATCCGCAGCGTCAATCGCCACATCCGTACCGGCGCCGATGGCAATCCCGATATCCGCGCGGGTAAGTGCCGGAGCATCATTAATCCCGTCGCCGACCATCGCAACCTTGCCCTTCTTTTTCAGGGAGCGAATGACACTCTCTTTTCCGTCGGGTAAAACGCCTGCAATAACCTCGTCCACGCCGGCCTGTTTCCCAATGGCCTTCGCGGTGCGCTCATTATCACCCGTGAGCATAACCACGTGGATGCCCATATTCTGCATCTCGCGGACTGCCTGGGGACTGTCTTCTTTTATCACGTCTGCGACAGCAATGATTCCTGCCAGTTTCCCGTCTTTGCTGAAAAACAGAGGGGTCTTGCCTTCTTCCGCAAGGCGTTCGGACTGTGCCCGCATTGCTGGGGAAATGTCCGTCTGTTTGTGGATAAACTGATAATTTCCGCCGTTTAATGTGGAACCTTTCCAGACGGCGGTCAGGCCGTTGCCGGGAAGGGCCTGGAAATCGGTGACTTCTTCCGGGTGAAGATTCGCTTCTTCCGCTTTTTGCAGAATGGCCTTCGCCAGCGGATGTTCGCTCTTTTGCTCCAGGGCGTAGGCGAGGGTGAGAAGCTCCGTTTCGCTGATGCCGGAGGCCGGGAGAATGTCCGTGACCTTCGGTTCGCCGGAAGTGATGGTGCCCGTTTTATCCAGCGCAACAATCTGCACTTTCCCTGCTTCTTCCAGGGAAACAGCGGTCTTAAATAAAATGCCGTTTTTCGCGCCAAGGCCATTTCCAACCATGATCGCAACCGGTGTCGCAAGTCCAAGCGCACAGGGGCAGCTGATTACCAGAACGGAAATCCCGCGGGCTAACGCGAAACCGATCGTCTCCCCGGCAAGGAGCCATCCAATGATCGTAATAATTGCAATCGTAATGACCGTCGGAACGAAAACTCCGGAAACTTTATCCGCAATTTTTGCAATCGGCGCTTTCGTCGCCGCCGCATCGCTGACCATCTGAATGATCTGGGAAAGCGTGGTATCCTCTCCAACGCGGGAAGCCTCGCATTTGAGGAAACCGGACTGATTCACCGTGGCGGCGGAAACCGGGTCGCCGGCGGCTTTATCTACCGGGATGCTTTCGCCGGTCAGGGCGGATTCATTGACCGCGCTGTTCCCCTCCAGGACGAAGCCGTCTACAGGGATGTTTTCGCCGGGACGGACGACGAAGAGGTCGCCTTTTTTCACCTGTTCGATGGGAACGGTGGTTTCGACGCCGTTTTTCAGGATGGTGGCGGTTTTGGGGGCCAGTTTCATCAGGCCTTTCAGGGCGTCGGTGGTCTTGCCCTTGGAGCGGGCTTCCAGCATCTTGCCGACGGTGATCAGGGTCAGGATCATGGCCGCGGATTCGAAGTAAAATTCATGCATGTAGGACATGACGGCCTCGGAATCTCCGTGTACCTGGGCGTAGGTCATGGCGAACAGGGCATAGGTACTGTAGATGAAAGCGGCCGAGGAACCGAGGGCGACCAGGGTGTCCATGTTCGGGGCTTTGTGCCACAGGCTTTTGAAGCCGCTGATGAAAAATTTCTGGTTAATCACCATGATGATAACAGTCAGAAGGAGTTCCGTCAACCCTACTGCAATGTGGTTGCCGTCATAAAAAGACGGAAGGGGCCAGCCCCACATCGTATGTCCCATGGAAATGTACATCAGGACAATGAGGAAGCCCAGGGAAGAGAACAGGCGGCGCTTCAGTACCGGGGTTTCGTGATCCGCCAGCAGTTCTTCTCCGGCGGAAGGGGCGGATGTGCCTTTTTCGGCGGCCGCATGTTTCGGGGATGCGCCGTAGCCGGCGTTCTGGACTGCGGCAATGATTTCCTGGGGGGAGGCGGTTCCTTCCACGCCCATGGAGTTGGTTAAGAGGCTGACTGAGCAGGATGTAACGCCCGGAACGTGGGAGACTGCTTTTTCTACGCGGGTGCTGCAGGCGGCGCAGCTCATGCCTGTGACGGTATATTGTTCCATCGAAAGACCTCCTGTCTTCGTAATTTTGTAAAAATTATATACCCCGATGGGGTATGCTTAGAGTATATACCCTGTGGGGGTATCTGTCAACCCCTTTTTCAAAAATGTCCGGCCGCAAATTTGCGCCGAACAGCCGGTCCAGCCCGTCATGCGCAGAAAGCGCCTCCTCTACCAGAATACCCGCCCGCGCGCCGCCAGATAAACCTTGCAGCTTTCCGCCCCAGGAAATATAATAAAAGAAATCAAACATATTATAAGGAGAACCCCATGAAAGTATTCCTTGCCGAAGATGACCGCACCATAGCCGAAGGCCTCCAATACTCCCTCCTGGCCGAAGGCTACGACGTCCGCATCTGCCAAAACCTCCAGGAATCCCTGGAAACCCTGGCCCGCCAAACCTTTGACATCTACCTCCTGGATCTGACCCTCCCCGACGGCAGCGGCTACGAACTCTGCGAATATATCAAAGCCAAACAAGCCGCCCCCGTCCTCTTCCTCACCGCCTGCGACGACGAAGTCAACGTCGTGCGCGGCCTGGACATGGGCGCAGACGACTACATCACCAAACCCTTCCGCTTCCGCGAACTGTTAAGCCGCATGAAATCCGCCCTGCGCCATTACCGGAAAGACGGCGGAAGCGACCTGCTGACCATCGGCGACATTACCATCAATGTCAAACAAGCCAAGGTCTTCCGCGGCAGCCAGGAAATTTTCCTGACCGCCATGGAATACCGCCTGCTCCTGGTTTTCGCCAGCCATCCGGGCCAGGTTCTGAGCAGGAACCAGCTTCTGGAAGGCATCTGGGACGTGGACGGCAGCTTTATCAACGACAATACCCTGTCCGTCTACATCAAACGCCTGCGAGAAAAACTGGAACCGGAAGGCCAGACGTCTTCCGTCATCGAAACGGTGAGAGGCCTGGGCTATCGAATGGGTGGTGCACATGATAAAAAATAAAGAATTTTGGAAATTTATGACGCTCGCGGGCGTGATAGGCGTGGCTGGCGTCTGCGTTTTATGGAGAATTGCGCCTGCGGCAGGAATCGCAGGGGCGGCCTTTTTTCTGCTTCTGACCGGCAGCTTTTACCTGTTTACCAGGAAACGCTATCAGGACATTGCGGATTTGTCGGAATATCTGGCCAGCGTTTATACCGGCCTGCCCTGCATGGATATCCGGGACAACCGGGAAGGTGAACTGAGCATCCTGAAAAATGACATTTATAAAGTAACGCTGACGCTTTCGGAGCAGTCCGCCCTTCTGAAAAAAGACAAGCAATACTTAGCAGACACCATGTCCAACATTTCCCATCAACTGAAAACCCCGCTGACCTCCATGTTCGTCATGACTGACCTGTTAAGCAGCCCAGACCTGCCGGAGGAAAAGCGGGAAACCTTTTTGAACAATATCCTGAATCAGCTAAAACGCATTGAATGGCTCGTTTCTTCTTTATTAAAAATGTCCAAAATCGACGCCCAGGCCGTCCAATTCAAAAAAGAGCAGGTTCCGGTAAAAAAATGGCTGAATCAGGTCATAGAACCCTTACGGATTCCGGCGGAGTTAAAGGGCCAGACGCTGGAGATTCATTGTCAGGAAGAACTGCGGATTGAGACGGATCGGAACTGGACGGGGGAAGCGATATTGAATATTGTGAAAAATTGCGTGGAACATACGGGAGAGGGCGGAACAGTACGCATTACGTGTACAAATACGCCGCTTTACACAAGGCTTGTGATTTCAGACGACGGGGAAGGGATTTCCAAAGAAGATTTACCGCACATTTTCGAACGGTTTTATAAAGGAAAAAATGCGGGGCCGGACAGCGTCGGCATCGGCCTTGCCATGGCGAAAACAATTCTGAATGGACAGAAAGCGGATGTGAGCGTGGAGAGCGAAGCGGGCGCGGGAACTGCCTTCACCGTGACATTCTACAATCAGACAGTCTGAGTGACAAAATTGTAAGAAATCCTGTCACGAAGCTGTCATGTTCGACAGGTATTCTAAAGAAAAGAAAACAAAAGGGAGGTTTTCCATGGAAATTTTAAGAGTTGAACACCTGTCAAAAATATATGGAAAAGGAAACGCCGCAGTAAGAGCCCTGGACGATGTGTCCTTTTCCGTAGAAAAAGGAGAATTTGTGGCGATCATCGGGCCTTCCGGTTCGGGAAAGTCCACGCTCCTGCACATTTTAGGGGGAGTGGATACGCCGACATCCGGGAAGGTCTGGGTGGATCAGACGGATATTTATGCAATGAATGAGACGGCGCTGGCCATTTTCCGCCGCCGCCAGATCGGCCTGATCTACCAGTTTTATAACCTGATTCCGGTGCTGAATGTGAGGGAAAATCTGACATTGCCCCTGCTTCTGGATGGCCGGAAAGTGAATGAGCAGCATTTTGATTTTCTTGTGAAGCGGCTGGGGCTGGAAAAGCGGCTGAACCATCTGCCGAACCAACTGTCCGGCGGGCAGCAGCAGCGGGTTTCGATCGGCAGGGCGCTGATGAATAATCCGGCCATTGTTTTGGCAGATGAGCCGACCGGGAATCTGGACAGCTTTAACAGTGCCGAAATTATCAGTCTTTTGAAGCAATTTCACCGGGAACTGAACCAGACTCTGGTGCTCATTACCCACGACGAAAACATTGCCCTCCAGGCCGACCGCATTCTGTCCATCCAGGACGGAAAAATCGCGAGAGACGAGGTGATGCGCAGATGAAGCTTATCCGAAGTCTAACGTGGCGGTACATGAAACAGAACAAAAGCCGGACGCTGGTTACGGTGATCGGGTCGGTCATTTCGGTGGCAATGCTGACGGCGGTTTTTATCATCGGCAGCTCGTTTCTGTCTATGATGCAGGAAAGCGTCAAGGTTTATGCCGGAAAATGGCATATGCAGTTTAAAGATGTGGCAGGGTCCGAGACGGCGAAGATTACGGACGCGGAGGGCATAGGTACGGCGGACGTATGCGAACAACTGGGGTTTGTAAAGCCGGAAGAACTGGAAGGCTCCAGAAAGCCCTATCTGTATCTGACGGCGCATTCGACGCCGGAGCTGCTTACGGCGGAGCTGAAGGAAGGGCGGATGCCGGAAAACAGCGGGGAGCTGGCCATTGATCAGGCATTTCAGGAGAAGACGGGCGGCGCGTGGCAGGTCGGCGATGTGGTGACGCTGGAATATGGCGTGCGGACGGTGGAAGTAGACGGGGAAACCATTGAAGGCAACCTCTATAATTTCTGGAGCGAGGAAGACTTTACGGTCAAAGGGGAACGGACGTATACGATTGTCGGGACGTTTACCACGCAGGAATATTCCGGATCGTGCTACCATGCCTATTCTGCCCTGGCGGAAGAGGAAGTGGAGCCGGACAAAGCGTATCAGATTTATGTGACCTACCAAAAACCGAGCCGGAAGATGTACGCGGCGGCGGAGGAGCTGGCCCAGAGCGCGGGCAATGTGGAAGTGGAATGTAATAGTTCGCTGCTTTTTTATATGGGTGTGACCTACGATCGGGGCATTTTGATTACCGTATATGGGGTGGTTGGGATTATCAGCGCGATTATTCTGATTGCGTCGGTGTCCCTGATTCACAATGCGTTCGGGATTTCGCTTTCGGAACGGAGCCGGATGCTGGGGATGCTTTCCAGTGTGGGGGCGACCAGGCAGCAGAAGCGGGCTTCGGTGTTTGTCGAGGCTGGGATTATCGGGTGCATTGCGATTCCGATTGGGATTGTGTGCGGTATTTTGGGGATTTGGATTACGTTTCAGGTGATTGGGAGCGCGGCTCAGAATGTATTTCAGACAACGGCTGAAATGCATATGGTGATCGTGCCGGGAGGAATCGCGGCGGTTGTGGCGCTTGCGGTCATTACGCTGGCTGTTTCGGCGTGGTTTCCGGCAAGACGGGCTTCGAAAATCGCCCCTATCGACGCAATCCGACAGAATCAGGACATTAAAATCCGGCCGCGGAATGTGCGGACGCCTTCAATGGTCCGGAAGTTGTTCGGATTTGAAGCGGAGCTTGGACTAAAGAATCTGAAGAGGAGCAAACACCGGTATAGGGTGACAGTTTATTCGCTTGTGATTAGTGTGGTGCTGTTTCTGGCGGCGTCTTCCTTTTCTCTGTATGTGCGCAAGGCTTATGAGATGGCTCAGGAGCCGTTATCTTATGATTATGTGATCTGGTGGTATCGGGATGGGCAGGAGGCTGACCCGGCGTTTGAACGGGAACTTCTGGAAGTGGAGAGTGCGGATACAAGAATTTTGGTGAATTACTATGATATTGGGTATCTTTTGCTGGGGAAGGAAGAAATGACAGAGGGATTTTGGGACTCCATGGGGAGACAGGAGGAAGATATTACGGTATGGACACGGATCGCGGTATTGGATGATGCGGCGTATGAGGCGTATCTGAAGGAGGCGGGGCTTTCGAAAGAGGAGCTGGAACAGGCGGAGACGCCGCTGATTCTGGTAAACAACATTACGCTGAAGGAGGGGCACAATTTTACCGATCTGAAGCTTTTGGATGTAACGCCGGGGCAGGAGCTTTCGTTTTGGAAGTATGATGTGGAGAAACGTGTTCCGATAGCGGCTGCGGCGGTTACGAGTGTGCGGGCGCCGTTTATGATGCAGTATCAGGAGAGTGCGGAGCCGGTTTATTTTGTGACGAATGCGGCGGGCATAGAGAAGGTGCTTGCGAAGGCCGGGCTGGATGAGGAGGAGGCGTTTGTTTCCGGGGAGGCGCAGTATACGGCGGAGGATATTCAGGGGCTTGAGCGCGAGGCGGAACGGATTTGCCAGGATTATTCGAAAATGGAGATCTATACGAATGATGTGTGGGCAGGCAGGCGGAATATGCAGAGTCGGCTGATGGTGGTTTCGGTGTTTCTGTATGGGTTTACGGTTCTGATTTCGTTGGTGTCGCTGGCGAATATTATGAATACGATTTCGACGGGGATGGCGCTGCGGAGGAAGGAGTTTGCAATGTTTGTGTCTTATGGGATGACGCCTGGCGGTGTGCGGAAGATGGTTTATGCAGAGGGGCTTTTTTATGGGGTGAAGGCTTTGGTGATTGCGGCGCCGGTGAGTTTGGCGGTGATGTATGGGATTTACCGGGTGCTGCAGGGGAATTTTGCGTTTGGTTTTACGGTGCCGTGGGGGAGTGTGGGGATTGCGGTTTTGGGTGTGTTTGGAATTGTGGGGGTGACGATGGGATATGCGCAGAGGAAGCTTAGGGGGATGAATGTGGTGGAGACGCTGCGGAATGAGAATTTGTGATAATGACAAAGGGAGCGGCCGGAAACGGGCGCTTCTTTTGTTCATAATAGAAGAATTTTGATGGAAATGTGATAAAAAAGTGAAAAATTTGTGAATATTTATTGCCCGATTCTATTGACGGAAAGATTAGGGGGGGGGGTATAATGGATAGGAAACATAAAAAATGCAGAGGTATGTACCGGCGGCTGACGGGAGATGAGCCGGGGTACACCGTGCGGGAAGGAGAGTTTTATGAAGAAGAAACAAATGGCATGGAAGAAGTTTCTGGCTGGGACGCTGACGCTGGCAGTGATCGGAACAGCGCCGGGTGTGAGCGTTATGGCAGCAGAGGAAGCGGTTTCCAGAAATACCACCGTGGCTTCCATGGTAGGAGGAAATGCTGCGGTTGTAGGGACGAATACGGCGACGATTCCGGCAGGAGGGAGAGAACAGTATTTCCTGTTTGTTCCGTCGGTTGACGGCGAATACCGGATTTCCTCGGCCGCGCTTGGCGTTCCGCAGGTGACGCTTTACAATTCTTACGGTGACGAGATTGCTTTTGATCAGGGAGACGGTTTTTATATTTTCACAGCCTTAGAAGCAGGGGGAGTTTATTATTTAAGAGTCGGATATGAGGATTATGCAGCGGCGAGCCGGACGATTACCTTCGACATTACGAAGAAACCGAAGGCTACGGCGATAAAGATTGTAAAAAATCCTGAGAAAACGACATTCTCCGCATATGAAATGTCCTATGACGGGATGGAAGTGGAACTGACCCTGGAGAACGGGACAACCGTTCAGATCGAACTGGACGAAATCGGCTATGGTTTAACGGAAGGAGTAGAAGAATCTCGCTATGAGGTATCACGGCGTATTCTCACGGCAGACGGCGAGGTTGCCAGCTATTACGATGAGCCGGGAAGCTATATTGCAGAGTTTTACTGCAGAAATACGGTTGACGGAGATGAGGTGACGGTACAGCTTCCGATTCAGATTACGGATTGGAAGGAACAGGC
This sequence comes from Eubacteriales bacterium, assembly GCA_030536575.1. Classification (GTDB taxonomy): domain Bacteria; phylum Bacillota; class Clostridia; order Lachnospirales; family Lachnospiraceae; genus Limivivens. The sequence goes on along the minus strand of JAUNPS010000008.1, from coordinate 111,270 downwards.
GACCACAGAAATCGCGTTAAATACGAATACCGGGGTTACTTTAGAGGAAAATAAAACGGTTGATGTAAAAGCACAGCCTAAACAGAAAAATTACTACTATAAGTTTACGCCGGCGGATACTGGTATTTACCGGTTCCAGTCTACGGTTGTACAGCCGGATGTAAGCGGCCGTGCTGTTTTGTATACAGCAGAGCGTAGATGTCTTGCAGAGGACGAATTCGTTGAAGACGGTAATTTTGGATTTAACGTAAAATTGAAAGCGGGAACGACCTATTATCTGGTGGTTCAGGCCAGTACCAAAGAGGCGGCCGGAAGCATGACGTTCCGTGTAGACCGCTATTCCCAGCAGTGCGGCATTTACCATGAGTGGACAGAAGTTGTGGATAAAGAAGCGTCCTGTCTGGAAGCAGGGAGCAAGCATGAAGAGTGTACCGTCTGCAAGGCCAAGAGAAGCGAGACAGAAATCCCGGCAATCGGACACCACAGCTTCGGCGAATACAAAGTTACGAAAGCCGCTACCGTACTGGCAGAGGGCGTCAAAGAACGTACCTGTTCCGTATGCGGTGAAAAAGAAACAGCCTCTGTTGCAAAACTGAAAGCGACCGCAAAGGCAGCGAAGAGCAGCCTGACTCTGGAAGTTGGAAAGAGCGTATCCGCACCGAAGATCACCTTCGGCACAGGCGACGCGATTAAGAGCTACAAATCCAGCAAACCTTCCGTGGCGGCTGTTACCAGCAAGGGCAAGATCACCGGAAAGAAAGCAGGAACTGCAAATATCGTTGTTACCTTAAAGAGCGGCAAGACCGTGACGATCAAAGTGACGGTAAAGAAGGTCGCTACCACGAAGGTAAGCGTAAATAAGAAGACCGTAACCCTGAAGAAAGGGAAAACCCTCCAGTTAAAAGTTACCCTGACCCCGAAGAACAGCCAGGATAAAGTGACTTACAAGACTTCAAATAAGAAAGTTGCGACGGTGAGCAGCAAAGGCAAGATTACCGCAAAGGGCGCCGGAACAGCAACCATTACGATTACCTCAGGCAGCAAGAAAGCAACCTGTAAGGTGACTGTAAAATAGCAAAAGGAGGAAAGCGAAATGAAAAGAAAGTTTGGTGTTTGGCTGGCCGCGGCGATGATGGCAGCATCGTTTTCCGTATGCGGGATGGTCGGGTTTGCAGCCGAAGGACAGGAAGTAATCGAAGCGGCAGAGGGAAACCTTGCAGTGATCGGCCAAAATATGGCAGTCATTACAGAAGAAGGTGGATACAGTTATTTTACCCTGAAACCGTCCGTGAGCGGCGTGTATACGATTTATTCGACGCTTCCTTCTGGGGGAGACCCCCAGGCGTATCTCTATGATGCAGATGGATATGTAGTAGAGAGCGACGACGATGGAAATGGGAATTTAAATTTTAAGATTACCAAAAAGATGTATGCCGGAGAAACCTACTATTTAGGAGTTAAATATTATGACGAGAATACGGGGACGATTCCGTTCACGATAGAAGTAGCTCCGGCCTTATCCAGTATGAAGGTTCTGTCAAATCCGACAGATCCGACCTTTACTCCCACGGAGAACCCGAATTTTGAAGGAACGGTTCTGGAACTGACGTTTGACGACGGCAGCACGGAACAGATTCAGTTGGACAGATATGGAAATGCCGTTGATTCTGACAGATATCTTTCTTACAACGGTATGAAGGATCTGAATGGAAATTATGTGGATTACGATTATGTACCGGGAACCTATATTGCAGAGTTTACCTGTGAAGATGTAACGGTAAATATTGAACTGCAGTATGTAACGGTAACCGGTATGAAAGTCGCGGCAAATCCTGCGGATACGACATTTTCCAGCAATAAGAGACCGTCCTTTGAGGGAACCGTTCTGGAACTGTCCTTATCAAACGGGACAACCCAGCAGATTACTCTGAACCGTGACGGAAACGCAGTCAATTCAAACAGGAGCGTTTCGTACAATCTGCTGACCGCGGATGGAAATTATGTGTATTATTATGAGGATACGTTTGTGCCTGGAACGTATTTTGCAGCATTCCGGTGTGAAGGCCAGGAAGCCAGAATTGAATTACAGTATGTGGCAGTCATTGATATGAAAGTGGTGACGAACCCTGCTGATACCACATTCTCCAGCCAGGAAGGCCTGTCCTTTGAAGGAACGGTTCTGGAGCTGACCCTGTCAAATGGAAAGACACAGCAGATTCATCTGAATGAAAATGGAAATGCTATGGATTCCAGCTATGATGTTTACTGGACAATGCTGACGGCAGATGGCAAAGCTGCTTCTTATGGGGTCTATGAGGCGGGTTCTTATATTGCAGAGCTGACCTGCGAAGGAAAGAGCGTCCGTATTCCGGTTCAGTGCGTGGATTGGCGCGGAATGGAAGCGGAAGTTCCGGAAATCGCTGCAAACGAAAATGTAAAGGCAAAACTGGAGACTTCGGAAAAGGATTACTTCTACAAATTTATCCCGGAAGAAACCGGAACCTATGTATTCCATGGGGTATCCGCTTCCTCTAAAGCAGAAAGCCTGAGAGCGGTTCTTTACAGCGCGGATGGAAAATGGCTGAGCAGCGGATATGGCAGCCAGTTCTCCCAGTTCTCGATCGAGCGGAAACTGACCGGCGGAGTACCTTATTATCTGGTTCTGAGACATGACAGCGCATTCTCCAAGGGAACGGTTACGTTCCGCGTTGACCTTGATACGGAAACATGCGGTATTTTCCATACCTGGAAGACGGTTGTGGACAAAGCCGCGACCTGCGTAGACGAGGGAAGCCAGCATAAAGAGTGCAGCGTATGCGGACTGAAAAAAGCTGCAACTGTGATTCCGGCCACCGGCGAACATACCTATGGCGCATATAAGACGACCAAAGAGGCTACCGTACTGGCAGAGGGAACCAAAGTACGCACCTGTTCTGTATGCGGTGTGAAGGAAACCGCTTCGATTAAAAAACTGACGGCTACGATCAAGGCAGCGAAGAGCAGCCTGACCGTATATGTTGGAAAGAGCGTGGCTGCGCCGAAGATCACCGTTGGCAAGGGCGATGCCGTGAAGAGCTATAAGTCCAGCAAACCTTCCGTAGCGACGGTAAACAGCAAAGGAAAGATTACCGGAAGAAAAGCCGGAACCGCAAATATTCTTGTTACCTTAAAGAGCGGGAAGACCACAAAGATCAAAGTTACCGTGAAAAAGATTGCGACAACGAAAGTAGCGGTCAATAAGAAGAGCGTAACCCTGAAGAAAGGAAAGACGCTTCAGCTTAAGGTAACTGTGACGCCGAAGGACAGCCAGGATAAGCTGACTTATAAGACCTCGAACGCGAAGGTTGCGACAGTGAGCAGCAAGGGCAAGATCACGGCGAAAGCGGCTGGTACGGCGACCATCACGATTACATCGGGAACCAAAAAGGTGACCTGTAAGGTGACGGTAAAATAAAGGAGGAGAGACCAAATGAAAAGAAAGTTAGCAATTGGACTGATGATGGCAATGATGGCCATAGCGGTTCCGGTAAGCGCGTCAGAAGCGGATACCTTGGTTCCCAGAAGCCTTCCGGTGACAGAGCTTGCGGCTGGAAGAACGGCGGTGCTTGGGACGAATACTGCGGCGATCTCTACGGTTGGAGGATATCAGTATTTTGCATTTGAAGCGCCGGCAGAAGGGAGATATGTGATTGCCAGTACGAGCCGGAATGCATCGATCAGTGTTTATAAGAAAGACAGGAATTCGGTATATGGTTCTTCCAATCAGGACGGCAGCAGAATTTACAAGATGAACGGCGAAGAGGTTTATTATATCCGGATTAGTTCGAATGCCGTGGAAAACGTTTCTTTTACTATTGCGGAAAAGAAAGATATAACCGGAATGACGGCGACAGCAGTTACCGGAACTTTTTCAGAAAAGGATGGGCGTCCGGAGTGTGAGGTAACGGTAACGCTTGCGGATGGAAGTACCGTAAAGAAAAAAATCCGTATCGAGAGTTACTGGAACGGGGATTATCTGACGGATATTGACGGATACAGCTATTATCTGTCCGGTCAGATTCTGGATGCAAACGGCCAGAGTGTATACGGGGATTATACGCCCGGAACCTATCAGGCGAAAATTATCTGCTGGTATGAGGATGACTATGAAGATGACGGCAGGATGGAAGTTGCGTCGGTAACCGTCCCGGTTACGTATGTGGACTGGAAGAGCAATGCGACAGACATTGCTATGGAAACGCTGATTACGGCAAATATTGATAAAGCGTCGAAAAATTTCTACTATAAATTTGTTCCGGAAGATTCGGGCACTTATGAATTCCATTCGGCTGCGATGACTGCATCGACAGAAGGGTATGCAACGTTGTGGGATGTTGATGGAATTGAACAGGCCACCAGCTGGTTTTACGGGCCGGTAGGAGAGAGCAAAGGGAATGAGCTTGTTATCCGCGCGAATCTGACTGCCGGGGTGCCTTATTACCTGGGGATCAAGTATTATGAGGTTTATGATGCGCAAAATGCACTTGTCGTTGGGCCTCTTACATTCCGTGTAGACCGGTATTCGCAGAAATGCGGGACGACGCATACCTGGTCGGCGACGCCTGTTACCGGCACGGCAGCGACCTGCAGCACCGCAGGCAGCCAGTACACCGAATGCAGCGTATGCCATGCGAAGAAGAACGTTAAAGAAATCCCGGCAACGGGCGCGCATACTTATCAGGTGATCGTAGACCGCGCGGCGACCTGTACGGATGAAGGACGTCAGCATGAAGAGTGCAGCGTATGCGGAGTAAAGAAAGACGCTACGGCGATCCCGGCAAAAGGCCATAGCTTTGGTGCATATAAGACCGTGCAGGCGGCAACGGTAGCAGAAGAAGGCGTGAAAGAGCGTACCTGTTCCGTATGCGGGGAAAAGGAATCCGTATCGATCGCGAAGCTGAAAGCGACCATTAAGTCGAATAAGAAGAGCCTGTCCCTGAACGTAGGCAAGAGCGCGACGCTGAAGATTACCTACGGGAAAGGCGATTCCATCGAAAGCTTTACCTCCAGCAAACCTTCCGTAGCAACGGTAAGCAGCAAGGGCAAAATTACCGCGAAGGCTCCGGGAACGACGACGATTACCGTTGCTCTGGACAGCGGGAAGACTGCGAAAGTAAAAGTTACCGTAAAAGCGCCGACAACGAAGATTGCGGTGAATAAGAAGTCCGTAAGCCTGAAGAAGGGTAAGAGCGTGCAGCTGAAAGTAACTGTGACGCCGAAGAACAGTACGGATAAGGTAACTTATAAGTCTTCGAATACGAAGGTAGCGACGGTGAGCAGTAAGGGTAAGATTACGGCGAAGAAGAAGGGATCGACTGTGATCACCATTACTTCCGGAAAGAAGAAAGTGACCTGTAAGGTGACGGTGAAATAGGAATAAGAATAGGGGCGGAGGAATCCGCCCCTGTTTGAATCTTATATTTTATTAGCCAAAGTATCTCTTCAGCAGGCCTTCGAATGCCTTTCCATGTCTGGCCTCGTCACGAGCCATCTCATGAACGGTGTCATGGATCGCATCCAGGTTCGCAGCTTTCGCACGTTTCGCCAGGTCGGTCTTTCCTGCGGTCGCGCCGTTCTCAGCGTCTACACGCATCTCCAGGTTCTTCTTCGTGCTGTCGGTAACCACTTCGCCCAGGAGCTCCGCGAATTTCGCAGCATGCTCTGCTTCTTCATAAGCAGCTTTTTCCCAGTACAGGCCGATTTCCGGATAGCCTTCTCTGTGAGCAACTCTCGCCATAGCCAGGTACATACCTACTTCAGAGCACTCGCCTTCGAAGTTCGCTCTTAAGTCTGCTTTGATATCTTCCGGAACGTCAGCGGCTACGCCTACTACGTGCTCGGCAGCCCATACTTTATCGCCGCCCTGCATGGTGAACTTGGAAGCGGGAGCTTTACAGATCGGACAGACTTCCGGAGCTGCGTCGCCTTCGTGAACATAACCACATACATTACATACAAATTTTGCCATAGTGATGATCTCCTTTTCTTATATAAATTGTTTTGTTTTTCGGTAAGCTTGTAATCAGTAATGATTACTGATATTAATTTACCACGTTTTTTCGGATTCGTCAAGGGGTTTTTTTATTTTATTTTTCATCCGGGAAGACAGAGTGCGGCAGGACTGTAAAACGCCTGCCGTCCACGGCTCCTGAAAGGCGTAAAATCAGGAAATTTCGTCCTTCCCTAAACATTCCGTACAGATCCCATAAAAATTCGCAACGTAACTCTGTACCTCTCCAGGTGCGGCTTTCTGCGCGGCATCCAGAACATAATCAATATTTTCCATATAGGAAAGGTCGCTGACGCTGTGGCAGCGGGTGCAGATAAAATGGTGGTGGGGCGTGACTTTTCCATCGAAACGATCGGCTCCGCCATCGGTGGTGATCTTGACAATCTCACCGAGCTCGGTGAGCAGCGCCAGGTTCCGGTAAACGGTTCCCAGGCTGATATTCGGGAAGGTCTCACGGATATTCATATAGACGGTGTCTGCCGTCGGATGATCCGTGCGGGACCGGAGGAATTGTTTGATGGATTCACGCTGTTTACTGTATTTTAATGCAGCCATTTTGATTCTCCTTTCACAGTTCCGGTCGGGAACATTAATAACAGTAACAGTTATTAATATAATATAGCGGAATTTCTTTTTTGTCAATTCTTTTGTATAAATTACCAGCCGTTTGTGCTAAACTGGAGGGGAAAGGAGGATTTATTCATGAGTGAAATTTATGATCTGATCATTATCGGTTCCGGACCGGCAGGGCTTGCGGCGGCGATTTACGCGGAGCGGGCGAAACTGTCAGCCCTTGTGATTGAAAAGGAATACATCAGCGGCGGCCAGGTGGTAAATACCTACGAAGTCGACAATTATCCGGGGGTTCCGGGGATCGGCGGCTTCGAGCTCGGAATGAAATTCCGGGAGCACGCGGACGGACTGGGCGCGAAATTTCTGATTGCCGAGGTACAGTCTATCCAAAACATTGAAGAGAAGGTAAAAACGGTCTGCACGGACAATGGAAATTTTGAGACAAAGGCCATTATCTTGGCTACCGGGGCGAAGCACCGGGATCTGGGCGTTCCGGGCGAAAAAGATTTCGCAGGCCAGGGAGTCTCTTACTGCGCGACCTGTGACGGCGCCTTTTTTAAAGGCCGGACGGTGGTCGTAGTCGGCGGCGGCGACGTGGCCGTGGAAGACGCGCTGTTTCTGGCAAGGGGCTGCGAGAAGGTTTATCTGGTTCATAGACGGGACAGTCTGCGTGCCGCCAGACGCCTTCAGGAGGCCTTATTTGCCGCGGAAAATGTCGAGGTGATTTGGAATACCATTGTGACGGAAATCTGCGGGGATGACCACGTAGAGGCCGTATGGACGGAAGATGTAAAGACCGGAGAACGGAAAGCGCTGACTGTGGACGGCGTTTTCGTGGCAGTCGGCATGCTGCCGAACTCTTCTTTATTAAAAGGGCTTGTGGAGATCGACGAGCAGGGCTATGTGGCTGCCGGAGAAAATTGTGAAACAAATGTTACAGGCGTACTGGCTGCCGGAGATGTCCGGACGAAGAGCCTGCGGCAGATTGTAACCGCGGCGGCAGACGGCGCGAATGCAGTAAACAGCGTACAGAACCTGCTGGTTTTCTGATAATTTCAGAATATTTTCTGAAAAAACTTTTACAAAATATTAAAAAACTTTAACGTACTTGTTGACAAAACTCCCGACTTTTGTTATGATAAATCCGTAATAAATGTAATAATTTCGTAATAATCTGGAACGAAAATAAATACGGAGGTTGATTCTTATAATGAAAAGAGGAGTTTGGAGGGCCACCGCATGCTGCCTGACCGTTGCGGTATCCCTGGCGGGGAATACAGTCCTGGCTTTCGCGGACGGCGTGGAGACACAGCTTGCAGGCGTGGGCGTGGACATTGCGAGCCAGCAGCAGGCAGCGGCGGAAGCGGGCGTCGTACTGGTGGAACCTTCGGAATACGATACGGTTGCAGTCGCTCAGTGTGAAGAATATGTAAATATCCGTGATGCCGCCAGCACCGACGGAAACGTCCTTGGAAAACTGTATAATAACAGCTCGGCGACGATCATCGGAAAAGAAGGCGAATGGTATCTGGTTCAGTCCGGTTCCGTAACCGGATATGTGCATTCCGCATATTTTGCGACAGGCGACGACGCGGCGTGGCTGGCCACACAGGTCGGCACCGAGGTGGCTACCGTTAATACCTCCGGATTAATGGTACGTACCGATGCCAGCACGGATTCGGATATCATTACCATGGTCGGTGACGCGGAAGTCCTGGAAGTTCAGGAGGACTGCGGCGACTGGGTGAAGGTTACGCTGGATGACGATGTGGAAGGCTACGTAGCTAAAGAATATATTGAGACGGAAACACTCTTCAGTCAGGCTGAATCCACAGAGGAAGAAGCAGCCCGGATCGAAGCAGAGAATCAGGCATGGCTGGATTATCTGGCCGAGCAGGAAGCGATTCGTCAGGCGGAAGAACAGGCCTGGTTAGATTATCTGGCACAGCAGGAGGCCGAACAGGAAGCGGCGAACCAGGCATGGCTGGAGTACCTGGCACAGCAGGAAGCCGAACAGTATGCGGCTCAGGCGGAAGCGGATGCGGCTTATCAGGAATATTTGAATCAGCAGGCAGCAGCCGACCAGGCGGCGGCAGACGCGGCTTATCAGGCGCAGGTAGCGGCTGAGGCACAGGCCGCGGCGGATGCGGCGGCAGCTCAGGAAGATGAGTGGGCGCGTCAGCAGGCTCAGGCGGAAGCGGATGCGGCTTATCAGGAATATTTGAATCAGCAGGCGGCGGCGGAACAGGCCGCGGCGGAGGCAGCTTACCAGGCGCAGCTTCAGGCGGAAGCCGCAGCGGCGGCAGAGCAGGCAGCCGCAGAACAAGCAGCAGCGGAACAGGCCGCGGCAGAGCAAGCAGCGGCGGAACAGGCAGCAGCCGAACAGGCATCTTCCAGCAGCAGCTTGAGAGAGAGCGTTGTAAACTATGCATTACAGTTCGTTGGAAATCCGTATGTATACGGCGGAACCAGCCTGACGAACGGGACGGACTGCTCCGGATTTACCCTGTCTGTTATGGCGAACTTTGGTGTGAGCCTGCCCAGAACGGCGGCGGAACAGGCGAACTGCGGGACGCCGGTGGATATCAGTGCGGTACAGCCGGGAGACCTCCTCTTCTATTCGGATGGAAGCGGAATCGGACATGTTTCCATGTACATTGGAAACGGCCAGGTGGTACATGCCAGCAGTTCGACGACGGGGATTATTGTTTCGAGTATGAGTTATCGGACGCCGTGCTGTGCGAGAAGCTTTTTATAAAATTGAATGAAAATCAAACCTGTCTTCTATAGTGAAGGCAGGTTTTTTTCGCTAAAAACCACCTTTCAGCCTTTTTTTACAAGGCGAAGTGTGGTATGATAACAGAGACTATTTGAAAGAGGAGGAACTATGAAGAAACAGGAAACAGCCCGTCGGGAACTGCTCTACATGGGAATCATGTACCTGGCCCTTCTGGGTTTTAAATTAGTGTTTGTGATCGGAAACCGGAGTTTTCCGATTATCTCGGATGAGTATAATTACGAATATATGAGCTGGCAGTTGGTGCAGAGCGGAATCTACACGTCCGCCCACTATCCGTTTTTATACCCGCTGGCCCTGACCCCGGCTCATCTGTTCGGGGAAAATTCATACCTGGTTATGAAAATCCTGAACGCGGTGTATTCGTCTTTTGTGCCGGTGGTGACTTATAAGATCTGCCGCCTGTACGTGGAGGAAAAGCCCAGTCTGGTATGCGCAGTTTTTTCTATGGTAATCCCATTCCAGTATATTTTGACCATGTGTCTGATGAGCGAGAATATTTATTTCCCGCTTTTCCTGCTGGCGATTTATCTGACTTTGAAACCGTATCAGAAAAAATGGCAGGAGGACGTTGCCATCGCCGTTTCTTTGGGCGTTCTGATGCTGACGCGCCACATCACCGTTTCGATCATCCCGGTTTTTGCGGTCGTGTGGATCATGAAGCAGTTGAATAAAGAAGAGACATGGGGGAAAATTTTTGCCCGCGGTTTCGGGATCGTGGCAATGATCCTGGTCGTTTATTCGCCGTGGTTCATCTCGAAATACCTGCAGGGGCACGAGATTAAGACCATCATCGGCCTGTCCATTGCATCCGGAAGCGATCCGGAAGCGCTGACCGTAAAGCGCCTGATCAAGTCCCTGGCTTATTATCTGTTCTACACAGCCCTGATGCTGGCCCCGCTCCTGGGGGTCCTGGTGAAATCCATCCGCGGGCTGGACGTCCGGAAAAAAGAGCGCTGCAGCGAATATAATCAGCTTTGGGTGCTGGTCGTGGGCCTGATGTTCATGATGCTGGTGGCGGTGACGCGCCATTCCTGGAAGGCTTCCTATAACTATCCGGCGTTCACGAAGATTAAAGGCCGCTACGTTATTTATTTCCCTGTTTTGGCGGCGATCCTGGCAGTTGTGGTATTATTCCAGAAAAAGCCGAAATTTAAGCATAACTGGTGTAATCTGCTGTTCTGCTATGCCTTCCCGGCAGCCGTCCTGTGGGTTTCCTACCGGGTAGAAGTAGCCAGAGACACGGCGATTTCTGTCAAAAACCTGATTGATATGTTTGACAGCATCGACGGACGCCGGGCGGTCTACGGGGGAAAATGGTTTCTGGTCGTGGCCATGGCGGCCATGCTGCTGATCCTGATTGCCTATGACTATGGGCGGAAGAAGCTGAATCGGTACTTTACAGGCACGGTCTGTGTCTGCCTTCTGGCCGGGGAACTGGCTGGGGCAGGAAAATACTACCAGGCGGCCGTAAAACTCGATCAGAGCTACGTGGAAGAAGGCGGTACGATTGCCTATCTTTGGGACGTGATGGACACACTGGAGGCCATTGACACGGGCGAGAAGACCTACGTTTATATGGAGAAAGGTGTGCGGCGCAGAGACATTGTCGAGTGGGTCCCGAAGTATCAGCGGCTTTTGAATTTCGTTATGGTGGAAGAACAGAGCGCGGTCAGTAAGGATGTAGAGTATTATTATATTCTGACCACAGAGCCGGAAAAATATGAAGATATCCTGATCGAAGAGGTGGATCAGTACACGATGAGTAACACGGATATGTGGATGCTGAAAGTGGAAAATACGTTAGAATAAGAAAAGCAGGTGATGTTCAGTTAGAGCATCACCTGTTTTTTGGCTTTTAAGACCAATATCTTACGCAAATAGTAGGTTTATAATAATCATACGCGCTGATTTTAATGCCGTCTTTTTCATTCGAAGCATGAATAATTTTCCCATCGCCAATATACATACCAACATGGCCGATTGGGGTGTAATAGAATACCAAGTCGCCCGGTTTTAGTTTGGAAGCGGAAATAACAACCGGAGTCGCAAGTCCCTTCGTCCACGGCTCAATGCCGGTCGCCTGGTCAGCCGCCACACGGGGAATCGTGAGGCCAAAGTGCTTATGAATCCCGTACATGAAACCGGAACAGTCTGTCGGGACGTAAGGCTCTTCCCCTGACCACTGGCCGCCGCTGACATAAGCCATCCCAAGGAATTTCATAGCATAATCGACCATAGCCTGTCCTACGCTGTCATCCTTCGTATCTTCTACGGTAGAATAGCCATTCTCATCGAAGGAATAGGTCACATCGTTGATCAGAACTCGGATGGAAACCAGCATCGCCCCGTTCTTTTCCGGGTCAAAATAGTGCGCATTTCCATCAATATCGATAAAGCCGGTTATCTGCTCGCCGTCCTCGCTAAAGTAATAGGTTTTCCCGTCCAGCGTGAAAAGCCCGACCGCAGCATGTCCGTCTTCTTTCATATAATAAGTTTTTTCTTCAACGGTAATGAATTTTTCTGATGCGTAAACGCCGTTTTCCTGGAAGTAGTAGCCCAGGAACCAGCAGGACTTCAGCATTTTTCCATCGCTGTCAAAATAATATTTGGTTCCGTCGATAGTGATCCAGCCTGTTTTCGGGCTGTAGTCCTCATTGAAATAGTACGTATCTCCGGTGGAGGTTGTAAAGAGGCCGGTCTGACGTTTTTCCCCGGTGCGCTTTCCGTTCGCGCCTACATACCAATCTTCCACCCACTGATTCGTGAGCATCACGCCATCGCTTCCGAGATAGCGGCTGTTCACCCAGCGGTTCGTGTCCATGGTGTAGGAGCTGGAGAAATGGTAGGTCTTATCATCCAGGGTAATCCAGCCTTTATACGCCGTGCCGGTTTCGGGCAAGAAATAATAGGTGCGGCCGTCTGTCGTTACCAGCCCGGTCTGCATTTCTCCGGTAACGCTGTCGAAGAAGTAATAATTTCCATTCAGCTTTTTCAGGCCGGAGCGGATTCCAAGCGTACCGTCGGAATTAAAATAATAAATTTCACCGTCGATGGTTTTCCAGCCGGTGACTTTCTTTCCGGTCTTTGGATTCAGGTAATAGCGCTGATCGTCCAGATCGAGCCAGCCGTACTGGCGCTGGCCAAGTTCGTTGACATAGTAGACGTTAATCCATTTGCTGGTGGATAAGTAGTATTTGCTGTTAAAATAGTAGGTATAGCCGTCAATGGTTTTCCAGCCTTTATAGCCCTCGCCGGTTTCCGGGTCGAAATAGTAGGTTTTTCCTTCGTAAGTGACCCAGCCGGTTTTTTGTTCGCCGGTTTCCGGGGAGAAGAAATATTTCTTCTGATCCAGGGTAACGATGCCTGTGAGCTGTTTTAAGGTGCCGTCAGCGTTAAAGTAGTAGCGTTTACCGTCAATGGTTTTCCAGCCTTTGGCTTTCTTTCCGGTCTTGGGATCCAGGTAATAGCGGTCCGAACCTAAGGTCAGCCAGCCGGTGACTCTGCGGCCGTTCTTGTCCACGTAGTAGGTCTTGGAGATCCATTTACTGCGCTGGAGCTTTCCGGAGGAAGAGAAGTAATAATATTTATTCATGACCGTGGCCCACCCGGTCAGGGCGGCGCCGTTCTTCCGGCTGAAGAAATAGCGGTTCCCTTTATAATTTACCCAGCCGGTCTGCATCGCGCCGGTCTTCTGGGCGAGGAGATAATACTTTCCGTCAATTTTTTTCAAGCCGTACTTCCTGGCCCCGGTAGAAGGATCCAGATAATACGTCTTCCCCTTCACCGTCAGCCACCCGGTCACCATCTTCCCCTTCTTATAATAATAATACTTCCCGGACTTCTTCACCCATCCCGTCTTTTTCGCTGTAGCCGTCACCGTCGCCGCCGTCTCCGACACACTCCCCGACTCCGACTCCACCGCCGAACCATCCGCAGATAAATAATAGCCCTCGATCCAGCGGTTCGTCAGCATGCGCCCTTTCGCGTCGAAAAAATAGCGCTTTTTCTCAATGGTCTGCCAGCCCGTCTGTGAGTAGCCTTCCTCGTCAAAGTAATACCAGTATTTTCCAATTTTTTTCCATCCGGTAGCGTAGCCAGGTTTTTCGTCGGTCGTAAACTGCCTGCCGGAAGAAGTAATCTTCCACGCTGCATCAGCCTGCATGACGGGGGCAGTCAGGAAAAGCGCTCCGGTCAGTGACAGGGCAACCAGAAAATTTTTCTTCATCGCGAAACTCCTTTGAAATCTAAGCTCGGTTTCTTGTTCATCTTTTTTTTACGAAAATATTACATTTGTTTAAAATTCTACAGGAAAAAGGTGGAAAAGTCAATAGAAAAGCCCATCTTTGTGCAGGTTACACAAAGATGAGCTTGGTATTTCGGCAATTCTATTCCCACGCGGCGGTCTGCATTTTTTTAATGACTTTCAGGCGCGTAAATTCCTCGCGTTCCTTCTCCTCCAGGGCATTCTGGATACTTTTCGAGAGGGCTTCGTAGGTGGGGATCGTAATGTTTTTCAGCGCGTTCGCGCGCTTCTGGGTCTTTTTGATGTTGGCGGCCAGGCGGTAGGCGGAATTTTCAATCATGGAAAGCCGGATCGTCAGCCGCTTCACCTCATCAAAGGCCGCCTTGGCCTCGTCCAGGGACTGGGAGGTACCGTAGTAGGCATAGGCCGGGCGGCTGGGCTGCTCGGAAAATTCCACCAGGGGAATTTCCGTTCCCATGATGCTCCGGGTCTTGATGCGGATGGAATCCTCCACAGGCACAGAGTGGGAAAATTCCTCCACCAGATGGATGCCAAGCTCGATATTCGCCTTCTGGAGAGCCGCGTAGGCGGTACGGAAAGTGGTATCAATCTGGCCTTGGATATCCGCGGCCTGGCCGATCAGGTTCATCAGTTCCCGGATCAGGATGTTCCGTTTTTTATCCATCAGCTCGTAGCCCTGTCTGGCCAGAGCCAGAGAGTTTTTCGCCAGGATCAGGTTTCCCTTTGTGGGGAAGGTGTTGGGATTCATGCAATCACCTCAGATTCCGCTTTGGGCTTGTAATATTGATCCAGAATCTTCGTGTCGATCCGGTCGAGCTCCTCTCTTGGAAGCATGGACAGCAGCTCCCAGCCTTTGTCCAGGGTTTCCAGGATCGTCCGGTTTTCTTCCGGGCCCTGGCCGACGAATTCGTGTTCAAAGGCCTGCCCGAACTTCAGATACGTTTTGTCCAGCGGGGAAAGCTCATCTTCGCCGATGACGGAGGCCAGGGCTCTGGCGTCGCCCACTTTGGCGTAGCAGGAGAAGAGCTGGTTCGCAACGGCCTGATGGTCTTCCCTGGTGTAGCCTTTGCCGATGCCGTCCTTCATCAGACGGGACAGGGAGGGCAATACATTGATCGGCGGATAAATCGCCTGCCCGTGAAGCTGCCGGTCCAGCACGATCTGCCCTTCCGTAATGTAGCCGGTCAGGTCGGGAATCGGGTGGGTGATATCGTCGTTCGGCATGGTCAGGATGGGAATCTGGGTCACGGAACCGTTGATTCCCCGGACGATTCCGGCGCGTTCATAAATGGTGGCTAATTCGCTGTACAGGTAGCCCGGATACCCTTTTCTGGAAGGAATTTCGCCCTTGGAGGAGGAAACCTCACGCATGGCCTCGGCAAAGGAGGTCATATCGGTCAGGATGACCAGAATGTGCATTTCCTTTTCGAAAGCCAGGTATTCCGCCGCGGTCAGGGCCACCTTCGGGGTGATCAGACGTTCCACGACCGGGTCGTTCGCCAGGTTCAGATACATGACAACGTGGTCGGATACGCCGCTTTCCTCGAAGGTCTTGCGGAAGAATTCGGCAACGTCGTACTTGACGCCCATGGCGGCGAAGACAATGGCGAATTTTTCATCGGAATTGTCCCCCAGGGAAGCCTGCTTCACGATCTGGGCCGCAAGCTGGTCATGGGGAAGGCCGTTCCCGGAGAAAATCGGCAGCTTCTGCCCGCGGATCAGGGTGGTCAGCCCGTCGATGGCGGAGATTCCGGTGCGGATATAGTTCCGGGGGTATTCACGAGTCACCGGGTTTAACGGAAGGCCGTTCACATTCAGCCGTTTTTCCGGGGTGATCTCGCCCAGCCCGTCGATGGGGCGGCCAATGCCGTCAAAGGTGCGTCCCAGGATTTCCGGGGACACGGCCACTTCCATGGGGTGTCCGGTCAGCTTCGTGTGGGTATTTTTCAGGGACATGCCTTCATTTCCCTCGAATACCTGAATGACGGCCTTGTCTTCATAAAGCTCGACGATGCGGCCCAGTTTTTTCTGACTGCCGTTTACGGTGATTTCTACAATTTCTTCGAAGGAGGCGTTCTGGACGCCTTCCAGTACCACGAGGGGGCCGTTAATTTTGCTGAGTCCTAAATATTCGATTGCCATATGCTACCTCCCTACGCATTTTTCTCTAAAACTTCGTCATAAAAGGCGTCTACGGCCTTGTAATAATCCTCAAAAAGCTCCAAATGGTCGTTGGGGACGTCGTATTTGATGGAAATGATCCGGTCGAAAATGTTGCTCTCCTTCAGGATGGACATCGGCATTCCCATGGTGACCAGGGCCTTGGCCTTTTTGTTCAGATACAGGATAATGTCCATCATCTTGAACTGTTTGGTCAGCGGGACGCAGGTGTCGTCCTTGTGGAAGGCGTTCTGCTGGAGGAAGCCCAGACGGATGACGCGGGCAATTTCCAGGGTCAGCTTCTGGTCGTCGGGAAGCACGTCGGAGCCGATCAGCTTGACGATTTCCATCAGGCTGCTTTCCTGATTTAAGATTGCCATGATCTGATTCCGGTGATCGGTAAAGTTCGGGTCGACATTGTCCTTATACCAGGGCGCGAGGTCGTTTAAATATTCGCTGTAGCTGGTCAGCCAGTGGATGGCCGGGAAATGGCGGGCATAGGCCAGGGATTTATCCAGCCCCCAGAAACAGCGGACGAACCGTTTCGTATTCTGAGTGACCGGTTCGGAAAAATCGCCGCCCTGGGGGGAAACCGCGCCGATGATGGAAACGCTTCCTTCCGTGCCGTTTAGGTTCTGCATCAGGCCTGCGCGCTCGTAAAAAGCGGAAAGCCGGGAGGCCAGGTAGGCCGGGAACCCTTCCTCGGCGGGCATCTCTTCCAGACGTCCGGACAGCTCCCGAAGCGCTTCGGCCCAACGGGAGGTGGAGTCGGCCATGATGGCCACGTCGTACCCCATGTCGCGGTAATATTCCGCCAGGGTGATGCCGGTGTAAATGGAGGCTTCACGGGCGGCAACGGGCATGTTGGATGTATTGGCAATGAGCGCCGTCCGGTTCATCAGCGGATTCCCGGTGCGGGGGTCGATCAGCTCGGAGAACTCTTCCAGAACCTGGGTCATCTCATTCCCACGCTCGCCGCAGCCGATGTAGATAATGATATCTGCATTGGACCATTTTGCAATGGAATGCTGGGTCATGGTCTTTCCGGTTCCAAACCCTCCCGGTACGGCGGCGGTTCCGCCTTTGGCGATGGGGAACAGGGTATCCAGAATCCGCTGTCCGGTGATCAGCGGCTTGCTGGCGGCGAAGCGGGCGGCTGTGGGCCGCGGGATTCGGATGGGCCATTTCTGGGCCAGGGTCAGATGCTCCTGCTTGCCGTTGGCGAGATCCAGGGTTACAATGGTGTCGCTGATGGTGTATTTCCCATCGGGAACTACGGAAGCGACCACGCCGGAGATGTTCGGGGGAACCATGCTTTTGTGCACAATGGCCGGCGTTTCCTGGGTTTCCGCAATGACGGTTCCGCCGCTTACCGCGTCGCCGGGCTTTACGGTAATGTGGACGTCCCAGCGCTTTTCCATATTCAGGGAATCCACGCTGACTCCGCGGTTAATGTATTTTCCGGAGTTCTTCGCGATTTCGCTTAAAGGGCGCTCGATGCCGTCGAAAATGTTTCCGAGGATGCCGGGGCCCAGGGTGACGGAGATGGCGTCTCCGGTGGCCTCGACGGTTTCGCCGGGGCGCAGCCCGGTGGTTTCCTCGAAGACCTGGATTGTGGTCGTATCTTCATCCAGGGCAATGACTTCGCCTACCAGATGCTCCTGGCCTACGTGAACCATTTCCGCCATCTGGAAGCCGGTGTTTCCTTTCAAATAAATGACCGGGCCATTGATACCGTAAATAACGCCTGTTCTATTCATGGCTGATACCTCCGTTAAATGTAAAGGCTTCTCTGGCTTCCTCAAGCCGGGTCTGGAAAGAATTGTCGATCAGCATGTGCCGCTTTTCCAGAACCGCCCTGGTTCCGCCCATGAAGGGATATTCGGACAGGGAAATGGCGGTATTCGAAACCGCGTTCAGGTTCATCAAAAGCGCCTGGTCATTTGGGTCAATGTATATGGTCACGGGCTCGCCGTCGGCAATCTTTAAAATTTCCCGGATCTGTTTTTCCAGAAGCTGGGGATAGGCGGTAGTCGCCATGTATTCTTCCAGGAGGGATTTGATCTCAATGAAAAGTTTCTCTTTCAATTCCTCGTTTTTCTGGGAAATCCGCCGCCGGATCTGAAGCTGCTCCTTGGAAAGGGCAATGTTCATCGCACGGTTCAGGCTTTCGGATTCGGTTTTGATCTGAAGCGCGGCCTGGCGGTCTTTCTCCGCTTTGTGTTCGGCTTCGAGCTTCTCAAGTGCGGCCTGGTGTTCGGCAATGGCGGCCGAGCTTTTGGTTTTGGCGCGTTCTACGGCGGCTTCTTCGAAATGTTTCAGCTTTTCTTCTGTTGTCAAACGATTCACCTTCTTTTTAAAGTTTCAGTCCAATTGCCTCGTTTACATAAGATGTGATAAAATCGGGCTTTCGTCCCGTGCCGTGCCGGTCAGGAATCTCGATAATGAGGGGAAGCTTCCGGTTCAGCTTCACATCGTCCACAATGTCCGGAAATTCCCGGCCGAATTTTTCGGTAAGAAGAATGATCCCGATTTCTTTGTCGGCGATGGAGCGTTCCAGAGCCTGACGAAGCTCCGGACGCTCATGGACAACGCAGCCCTCCACCCCTGCGAGGCGCATGCCGGTGTAGGTGTCCACGTTATCGCTGATTAAGTACATTTTCATACGAAAACCACCTTTTATAACTGGCCCAGAATCATGAAGGAAATGATCAGGCCGTACAGTGCGATACCTTCAGCCATAGCAACGAAGATCATGGATTTACCGAATACGCTGCCGTCTTCGCTGATGGCGCCCAGGGCGGCACTGGCTGCGCTTGCAACGGCTACGCCGCCGCCGATGCAGGAAAGCCCGGTTACGGCCGCAGCCGCGATAAAGCCAAGGCCTCTGGAAAGGTCGCCCGCATTGGAAGCAACTTCTTCAGCGGCAAGGGCGCTTGACTGGTTCGTGAAAGCGACGATGCTGGAGACCAGAAGGGTGCCGAAAAACAGGAAGACATTTACGGCCAGGGAGGTTTTGAAACGGCCGCGGTTCCGCTCTCCGACAAGGTAAACGCCGAAAGGTACGATAATGGTGAGAATTAATGCGATGACAGATACAACGGTGATAGTGGTAGACATTTTTAATTCCTCCTTATTTTGAATCAGTTTATTCCCGCGTGCAATGAGCCAGGCGGCTGCGGCGCAGACATTTGGCGAATGCCGCGAGGATCAAAGGCCCCGCAGATAGCTGCGTTATAAGTTTGATACCCCGTTCGCTTATTGCGGGGTCTTTGATTTTGAAACCTGTTTTTTCCGGAACGGGGTGAACGCCCGCCCGTCGCCTTTATAGAAGCGGCTGAACAGCTCGTAGTATTCCAGACGCAAAACCTGGATTCCCACAATCAGCCCTTCCATCGCGCATACAAATACATTTCCCAGAACAATGACGATCCAGTTCGGCGAACCGCCGTTTTCCGCCCCGGCCAGCATCAGCACCACTTCCATCATGGCCGCATGGCTGACGGCGAACGCGCCGATTCGGAGAAAGGAAATCGTATTGGAAAAATAACTCAAAAGCACATCAAACAGCTCGAAGAAGGCAGTAACGGCAAACATGCCTTTTTCTTTCGGAATGGCATCCGCCTGTCTTTCGGCCAGCTTCGTCAGAGGTTCCTTCAGGGCGATCAGGATCAGCGGGACGCCGAACATCAGAACCAGGACGGCCGCCGCCGGGGCGTGATGTCCGGTCATCAGCAGCAGGATTACGGCCACAATGGAGCCGTAGAAGACCAGTCCGGCGATGCCGTTGGTGTCAAAGACCACATTGCCCACATCTTTCTGACGGATTCCGTTGACGATATGGAGAACCATGGTCAGCAGGATCAGACCCATGCCGAAGACGATGGCAACCACGAAAACAGTGTTCATGCTTCCGATCATGGGAAGGTTCGTCATGGCTTCCTTCGGCCGCAGCCAGATGTGCTTGATCACGGTATCTTCGAATCCGAAGAAGCTGCCGTACAGGAACCCGAAGATGGTGGAGAAGACGCCGGCGCTGCTGACGATGGCGGCCAGATCCATCTTCTTAAAGCGGTACAGGAGCGCGCCGCCGACGACCAGGCAGAGTCCCTGGCCTACGTCCCCGAACATTGCCCCGAAAATCAGGGAGTAGGTCAGGGCAATGAAGATGGTCGGGTCCATTTCTTTATAGCCGGGGAGCCCGTACATCCGCACGAACATTTCGAAGGGGCGGAAGATTTTCGGGTTCTTCAGCTTGGTGGGCGGCTGGTTTACAATATTGTTTTCATCATCTTCGACAATGCAGTACAGATTTTCATCGTCGGCAATGTCGCTCTGGAAGGCCTCCGCGTCCGTTTCGCTCATCCAGCCGCAGAGGATGTAGAAGACCTGCTGATCCTCTTTCGTGCAGGCGGCCAGTTTCCGGATGTCGAAATTGGAAGAAAGAGCGTTTAATTTGTCTCTGGCAGCGAGCAGTTTTCCTTTTTGATTCTCTAAAAGCTGCCCGATCTGGCGGGTACAGTCCTCGATGCGGGAGTTGTATCCGGCGATTTCCGCTTCCAGCTTTTCGGCGGATTCGCGGGGCGTGCCGTTGTAGTCGTCTGGGAGGATGAACCGCTCAAAATGCATGGAGGAGTAAACCGCATCGATTTTGGTGGCCTCCTCGGCGGGAATGAAATAGATCCCCCAGACGTAGTGTTCGTCGCTGGCGCACTTGAAAAAGATGGTGTCCAGGTCGTCGTACACGTATTTTTCCAGCTTCTCATAGTATTCATGAGCAATTTTTCCGAACCGGTATTTGATGAATTTGAACTTCAGGATTTCGTGGATGTTAAAGTTAAAATCCAGGAAGGGCCTGATTTTGTCCAGGGATTCCTCGGCTTCCTTGCGTTCCTTTTCCAGGGATGTGCGCAGGGCGCGGATATCCGCAAGCTGCTGGTTCAGATCCCGGACGGTGGAAATGGCTTCCTCCAGGGTGATTTCGGTGGGTGGAGCCGTCGTGTCGGTCAGGGAACCGGTCAGTTCCTCCGCTTTCTGAAGCCATTCCCGGTAGGGATTGATTTCGATGAACGGACGGAGCTGGGCGACCGTTTTCAGTTCGGAGAGGGCGTTCTCTAAGTGGATCTCGTATTTGGACAGATACTTATCTACCACCCGGTCGAGATCGGCCTTGGGGCCTGTGATACTTAGGAACTTCATTTTCTCAATCACGAACGATACCTCCTTTGCGTTTTTTCGGGTACAAGAACATAATTCTGAATTTCCTCCGGTGCGAGTCCGTAGCGGATGCCCTCCAGAGCTGTGGTCAGCCGGTCGATTTCGTGTTCTTTTTCGAAGAGATAGGAAATTACGGTGGCCACGGAGTAGGGCTCTTTTCTGGCATTGTCCGTCTGGATGCGGTGGCGGATCTGCATGTAGGCCTGGGAAAGGGTTTCCGGGGTCAATGCGTCAAAATGGCGGCCGTACCAGGTCCGTGCCAGGGCCTGCCTGAAGGCTTCGGGGGTTCCGGCTTCGGCCAGGGCCTGAATGTCTTCTTTTTTCAGGCGGTACTGGACGGGGATGACCATTGCGTAAATCTGAGCCGGGGGCATCTGAAAATATTTTCGGGAGCGGTAAATCCACTGGAGGTTCAGCAGGTCGATCTTGGCGCCGTAGGCGTCCATGAAAAAGGCCTGGGACTCTTTGTCCTTCAGGACGGAATCTTTCTGCTCCCACATCCACTGAAAATAGAAGAGATCCAGGGCCATCCCGAAATCCCAGAGGGTGGGGGAGGGCAGCGCCAGGACGCGTTTCAGGGGGGCGTAGTACCTGCTTCCGTTCAGATTTTCCACGAATTCTTCGAGGGTGCGGCTGGTGGAAAGCTTTTCCAGGTCGAGAGCCGAATGCTTTTCGAAAAATTCCCGGAAGGAACCGGTGTAAAAGGTGATACTCTGGTGGTCGAACAGTCTTCGCATGCAGCTTTTCAGCATTGCGGTTTCGTACCGGCCGAAATAGACATCCAGGAATTTCCGTTGGTCGGCTGACGAAAAACGGTAAAGCTTTCGGAAGTCGGCGTAGACGGATTTGATCAGGATGATTTCGATTTCATTGCGGTGGAGCGTCCGTTCGTCCCGGTTGGCAAAAAGTTTGTCGTAGCCGGGTTTCTTTTTCAGGTAGACTAAGGCGTCTGTGACGGTTTTCATGGCGGATAAATCGCGGTAGTCGGAATCTGTCAGCAGGCGGCTCTTCATTGCCCGGATTTTCGTGGTCGTTCCACTGTAAGCAAACAGTTTCCCCATATGGCTACTCCTTTATGATCGACTGAAAGACCTGAGCGGCCAGCGCTTCGTGGTTTGCCGCGTAGTCTGCTTCCAGATCCAGGATCAGATGCTCGGTGTCGAGGCGGAGCTTTTCCAGTTCCTGATCCATCCGGGTTTCCAGAGAGGTTTTCAGTCTGGCGAGTTCGGCGGCGGTTCTGGCGTCAATTTCTTCGTCGTACTGCCGGAGCCGTTCGCGGGAGGCATCTTCCAGTTCTTTTTTCTGAAGAGTGGAGTCTTCCATGATGCGGACGGCTTCGGTTTCAATTTCCGACAAGCGTTTTACAATTTCTTCCATAATTCTGTCCATCCTCCTTCTGTCTTTGTTATTTATTTATCATACTCTTTTTCGGGAAAAAAGCTATAGGGAAAATCACAAATTAGCGGAATATTAGCAGGCCATGTTCTAGCACTATGCAGTATGGCAAATCACAGGAATATTGTCAAAACCGGGCAGATATGCTAGAATGGCGTGGAAAGGAGCCGTGAACCATGCGTTTAAAAAATGTACCGGGGGCGAGAGAAGCGGTCGCCGCAAGCCCCTTTGTGATTCAGGAGCCAGAGAAGGCGAGAGGCCGCTGGGCGGAAATCTTCGGAAATCCGAATCCGATTTTCATCGAGGTCGGGATGGGGAAAGGGAAGTTTATCACGGAGCTGGCCCTTGCGCACCCGGAAAGGAATTATATCGGAATCGAGCGCTATTCCAGCGTTTTGCTGCGCGCCCTCCAGAAACGGGAACTCATCCCGCAGGATATGCCGAATCTTTACTATTTATGCATCGACGCCCAGGATATGCCGGAAATTTTCGCGCCGGGAGAGGTCAGCCATATTTATCTGAACTTTTCCGATCCGTGGCCCAAGGACCGTCATGCGAAGCGGAGGCTTCCGTCCAGGCAGTTTCTGGAGCGGTATGACCGGATTCTGGCGGAGGATGGGAAGGTGGAGTTTAAGACGGATAACCGGGGGTTGTTTGACTTCGCGCTGGAGGAGTATCAGGCGGCGGGGTGGACGCTGGAGGCGTGTACGTTTGACCTGCATCATGACCCGGTGATGAATGAGGGGAATGTGATGACGGAGTATGAGGAGAAATTTTCGGCGCAGGGGAATCCGATTCATAAGATGATTATCAGCCGGGAGAGGGCGGGAATACATTAATAGAAAAGAGCGGCCGTTCACGGCTGCGCCAGCGTTTTGAGACGTGCCAGTTCGCTAGGGACAGTCGCCGGGAAGGCGGAAAGCTTGCGGGGACGTGTTTCGAGGGGCGTATTTCACCGGAATTTCCGTTTCAAACGGAGATGTAGGCGTGCCGTATACGGCAAGGAAGAGTCGAAATCGCCCCTTACGAAGTCTTTCCGGTGAATCGGATACCATGCTCGCATGGCAAACCGCATGAAGTAGGAAGGCGTTCCTGAGCGTCTTAGTCGCAGTTAGGGGAAGCTTCGCCTTAGTGTGCGGGAAAGCTGCCGGTGGCAGGTTTCCCGTAGACGATGACGTTGCCCCGTTCCCCGCAAGGTTTTCGTCGGCACGGTGACGTCTGAATTTGTTTGCGTGGTTAAAAATGTATAAAACTGGCGTAGTGTGAACGTTGCAGAAAGGGAACCGGCATTTCATGCGAAGAAGACAGGGATTTCTCGACAAATTGGGGCGGAAAGCCTATGAACGCCCGAAAATGAACCGGAGGATTCTGACAGCGAAGAAGTCTTTTGACGAAGTGAAAGGGATTCTGAACGGAAAGAAACGATAGGAGAAAAACAGCCTGGCACTATCCCAGTGTCAGGCTGTCAATATTTTTAAAGTTTCTCTGTTCAAGGCGGTAGCGCAAAATGCGGTTCGTCAGATAACGGATAACGGCAACGACCGGAACCCCCAGGAACATGCCTAAAACGCCGCCGATGCTTCCGCCGACCGTGATTGCGATGATGATCCACAAGGGACGCAGCCCGGTGGAGCTTCCCAGGATCTTCGGCCCTAAAACCAGGCCGTCAAACTGCTGCAGGATCAGGATCAGAAGCGTGAATACAAGCGCTTTTACCGGACTGATCATCAGCAGGATTATAATGCCCGGAATCGCGCCGATGAAGGGGCCGAAATAAGGAATCATGTTTGTGATCCCCACAATAACGCTGATCAGCATCGCATACGGGAGCTTTAAAATGTTCATGAAAATAAAACAGAGGATTCCGATGATCAGGGAATCGATGGATTTCCCGATGACAAAGCTGGAAAAAATGTTATTGCATTCTTTTAAGATCTCGACCATGGTCGGAATGCGTTTTACCGGCACAAAGGCATAAATAAAGGCTTTAAGCGAATTCTTCAGAAGCTTCTTATCCGATATCATATAGATCGAGACAATGATGGAAATAACCAGATCTACGATCAGATTGACGATCGACATAGACAGGTTATAGATAGCAGGAACAATGTTCGCAGCGAAATTCCTCAGAGTATTGATGACGTCCGGGATCGTGTCGTTGACGGCCTGTTCCAGAATGGCGATATCCAGATTCGGGAAACGCTCCTCCAGGATGTCAAAGCCCTCGTAGATATAGTCCAGCCAGGCCGGAATCGCATTGATTAAATCCGTCAAACTGGTCACGACCTGAGGAACAATGCCGAAAATCGTAACAGTGGCAAAGCCCAGCAGAAGGACATACGTGATGGCAATGGCCAAAGCCTTCCGAACCTTTATATTTTTTAACCGGCAGACTTTTTCCAGAAAAATCATGACCTGCTTTACCGCCGGATTCAAAATAAAGGCCAGCAGAGCGCCGACGATGAAGGGCATCAGCATGTTAATGATGGACTTAATCCCGGCCACGGTTTTTTCGAAGGAAAGAATGGCACGGACGATGAAGGCGCCGATGGTGATCACGATGATGGCGTAAACTGCGATGGTGAAATAGTTATTATTCGCCTGAAAGCGTACTTTTTCGCCGGATTTTTCAGAAGACCGGTTCTGGCTTTGGGAGGAGGACTTTTTTTCTTCCATGAGACATTCCTACTTTCCTGAATGCGGGCAAAATTTACCGCGAATACATCTATTATACGTACTTCATAAGGGTGATTCAAGGGGAGAATTCTTAAAAGAAAAGAAAATTTGAAAAAAGTAAAAAAAGTGCTTGCTTTTTTGGAAAACCTATATTATAATACTTCTTGCGTTGAGGGATATGAATGACGCGGACAAAGAAATGCGCTTTTAGCTCAGTTGGTAGAGCACCTGACTCTTAATCAGGGTGTCCAGGGTTCGAGCCCCTGAAGGCGCATGTAAAAGTACCATTTTTGAGGCCGTAAGAGCTTCGGGGATGGTGCTTTTTTTTGCGCGAAAAGGCAGGAAAATCAAAGGGTTCAGGGGTTCGGGTAAGGTGGTTGGGATGGATTTATGCGGGTGCTTTTGCAAAATAGGCGGTGTGCGTTTTTTGAATACACGTGCATACACTACGAGATCATCAATGCGCGTTCGATGGTCAGGCGTTTTTCGTCTTCTGAATGTCGGTCGAAACAGTAGTTGGCAAGGGTGGTTCGTTCGTCCGCGTGGCCGACGATTTTCCGGATGGTATTCAGGTTGAGATTGGCGTCGATTAAGGCGGAGATAAAAGTCTTGCGGGCTTTGTGTGAGCCGCAATACTTTGTGTACAGGTATGCTATGGCATGTTCCGGGAGTGGCTCCGGGGTGGTGGAAAAAATGTAATCATTTGAGGACACATTCAATTCTTTTTGTTTGAACCGGGCCGTTTCGATGATTGTCATAGACATATCCGTTAAAGGAACGTGCGTTTGCTATCAACCCTGACAGCGGCCATGGGGCTGGATTTCAAGATGCCCAGATTGACGGCATAGAGCAAAGCCTGCCGGATGATAACGGTGACATTGAAATACTGCTTTTTGGACATGCTATTATCTTTGATTAGTTTATGGACAAATTCATCCAATGTGAGTTTATTCAGCTTTTTCAAAGGAATATCAATGATTGGATTGTCCAGATAATATTTTTTCCAGTCTGATTCTATGCGGAAGATATAAGTTTCCGCATTGGTGTGCAGCTTTTTGTATTCAAGCCAACGTGGGTAGAGTGTCCTTAAAGTGACAGCTTCTTTTTGTTTTGTTTCATCCCGGCTTTCATAATAATCTGCAAGTGCTTTATACAAGTCGTCCTGTGATGATTTGGCAATTATTCAATTGGGGTAAAATCCTTTTTGTGCC
Organism: Eubacteriales bacterium; assembly: GCA_030536575.1. Classification (GTDB taxonomy): domain Bacteria; phylum Bacillota; class Clostridia; order Lachnospirales; family Lachnospiraceae; genus Limivivens. Next base: position 84,925 of record JAUNPS010000008.1, on the reverse strand, counting down.
AATATCTTTCAATTGGTTCCACACACCATTCCTTACATATACTCTTATTAAAATTATTTATGCAAAAATATTCTTTTCACCTTGTAATTCCCTACACTTTGTGATAGTATGAAGATATAGAAATCAAAAAGAAAGCGGGTGGGAATTTTGACAGTAACGGATACAATAGACCGGAAACATCAGGAAGACTTGCAGCGCCTTAAAAATTTTCGTCTGCTTGATGATGATTTCCTGACGAAATGTTTTGAGGGAAATACCGAGTGCATTGAACTGGTATTGCGGATTGTACTGGACAAACCGGATTTAAAAGTGGTGGATGTACGCACGCAAGTCTTTGTGGAAAATCTCCTGAACCGTTCCGTAAAGCTGGACATACTGGCCACGGACAGCACCGGGCGTAAAATAAATGTGGAAATCCAACGTGCGGACAAAGGAGCAGGAAGAAGACGCGCCCGCTACAACTGTAGCATGCTGGACGCGAATCTTTTAGAAAAAGGCGAAGATTTTGATACGCTCCCGGAAGCCTTTGTTATTTTCATCACCGAGAATGATGTGATGAAAAAAGGAAAACCTTTATACCAGATTGAACGTTGCTTCTTAGATACAGGTGAAAGGTTTGACGATGGTTCACATATCCTGTATGTAAATGGCGCGTATCGGGATGAAACGCCGATAGGGAAACTCATGCATGACTTTTCCTGTACGAGTCCATCGGATATGTACTATGATGTATTGGCTGACAGGGTAAGATTTTTCAAAGAAAGTAAGGAGGGGATCGCAGTCATGTGTAAGGAAATCCAAACGTTTGGATTTCAGTACACATACTAACTCCTTTCATATCCAAACTTTTCATTAAGAAAACATAGCATTTAAGTATTTTTCTCGATTGAAAGTTTGGATTTTAATTTTTTTAATACCGCATTTCAAATGTATTTAATTGTGAAAAATAGGTTGGAGAATCTTGTTTTGTGCCGTTGGTTCATTATTTTCGAGAGTAACGGTCAAAATAAAATCTAAACTATATTGCTTGTAAAATCTGATTTTTAATACATCTGTTCTAAAAGGTTGGGATATGAAAGGAGTTAGTATGTGCAAAGCTATGGAAGATATGAGAAAAGAATCTCTGAGAGAAGTTGCTGAAAGAATGCTAAAAGCCGGAAAATATGCGTTGGATGAAATCTCCGCTATTTCTGGTCTTTCTCTCGATGAAGTAAAGGCATTGGACAAAGAAAAAACGGCATAGCATAAAGCATTGATTAAAGACCGAGAATCTGGAAGCAGGTTCCCGGTCTTATCTTTTGTTACCGATGTGGAAAATTTTCCTTAGGGTCAGTATGAACGCCAGCAAGCATCCGTTCCTTAGCCTTTATTGCTTCGATCTGTTCTAATTGCCGCATAAATTCTACACGTTCCTCGCGATTAAAATTCATCCTTTGAGTGTTCTCTGAGATTTCCAGGTTCAGTTGATGCTCGGCGTCACGGACGGATATCTCCCCATAATAAAATCATGTGCTTCCCAGGTTCGAGCAGATGTGGAAATTTTGGCCAGCTGCTCTTGGTATCGGTATGGCTGTGCAAAATTTTGCACGGCCGTAATTTTAAACCTTAAGGTTTAACCGTTTCCGATATTCATGGTAAATTGCTTTACTAATCCCCAGGTGTTTCATAAATTCCCCAGGCCGAAGCTCCCAGCTCTCTACACGCTTATATTCCTCACAGAAAACTTTATCATCCACCTTAGAGGGACGCCCGACCGCTAAAGACGTATCCTGTGACGCAATGAGCAGTTCCCCGCCGCATTTACATACCCATGCATAATGTGGGATTCCGATCCAGGCTTTAATCTCTGTGAAAAGTGTGGAATGCTTTCTCATTGTTAAACCTCCTGGTTTCGCGGGTTGCCCTATTTGTTTGGATGTCCGGTGGTTAGTGTTTTTGCTGAATATTACTATGCACATAGTTATTGACTTATGATATAATATTGATGAATCATAGGGAATAGCACGAACTAAGGGAAGTTAAATAAATGCAGGCTAAAGAAAATAAAGCTAAATATGATATTGAATATACAAAGGAGAAGTTAGAGCGTATCCCATTGGATGTACAAAAAGAGAAGTACGAAGAAATCAAGACCGCGGCTGAACATGCAGGTGAATCCGTCAATGGTTACATTAAAAAGGCAATTGACCAACGTATGGAACATGACCGGGGGCAGGTTAAAACGGAAACCAAAGAGTGATTTCTGTATACCCTTATAAGCTGATTCATTTTTAAACTGACTCGAATTTTAAACCTTAATATTTAACACACTACAGTTAAAGAAAGGATGTGTATCTATGGCATTCGCACAAGAAAAGATTTATACGATTGATGATATTTACGCTCTTCCGGAAGGCACCAGAGCTGAATTAATCGATGGGCAGATTTACTACATGGCTCCTCCGAGTAGGATTCATCAGGAAATTAGCGGTGAATTGCATTATATAATTAAAGATTATATCCGTCAAAAAGCGGGGACGTGTAAAATCTATTCTGCTCCATTCGCCGTATTCCTACTAAATAATGACGAAACAAATTATGTAGAGCCAGACATATCTATAGTATGCGACAGAAGCAAGTTGGATGACAAGGGCTGTCATGGCGCTCCTGACTGGATTATTGAAATAGTTTCACCAAGCAATCCCGGCCATGATTATGTTACAAAACTCTCCGAATACAATGCAGCAGGAGTCCGCGAATACTGGATTGTCGACCCAACAACCGAAAGCATTACCGTATACTTTTTTGAATCCAACCTATTTGCTCAACGGTATACTTTCTCTGATTCTGTCAAAGTGCACATCTATGACGACTTGGAGATCGACTTCAGCCAGATGGAATTATAGGGGACTTCAGCATTCGAGTCCTTGAAGGCCACGTAAAAGTACCATTTTTGAAGCATTAAAGCTTCGGAGAGGGTGCTTTTTTTCGTGGAAATCATTGATTTCCCAAGCCGCTGGCAGTATAGTATAAGAAAATCAAAAACCTCCCAGACAGAATAGGAAATCAAAAAAATGAAAAAACGAACCCCCAAATGGAACACCATCACCGGGAAAATGGTCATCACCCTCATCCTGATCATCTTCCCCTTCAACATCGTCTCCCTCATCATCACAGCCTACTCCCTGCAAAACGCCAAACAGCAAACCCTCTCCTACCTGGAAAACATCTCCCAGCTCGCCGTCCAGCAGCTCGACAACCGCCTCGCGGCCATGAACGACTTTTTCTACAACCTCGGCCGCAGCCAACCAGAATTCAAACTCTACCTGGAACAGGGCGAACGCGACGCCGCCCTCGTCATCGCCGAATCCTCCCTGGCCCAGTATTTCAGCACCATCGCGGAAAACAGCGCCTTCGCCGACGTCCTGTTCTGGCAGAGCATCGGATACGAGAAATTTTATATCGGAATGGACAGCCTTCAGAACGCAAAATGCCAAAATACGACCCAGTGCAAAGCCACTCTGCGTACATACCTGGAGACGGACGAAAAATTGTCCTATACAAAGTGGAACCTTGTCAAGATCGACGGAATGGACTGGGTGCTGAAAACATATGTCCAGGAGGGATTCTATTACGGAAGCATGGTTTCGCTGGACGAGGTCGCGTATTCGCTGGAAAAAAGTTCCACGTATTCCAACTTGGATATTCGTTTCGGAACCGCGGAAGAGGAAATGGAGCCAGTGGACGGAATGCTCTCCGTAACCGCCATAAGCCGGAACTCCAACATCCAGATGCAGGTCAGCGTCCCGGTGCGGGAGGGCTACACAAACCTGACCGCCTTCCAACTGCTTTGCATCGGCTTCATTTTTTTATACATTTTGTTGATTCCGCTTTTGATTTATCTGATTCACCGGATGTTCATCCGTCCGTTAAAGAAGATCGGAAGCGCAATGGAACACCTGCGAAGCGGCGAACAGGACTACCGCATCGAAACAACCGCCGAAGCCGCCGAATTCGCCGAAATGAACGAAACCTTTAACAGCATGGCCGACCGCATCCAGGAACTGAAAATAGAAAACTATGAGAAAGAACTGGAACGCCAGCGCGTAAACCTGCGAAACCTCCAACTTCAGATCCGGCCCCATTTCCTGATGAATATGTTCAATCTGCTCTATAGCTTTGCGCAGATTGAAAACTACCAGAGCATCCAGAAGCTGGCCCTGTATTTGTCGGAATATTTCCGCTACATTTTCCAGAGCGGAAAGGATTTGCAGCCATTTTCCAGGGAACTTGACCTGATTCAGAAATATATGGAAATTGCGCTGATGCGCTATCCGGACTGCTGTGAGGCGGTTTATGAGATCGATCCGGAGGTGCTGGACGTGGAGGTGCCGCCCCTTCTGATTCATAATTTTGTTGAAAATGTCTTCAAACATATTGTAAACTATGACAAGAAGATCCATCTGCGCATCGAGGCCTATACCTCCGACCAGGAAGCCACCTTTATGATCGCGGACGACGGGCCGGGCATGCCGGCGCAGATGGCCGAAGACATGAGCCGCGGGATTTTCCACACCGCGGCAGACGGGAAAGTCCATGTGGGAATCGAGAATTCTTACCGGAGAATCCAGTATTTCTACGGGGAAAAGGGAAGCCTGACCGTGGAGTCAGAGCTTGGCGAAGGGACGTGCTTTACGATCGTGATACCGGTCGGGGAAGGGGAAGAGAGATGAATTTACTGATTGTGGATGATGAAGTCGTTGCGATGAAAGGGATGCTGAACGGTGTCCGATGGAAGGAATGCGGAATTGACGGGACGATCTGGACGGCCTACAGTGCCCAGAAAGCCTTGCAGATCCTGAACGTCCAGCAGGTGGATATCATGCTGTGCGATATTGAAATGCCGGGCTTTAACGGCCTGGAACTTCTGGAGGTGGTCCGTAAGAGCAACCGGGAAATGCCCTGCATTTTCCTGACCTGCCATGCCAGTTTCGAGTTCGCCCAGGAAGCCATTCGGCTCGGCTGTAAGGACTATATCCTGAAGCCCGCGCCCTACGAACTGATCGAAGAAAAGCTGAAAAAGGTCTGCGAGGAGTTAAATGAGACGCGGCGGGTGAAGGAGCAGGCACGCTACTTTTCCGGGGAGAAAGAGGAGGAGACGACGGAGACGGAACGGCGGAACTGGAGTCCCGGAGAGATTGTGGAGCAGGTGGAGAGCTATATCCTGGCGCACTTGAAGGACAGTGACTTGCTGGTGACAGACATTGCAGATAAACTGCATCTGAATAAAGATTATCTGAACCGGGTATTTAAGAAGGCCCACGGGATTTCCATCAGCCAATATCTGATTCAGGAACGGATGAAGCTGGCGGGGATTTTGTTGGAAGATGAGAAAAATTCGGTGAATCTGGTGGCGGAGAAAGTGGGCTACAATAATTATCCCTATTTTGCCTCTTCCTTTAAACGATATTACGGCTGTACGCCTTCTCAGTATCAAAAAGAAAAAGGAAAACACGAATTATAGAAAAACGACTTTGTGTCGGGAAAGTGAAAACCATTCTTCCGGCGCAAGGTCGTTTTTTTATAAAGGCGAGTCGGGTTTGGCAATGTCGGTGTCCGGCCGGGTCTGTTATCATAAAGGCAAAAAGGAGGAAGAACGAATGTACAGAAAAGAAGAACAACCTTACCCGCTGCTGTTTTCCCCTCTGAAAGTGGGAAATCTGACCTTGCGCAACCGGATTATCGCAGCGCCGATCACAAAATACGGGCTGGAACCCTCCCCGGCGGACGAACTGGAGCTGATCGCAGCCAAAGCCAGAGGCGGCGCGGGCCTGGTCATCTTGGGAAGCTGCGCGGTAAACGACGAAGAATCTCTGATCTATTTCGAGGGCAGCAGCCTGGACGGCCACAAAAGGCCGCTCTACAACGAAGAAATCAGCATCATCCACCAGTACGGCGCAAAAGTATCCATACAGCTTCTGCATTGTGGAATGTGGGCGGACATGCGGGGCCGAAACGGCAATCCGGTGGGGCCGGACACGATTCCCAGAATCGGAAGCTATCAGGGCCTGGAAGGCATTGAAAACAACCAGATCATGGACGGCAGAATGATCGAAGGCCTGGACGAAGCCGGAATGAAGCGCATTTGCAGGCAATATGCACACAGCGCATTGACCGCGAAGAAAATGGGCGCGGATATGGTCATGCTGCATTTCGCCCACGGCTGGCTGATGGCCGAGTTTTTGTCGCCGTTTTTCAACCACCGGACGGACGAATACGGCGGAAGCTTCGAAAACCGGATTCGTTTCCCGATGCGGGTCGTGAAGGCCGTGCGGGAAGCCGTGGGAAAGGATTATCCGCTGGATATGCGCATCGGCGCGGAAGAATACGTAGACGGCGGCCTGAAGCCGGAAGAGGTCGTCGAATTTATCCGGCGGGCGGAAGACCAGATTGACATGGTACACATTTCTTCCGGGCTGGATAAGTTCGTGGAGCAGACGGCGTATATCGAGTCGCCAAGCCTTCTGCCCCATCAGATCAATGTGAAATATGCCGAACTTGCGAAGAAAGCGCTGCACATTCCGGTGGTTACGGTGGGCGGAATCACGACGCCGGAGGAAGCGGAAGAAATTTTGAAAAACCAAAAGGCCGACGCGGTGGCCTTCGGGAGAGCGTTTATCGCCGATCCGGACTGGCCGAATAAAGCGCGGGCAGGCAAAAGCAAAGAAATCGCCACTTGTCTGCGCTGCTGTTCCTGCTATGGCGTAGCGACGGACGGCATCAGCCAGGGCTGCGCGGTAAATCCCAGAAGCGGACGGGCGCTGCGTCTAAAAACCGAGGAAGCATTTCTTCCAAAAGGGAAACGCCATGTGGTTGTTATCGGCGGCGGCCCGGCCGGAATGCAGGCAGCCATCGCGGCGGCGGAGAAAGGCCATCAGGTGACTTTATTTGAAAAAGAACAGGAGCTTGGCGGGCTGCTGAAGATTTCGAATCGGGATGAGATGAAGATCGATATGCGCAATTTTAAGGATCATCTGATTCATTGCGTGAAAAACAGGGACATTGATCTGCGTCTGGGATGCGAGGCGACGCCGGAAATGGTGGAAGCGCTGCACGCGGACAAAATTATCGTAGCGGTAGGCTCCGAGCCGGTGATGCTGCGGCTTCCGGGAATGGATGCGGGCAATGTGATGGATATTGTGGAAGCGCATCAGAAGGAAGGAACGCTTGGAAAACGCGTTGTGATCATCGGCGCAGGGCCTTCGGGCTGCGAGCTGGCCCTTTCGCTGGCAAAGACGGGACGGGAGGTCACGATCATCGAGCAGACGGACAAAATGGCCGCTGCCGGAAATCTGCTGTACCGGGGCGCGCTGGACATCTGTATGCGGGAAAATCCGAACGTGCATTGCCTGCTGAAGACGTCTTTCCGGGGCGTGACGCCGGAAGGAGTGGAGGCGGAGAATGAAAAGGGCGACGGCATGGTGATCCCGGCCGACCATGTGGTCTGCGCGGTGGGAATGCGCCCGCGCCGGAAGCTGGCGGAATCCTTCCTGGAGCTGGGCTATGACGTGAGCATGGCGGGCGACTGCCTTTCGCCCCGGCGGATCAACGAGGCCGTCCACGAGGGCTTTTTCGCCGGATGGCGGTCGTAAAACCGAAAGTCGTTTTTCTGTAAATCCGGGTCGTAAATCTGAAACGGGAAAAGTCGTAAATCTGTAATGAGAAGTCGTCTGCGGACATTGTAGGAAAACAGGAAGTTTTATAAAATGACATTACGAAACACGGAAACAAGATCAAAAACAAGGAGGAACCCAATGAAAAAGAAAATGATCACCGCGCTCGTCGCGGCAGGAGCCCTGGCATTATCCGCAGGCGTATGCGTAAGCGCTGACGAGGAAATCTACGAAGTTGTCGTGCAGTATCCAACCCTTGGAACCACCCCGCAGGATCTGCAGATGGTAGAGGATGCGTTAAACGAAATCACGGAGCCGGAAATCGGCGTTCACGTAACCTTTTATCCGGCAAGCGCATTTGAGCTGAACAATACCACGAGCCTGATGGTATCTTCCGGCGAAAAGCTGGATCTGGCAATGTGTATGTTCGAGGGCGGCGCACAGAGCTACGTAAACAAGGGCATGCTGCTGGAACTGGATGACCTGGTGGAAGAGTACGGCCAGGACATTCTGGAAGCAGAGGGCAAGGCAATGTCCGGCGGTTATTACAGCGGCGCATTGTATACCATCCCGACCGAAGAAAAAATGGGGCGCGTAAAAGCGTTCGAGTGCCGGAAAGATATTCTGGACAAATATGGAATCGAATATGATGAGGAAAAAATTTACACCTTTGAAGAGCTGTCCGAGATTTTCGCGATTGTGAAAGAGGGCGAAGGCGATAAATTCTACTGCGTAGCCGCTAATGGAAGCGAGGACGCGCCGTTTACCTTTATGGCGGACGTGGATCTGCTGGGCGCGGATTACGGCGGAGGCGTTCTGGAGAACTACGGAAAAGGCACGACAACGGTGGAAAATTATTTCGCATCTCAGGAATTTGAAGACTATTGCGTGCTGATGAGAGACTGGTTTGAAAAAGGCTATTTCTCTTCCGACTGCAATACGATCACAGATTCAACCCTGACCCAGCTCCAGAGCGGCAGCTATTTCGGAATGTTCACGAACGCAGAACCGGATATGGTAGCCGGACATTCTCAGTCCATGCAGGCTTATCTGGGAACCGATGTAGTAGCGCTTCGGACGGTGGCTCCGGCGTCCCGCACCCAGGATTACCAGGTGACTCAGTGGATGATCCCGATCACCTGCGATAATCCGGAAAAGACGATGGAATTCCTGAACATGACCTATGCAAGGGAAGACGTTGTAAACCTGATTTACAGAGGAATCGAAAATGTGCACTATGTCCGCGTGGAAGGGACAGAGCATGTGGTTGACTGGCCGGAAGGCATTGACAACTCCAACACCCCGTATTCCGCGATCCTGAACGTGTGGGGCGACAAGATGAAAGACCTTGTTATGCCGCCAAACGATGACACCTACTACGACACCATGCGTGCCTTTAACGAAAGCATTACCGAAGAACACACCTCCGACGTCCTGGGCTACTGCTTTAACAGCGAGCCGGTGAGAACTCAGTACGCGGCCGTTGCAGACGTTATCAGCCAGTATGAAAACGTGCTTGGCCTTGGCGTGGTAGATCCGCTTCCGACGCTGGAACAGTTCCGTTCCGCATTGACCGCGGCCGGTATCGACGACGTCATTGCCGAGAACCAGAGACAGCTTGACGAGTGGCTGGCGGCACAGCAGTAACCGGAAAAGAAAAAGGGAGGCCCGGCCCATATGACGAAGAAAAAGAAAAAAACAAACTGGAAACATTATTTACCCTATTATCTATTTGCATTACCCGGAGTTATTTACATGATCTGCAATAACTACCTTCCCATGTTCGGCATTATCATTGCCTTCAAAAAGCTGAATTTCCGCAAGGGAATCCTGGGAAGCGACTGGGCCGGGTTCGACAATTTCAAGTTTTTGTTTGCATCAAAGGATGCATGGACGATTACCAGAAATACGCTCCTTTACAATGTGGCCTTTATTATTCTGACGACGGCGCTGGCCGTAGCGGTTGCGATTCTCATCAACGAGATTCGCAGCCGTGTGGCAAGTAAATTGTACCAGAGCCTGATCCTGATCCCGTACCTGATGAGCTGGGTTATCGTCAGCTATCTGGGCTACGCAATGCTTTCCGGTGAAACCGGCCTGATCAACAACATGATCTTAAAGCCCCTGGGCCTCGAACCGGTTTCCTGGTACAACACGCCGAAATACTGGCCGTTTATCCTGGTTTTCGTGCATCTGTGGAAGAGCGTCGGCTATGCGATGATCATTTATTACAGCAGCATTGTGGGGATCAGCCAGGATTATTACGAGGCGGCGACGCTGGACGGCGCGACGAAATGGCAGCAGATTAAATGCATTACCCTGCCGCTTCTGAAATCGACGATGATCACCATGCTGGTGCTTCAGGTGGGACGTATTTTCTATTCGGATTTCGGCCTGTTCTACCAGGTGCCGATGAACAGCGGAACCCTGTATAGTGTGACGCGGACGATCGACGTGTATGTATACAATGCGCTGATGAAGAGCAGCGACTTCGGAATGTCCAGTGCGGCCAGCGTTTACCAGTCCATCGTGGGATTCGTGACGATTATTGCGGTCAATGCGCTGATCCGTAAGACCAGCAGAGAAAACGCGCTGTTTTAAGGAGGTAGGGTCATGAAAGAAAAAGCAATCAAGGAGAGTACCGTATGGCAGATCGCGGCGTATGCCGTTATGATCATCGGGTCATTGCTGGCGCTTTTACCGTTTGTACTGTTGGTGATCGCTTCCTTTACGGATAATCAGACGGCGTTAGTGAACGGTTATACGTTCTTTCCGGAGAAATGGAGCCTGGAAGCGTACCGGTACATTGCGAGGGAATGGGCGACGATTGGAAGAGCGTACCTGATGACCATCCTTGTGACGGTGGTTGGAACGGGTTTAAGCCTGGTACTGACCAGCACATTTGCCTTTGCAGTCAGCAACCAAAAGCTGCCAGGGCAGAAGATTCTGATGTTCATGTGCATCTTTACCATGCTGTTTAACGGCGGTATCGTGGCAAGCTACTATATTTATTCGAATGTCTTTCACATTAAAGATACCATTTGGGCGCTGATCGTGCCGAATCTGCTGATGAGCCCGTTCAATGTGGTGCTGGTGAAAAATTATTTTACAAACAGTATCAGTCCGAGCCTGCTGGAGGCGGCGGAGATCGACGGGGCGAATGTGTTCCAGGTTTTTGTAAAGATCGTGATGCCGCTTTCGGTTCCGATTCTGGCGACGATTGGGCTGATGTCGGCCATTGCATACTGGAATGACTGGACGAACGGCCTGTATTACCTGACGGAGAACGGCGGCTCGCAGCTGTATACGATTCAGATTGTGCTGAATAAGATCAATGAAAATATCAATTTCCTGGCGAATAATTCGGATTTGGCGGTGCAGGCCACAACGGTTCCGTCCACGACGATGCGGATGGCGATTGCGGTGGTGGGAATCCTGCCGATGATGATTGCCTATCCGTTCTTCCAGAAGTATTTTGTCAAAGGAATCACGATGGGCGGCGTAAAAGAGTAACGAGGAGGAAGAAACATGGCGGAATTTCCGAAAACACACTGGATTTGGATTCCAGGCGTCGAAGAAACGGTGCGGGACGAAGCGCGGATTGTCTATTTCCGCAGGGAGTTTGAGGCGGAGAAGGGACATACGCGGAAAATCCGGATTTCTGCGGATACGCGGTATAAATTGTACATAAATGGACAGTTCGCACAGTTTGGCCCTGCGAGAGGGGATCAGCGGATCTGGTATTATGATGAGGTTGATCTGACGCCGTTTCTGCGGGACGGGAGGAATGTCATTGCGGTGGAGGTGCTGCGGTATGCGGTGGCCTATGGTTCCGGGAATTTCGGGATGTTTCGGACGGCGACGCCTGGCTTGTATGTGGAGGAGCCGGGCGGGAGCCTGACGGCGGATGAGACATGGAAGTGCCGGGAGCGGAAAAATTACCGGATCTTGCGGGAGGCGGAAGGGTTCTCTCCGCTGATGTATCTGGAGGAATGCGGCGGCGATGCGGAAGTGAAGAACTGGAAGCTGCCGGAATTTGACGACAGTGGATGGAAGACGGCTTTTGCATACAATGTACTGGAGTTAAAACCGGCTTCCTGTCCGGCGGATCTGCACAGGCGGCCGATTCCGTTTTTGAAGCTGGAGAAGCGGCGGCTGGCGGGCGTTGTCCCGAAATATGACGCGGAAACGGCGGATAAGTGGGAGCAATTTTTAAATGGCGGTCGTTCGGTGGAGATTCCGGCCGGGACGAGGACGGAAGTGGAGCTGAATGCGGGCGAGCTAACCTGCGGATACCTTTCTCTGCGGATGCAGAGGGGCGCGGGGGCTTGTGTGAAAATGCTTTTGTCGGAGGGCTATGTGCAGGATGGGAAAAGCATGAATGGCGTAGGCCTATTGAAGGGGGATCGCCTGGATTGGGTGAACGGTCATTTGCATGGCCATACGGATGTTTACCATGCAGACGGGTATGGTACGGAAGACTGTGAGGAAGTTTATGAGCAATACTGGTTTCGGACGTTTCGGTTTATCCGGCTGGAGATTGAGACGGCGGAGGAGCCGTTGGTTCTGACGGGATTTGATTATCTGGAAACGGGGTATCCGCTGGAGGCAAAGGCTTCGGTGGAGACGTCGGACGAGACGATGACGGGGATTTGGGAGATCAGCCTGCGGTCGCTGAAGCGTTGTATGCAGGAGACGTATGTGGACTGCCCGTTTTATGAGCAGTTGCAGTATGCAATGGACTCCAGGAGTGAGATTTTGTATACCTACATGGTTTCCGGGGATGACCGGCTGGCGAGACAGTGTATGGATGATTTCCGGAGGTCGCAGCGGGAGGATGGGATGATTAATTGCTGCCATCCGAATTATGGGCCGAATGTGATTCCGGGATTTGCGATTTATTATATTTTGATGGTTTATGACCATATGATGTTTTTTGGTGATCAGAAGCTGGTGCGGAAGCATCTGCCCTGTATCGATGGGATTTTGGGATATTTTGACGAGCATTTGGATGAGCGGGGGCTGGTTGGGAAGACCGGGGGACATATCAGTGAAAGGTATTGGTCTTTCGTTGACTGGGCGATTCCGTGGGGGAAGTCGGTGGGGATGCCGCCGGCGGGATACTGCGGGCCGCTGACGATGGAGAGTCTTTTGTATATTATGGGGCTTCAGCATGCGGCGAAGCTTTGTGAGTATGTGGGAAGGGAGAGTACGGCAAAGGAGTACCGGAGACGGGCGGAGCTGGTGCAGGAAGCGGTAAATGCGCATTGCAGAGATTCGGAAGGGGTTTATCTGGATGGGCCGGGTGTGCAGGAGTACAGCCAGCATTGCCAGATGTTTGCGGTGCTGACGGAGACGGCAGAGGAGCGGGAGTGGAAGAGGCTCTTGCGGGATACGCTGGAGGATACGGAGAAGTATGCGCAGTATACGGTTTCGACGGCGTTTTATTTGTTCCGGGCGCTGGAGAAGGCGGGGATGTATGAGCGGACGGAGAAGCTTTGGGATCTCTGGAGGGAGATGCTTGGGAAGCATTTGACGACGTGTGTGGAGAATGCCACGGATGAGCGGAGTGACTGTCATGCGTGGGGAGCGGTGATTTTGTATGAGTTGACGGCGGTGACGCTGGGGGTTGGGCCGGCGGAGCCGGGGTTTGAGAGGATACGGATTGCGCCGGTGCCGGGGTATTTGGATTGGGCGAAGGGGACGGCTGCGACGAAGTGGGGGATGGTTTCGGTAGAGTGGAAGAAGCGGGAGGATGGAAGCCTTGAGGTGGAGTATGAAGTCCCGGAGGGGATGGAGGACAAGGTGGAGGTCGGCGGATGACGGGCGAAGCGGCGGACCAGTCGGCGCGGGGTGTGAATGGACTGGCGCGGCGAAAGGAGATTTGGATGCTTAAGAGACTTGGATTATACGTCATAGGGGTTCTTCTGCTGGGCTTCAGCATTGTCCTGAATACGCGGGCCGGGCTTGGCGTTGGCTCGATTAATACCTTTCCGTATGCAATGAGCCAGATGACGCCGCTTTCGCTGGGGACATGCTCGACGCTGCTGTATTTTGTGTTTGTGGCGGCGCAGCTCTTGATTTATCGGAAGATTGACGGGAAAATTTTATTGCAGATCCCGTTTTCCTATGTGATGGGGCGCGTGATCGATTTCTTTAATCGCCTGCTGGATTTTCACCCGGATTCCCTTCCGGTACAGTTGGCGGCTTTGGCGGCGGCCATTGTGCTGACCGCTCTGGGCGCTTACCTGATGGTGACGCTGGATCTGATCCCGAATCCGGCGGACGGGATGGCCCGCGCGGTGGGCTATGCCCTGCACAAGGATTTCGGACAGGGGAAGCTGATTTTCGACTGTGTGATGGTTTCAATCACGGCGGCGGTTTCGCTGATTTTTGCGCACCGGCTGATTGGGATCGGAGTAGGAACCGTGTTGTCCGCGCTGTGCATTGGCCGGATGATCCGGGTTTATGGCCGCATTCTGGGGCCGTACATGAAAAAAATATTGGAGGAGAGCAGAAATGAAAGAAAAAGAGGAGCTTTTACACCTTCTTGACATGATGAGTTCAGATGATTTTGATTTGGAAGCGTATGCGGAAAGCGAAAGCCTGAAAGGCATTTTGGAAAATCAGGAGTGCATGCACCAGAATCCCGACGAGGGAAGCGAAGAAACCCTGAAATACTGGGAGGATCGGGGGCTGAAAAAGATTCTTTTCCACACGGAATCCCGCCCGGAGAAATGGGCGTTATACCTTCCGATGAGCTATGTGAATCAGACTGCTCCGGGGAAATGCTATCCGCTTCTGTTTGTGATGCATGGTTCCGGGAATCCGATTTATTTGGCGGAGAGTTATGGGTATACGCACATTGCGGCCAGAGAGGAAATGATCGTTATCATTCCGGAGACGGAGACGGTCGAAAAAATGGAGGAGCTGTTTGCGTATGCGAAAGAAAATCTTCCGGTGGACTGGAGCCGCGTTTATATGGTAGGATATTCCTTAGGAGGGTTTATGACCAGCCGCCACGGAATTCGCTGGCCGGAGCGGTTTGCGGCTGTGGGAATCGGCGGAATGCTGTTTGCGAACGGGCCGACGGGGGTTCATAAGCAGAACGACACGCTGTGGCCGGGCGAGACGATTACGCCGGAGATGGTGGCGCACGCCGCGCAGGTGAAGCTTCCGGTTTGCGTCTGCATGGGCGAGCAGGAGATTTTGGGACTGCTTCCGGTGACGGAGGATGAGCCGAAGTTTACGCCGCCGGGAGGTGACGGCGGGGACGGGACAGATCGGATCGACCTTTCCGGGAAAAACAAGATCGCGTCAGTGAATAACTGGCGGCAGATTGCCGGGTGTCCGCGGATTCCGGAGGAGGAAGTGCGGAGGGCGGCGCGGTTCAGCGCGGATATTGTGACGGAAAAGCTGGGATTTCCTTTTGAGAGGACGAGCGTGATCCTGCGGGAGGGAAGGAGCCATTTTGTGGGCGACTGTGTGAATCCGCAGGGGGAGAATCTGGCGAGGTTCGTATGTATGGGGAAATCGGCGCATTGGCCGTCAAGGGCGCTGGCGGAGCTGACGTGGGAGTTTATTCGGAGGTTTTCGCGGGACCCGGAGACGGGAGAGCTGCGGGGATAAACGAAAAGTGATTGCAGGCCTTCCGGGAAGACGTTAAGCGCCGTCGCCGCCGATACAGAGGGCGGCTCTCTCCGAAAGAAGAAGACAGGAGGATGCGAAGATGGAAAAACCGATTATGACGTTTCAGATTTTTACGGATGACGCACAGGTTTCGAATATGGAAGGGCCTTATGGAGCGGTGACGTTTATTCCTTTTACGGGAAAGGTGGAGTCTGAGCTGTTTACCGGGGAGATTTTACCGGGGGCGGTGGATGTCCAGGTGGAAAATGTGGCCGGAAGCCGGCATATGTGTGCGAAATATATGTTCCGCGGGAAGGACAGCGAGGGGACGGAGTGTTATCTTTTCGTAGAGAATAACGGGTATTTTACCAAGGCGAATCGGGAGGATGCGTATCTGCATGCGTGTCCGCGGTTTATTACGGACAGCCGGGTGCTTGGGGAGTATCTGTGCCGGGGGCAGTTCCGGTCGGAGGTGCAGGGAAGAAAGGGCGGCGTGGAAATCCGGATTTATGATGTGATGAAGAATGATTAAAAGGCAGGCCAAAGACGATTTGGAAAGGAGTTTTTAATCAAATTTGCAAAAAGTTCATAAAACAGCCACGTTTTTTCGACTACGGCAAGTTTACTTTTGCCTCTAAATGGGATATACTATAAATGACCTCAAGCTTTCTTTAGATTTCAAGAATAGAAAGGGTGATTTTATGAATTTGGCAAAAATCTCTGCAAACGGTCAGATTACGGTGCCGGTGGAAATACGGCGGCTGCTCGGCTTAAAGTCCGGGGACAAAATTCTGTTCTTCCAGAAGGAGGACGGGGAAATTGTTGTAAGCAACGCTTCTTCCAAAGCAATCCGCAAGGCGCAGGCTGCCTTTGCCGGAGCTGCCGAAGAAATGGGCGTTTACAGCGAAGATGATATTCAGGCACTGGTAGACGAAGTACGGTACGGAAAGGAAAGATAACGTGCGGATATTGGTTGATACAAATATCCTGTTCTCCGCATTGGTCTTTCCGCGCTCCAAACCGGCGCGGGCGCTTCTGTATATCGCGGACAATCACGAAATTGTCCTATGTGACCGCAATATTATGGAGCTGCGGGATATTCTGAAACGAAAAGCCCCGAAGTTCCTGCCGGACGCGGAAGTGCTGCTGGCAGAAATGTCCTATGAGCTTATTCCAGCGGTGGACCATGCGGAAAAGCTGATACGCGACGCAAAAGACCAGCCGATCTTAAATGCGGCGATTGTGTCTGACGTGGATATTATTCTCACGGGAGATAAGGATTTTTTAAGTCTTGAAATGGAACATCCAAAATGTATGACAGTTGCACAATTTTTCGAGAGCGAGGGCGTGGAAGAATAGTTCTGACACGCTGGAAAACATGGGGCGGAAATCTGAAAACAGGTTCCTGCCCCACGCGTCGTATTAGCTCGCGTTCATCATGTCCCCAGGCCGGTCAAAGCGGGTGGCGGAAATTCCGCCGTCTGTGACGTGGGGTGGAGCCGGAAATCCGTTCCGTTTGGTACAAAGTGCGTACCGGCCAGGCACGTTTTTTAGTTTAATGGGTACTTCCAGTGGCCTCCCGCAGGTCCTCCCCACCATTTTCCAGGAATTCCCCGACCGCCTTCGCCGCGGCTTCCAGCCCCTTCGCCATCAGCGGAAGCGGCAGCGACGGCGTGGAAGCAGAGCGCCCCAGCACCTGCTCGCAGGAGAACGGGATATGGATAAACCCGCCCTTGGTCTGGGGGGAATGCTGCTCCAGCGTGGAGAGCAGGTGGTACATGATGCTGTTGCAGACATAGGTTCCGGCGGTATAGGATACCGCCGCGGGAACCCCCGCCTCCTTCATCGCGGCCGCGATGGCCTTCACCGGAACCGTGGCGAAATAGGCCGCCGGGCCATCGGCCCGGATCGGCTCCCCATCATAAGAGACGCCCGCATTATCCGGAACCGCGGCATCCTTTAAATTAATAGCCACGAATTCCGGCGTCAGCACCGCGCGGCCGCCAGCCTGCCCGACGCAGAGCACCGCATCCGGTTTCTCTTCTTCAATGGCCGCAGCCAGCGGCGCAGCGACCCCGTCATAAACCACAGGCATCCGCCTTTTCACAATCAATATATCGCCGATCCGGTCGGGAAGCAGCGAAACCGCGTCCCACGACGGATTCACGCTGTCCTGGCCGAACGGCTCAAATCCAGTAAATAAAATTTTTTTCACAGAAGACTCCTTTCTTCATGATCCGGCCGCCGGCCGGCGCGCCCGGATGCTGCCAAGCGATCAGGCGCCAATAAACCGCGCCGCGCCTCACAGCTTATGGCACGCCACCAAATGTTTTCCCCCCATATCCCGCAGCACCGGCGTCGACCTCCTGCACAAATCCTCCGCATACGGACACCTCGCACAGAACTTACACCCCTCCGGCGTATTAATCGGGCTTGGCACCTCACCCTCCAGCTTCACCCGGTTCTTCGCCCAGTTCTGATCCGGGTCCGGCTTCGGAATCGACGAAAACAGCGCCTTCGTATAAGGATGCAGCGGATGCGTATAAATCTCCTCACTGGTCGCCATTTCCACCATCGACCCCAGGTACATGACCCCGATATGATCCGAAATATGCCGCACCATCGACAGGTCATGAGAAATAAACAGGTACGCATGGCGGCTCTCCTCCTGAACCTTCATCAGCAGATTCACCACCTGCGCCTGAATCGACACATCCAGCGCCGCAATCGGCTCGTCGCACACGATAAACTCCGGCTCCACCGCCAGCGCCCGCGCAATCCCGATCCGCTGTCTCTGCCCCCCGGAAAGCTCATGAGGGAACCGAGACGCATAATCCTCCGTCAGCCCCACCGTCGCCAGCAGATCCCGCACCTTCTCATCCGATTCCTTTTTCGAATACTGGAAATGCACTTCCATGCCTTCCTTAATGATGCTGCTGATCGTCATACGTGGGTCCAGGCAGGCGTAAGGGTCCTGGAAAATCATCTGCGCATTCTTCTTAAACTTCATTTTCTGCGCTTTATTAAAGGTGGCAATGTCCACTCCATCGTAAATGATTTTTCCTGCGGTCGGGCGGGTAATGCCAAGAATGCTCCGCCCGGTGGTGGACTTCCCGCATCCGGACTCACCCACAAGGCCGAACGTTTCGCCTCGGCGGATATTAAAGGAGACATCGTCCACCGCTTTTACCACACGGTTCTTCCCCAGAGGGAAATATTGCTTCAGGTTCTGCACCTGTAAAATCAAATCCTGCGCCATTACTTTCCACCTCCGATCTGAACCGGTCTTTTTACCTTCGGCGCCTTGGGATGCTGGAGCCAGCAGGCCAGGCGGTGCGTATCGCTCTTCTGCGTAAAGTCCGGCGCTTTCTTCCGGCAGACCGGCATGCAGTATTCGCAGCGGGACGCGAAGGGGCAGCCCTCCAGGGGAAGCAGCAGGTCAGGCGGCGTCCCTTTCAGGGAATAAAGCTGCTTTTTCGAGGCCCCTTCCTGGGGAATGGAGCGAAGCAGCGCCCAGGTGTAGGGGTGCTCGCAGGACTTGAAAATTTCCTGTTTCGTGCCTTCTTCCACGATCACGCCCGCATACATCACCTGAATCCGGTCTGCGAAATCGGCCACGATTCCCAGGTCATGGGTTACGAGAATAATCGCCGTCCCAAGGCGTTCCTTCAGATCCCGGAGAAGATCCAGTACCTGAGCCTGAATGGTCACATCCAGGGCCGTGGTGGGCTCGTCGGCAATCAGAAGCTTCGGATTACAGGCCAGGGCCGTCGCGATTACCACACGCTGGCGCATACCTCCGGAAAGCTGATGGGGATAAGCCTTCACACGCTCTTCCGGCGTGGGGATCTCCACCATGCGCAGCAGGTCAACGGATTTCTTTACGGCTTCTTTCATGGAAATGCCTTCGTGGATCATCAGCGTCTCGCCGACCTGTTTTCCAATGGCCATCGTAGGATCCAGCGAAGTCATCGGGTCCTGGAAAATCATGCCGATCTCCGACCCGCGGAAGGAATGCAGCTCCTTTTTGCTCAGGGCCATCACATCCTTCCCGTCAAAATGAATCTGGGAACCGGGTAAAATTTCCCCGGAAGTACGGTCAAACAGACGCATCAGCGCCTTGGCCGTCACCGACTTTCCGCAGCCGGATTCACCGACCATCGCAAGGGTCTCGCCTTTTTCCACGCCGAAGGTGATGCCCCGCACAGCCTTTACATCACCGGCATAGGTGTGAAAGGACACATTCAGATTTTCAACTTCTAATAAGCGGCTCATATTTCACACCTCCTACCGGCGCAGCTTCGGATCCAGCGCGTCCCGCAGGCCGTCACCGAACAGGGTGAAGGACAGCATGGTCAGGCCGATCATCAAAGCCGGGAATAACAACTGGTACGGGTAAAAGAACATGTTGGACTGGGCCGATGCGGCCAGCATGCCCCAGCTTGTGTTCGGGGTCTTGATCCCAAGTCCCACATAGCTTAAAAAGGACTCGCTGAAAATGTAGCCCGGAATCCGGAACGTCAGGTTTACGATGATGACGCTCATGGTATTCGGAATCATATGCCGGGTGATGATTTTCCAGTTACTCACGCCAAGGGTTTTGGCGGCGGTCACGTATTCCGCTGTGGAAAGCTGTAAGATCTGGCCGCGCACCAGACGGGCGGTGGGACACCAGCCGACCAGGCAGAGGGCCAAAAGGATGCTTCCGATCCCGCTGTCGTCCAGCATCAGGGAGAGCAGGATGACAACGATCAGATAGGGAATGCTGCTGATGATTTCTACGATTCGCATCATAATGGAATCCACGCGTCCGCCTGCGAATGCGGAAATACTACCGTAGATACTGCCGACAACGGTCGTAATCACCGCGCCCACAACGCCGATGATAATGGAAACCCGTCCGCCTACCCAGACTCTGGCGAAAAGGTCCCTTCCAAGGGAATCCGTACCGAACCAGTGCTTGGCGCTGGGCCCCTGGTTCATGTCCGCGCTCATTTTATCATAAGAATAGCCGCTGATGGCAGGGCCGAAAATTGTAAAAAAGACAATCAAAAGCAGAATGACCAGGGCGATCATTGCCAGATGGTTCTGCTTTAAGCGGCGCCAGGCATCCTTCCAGTAGGTAGTCTGAGGCCGCGCGATTTTTTCGCTGTCCGCATTGTCACAGCCTTCGATGACAAACAGATCCTCCGATAAATTTTTTTCTTCCATGTTACCTCTCAATCTGCCGTTTTTACGGCATGCTCAGTTATTTTGTTTCCGACAGACGAATGCGCGGATCGATGATTACGTATAAAATATCAACAATCAGCAGGGAGAGTATGTAGATACCGGTATAAAACATGGTGCTTCCGATAATCATGGGGAAATCTCTGTCCGTCACGGATGTAATGTAGTAGCTTCCAAGGCCCGGAATACTGAAAATGGATTCAATGATAAAGGAACCCGTGAATACGTCGGCGATATTGGGGCCCAGGATCGTGAGGGAGGGCAGGATCGAATTGCGCAGGATGTGCCGCCGCACGATCATGCCGAAGCTCATACCTTTCGCCTCTGCCATGGTGATGTAGTCCTGATTGACCACATCCAGGACGCTGGAACGCATATAGCGGGTATAGGTGGCCAGCGGAGACAGGCTCATGCAAATGATCGGAAGAACCATGTGTTTCGGTTCGCCCCAGCCCATGGTTGGGAGAATGGGGATTTTCAGGGTGAAAATATACTGGAGCACCGAGGCGACTACGAAGACGGGCAGGGATACGCCGAGAATCGCGATCAGGCTCAGGATTTTATCCGGCAGTTTGTTCTTCTTTAAGGCGGAAATAACGCCGAACATGGTTCCAAGGACGAAGCCGATGGCAACGGCGGCCACCCCGATCTGTCCGGAACAGGCAGCATATTTCTTAATAACATCCAGAACCATACGGCCCGGATACCGGATGGATTCGCCTAAGGAACCTTCCGTGAAAATGCCCTTCAGGAATAACAGAAACTGTTCATAGACAGGCTTGTCCAGCCCGTATTTGGCATAATAGTTCGCCTTCGTCTGTTCCGGGAGCTTCTGAACCAGAGCGGTTAAGGGGTCGCCGGGAATGTTGTGCATCAGGAAAAAGGTGATGGTCGTCACGACGAACAGGACGAAGAACATATACGCCACTCGTTTTGCAACGTATTTTACCATGCGAGAGTCTCCTTTCTTTGAGAGTCCCAAAAGCGGAAAACCAGGAGAAACAGGTACGTCTCTCCTGGCTTTTCCGACTTACCGGGTGAATCGAATTATTCTTCGATGTATACGTTCTTGTGGCCGGCAGTGGAGAATACGTTGTAGTCCCAGCCTTTTACTTTGGAACGGAGCACATCGTTGGTAACATTGTAGTATACCGGAAGGATCTGGCAGTTATCGACAATGACCATCTTTTCCGCCTCAGCGTAAAGCGCAAAGCGCTCTGCGTCGTCGGTGCAGCTGTTCGCCTGATTTACGATCTCATCGTATTCTTCGGTGTAGTAGAAGCAGGGCATCTGCGCGGAATCCGATAAGAACAGGTTAAACAGGAAGGAAATATCCACTTCGCCGGACCATGCAAGGTAGCCCATCTGGAAATCGCCTGCTTTACAGTCTGTCCAGAAGGTCGCCCATTCGGTCTGATCCGGGACAACGGTTACGCCCAGGGTTTCCTGGAAGCACTGCTGGAATACGGCCATCTGGTTCTCGGAAGCGGCGGTGGTGCTGCCCATGCTCAGGGTCACTTCCAGGTTCGCGGGATCCGGATCCATGCCAAGCTCGGTCAGGCCTTCGATCAGCAGGGCCTTCGGATCTTCGAGGGCTTCGATGAAGGCGGTCAGGGGTTCTTCCACTTCATCACGGAAGGAAACGCCGTTGATGTTATTCGCGGAAGACAGCAGGCCGTAGGCCGGAACGGCCAGACCGCTGTAGAGAACTTCGGTGAACAGCTCGCGGTTCATGGCTGCGGAGAAGGCCTGGCGTACTTTTACGTTGGACATGACTTCGTCTTCGCAGTTAAATACGATGAAGGCCAGGGTCGGCGTTACGGTTTCGGTGATTACGAGATCGTCGTTGCCTTCAAATTCCTCGACGTATTCGGTCTTGGAGGTCTGCATGTGATCCAGGGTGCCGTTTAACATGGAGGTGTACAGGGTGTTCGAATCATTGGTCAGTGCGACGTGCACTTCTTCCAACTGTACGTTTTCGGCATCCCAGTAATTTTCGTTCTTTACCATGTCGATGTAGCTGTTATGTTCCCAGGTGGTTACTTTGAACGGGCCGCAGCTTAAAAACTTATCGGCGTCGGTGCCGTAGCCATCGCCGCAGGATTCTACGAAGTCCTGTCTCTGGGGATACATCGGTACGACCTGAAGGAAGGCCGGGGTTACTTCGTTCAGTTTTACGACAAGGGTCTTGTCGTCCGGCGCGGTTACGCCAAGTTCAGAAACGTCCATTTCACCGGCGTTAATCGCTTCGGCGTTTTCGATGCAGTACAGGTCGGACACGTAGCCGTATGCGGTGTTCGGGTCGACCATGCGCTGGAAGGAATACAGGTAATCGGCAGCCGTTACGGCAACGCCGTCTTCCCACTGGTTATCACGCAGGGTAAAGGTATAGGTCATCGTCTCCTCATCATAGGTGTAGGATTCGCAGCCTGCTTCCACTGTCTGGCCGTCTACGATACGGAAGAGGGGTTCGGATGCGTCGTACAGGATGAATTTGCCGGCTTCGTCGATGGTGGAAGCCACGCGGTCGAGGGTCGCGGGTTCATTGTTCTTGTATACGTTCAGGACCTGTTCCGAAGAGCTTTCGGCCATCGCGGGCATAGCGCCAACGATCGTGGAAACGGCCAGAGCGGCACACAAGAGTGCGGATAAACGTTTTTTCATGTTTTGCCTCCTTAAAATTCTGTTTTTTGATCGGGTATGTTTCTAACCAAAAAGGGACGCTCGCTGCATAAAACTACGAGAGCCCCTTTGCTACACTACTATATTATAGTAAAAAAATCCGCTTGTCAAACCTTATCTGAAAAAATTAAGGGAAAAAGTGCACAAAAATTGAAAAAAATACGGGAAATACCCCACTAATTGGCCTTATGGCCGGAAACATTCAAGTAAACGTCTTCCTGGGAATGGAATCCCTGGTCAATAATGACCTCGTCCATATTTTCCGCCGTCACGGCCACAGGCTGGATGCTGTAGTAGGGAATGTCGTAGGTTCCGTCGTTGATCGTTTCGGTCACTTGGTAGGAACAGGTATCGGAAGTAATGGATTCGCCCCGTCCCAATGCGACTGAAAGAACAGCGGCGGCTTCCGCTTCCAGCTCCACCTGCTTAAAAACCGTCATTTCCTGGGTTCCCTCCACGATCCGCTGACAGGCGGCCAGCTCCGCATCCTGGGCAACCACCGCTACCTGCCCGGCCAGCCTGTTTTCTGATAAAGCCCGGATCGCTTGGCTTGCCAGATCATCATTTCCGCACATGACGCCTACGATATCATGAGTGATGGAAAGCCCCTCATTGACCCGTTCAAAGGCCAGCTCCGCCAGCCAGTTTTCGCAGTAGTCGGAGTAGACGATGGTCAGATTGCTGTCCGCTAAAGAGGCGGTCAGGCCCTCGATGACCTGATCCACATTGTTGTCCGTAGGAGAACCATAGATGGCGAAAATGTTCCCGCCCTCCGGGCATGCATTTTTCAGCGCTTCGCCCATGAGCGTCCCGACCATCACATTGTCAAAGGAAATGTACAGGTCTGCGTTTACATTTTCGATAATGCGGTCATAGCAGACGATCTTAATTCCCGCATCCTGCGCCTTTTTCACGACATCGGTCAGCGCAGTTCCGTCGATGGCAATGATGACGATCACGTCCATCTTTTTCTGGATAAAATACTCAATCTGGGAAATCTGCTCCTCCACGACGCCGTTGGCAACCTGGACATTCACGTCAGCCCCCAGACTCTGCGCCGTGGAAACGAACATATCCCGATCCCGCAGCCAGCGCTCAATGACAAAAGAATCGAAGCTTAACCCGATCTGCAGGGACTCTGCCGCGGCCTCATCCTCCGTTTCCGGCATCTCCGTCTGCGCGCCGCACCCGGAGAACAGCAGAAGGCATAAAAGAAGAAGCGCCGAAACCCATCGTTGTTTTCTCATTTTCCATACCTCGCTTTGTATTCTCTGGGAGTCATATCGGTCTGCTTTTTGAACAGACGGCTGAAATAGTTTGGGTCGGAATAGCCGCTCATGGCGCTGACTTCCTTGATGCTGAGGGAAGGATTTTCCAGCATTTCTTTGGCCTTTTCGATGCGGATGCGGGTCAGGTATTCGATAAAATTTTCCCCGGATTCTTCCTTGAAGATCTTGCTGAAGTAGTAGGGGCTGATATTCACCTCCCTGGAAACCTCGTCCAGGGAAATGTCCTTGTCGAAATGTTCCTGAATATACGCCTCCGCTTTTTTCACGATGGAGTCCGACTGCTCTTCCTTCTGATCCCGGAGCGTACAGCAGATGGAAACCATTTTTTCCTGGAACCACCGGCGCAGATCCTCATAATCGGTACAGGACATGGCAATGTCCAGATAATCCTTCCGGTAACTGAATCCATAGTTGACCGCTCCGGCTTCAAAGGCAATCTGTTCCGCGCGCATAATGTATTCCAGAACTTTCAGACGGATATTGTTCAGGTCATCCGGATAATGGCGCACCATCCAGTCAAAAAAGGCGTTCAATTCCTGGATCAGGCCGTCGGGATCGCCCGTTTCCAGACAACGGAACAGGCGCTGTTCATTTTCGCCCGGAAAAGCCTCGTCATAAACGCCATTCTGCTGCATGTCCTCGATATGGATCACGCGGCTGCGGCTTCCGGTCAGGGCACGGACCGCTTCCCGATAGGACTTCGAGAGCTCTTCGATGGGATGGATTTTTCCGATGCCGACCCGGAATTTCGCGCCCAGGCGCCGCTCCAGCCTGGTGGCCAGGGCCCTGGTATTTTCCACGATTTCAATCCGTTCTTCATAAGGCACTTCCCGTTCTTCATGAAGCACCACGAAGGAGATACAGTTTGACATCAGGGGCCCGACAATGCAGGGAGAAATGGCGGCTTTCACCAGCTCCCGAAGCTCCGGATAAAATTCCTGGGCCTTGACGTTCATTCCCACCGGACTGACCAGGCGGCCGTCCTCGTAGTCGGTTCCAAACTGGATCACAGCCATGTAGCCATATTCGGTATCAATGTCCAGAAGCTGCCGGTAATAGCTGATATCCTGAATTTCGTTCTGAAACAGGATTGCATTGATAAAGCCGCTTTCCACGACAGGAATAACGGTTTCCAGCTTTTCCTGAATCCGGAGCTGGTCGCTGCGCTGGCGGCGGTTTTTGTCGACTTTGGTCATGGCTTCTTCTACCACGGAGAGGATGGTCTTTTTGGAAATCGGTTTCATCAGATATTTTTCGACGCCAAGGTCGATGGCTTCCTTCGCGTAATCAAATTTGTCATAGGCCGAAATGATGTAAAACAGCGCCGCGGTGTTAAACTTGCGGATTTCTTTCATGGCCTGGATGCCGTTGATGCCGGGCATATGGATATCCATAAACACGATATCCGGATGAAAGGTTTCCGCCTTTTCGATGACGGCCCGGCCGGTTTTGGCAGTCTCGATCTCGCAGACGCCGCCGAATTGGCTGGAAATGCTGCTGCGGAGGGATTCCAGCATAATCCCTTCGTCGTCGGCGATTAAGATTCGGTACATTCCTCTTCTCCTTTCTGGCCTAAGGGCAGCAGAATTGTGATCTGCGTCCCTTTTCCGATGCCTGCACTTTCGATTTGCAGAAGATTTTCCTGATTATAATAAAGCTGAAGCCGGTGGATCACATTGTCCAGGGCAATGCCGGTAGAATCTTTCCCTTTTTTCTCCTGATCGGCGCGTCCCTCCATCACAGCCCGGATGGTTTCAGGTGTCATGCCTTCCCCGTTGTCGCTGACGGTAATCCGAAGGCGGAGGTCTTCCCGGTGAATGGAAAGGCGGATGACGCCGTTTTCCATACAGTCGTGAATGCCGTGCTGCACCGCATTTTCCACAAGGGGCTGCAAAATCATGCTGGGGATTAAAATTTCACCGACGCCCTCATCGACTTCTTTCTCATAGTGGATATCCCCGGCGAAACGGACATTTAAAATGTAAATGTAGTTGTCGACGGATTCGATTTCCTCCTGAAGGGTGGCCTCGTCGCCCATTTTCCGCACATTGTAGCGGAAAAAATCGGCCATTTTTTCCAGAAAAATCTCGGTTCGCTCCGCATCCTCCATCACGGCGAGCTGCGCACCGGCGTTTAAAGAATTAAACAGGAAATGCGGGTTAATCTGGGCCTGGAGGAATTTTAACTGGGCGTCTTTTAAATGGGCTTCCATGGAAAGCTGCCGCTCCTTCATCAGGGATTCTTTCTCCATGCTGTCTTTCAGCTTTTCGATGTTTTCCCGGATGCTTTCCAGCATCTGGTTAAAGGCGTGGGTCACAACGCCCACCTCATCCTCGGAGACGATGGGGAGCAGCGGGACGTCCAGGTTCCCTTTCGCGACCTCGTAGGCGGTGGTGGAAAGGGCGGTCAGGGGACGGATCATATTGCGGACGAGCAGCATGGCAATGAAGATCCCGACCACAAAGACCACCAGCATAATCAGAATACTGGCGTGTTCCAGCACATTCATGGAGGACAGAAGAATCTGGTAATTCGCGGAATTCTGCCGGAACTGCAGATTGTTCAGGTCGTAAATATAGGTGTTAATGTACTGAAACAGCAGCGTTTCCTGCTCGTAGGCTTCTTTATAGCGCTCCACATTCCGGCCGCGCTTTGCCAGTATGGCATAGCTGGTCTGTTCCAGATAGCTTTCGGACATATTGCGGATATTTTTTTCCAGCATTTTGATCTCGCTGTCCAGATTCCGGTTATTCAGGTCGCTTAACAGCTCACGATAATCCTGCTCGTAGCGGTAATAATTTTCCAGCGCCTGGGAACTTTTGGTGGTCAGGTATTCATAAACGGTATTCTGGACGAGATCCAGCGTGTCGGCCAGTTCATTGATAGTCACATTGCTGGAAAAGACGGCGTCGATCCGCTGTACCGCGGAATTAATCTGGACGAAAATAAACAGGTTCATACACAGGATGAAGCCCAGGACCAGCAGCATGACGCCGCTTAATTTCATCTGCATCGAATTGAGTTTCGGGGGATTGATTTTTCCGCTCATGAAGGTTCCTCCGGGGTTTCTTTCTGTTCCGCAAAGGATGCGGCATTCTTCTGGGTGAGGATGTCAATGGCAACGCTGTAGTAGCTGCTTGCGTGGCCCAGGGAGAGGTATTCTTCCAGGGCGGCAATGCTGTACTGGCCGATTTCTTCCGTATTCAGCGCGATCGTGACCGGAATCGTGCCTTTCTGGAGGGCATCCAGAATCAGATCCGAATAGTAAAAGCCGATGATATTCACATTGCCGACTTCGTTATAGTCCAAAAGCGCCTGATAGGTACATTCCGTGGCAACCTCGTCCATACAGAGAATGATATCCGGAAGGGTTTCCGAGTTCAGAAAAATATCCCGGATCGCTTCTTCGGTGTCGAAATCGGTAGAACTGTCGATGCTGTAGGGGGAGACATGGACTGTCTGACTGTCCGATTTTTTCTGTTCGATTGCCCGGACAATCTGGGAATAGACCAGGTTCGTGCCGGGGCTGCGGGATTCGGAACTCAGCAGAATCATAACGTCCGTCGTATCCGGATTCAAAAGTTCCAGCACCTGGGAGGCGTAGGTATCCCCCATCTGATAGTTGTTCAGGCCCACAAAGCTGATGCGCTGGCTGTCGGAATCGTCTTCCAGAACCGTGATCACCGGAATGCCGTCTTCCACGGCCTGGTCGATCAGGGCGCGTACCGTTTCGCTGCCGTCGGGCTTTAAGATAATGCCGTCCACCTTGGAGGCGATCCCGATCTGCAGGCAGTCCGCCTGGGTGTAATTCGTATTTTCGCTGGGAGAGATCAGCTCCAGGTAGGCGTCCGCCTCTGCGGCCGCATTGCGTGCGCTCTCATAAACGGCCTCCCAGAGCAGGGAATTTTCCTCGTCAGGAATTAATACATAGTGTTTTTTGTAAGCTGTGCCATTTCCGCTGTCGGACAGTTCGATGATATCCAGGCTTCTCTGGAAGTAAATCCAGATGCAGGAGAGCAGTACCATGCAGACGGAGAGAATCAGAAACATTGTTCGGGTTGATTTTTTCATGATAAGATCCTTTCGCGTGTCAGATTAGCACAGTTTAGCATATTTTTGAAACGGGGAAAAGAGCCGCCGCAAAAAGCGGAGACTCTTTTGGGATGCTTCAGGAACCGGATTTCCGATTCGAAAGAACATCGAAGACAACGGCTACCAGAAGTACCGCGCCTTTTACCACGTACTGCCAGGAATCGCCGATACCCATAATGGACATTCCCATGTTGATGACGCCTAACAGGAGTGCGCCGATGACGACACCGCTGATTGTACCGCTGCCGCCGTATGCGGAAGCGCCGCCGATGAAACAGGAGCCGATGGCATCCATTTCGAAGGAAGTTCCGGTGCTGCCGGTTACGGAACCGACGCGGGCCGCGCAGAGGAGTCCGGCAAGGCCGGCCAGGAGGCCCATGTTTGCGTAGGCGATAAAGTAAATCTTGTTGGTATTGATACCGGAAAGTTTGGTTGCCTTTTCATTTCCGCCGACGGCGTAGAAGTAACGGCCAAAAGCGGTTTTGGAAGTAATGAAGTTATAAATCAGGCAGATGGCAACTACCCAGATCAGCATAACCGGAATGCCTTTGTACTGGCTTAACAGGTAGCAGTACCAGATGATAACGGCTGCAATGATAATGGCTTTGCCGTAATCGCTGGCCGCGCTGTTCTGACGATACCCTTTTTTCGCCTTATTGCTCCGGGAAGAAACCGTAGAGAAGATTACGTAGCAGGCTACGATGACACCCACGATCAGAGCGGAGTAGTGAGCCGTATCGTCAAGTCCGGGGATATTTACATAAGAAGTAAATACGTTTAAGAAGGATTTATTCTGGATGGAAACGGTCTTGTTGTCCAGAACCAGACGGCCAAATCCACGGAAAATAAACATACCAGCCAGGGTGGTGATAAACGGAGGAATCCGCATGTAGCCGATCCAGTAACCTTGCCAGATACCGACCAGAAGTCCGATGACCAGGCAGAGCAGGATGGTCAGGTAGGGGTTAAAACCTTTGCTGATGAGAACAGCGGCGATACCGCCTACCAGACAGATAACAGAACCGACGGACAGGTCGATGTTACCACCGGTCAAGATACAGAGCAGCATACCACAGGCCAGGACTAAAACGTAGCCGTTCTGCAGCATCAGGTTCGACATGTTCTGCGCATAGAGCAGTCTGCCGTCTGTCAGGAAACAAAACAGGGCGAAGACGATGACCAGCGCAAGAACCATGGTATATTTTGTAAGGAAATCTTTTGCCTTTGCATTCATTTTCGTTTCTCCTTTCTATCCCACTCAGGACGTCTGCATGATGCAGGCCATGATCTTTTCCTGGGTGGCCTCTTTGGCGTCCAGTTCTCCGGCCATCCGGCCTTCGTTCATGACATAAATCCGGTCGCACATACCAAGCAGCTCCGGCATTTCCGAGGAAATGATGATGACGGCTTTCCCCTGGTCAACCATCTGATTGATCAGGCAGTAGATATCATACTTTGCGCCGACGTCGATGCCGCGGGTGGGCTCGTCCAGAATCAGGATTTCGGGTTCCGCGAACATCCATTTTCCGAGGAGGGCCTTCTGCTGGTTCCCGCCGGAGAGGTTCCCGACGCGCTGTTCGATGGAAGGCGTTTTCGTTCCCATGTCTTTGGTCATTTTCTCTGCTTCCTGGACTTCCAGGTCAATGTTGATGATGCCTTTGTCGCAGACTTTGCCGATGCGGGCCAGAGTGGTGTTAAACCGGATGGATTCGTCCAGGATCAGGCCGTTGGTCTTCCGGTCTTCGGTTACGTAAGCCAGCCCGTGCCGGATCGCGTCCGCGGGTTCTTTGAGGGTTACTTTCTGGCCTTTGATGTACAGATCGCCGGTAATGCCGGTTCCGTAGCTCTTTCCGAAAATCGACATGGCCAGTTCCGTCCGTCCTGCGCCCTGCAGCCCGGAGAAACCGATCACCTCTCCTTTATGCACCTTAAAGGAGATATGATCGTCCACAATTTTTTCCGGGTAAAGCGGATGATGGACGGTCCAGTCTTTCGCTTCCAGCATGACTTCTTTCTGCACCCGGTGTTCGCGGTGGGGATAGCGGTCTTCCATCGGACGGCCAACCATTCCTTTGATAATCCGGTCTTCGCTTAAATCGTCCACACCCTTTGTGAGGGTTTCGATGGTACTTCCGTCCCGGAGAATGGTCACGCGGTCTGCGCAGTAAACAATTTCATTCAGTTTATGAGTAATGATAATGGATGTCAGCCCGGTCTTCTTGAATTCCAGAAGCAGGTCTAACAGCATTTTCGCGTCTTCGTCGTTCAGGGATGAGGTGGGCTCATCCAAAATCAGCAGTTTTACTTTTTTGGAAAAGGCTTTTGCAATTTCTACAAGCTGCTGTTTTCCGGTTCCGATATCTTTAATCAGCGTCTGTGCGGATTCGTGCAGGCCGACCCGCTCCATGTGCTTTTCTGCTTCGCTGTAAGTCTTGTCCCAGTCAATATAGCCGAAGCGGTTTCGGATCTCATTGCCTAAAAACATGTTTTCCCCAATGGAAAGCAGCGGGATCAGGGCAAGTTCCTGATGAATGATGACGATACCTAACGCTTCGCTGTCCGTGAGTTTCTTAAAATGGCATTCCTTTCCCTCGTAGGTAACGGTTCCGGTGTAGCTTCCATAGGGATACTGGCCGCTTAAGACGTTCATCAGCGTGGATTTTCCGGCGCCGTTTTCACCGATCAGGGCGTGAATTTCTCCCCGCTGTACTTCCAGATTAACATTGTCCAGAGCCTTTACGCCGGGGAACTCTTTCGTAATGTGTTCCATTACCAGAATATTTTCAGCCAAGATGGTATCCTCCTTTCTCTTTCATAAGAAAACGGACGGGGCATGACCCCGCCCATTTCGTTTCTTTTCGTAAATCAGGCGAATGCTTCTTATTCCGCCGGATGCAGATAGCCGTCGTCGTCCATGGTGTAGTAGCCCGGATCAACCAGCGCTTCCTGCAGGTTTTCCGTGGTAACAACTGTCGGTACTAACAGGAAGGACGGGCACTTGTTGCCTTCGGAGGTTTCATAGGACTCGGTGTCGTATGCGCAGTCGAAATCCCACGCGGATGCTTCGATCAGGGAGCCGTCTACGGTCTCGCCGTTTAACATTGCTTCCGCAAGGTCAAGCGTTACGACTGCTTCGTTTGCAACGGCTTTGTAAACGGTCATGGACTGTTTTCCGTCAACGATGTTTGCAAGGTTTGCTTCGTCGCCGTCCTGGCCGGTGATCAGAACGGTGTTGTCGCCTGCGTAGTCGGACTCGATTGCCTGGGAAACGCCAAGAGCGGTGGAGTCGTTGGAGCAAAGGGCTACGTCAAGCTGGGTGCCGTCCGCATAGTAGGAAGCCAGAATGTTCTGCATTCTTTCCAGGGCGGTCTGGGTATCCCAGGACGGGGTTGCTACGGAGTCGAAATCGGTCTGGCCGGAAACCACGTTCAGGACGCCGGATTCAATGTACGGGCTGAGGACGTCGTAAGCGCCGTTGAAGAAGTAGCCTGCATTGTTGTCGGCCGGGTCGCCTGCGGTGAACTCGATGTTGTAGGTCGCGTCGCCTGCGTTGTCCAGATCCAGCGTGTCAACCACGTACTGGCCCTGCAGCGTACCTACGGTGTAGTTATCGAAAGATACATAGTAAGCAACGGCATCGGATTTGATCAGACGGTCATAGGAAATAACCGGGATTTCTTTCTCAGCGGCTTCTTCCAGTACGGTGTTCAGCGCTTCGCCGTCGATGGCGGCGATAACCAGAAGGTCTACGTCGTCGGCGATCATGTTCTGGATGTCGTTTACCTGGCGGTCGATCTGGTTGTCCGAGTAAACCAGTTCGGTGTCATAGCCTGCGGCTTTGAACTGCTCGTCCAGGTATGCGCCGTCACGGTTCCAGCGTTCCAGGGACTGGGTCGGCATTGCGATACCGATTTTCTTGGTTCCTTCTTCTGCGGATGCCGGGATTGCCATTGCGCTCATTGCCATCATAGCGGTTAATAAGATTGCTACAGTTTTTTTCTTCATGTTTACCTCCCACGAATCAAATGTTTTTTTGTTCAGGTTGTTTACCTTTTTGATGATACGATTTTATCATGTGTACAAATTCCATAAAATAGAAACCATTTCTTTCTATCTGGGAATTTTTGCGTTTTGCCGGATTCGGACGGAAAAAGAAACTGGACATTTTTGCGGCTGTTTTGGAAAAGCGCAATTTTTTGCTAGGACAGGGCGGCGGAGACGTTGACACGGTATGGAGAAAAATCTATAATGGAAGAAAACCGATCAGAAAAAGAGGGAGGATGGTTTATGAAACGGAAGAGAAATCTGCTGCTGGCGGTGGCGTTTCTGTGCCTGGCCTGCAGCATGCCCGCGTCGGCAGCGGTGAAAGACGGCTGGAAGAGGACGGCGGGAAACGTCTATTATTATAAGAAGGGAAAGGCGGTGAAGGGCTTTGTCCGCATTGACGGGAAGACCTATTATTTTGACAAAAAGGGCCGCCGCGTGGGCAACGCCTGGATTCGGAAGAACGGAAACGTCTACCGGACGAACAAAAAGGGCGTCGTCCTGAAGAAATGCTTTGTCACCGTAAACGGCAAAACCTACTATATGAAGTGGAATGGCGTGCGAAAGACCGGTTGGGGCAATTTTAAAGGCGGCCGTGCCTACTTCGGCACAAACGGCGTCATGCGCAAAGGCGTCCAGAAGATCGGCTCGAAGTATTATTTCTTCAGTGACAGCGGCTATTTGCTGACCGGCTACCAAACCAAAGGGAATACGACCTACTACGTCAACAGCAAGGGCCAGATTGTCAAAAGCCTGACCATCGAAAACGGGCAGGCCACCGGCCATGATTCGAAAGGAAAAGCCCTGAGTACCGCGGATACCGCCCGATTCGAAGCGGAAGTGCATGCGCGGGCCATTGTGGCTCAGATTACGAACGACGGGATGACCGAGGCGCAGAAGCTGCGGGCGTGTTTCGACTGGGTGATGAAGAAGCCTTATGCGACGATTCGGACGTTCAGTAATTTCGACGGGTGGCCGGCGGTTTATGCGAATGACCATTTTGTGAAGGGCAGGGGGAACTGCCAGTCGGATGCGGCGGCGTTTGCGTATTTGGCGAAGGCGCTGGGGTATACGGAGGTTTATGTTTGCGTGGACTCGGATGGGACCGGGGGAGCGGGGCATAGCTGGGCGGAGATCCAGGGGCTGGTGTATGACCCGTTGTTTGCGGAGGCGAAGAGTTTTGAGGGGAATTATGGGGTGCGGTATGGGACTTATATTCTGCATCCGATTTTGAAGATTCAGATTGCGTGAGGGTGGGCTGTCACTGAGGTGGCACCTATGAGCAAAGTATTAGTAGCATATTTCAGCGCCAGCGGCGTAACCGCTCGCCTGGCCCAGCGCCTGGCCTCCGCCATCGGCGCAGACCTGCACGAAATCCAGCCCGAAGTTCCCTACACCAAAGCCGACCTTGACTGGACCGACAAAAACAGCCGCAGCACCATCGAGATGACGAATAAATCCATCCGCCCTGCGGTCGCAAACCGCGTGGAGAACATGGAGCAGTATGACGTGATCTTTGCGGCTGCGCCGATCTGGTGGTATGTGTTCCCGACCATTATGAATACATTCCTGGAACAGTATGATCTGTCCGGAAAGACGATCATTCCGGTGGCTACGTCCGGCAGCAGCGGGATGGGGAACACGAATCAGGAGCTGGCGCCGTCCTGCCCGGGCGCGGTGCTGAAAGAGGGGAAGCGGTTCGCCGCGAATGCAGGCGAGGCCGAGCTGAAAGCCTGGGCGGAAGAATTCGGAATTTAGGGTGATGGGGGATCCGCTCCCCCCTCACTTCCTTTGCTCCTGCCGATACTGCGACGGCGTTACCCCCGTCTCCATCTTAAACAGCCTGCTGAAATAGTACGGATCATAATACCCCACGGCCTCCGCCACTTCCCGAATACTCTTCCCATCCCCCTCCAGCAAGATCTTCGCCCTGCTCATCCGCAGCCCCGTAATATAATCACTGGGCGACACCTTATAATGCTTCTTAAACAATGTACTCAAATAAGAGATACTGAACGAAAACCGCTCCGACAGCGCCGCCAAAGAAAGCGGCTCCGTATAGTGATTATCAATAAAATCCTTGATCGCCGAAACCTTCCGGTCATAAGAATTCTCCGGGAAATGATGGAAAATATTGGCTAGGATATCGTGCAGCCCCGTGGAAACATCGGCATAGGCAGTCGTGTTCGAAATCAGCTCATCGATCTGATCCATGACAGCATAGGGCAGGTAATTATTGTTTGCAATTTCACAGATACGCTTCGTAATCCCATTCAGCTTCCGCTGAGAACAGCGCTTTTTC
Organism: Eubacteriales bacterium; assembly: GCA_030536575.1. Lineage (GTDB taxonomy): Bacteria > Bacillota > Clostridia > Lachnospirales > Lachnospiraceae > Limivivens. The sequence continues at coordinate 50,006 of JAUNPS010000008.1, read as the reverse complement.
TCACATTCCTGCAAAATCTCTGCGGTCTGCTTCTGAAACAGGTCAAACTTCCGCTCAATAATCAAATCAGAAAGCATCTGCCATCCGGCGAATGAAATCAAGTCCGCATCATTTACCTCCGTGTTATCAGCCAGATTCAACGAAATAGAATCCCCGAAAATCGAAAAATTCTTCCCATACGAATCCAGCTCCAGAAACTGACTGCGAAGCTCCTCCTTTTTTTCGGTACAGGAATTATAGACAAAGGTTTTCGGGCAATCGAACTGCGCCAGAAAATTCATGATTTTTTCGCAGAGGATTTCCTGCTTTTGGGGATCCTTCTTCTGGGTGGCATAGACGAAAAAGCAAATATTTTTTTCATGCAGAAGCCAGAGCGTATCGGGAGCGGCGGCGAACGTCGGTACAATTTCGTCGAAATTCGTCTTTTTCCAGAAATCCCCGAAGTAGTCAAACTGGCTGTCCCGGGCAGTACAGTAGGAGCCGATACAGACATAATAAGTATAAAAACAGCCGATATTTTCAAAAGCGGAACGAATATCTTCCTCACTGTCTTTCGGAGCGGTGTTATGAAGAAGATGCGTAAAATAATTCTGCTGAATGAGCTTCTTGGAGACGGACATTTGCGCCGCCAGCCGCTCCAGCGTATCCTTCAGAATATCCGGATGAATCGGTTTTAAAATATACTGAAACGCATGGTACTGCACGGCCTGCTGTGCCGCGGAAAAATCAGCCCGCGCACTGACCAGTACACAAACCGGCGGATTGGAAAGGCCGGAACAAAGGCGCAGCAGAGTCAGCCCGTCCATGCCAGGCAGCTCCGTATCCAGAAATACTACGGACGGTGCGCATTCCTGAATCTTCTGCCAGGCAGCCAGGCCATTATCCGCGGAATCCTTCACTTCAAACTGCGGGCACAAAGCCGGAATAATTTGTTCCAGGTATCCCCGCATATGCGCGTCAGAATCGACAATCATTGTCTGAATCATAAAACCCCTCCAAGCACCTTTCTAATGAATAAAAAAATTATAGCATGAAATGAAAAATAATCCAGTAAATTGCAAAAATCCATCCATTTCAAAAAACAGAACCATCCGTTACAATGAAAAAAAAGAGCACGAGGAGGAATAAAACCATGCAAATAACAAGAAATACCCTCTATATGCGCTATCCATCCTCTTGGTGGCATGACCTGTGGCGGGAAGGCCTCGTCAGCGGCAACGGCGCCATTGGCATCAACATTTACGGCGGTTCCAAAAAAGAAACCATGGTCATCAACCACCACGACCTCTGGCACGGCAAAAAATGCACGGAACTGCCGGACGTCAGCGACGCCTTTCAGGAACTGCGCAGAAAAATGGACGAAGAAAACTTCCAGGAAGCGAGCTGGACAGTCGTAAATGCCTTGAAAGAGCGGGGCTATGAAGGCGAACTGGAAAGCTGTCTTCCACTGGCGAACATCAAAATCGAATATGCAGGCGGCAAAGGCTTTTCCGATTACCTGCGCTGGATGCAGATGGACAGCGGGGAAGTCGGGCAGAAATGGAAAGATCAGGGAACCCAGTACGCATCAACGGCGTTTGTATCGCGGCCGGAGCAGATGATCGCGAAACGGATCGTTTCCGACGGGGAAACGCTGGACGTGACCGTGGATCTGGACATGCACCGGGACGAAAAAGGTGATGTTCCGGAACCATTGTGCAGTCATATCCTGGAATCTGCGCAGAAACGCCGGGACGACGACTGCCTGGTTTACTATGCGCGAAACGACGACGGCACCTGGTACGGCTGTGTCGTACAGTTCCGGTTCCCAGGCGGAAAAGCGGAGGACGCTCCGCGCGGCGTGCGGCTCACCGGATGCCGGGAAGTGCTCTTATATGGAAAAGTGTTTGTGAAAAAGGCGGAAAGCGAAGTACCGGAAACCATCCGCACTCTGGAAACGGAGCTGCGCGCGCTGGCAGATTCTTACGAAAATTATCTGCAATGTCATAAAAACGTCCATGAAAAATTTTTCAACAGCGCATCGTTCGAACTGGATTATGAAGGTTTCCACAGCAATGAAGAGCTGCTTTACCAGGCATTCCAGGGCGTGCGAAACAAGGAATTATATGAAAAACTGTGGCGTTTCGGAAGATACCTGTTCATCAGCGGAACAGACGAAAAGACGAATCCATTTCCCATGTACGGGCTTTGGGGAAGCGCCTACGGTCTGCTCTGGTGCCACAATATGGCGAATATCAACATCCAGATGATCTACTGGCAGAGCTATGTAGGAAATCTTCTGGACTACAACAAGGCCTTTTTCCGCTATTTCAACGACCGCATGGATATTTTCCGGGAAAGCGCGAAAAAACTGTTCGGTATGGACGGCATTTTTGTGACGGCAGGAACCACGCCGGGGATGGCCTACCCGAATCAGGTCGTTCCGGTTATCATGAACTGGGTCAGCGCGGCGGGCTGGCTCTGTAAACACTACTACGACTACTACCGCTACACGAAAGATCGGAAATTCCTGAAAGAAGAGATCCTCCCGTTTATGGAGGAAACAGCGAAGTTCTACGAGGATTTCGTGACATATGACGCCAATGGGATGCTGAAATTCTACCCCAGCGTTTCACCGGAAAACACGCCGGGCAATTTTATGCCGCCGGAAATCGACCCGGCCAACCCGATGCCGCACCCCATGCCGACCACGGTCAACTCCACGATGGATCTGGCAATCCTAAAAGAGTTTTTCGCCCATTTGATTGAAATTTCGGAGGAAGAACAGCTCTATCCGGAAAAAATTGAGGGCTGGAAAAAGATCATCCGGGCGATTCCGGAATATAAGGTGAGCAGGGACGGCGGTATCCGGGAGTGGCAGGACGAACGGTTCGATGAGCGGTACGACCACCGCCATCTGTCCCATATATATCCGCTGTTTCCGGGCAATGAGGTGAGTACGGTGCAGAATTCCGAACAGATTCCAGCGTTCCGGCGTGCGGTGGATCTGCGGAAGATCGATACCCAGACCGGATGGTCGCTGGCTTATGCGGCAAGCATGTACGCGCGTCTGGAGGAGCCGGAAATGGCGGCCAGGTGTCTGGAAAATATGACGAAATCCACAGTCATTTCGAATTTCTTTACCCTGCACAACGACTGGCGGGGAATGAATGTAACGCTGAACTGGTATGCGGCTGCGGTGCAGCTCGATGCAAACATGGGCTATGTCAATGCGGTGCAGGAAATGCTCCTTTACACGGCGCCCGGCGTCCTGAAGATTCTGCCCGCCCTGCCGGAATTTATGGATCGGGGACGCGTGCGGGACTTCCGGTACTTCGACGGCTTTGTGGATTTGGACTGGAATCTGAAAAAGGGGACGGTGCTTGTACGGATTCGCGCCGTGCGGAAGCATGCGTTCAAACTTCAGATGTTCCGCAGGCAATGCGATTGGGCGGAATTTCAGGTATATGGAACCGGGGAAACGCATCGGATTGAAGAGGGCTTTCTTCTGGCGGAGATGGAAGAAAACGGCGAACTGGTGATTATACGGTAAGCAAGGTCAAGGCTTGCGCGGGCGCGGGCGGAGCGGTAAAATAGAAGAATCTTTAGAAAGAAAAGCACCCGAAGGAGGCAGCCTATGATCCGCATCGATTACCTGGAAGACGACCCCGCCATCGCCCAAAACGTAAAAACTTATCTGGAAATGCGCCAGATGGAGGTAAGCCTTTACCCAAACATCACCGGGGCGAAACAGGCCCTCCTTCAGGAGCGACCGGATCTCCTCCTGGTGGATCGGAACATGCCGGACGGAACCGGCGACGACGTATGCCGCTGGGTCCGCCGCCGGTGGGGAAATGCCCTTCCCATTCTCTACCTGACTGTCCGGGGCGAGACGGCGGAGATCGTCCAGGGCTTCCGGGACGGGGCGGACGACTATGTGGTGAAGCCCTTTGAATTGGAGGTGCTGCATTCCCGGATTCTGGCGCTTCTGCGGCGGGCAGGGCAGACGCAGGAAACCTGGCTTTCCTGCGGGAACCTCTCGCTGGATACCGAAAAAATGGCGGTTTTTCGCGAAGGGGAGGAAGTCGCTTTAAGCTGGCCGGAATACCAGATATTCCTTCTGCTGATGGAAAACAAAGGAAGGACAATCACCCGAAAACAGCTTCTGGAACAGGTCTGGGACCGAAACGGGAATTATGTGAATGACAATACGCTGACCGTTGCCATGAAACGCCTGCGGGAAAAGCTTGGGAATCCGCCCGGCCTTAAAACCATCCGAAGCTTTGGCTATCGAATGGAGGAGGATTTCTGATGGAGCGCCGGAAACAGCAAGTTTTGAATTTAGTATCTATAATAGTATTTTTGGCAAGTCTCGCAGGTATTTCTATCTTTTGGATGCGTGCCTATCAGCAGACAGCCTTCACCCATGTGTCGAAATTCTGTGAAATTTATGTTGAAGAAAATCCGGAAGCCGAAAAACAAGTGCTTGCGGCCGTAAAAACATACGATGCGCTTTCGGCGCAGGAAAAATCTGGAAGCCAGTTTTTGGCGCAGTATGGGTATGGACGCAATGCTTTTTTTGCGGGAATTCCCACAAAGACGCTTGTTTTAACCGCAGTTTTGTCCATTGTGGCAGCCTGCGGGTTTTTCTGTTCCATGGGCTATGCGAAGCAGCAGAACCGGAGACGCATTGCGGAGCTGACCAATTATCTGGAGCAGGTCAACAGGGGCGCGGCTGGAACGGTGCTCCAGACAAAGGAGGATGCCTTTTCCAGACTTCAGGACGAACTGTACAAGACGGTTACGTCGCTGTACCAGACGCGGGAGACTGCATTGCAGACAAAGGAAAATTTCGCGGACAATCTCGCGAATATTGCGCACCAGCTCAAAACGCCGATCACGGCCGCATTCCTTTCCCTACAGCTCATGAAACAGACTGTGCCGAATCCTTACGGAGGGCAGATCGAACGGCAGTTGGAGCGGCTGAACCGCCTGGAGGAATCCCTGCTGACCCTTTCGAAAATCGACGCCGGAACCCTGCGCCTGGAACGAGAACCCGTCGACCTTTACACAGTGCTGTGTCTTGCGGCGGAAAATTTGAATGACCTGCTGGCGAAGGAGCAGATTTCCGTAGAGATTCCGGACAGGGGCAGCATGCAGGTCTGCGGGGACATGGAATGGATGATGGAAGCGCTGATGAATTTGATGAAAAACTGCATGGAACATTCGGAACCGGGCGGAACGGTTCACTGCGATTATTCGGAAAATCCCCTTTACGCGGAAATGCGGATTTGGGACGACGGAAAGGGCTTCGCACCGGAAGACCTTCCCCATCTGTTCGAGCGTTTTTATCGGGGGAAGGATGCCGCGGGCAATGGAAGCGGCATCGGCCTGGCCCTGGCGCACGCGATTTTTGAACTGCAAAGCGGGAACCTGACCGCACGCAATCTGCCCTCCGGCGGCGCTTGCTTCGAAATCCGCCTCTACCGTCACTGAGATGTCACTTTCCTTTGCTATAATGGACGCAAAAAGAGAGGAGTGACACCATGGAATTATTGAGATGTGAAGGCGTCCGAAAGGTCTACGGTTCCGGGAAAAATTCAGTGACGGCCCTGGACGGGATCGACCTTTCAGTGGAAAAGGGGGAATTTACCGCCCTTGTGGGAGCATCCGGTTCGGGAAAATCCACATTGCTCCATATCCTTGGGAGTGTGGAACAGCCCACAGAGGGGAAGGTTTTCGTGGAGGGAACGGACATTTCCACAATGAACCGGACTCAGGCGGCCATTTTCCGGCGCAGGAAGGTGGGCCTTGTCTATCAATTCTATAATCTGATTCCTACGCTTACCATTCGGAAAAATATTCTGATGCCGCTTCTGCTGGACAAGCGCAAGCCGAATCCGGAGTATTTCGAGCAGGTGGTGCGCACCCTTGGCATTGCGGAAAAGCTGGAGAGCCTTCCGAATCAGTTGTCCGGCGGACAGCAGCAGCGCGCCGCGATTGCCCGGTCACTGATTTACCGCCCGGCCATCCTGCTCTGCGACGAGCCCACCGGGAATCTCGACCGAAAAAATTCCAGGGAGGTCGTCGAGCTTTTGAAGCGGTCGAACCGGAATCTGAACCAGACGGTTTTGCTGATTACCCATGACGAAAAAATTGCGCTGGAGGCAGACCGCATCGTGACCATCGAGGACGGGCGGATTCTGCATGACACGGGACGGAGGTAGGGCGATGTGGGATTATTCGGTAAGTTTTCTGAAAAAGAACCGGGCTTCCAGCATTTCAATTCTCGCGGCGGCCTTGATTTCTTCGCTGTTTCTCTCGCTGCTGTGCTGTCTGTTTTATAATTTCTGGGCCTATGAGGTGGAGCGGATTATTTTGGAGGAAGGAGACTGGCAGGGGCGTGTGACCGGAGAAATCACGGAGGAAGATTTGGCGGTTATTCAAAATTTTGCCAACGTAGAAAAAGCGGTTTTGAATGAGGAACAATCTGCCGCAGACCTCTATTTCCGGAATCCAAGGACAATTTATCAGGACATGCCGCTGATCTTGGAGAAGCTTGGGCTGGACGGGAGCGCGGCGGAATATCATGAACTTCTTTTGTCGCGCTATCTGATTCATAACCCATCGGACGAGGAGCCGCCGCTTTTGATGGCCTTTTATCTGGCGGTTCTGCTGGTGGTGTCCCTGTCTTTGATTCTCATTATTCACAATGCTTTTGCGGTATCCATGGATGCGCGGATTCATCAGTTTGGAATTTTTTCCAGCGTCGGGGCGACGCCGGGGCAGATCCGCACCTGTCTGATGCAGGAGGCGGCGGTGCTTTGCGCTCTGCCGATTTTGGTTGGAAATCTGGGCGGCATTGGGCTGAGTTTTGGGACGGTTCAGATCATCAACCTGCTGGCGGGGGATTTGGTCGGGCGGCATCCGGCCATTTTCCAATATCATCCGCTGGTGTTTTTGATTACTATTTTTAGTTCTGTTTTGACGGTTTTGATCTCGGCTTGGATTCCGGCGCGGAAACTGAGCAGATGGACACCCCTTCAAGCGATGAAAAATGCGGAGGAGCCGGGGCTGAAGCGGAAAAAACGTTCCCGCATCCTGTCGCTTTTGTTTGGAATCGAGGGGGAATTGGCCGGAAATGCATTGAAAGCGCAGAAAAAAACGCTGCGCACGTCCGCCCTGTCGCTGACGCTCTCGTTTTTAGGCTTTATGGTTATGATGAGCTTTTTGACGCTTTCCGGAATCAGTACGAATCACACGTATTTCGAGCGGTATCAGGACGCATGGGACGTGATGTTTACGGTGAAGAATACGGAGCTGGAAAATGTGGGGAATTTGGAAGAAATCCGGAGCTTGGAGGGCGTTCGGAGCAGCACTGCGTATCAGAAGGGCATGGCGCTGTGTCCTGTTTCAGAAAGTGTGATCAGTGAGGAGGTAAAGGCGCTGGGACTTCTGGGGGAAGCCGCTGATATTTATTTTCTGGAAGCGCCGCTTGTGATTCTGGATGATGCGGGGTTTGCGGAGTATTGCGGGCAGCTTGGCATCGAGCCGGAGACGAACGGCAGTATTGTGCTGAACCGTATCTGGGACAGCGCAAACAGTAATTTCCGCTATAAAGAATACATCCCATTTCTGAAAGAAAATCCGGATACAGTCACATTGCAGAAGGAAGAGTGGAGCGTGGAAATTCCCGTGCTCGCTTATGCGCAGGAACCTCCGGTTCTCAGGGAAGAATATGCGAACAATGCGCTTGTGCAGTTTATTCCGCTGTCCTTGTGGAAGGAGATTTCCGGGGAGATTGGCGGCGCGGAAGAGGATACGTTTCTGCGGATTCTGGCGGAGGACGGGGCGGAACTGAGCGCGTTGGAGACGAAGATTTCCCGGATTTTGGGGAAAGATTTTACCTTTGAGAGCGAGAACCGCATACAGGAAAAGGAGACGGACGAGCGGATGCGGAAGGGTTCGATGCTGATTTTAGGGGCGTTCTGTTCGCTGCTGGCGCTGATCGGCATTGCAAATATTTTCTCCAATGCGCTGGGATTTTTACGGCAGAGGAAGCGGGAATTCGCCCGGTATTTATCTGTCGGCATGACGCCGGAGAGTATGCGGAAGATGTTTTGTATCGAGGCGCTGGTGATTGCAGGACGGCCGTTGTTGATTGAGTTACCACTTACAGTCCTAATCACGGGCTTCCTGATTACGGCGAGCTATCTGGATCCGGCGGAATTTCTGGAACAGGCGCCGCTGATACCGATGGCGGTTTTTGTCCTGGCGGTGTTCGGATTTGTGGCGCTGGCCTACTGGATTGGAGGAAAACGAATTCTGAACTGCAATCTGGCAGAGGCCCTGCAAAATGACAGCGCGGCATGATACGGCTTGTTTTTTCCAGTCCCGGCTCTTATAATAGGGGCAGAACAAGGGACTGGAAAGAAGGAATTTCGATGGGCTACAAAATTCTGATGATCGACGATGACAAAGAACTGCTGAAAATGCTGAAAAGCTATTTTGAGATCAAACATTATACCGTCCTGACCGCGGAAAACGGTGCAGAGGGACTGAAAATGGCCGAGTCCGAGCCGGATATCATCCTGCTGGACGTGAACATGCCGCAGATCGACGGAATCGAGGTCTGCCGCCGCATCCGGGATAAAGTGGCCTGCCCGATCCTGTTTCTGACGGCCAGGGTGGAAGAGCAGGATCGGGTGAACGGCCTGCTGTCCGGCGGCGACGACTATATTTTAAAACCATTCAGCCTGAAGGAACTGGAGGCCAGGATTGCCGCGCACCTGAAGCGGGAAGAGCGCCATAGGACGAAATCCCGCTACCGCTTTCAGGGGGAACTTTCCATCGATTATACCGCTAAAAGCGTGCAGATCGGCGAAACCTTCCTGGAACTGACAAAGCTCGAATATGCCATCGTGGAATTCCTGTCGATGAATCCGGGAATCGTCTTTGATAAAGAACGGATTTACGAGAACGTCTGCGGCTACGACGCCGAGGGGGACAGCCGGGTGATCACGGAGCTGATCCGCCGCATCCGCCGGAAATTTGGCGAACACACGGAAACCGAGTACATTGAAACCGTATGGGGGATGGGCTACCGATGGATAAAATAAGAAATCTTTCCCTTCGAAAAACGATCCTGCTTTATTTAACCGTCAGTCTGGTCTGCACGTTTTTCCTGTCTGCGGTGATTGCGAAAACGGCGTCCGAGGTGCAGGAAAAAATCTGGTGGAAGTATATGGATGAGGAGCAGTATTGGGAGGCCGTGGAAGCGGAACAGGAGCTTTACCCCTATTATTGGGACGGGATTCCAAGGCCCGACGCGGGGGAGATGAGCGCCTGGGATTACCGGATATCGGAACTCTGTGATTTTTTGCAGACGTATGGGGTGCTGGTTCTTGCGATTGCGGGGAGCGGCATTTCGGTGCTGCTCTTTTACCGGAATAAGCTGAAAAAACCCCTTGCGGAGCTGGAGCAGGCGTCCGCCAAAATTGCCGGAAATGACCTGGATTTCCAGATCACTTATGAAAACCAGGATGAAATGGGGCATCTGTGCCTGGAATTTGAGCGGATGCGGGCGGAGCTTGCGCAGAATGAGCAGGCCATGTGGCGGATGGTCGAGGAGGAACGGGCGCTGCGGGCGGCGGTTTCCCACGATATCCGGTCGCCGCTGGCCATTTTGAAGGGGTATCAGGAAATGCTTCTGGAGTTCCTTCCGGACGGGACGATTGGTACGGAACAGGCGGTGGAAATGCTGGAAGAAAGCCGGAAACAGATCGAGCGCATGGATACGTTCGTGGAAACGATGCAGAAGATGAGCAGCCTGGAACAGCGAAAACTGGAGCCGGAGCAGATCACCGCGGAGGCGCTTGAGAAGGAGCTTCAGGCGGAACTTGCCGTGCTCGCGGGAAACGGAAAACAGATCAGCCTGGAGGTCTTGGGAACCTCCGGGTTTTTCTGCGGAGATAAAGAGGTGATTCTGGAGGTCACGGAAAATCTGCTGTCGAATGCGCTGCGGTACGCAAAGGAGCGGGTAGAGGTCAGAGGGACGCTGACGGCTTTTGAACTGCGGATTTGTGTGCAGGATGACGGGGAAGGTTTTGGCGAGGAAGTGGAAAAGGTTACGAAGGCTTTTTATCAGCAGAACGTGAAAGACAGCTTAAAGCACGCGGGGCTTGGCATGTATCTCAGCCGTTTGTACTGTGAAAAGCATGGAGGGAAGCTTCTGGCGGAAAATTCGGAGACGGGAGGAGCGGCGGTGACGGCGGTTTTTAGGCGCCTTGGATAAGTTTCGTTTCATTGTTTTTTTGTTGTGATTTACCTTTTATGCTGGAGACAGGAAAGGCAAAGAGGTGATGACATGAAAGCAGTAATGAAACGGGAAATGAAAAATTACCTGAAACAGCCCTTTTTCTGGATTGGTGTGCTGATCGTGTTTGCGGGCGTGTTTCAGACGCTGGGACCGTATCTGAAGATTTCGTATGTGACTTCGGATGAGGAAATTGCCGCGATGCGGGAACGGACGCAGTCGTATGACGACTATGTTCCGGAAGCGGATACGTTTGACGGCTACATTCCGGCGAGTGAGGAGGAACGGCGGGCGGTCTGGGAGCAGAAAATTTATGAAACGCTGGTTTCCGGATTTGAGCTGGAACCGTCGGAAGCAGAAGCCGTTGTGGAGAAGGTTCACGAAATGGAGGTTTCGGAGGCGTGCGCGTATCTGGAAGAGACGTTTCAATGGGGCTATGTGATCTACGATTATACGGATGCAGCCTACCGGCGGGCGACAAAGGAGGAGATCAATGCTTATCTGGACAGCCAGATGGAGCGTAAGCCTTTTTCGTATTATTTCTCCAGGAAATTCGCGGATTTTGCGGGGCTGTGGATGGGTTTTTTCGCGGCAATTGTGCTGGCGGCGCTGTTCTGGCAGGATACGAGGAAACATACGTATGAGCTTTTGCACACAAAGCCTGTCCGGGCGGGCAGTTATGTGATGGGAAAGACTGCGGGCGGGTTCGGCGTCTGCCTGCTGACGCTGGCGATCCTGAATGTGGGATTCTGGGCGCTGTGCCGCATTGCAATGCGAAGCAGCGGGTTCGAGGTACGGATACAGGATTTTCTTTATGCAACTTGCGTTTATATTCTGCCGAATATGCTGATGATCGTGTGCGTATACGGGGTTATCTCGCTGTTGTTCAAAAACCCGCTTCCTGCGGTGCCATTTCTTCTGCTCTATATCGTTTATTCGAATATGGGCAGGCGAAATGAGGAAGGCGTTTTCGGATATTATGGGAGGCCGCTGGCGATCATGGTGCGGTTTCCGGGGCCGTTTTTTGATACGACACCACCGCCGATGGTAATCCAAAACCAGTGCTTTTTACTTCTGGCGTCGGCAGTGCTGATCCTGGCCTGTGTGCAGTTGTGGAAAAGGAGGCGGACGTGATGAGAAAAGAGTGGAAAATTTGTCTGCCGTTTTATAAAGTCGCGTATTCGGTGTTTTGTGTGGCGATTTTGAGTGTGATTCGCGGGGTGTTTTTTTCGTATGAGGTCGGGGCTGCGCTGGAGCCGGTGATGGGCCTGCTGGCGGCGGTTTTCTGTGCGGACACGTATGTGCAGGAGATTACCAGCAGGCGGTCGGAGGTGGAACGGCTGTATCCGATGAAAAACCGGATGCGTTCCATATTCCGGAGGATGCTGATTCAGGAAAGTTATCTGCTGTTGCTGGCGGTGCTTGGCTATGGGCTGTTTTATCTTTTTCAAAGGCCGATGCCGCTTTCGGAGATGGAGCCGGAGGCGCAGGGGGAGATGGAGTTATTTTTGGCCTATCTGGGAGCGATACTGGTGACGCTGGTTTTCTGGGGAATGCTGGCACATACGCTGGCCTGCCTGGGGCGGAGTTTATGGGTAGGGATCGGATGCAGTTTTCTGATATGGATCGCGGCGGATTCGACGTTTGGCGCGAACATTTTGGGGAAATGGAACCTATTTTCGTATACTTTCCGCAATGTAGAGGATAGCGGAGACTGGAGTTGGCTTTGCGGAAAGCTTTTGTGCATCGCGGTGTGCGCAGGTTTGGCGGCGGTGCTTCCGAAAATTATTCAGAAAAGGGGATCGTGATATGAGCATTGAAATGAAAGATTTGACGGTGACATTTAAAAACGGGGTGACGGCGATCGACCATGCCGATCTGGTGATTCCGAAGGGCGTTTTTGGGCTGCTGGGGGAAAATGGGGCAGGGAAGACGACGCTGATGCGGGTGCTGACGACGGTTCTGACGCCTTCGGGCGGGACGATTTCCCTGGACGGGATTCCCTACAATGAGAAGAATTACGGGAAGATTCAGCAAAAAATCGGCTATCTGCCCCAGGAGATTGACCTGTATCCGGGACTGACGGTGCAGGAATGCCTGGAATATATGGGGGATTTGGCGGGGATTCCCAAAAAGGTGTGCCGGGAGCGCATTGATTTTTATCTGGGGAAGGCCAGCCTGACAGAGCATCGGAAGAAGAAAATGAAGCAGTTGTCCGGGGGGATGAAGCGGAGAGTGGGGCTGGTGCAGGCGCTGCTCCATGAACCGGAGTTTTTGATTGTGGATGAGCCGACGACGGGGCTGGATCCGGAGGAGCGGATTCGGATACGGAATTTGCTGGTGGATTTTTCGGAGGGGAGGACGGTGCTGTTTTCGACGCATGTGGTGGAGGATTTGGTGGCCACGTGCAGTCAGTTGGCGGTGATGAAGAAGGGGAGGTTTCTTTACGCAGGCGGGATGCGTGAATTGCTTGGGAAGGCGGAAGGGCATGTGTGGCTTTGCAGGGTGGACAGTGAGGAGGAAGCGAGGGAGCTGGAGAGGAAGTATCATGTTTCTTCGAAGCAGTATGCGGATGATGGGCTGAGGGTGCGGGTGCTGAGTGAGGAGAGGCCGGGGGTGGAATGTACGGAGGGGAAGGTGACGCTGGAGGATGCGTATATTTATGTGGCGCATAAATAGGAACTTATTACGGGAAAATGCATATTTTGCTCAAATTTCGGCGTAAGCGGCATCATCTGTGCAGGGATTACGGATTTTCTGCTGAATCCCGACAGCCTGGATTTATAAACGGCTAAGAGGGCGGTAAATTAGTTGAATTTCCCCCGGAAATTTTGTATAATCAAAGAAAAGAGAAAACAGGAGGGAGTTATGAAAAGAACACGCTTTACCACCACATTCCTGTCCGCCGCCCTGCTGGCCCTGGCTGCCCTTTTCGCCGCCTTCGGCCCCCAGGCCCTGCCCGTCTTTGCCGAGGAATTCTTCCTGCTCGACGAAGAAGAGTCCGAAGACGCCGGCCTTTTGGCAGACGACGGCGACACCGTCCTGAGCGGAACCGCGAAGCCCACGTTAAGCTCCGCGAAAATCACCACCTGCAGCGGCTATTCGAAGGGAAAAATCCGCATCACGGCCAAAGTCACCACCCCGGTAAAAAGCATTGATAATTATTATTATCTCTTCCGGGTAAACTCAAACACCGGCAAACTCGAAACCCGCGTCGCCAAAACCGAAAAGGCCAAAAAAGGCAGCCAAAAGCTCACCTTCACCCTGAACACGGCCGACCATCCGGAATACGCCATAAACATGTACGGCCTTGCGGTCAAGACGAAAAAAGGCAGTAAAGTAAGCTGCTACACCCGCATCAGCGGCGCACGCTTCGTAAACCAGCCGGAAAAAGCCGCCTATAACAAGGCCAGCTACAAACTGCCAAAAACCAAAAAAGGCCTTCAGACCACGGACATTAATCAGCTCACCCAGACCAAGAGCCAAACCGCTTTCTGCAATCTCCAGATGTCCACCGTTATGACCAAAGGCGCCGAAAGCGTCCCCTACGTTTACAACGGCAAGACCTACTACTTCAGCAACATCGGCGGCTACCAGCTCTACGTCAGCCAGTGTAACCAAAAAGGCATCCAGGTCACCATGCAGCTCATGCTGGACTGGAGCTCCGCGACCAAAGACGTCATCGCCGCCAGCTCCCAGCAGTCCGGTGTCTCCTTCTACGCCTGGAACACCACCAACGCCGCGGCCAAACAGAAGATGGAAGCCGTCTTCTCCTTCCTCGCCGAAATGTTCGGCCAGAGCGACTGCTACGTCAGCAACTGGATCCTCGGCAACGAAGTCAACAGCTGCAACCTCTGGAACTATCCCGGCAATATGAACAAAACCGAGTACGTGAACAGCTACACGGAAGCCTACCGCTGCCTCTACAACGCAGTCCGCTCCCAGCGCGCCAACTCCAAAGTGTTCATCTGCGTCGACCACCTCTGGAACATGACCACCCAGGGCTATTCCTCCAGAGACATGATCGATTCCTTTGCCGCCAGACTGAAAAAGCTCCAGAAGGATGTAAACTGGAATCTGGCCTACCACGCTTACCCGTTCCCGCTCACGGACTGCCGTTTCTGGAATTCCGCAAGCGACGCGGTCTACGGCCAGTTCTTCACAAACGACGTAAACTCACAAGTCGTCAGCCTGAACAACTTAAGCGTGATGACAAACTACATTAAATCAAAATACGGAACCAAGACAAGAATTATTCTTTCTGAACAGGGCTTCACCTCCAGCCAAAGCCAGGACGCGCAGGCCGCGGCGATTGCGCTGGGTTACTACGTCGCCGCATGTAACCCCATGGTGGATGCCTTTATCATCCGCAGCTACCAGGACGAAGCCCACGAAGTGGCCCAGGGCCTGGCCATGGGAATTAATGGGAAAAAAGCCATGAAAGTCTTCACATATATGGATTCCACGAAATCCCTGAAATACACGGAATCCTATCTGAAATCCCAGGTGGGAAGCGGCTGGAAGAGCCGCGTACCGGGCTTCAGTACCTCGCGCCTGTCAAAGATCTACCGGAAGTAAACCGCCTGCCTGTACGCAGGAAAGCGCCCGGATCCCAGATTTTACGGCCCGCAGAAATACAAAAAGAATAGATTGCCGCACGGTCAGAAAGCCGTGCGGTATTTGCATGGAGGTGGAAAGGTGAAATTTATTCTTCGCTTAATCAAAAAGAGGCTGGGGCTGTTTCTGACAGCCGTATTTTTTCTGCTTCTTGAAACGACGGCCGAATTGATGCAGCCCACCTATATGTCCTATATTGTAGACAATGGCGTGAAAACAAAGGACACGGGGGCAATTCTCCATTACGGCCTGATCATGGTCGGCATCGCCCTGGTGGGCGCGCTGGGGGCAGTCATGCGGAATCTGTTTGCAAGCTACACATCCCAGCTTATCAGCAAAGACCTGCGTAGCGAACTGTACCGGAAAGTCCAGACGCTGTCCTTCGAAAACATCGACCGGTTACAGCCCGCTTCGATCATCACCCGCATCACGAACGACGTCAATCAGATCCAGAATTTTGTCAACGGCTGCATGCGGGTTATGCTGCGCGCGCCGCTCATGGGGCTTGGCTCGGTGGTTCTGATTCTCGTGCGCACGCCGAAACATGCCCCGCTGATGCTGGCAGTCTTAGGCATCGCCGCCGTGCTGATCGGCGCGAATGTGAAGTTCGGCTATCCCCGGTTCGGGAAACTGCAAAAACAGCTCGACCGCCTGAACAATGTAAGCCGTGAATTCCTATCCGCCATCCGTGTCGTGAAAGCCTTCCACGCGGAGGAAGAAGAGGAGCAGAAATTCGCGGACGTATCGGAAGACTACGCACAGGCCGGAATCGGGGCAATGCGGATTTCGGCGATCTTCTCACCGCTCCTGAATCTGACCGTCAATCTGGGGATTGTGCTCCTTCTGTGGCGTTCCCAGGCGGAAAACGCCGGAGAAATCGGCCGCCTGATGGCAACCGTCAATTATATGACGCAGGTTCTCTTCGCATTGGGAATGATCTCGGTCATCTTAAACAGCGCCGTCCGGGCCATCACTTCGTCCCGGCGTGTACAGGAAATTCTGGATGAAGTTCCGGTTCAGCCGCTGCCGGAGAATCCCCAGGCTGCGAAATTCCAGGGCGCGGTTTCTTTCGAGCACGTTTCCTTCCGTTATGCCGGAACCCAACGGGATGCGGTATCGGATCTGAATTTTTCTGTCCGCCCAGGAGAGACAGTCGGGATTATCGGCCCGACGGGCTCCGGGAAGACGACCCTGGTCAACCTGGTGCCGCGCTTCTATGACGCCACGGCGGGCGTGATCCGCATCGACGGGGCGGATCTGATGCGGCTTGACCCGGAGCGCCTGCGGGAAGTGATCGCCGTGGTGCCCCAGAAACCGGTGCTGTTTTCCGGGACCATTGCGGAAAATCTGCGGTGGGGAGACGATACGGCCGGGGAGGAGCAGATCCGTCATGCGGCGGCGCTGGCCTGCGCGGACGAATTCATTGACACCTTCCCCAAGGGGTATGAAACACAGCTCGGCCAGGGCGGCGTGAATCTCTCCGGCGGACAGAAGCAGCGCCTTTCTCTGGCCCGCGCCCTGGTACGGCGGCCGAAAATCCTGATTCTGGACGACTGCACAAGCGCGCTGGATGCGGCCACAGAGGCGAAGGTGTTAAAGGCCCTGCGGGAGGAAGCGGCGGATATTACGATGCTGCTGATCAGCCAGCGCATTTCCACGGTGATGCGCGCAGAC
This sequence comes from Eubacteriales bacterium, assembly GCA_030536575.1. Taxonomy (GTDB): domain Bacteria; phylum Bacillota; class Clostridia; order Lachnospirales; family Lachnospiraceae; genus Limivivens. The sequence continues at coordinate 33,421 of JAUNPS010000008.1, read as the reverse complement.
CGGATTCTGTGTCTGGAAGACGGACGGATGCAGGGCTTCGGAACCCATGCGGAGCTTCTGGCGGGCTGCAGGGCTTATCAGGCAATTTATGAATCCCAGATCGGAGGTGATTCAGATGGCAGATAACACGATGACGCCGCCCCCGGCCCGGAACAACGGCGGCCTGCGGAGGGGCGTTCCGGCGGAAAAACCGAAAAATATGAAAGGAACGCTGAAACGGCTCTATGAACTGACGAAGGGGAGCCGGAAAGGGCTTGGCTGGATTTTACTGCTGTCCGCGTGCGCCTCGGCTTCGTCGGTTCTGTCGCCCTATCTGATCGGGGAGGCGGTCAATGCCATCGATGCGGGAAATCCGGCCGTGCGGCTGATTCTCCTTCTGGCGGCCTTTTATGTCGGGGACTGGCTTGTGCGGTTTTTGCAGCAGTTTTTCATGGCGTCCATTGGCCAGCGGATGATTCTGCATATCCGGATGGCGCTGTTTGGAGCAATGAAGAAGCTGCCGCTGTCCTATTTCGACCGGAAGCAGCACGGGGAGCTGATGAGCCGCCTGACAAACGATGTGGACAATATCAGCGTGACGATTTCGGATTCTCTGGCGCAGCTTATGACCTATGCGTTTACGATTGTCGGGATTCTGGTCATTATGATTTCGTTAAGCCCGCTTTTGACGTGCATTGCGCTGGTTTCGGTGGTGCTGGTGTTTCTGCTGACCCGGACGGTGACGCGGCATACGAGAAAGCTGTATTCCAGCCAGCAGGCGATTTTGGGGAAACTGAACGGCCACGTGGAAGAGAGCGTATCCGGCCTTAGTATGGTAAAGGCTTACGGCCGGGAAGCGGCGATGGTGGAAACCTTCGAGGAGAATAACGAAAAGCTTTGCAAGGTGGCGACGCAGGCCATGGTCTGGTCGGGCTTTCTGATGCCTTTGACCAATGTGATCAATAACTTCAGTTACGTGGCCATTGCAATTATCAGCGGTATAATGGCGGCAAAAGGCACGATAGAAGTTGGAATGATTACCAGTTTCCTGCTGTATTCCAGGCAATTTGCCCGGCCTTTCGTGGACATTGCAAATATTTATAACAACTTTCAGACCGCCGTCGCGGGTGCGGAACGCGTTTTCGAGATGATGGACGAAGAGCCGGAACCTGCCGACCGGGAAGACCCGGTTCCGCTTACGCATCCGAAGGGAGATATCCGGTTTGAACATGTGACCTTCGCCTATACGAAGGAAAAGCCGGTGCTGCGGGATATCAGTTTTCACATTCCGGAGGGGACGCAGGTGGCGATCGTGGGGCCGACCGGCTCCGGGAAGACGACGATTATCAATCTGCTGACGCGGTTTTACGATGTGAACGGCGGCGCGGTGTTCCTGGACGGACACGATATCCGGGACTATCCGATGCAGAGCCTGCGGGAGGCCTTTGGCGTGGTGCTTCAGGACAGCTCGCTGTTCGAAATGAGTGTGCGGGACAATTTAAGCTACGGCCAAAAGGATGTGCCGTTTGAGAAAATTCAGGCGGCGGCTGTGATGGCCGGGGCGGACTCGTTTATTACCCGGCTTCCGCAGGGGTATGACACGGTGCTGGCCCAGGGCGGGGCGGCGCTGAGCCAGGGAGAACGGCAGCTTCTGACCATTGCGCGGGCAATTTTAGCGGATGCACCGATTCTGATTCTGGATGAGGCTACCAGTTCGGTGGATACGCTGACGGAGCAGAAGATTCAGCGGGCAATGCGCACGATCACGAAAGGAAGGACATCGTTCCTCATTGCGCACCGGCTGTCTACGATTCGGGACTCGGACGTGATTATTTTCCTGCGGGACGGGAAGATTGCAGAGAAAGGCACCCATGAGGAGCTGATGGCGTTGAACGGGGAATATGCGGGGATGTACCGGACGCAGACGGGAATGGAGTAAAAAATGGCGGACGCTTTTTCATCAGCGCCCGCTGCGTTTTATTTCAGGAAGGTACGAACCAGTTTGCCGTTGAGCTTTGTGTAAGGCTGATACCGCATCGGCAGATCCATCCAGGTCTTTTTGTCTACAATGCTCTTATAATGGGAGAAGGTGCGGAAGCCCTCTTCCCCGTGGTAAGCGCCCATGCCGCTTTCGCCGAAGCCGCCGAAGCTCATTTCGCTGGTGGCCAGGTGAATCACAACGTCATTGATACAGCCGCCGCCGAAGCCGCATTTCGCCGTCACTTTCCTGGCCGCGGCCTTGTCGGAAGTGAACAGGTACAGGGCCAGCGGGTGGGCCATGGAATTGATTTTTTCGATGGCATGGTCGAGGGAATCGTAGGTCAGGATGGGAAGAACCGGGCCAAAGATTTCCTGCTGCATTACCGGGTCGGAGAACGTGACCTGGTTCATCACGGTGGGCTCGATTTTCAGGGTTTGCCGGTCGAATTTTCCGCCGCAGACCACTTTGTTCATATCAATGAATTCCGTGATCCGGTTAAAATGTTTTTCGTTAATGATTTTTCCATAATCAGGATTCAAAAGCGGATCATTCCCGAACTGACGTACAATCTGTTTCTTGATCTCTGCAATGAGATCGTCCCGGATCGAAGGGTCACAGTAAACATAATCCGGCGCAACGCAGGTTTGTCCGCAGTTTAAATATTTCCCGAATACCAGCCGCTTTGCGGTGAGCCTCAGATTCGCGGTCTTGTCCACAATGCAGGGGCTCTTTCCGCCCAGCTCCAGGGTGACGGGCGTCAGGTGTTCGGAGGCATGGCGCATCACTTCTTTGCCGACGGCCTGGCTTCCGGTGAAGAAAATGTAGTCAAAATGTTCCTTTAAGAGACACATATTTTCCGCGCGGCCGCCCGTGATGACGGTTACGTAGTCCGGCTCGAAGCATTCGGCAATGATTTTCCGGATGATTTCGCTGGTGTGCGGCGAATAGGCGCTGGGCTTTAGCACAACGGTATTCCCGGCGGCGAGGGCGTCCACGAGGGGGTCCATCGTCAGCAGGAAGGGATAATTCCAGGGGCTCATGATCAGGACGACGCCGTAAGGGGAGGGCTTGACAAAGCTTCTGGAATGGAACTGCACCAGCGGCGTTTTGACGGTTTTTTCTTTCGCGTAGGATTTCAGGTGCTTCAGCATGTGATTGATTTCGCTTAACACAAGGCCGGTTTCGCACATATAGCTTTCGGAGCTGCTTTTTCCAAGGTCTTTTTGGAGTGCGGCGTGGATTTCCGTTTCGTATTTCTGGATACCGGCTTTTAATTTCCGCAGGGAATAGAGCCGGAAGGAAAGATCCAGGGTGGAGCCGCCCAAAAAGCAGGCCCACTGTCTGTCTACAATGGTTTTGATTTCGATTTCATTCATTCAGATTCCCTCTTTTCCATGAGAAGATAATAAAAGGATTCGAGTTCTTTGGCATCCATCAGCACCGGAACCGGGTACAGAGGATTGGCCTCTTTGTCTGCGTACCGGGCCAGCATCGGAATGTCTTCTTCCCGGATTTCTTTTACAGTATCGCCAATTCCGAACTGTTTTTTCATGTCTTTGACGGCGTCGATGAAGCGTTTCGCGGCTTCTTCCGAAGGGGTGTCCTTGTCGGCGAGTCCGGCGGCCATTGCCAGGCAATGCAGTTTTTTATGGATGCAGGGGCCGTAGGCTTCCAGCACGAAGGGAAGCAAAATGGCGTTGGCAAGTCCGTGGGGCACATTGTACTGGCCGCCAAGGGAATGGGCCACCGCATGGACATAGCCAACATAAGATTTCGTGAAGGCGCATCCGGCGTAGTAGGAGGCGCGCAGCATATTTTTCCGGGCTTCCAGGTTCGAGCCGTCCCGGTAGGCGGTTTCCAGGTTTTCGAAAATGAGTTTGACCGCGTGGAGCGCATTTTTGCGGGTTCCGTGGGTGGTGGAATTTCCAATGTAGGCTTCTGCCGCGTGGGTCAGCGCGTCCATTCCGGTGGTGGCGGTGATGAACGGCGGAAGGCTCAAGGTCACTTTCGGATCCAGAACTGCGTAGCGGGGGATCAGGCAGAAGTCGTTAATGGGGTATTTGTGCCGGGTTTCGGCATCGGTGATGACGGCGGCCAGGGTAGTTTCGCTTCCGGTTCCGGCGGTGGTGGGGATGGCGATCAGAAGCGGCAGCTTTTTGTGGACTTTCAGGATGCCTTTCATCTGGGCCAGGGACTGGTCGGGTTTGGCAATGCGGGCGCCTACCGCTTTTGCGCAGTCCATGCTGGAGCCGCCGCCGAAGCCGATGATGGCGTGGCAGGCATTTTTGTAGTAGAGATCCAGGGCTTCATCCACGTTTGCAGTGGTAGGGTTGGCTACGGTTCGGTCGTAGATGGTGTAGGAAATGCCGGAACGGGTGAGGACCTGTTCCAGGCGGTTGGTCAGTCCCAGGTGGCGGATGCCGCGGTCGGTGATGATCAGGACGTGATCGCATTTCTTCTTCCGGAGGATTTCCGGGATGTCTTTTACGCTGCCGGCAATCTTTGGATTGCGGTAGGGCAGGAGGGGAAGCGCGATCTTGAAGGCGGTCTGAAAGGTGCGGCAGTAGAGTTTTTTGCATGTATTCATAGCGGTAAAATCCTTTTTTTGTACGTTTTTAAGGTGACTATAACAATAAATCACCAGGTTGTCAATAAGTGGGCTGTTACCCAATTTTTGGAAATGTTACTGTTCAGACAGTACCTGAGCACTTAGCTGCTCAGGTACGTAAGAATGTGATTCAGGTGTGAGCAGGCTTTTTTGCGAAGCAAAACTTAAAATGAGCCTGCGAATCGTTACTGGAACGAGGTACGAGTGACAGTAACGTGGATATAGTGCAATCAGAGATAGAAATAATGAAAGACAACAGGCGGCCGGGATACTATAATGCAAGAAAAAGACGTGCAGGAGAGGAGAACCTACAATGAAAAAACAGTGGTGGCATGACAAAACCGCATATCAGATTTACCCGAAGAGCTTCTTTGATTCCAATGGGGACGGGATCGGCGACCTTCCGGGAATTCTTTCAAAACTGGATTATTTAAAGGAACTGGGAGTTGACATTCTGTGGCTTTCCCCGATTTACCAGTCGCCGCTGGCTGACCAGGGGTATGACATTTCGGATTATTATGCGATTGATCCCAGGTTTGGAACGATGGAGGATATGGAAACGCTGATCGCGGAGGCGAAGAAGCGCGATATGTATATTTTGATGGATCTGGTTGTGAATCATTGCTCGGACGAACATGAGTGGTTCCAGAAAGCCATCCAGGACCCGGACGGGGAATACGGGAACTTTTTCTATATCGAAGACCGGAAAGAAGGAGAGCTTCCGTGCAATTGGCGCAGTTATTTCGGGGGTTCTGTGTGGGAGCCGCTTCCAGGCCATCCGGACAAGCAGTACATGCATGTGTTTCATAAAAAACAGCCGGATTTGAACTGGGAAAATGAGCAGGTGCGCCAGGAGGTTTATAAGAATATTAACTGGTGGCTGGATAAGGGACTTGGCGGGTTCCGGATCGATGCGATTATCAATATCAAGAAGAAGCTGCCGCTGCGGGATTATCCGTCAGACCGGGCGGACGGACTGAGCAGCCTGGGTGATATGCTGGCGGACGCCACCGGAATCGGCGAGTTTCTGGGCGAGATGGCCAGGGAGACGTTCCATCCCCACGAGGCCTTTACGGTAGGAGAGGTTTTTAATGAAAAAGATGAGGAGATCAAGGATTTTATCGGGGATGACGGGTATTTTTCTTCGATGTTTGATTTCTGTGAGACGTCTTTTGGGAAGAGTGCGAAGGGCGCTTATGCCAGCCAGCAGCATTTGACGCCGGAGGAATATAAGGCTTGTATTTTCAAGACGCAGAAGCGGATTGGGGATATTGGGATGATTTCGAATATTATTGAGAATCATGACGAGCCCAGAGGGGTGAGCCATTATATTCTGCCGGAGGATCTGTGCGATGCGACTAAAAAGCTGCTGGGCGGTGTGAATTTTATGCTGCGGGGGCTGCCGTTCCTCTATCAGGGACAGGAAATCGGGATGGAAAATACGACGGTTTCTTCGATTGAGGAAGTGGATGATATCAGCATGCGGAATGATTATGCAGTCGCGCTGGAAGCCGGACTTGGCGAGGAGGAGGCGCTTCAGGCGGTGGTGCATTTTTCCAGGGATAACGCGCGGACGCCGATGCAGTGGAATGATGGGGAAAATGCGGGATTTACGACTGGGAAGCCGTGGCTTGCGCTGAATCCGAATTATAAGGAGATCAATGTGGAGCGTCAGCTTCAGGAGCCGGATTCGGTGTTTCATTTTTATCAGAAGCTGATTGCGCTGCGGAAAAATCCGGAGTATAAGGAGACGGTGGTTTACGGGGAATGCGTACCGTATCTGGAAGAGGTGGAGAACCTGATCGCATATCTACGTAAAGGAGAGAAGACGCTGCTGGTGCTGGCGAACTTCCAGAAGGAGCCGCGGAAGGTGGAGCTGCCGGGCGAGGTAAAAGAAGTCCTGATTGATAACCTGGACGGGGCTGTGATTGAAGGAAAGACGGCGGAGCTGAAGGGATATCAGTTCGTGGTGCTGGCGGTGCGGTAGCGGCCGCCCCCGGCGTTCGATTATGTTTGCGTGGAGGAAAATACGAGGTGTGAACCGTAATCGCCCAGGCCCGCCGGGAAATTGGATTTAAAAAAGAACTTGTATTTTTATGCATTTTCCTATAGAATAGGAAAAAAATCAGATACAGTTTCAAAAACACCGATTACGGAGATGTATCGCTTTTCGCAATGGGTGTTTTAATGGAGGGCCGCAAATGTCAGAAATTGAAATGATGAACCTGGAGGAAATGGGAGCCATAAAGAACGATATGATGAGGCTGGAAGAAGAGCTGATGCGTAATCACCGCATTGACCCAAACCTCTATCTGGAATACGACGTCAAGCGGGGCCTGCGCGACTCTGCCGGAAAAGGCGTCCTGACCGGTCTGACCGAAATTTCAGACGTCTGCGCCTATGACCTGGTAAACGGCCGCCGGATTCCGGCCGAAGGAAGCCTGTACTATCAGGGCATTAACGTCTATGATATCGTAGACGGCTTACAGGGAAGAAAGTATGGCTTCGAGGAAACCATCTACCTGCTCCTGTTTGGCAAGCTGCCAAACAAGGAGGAACTGGATCGGTTCCTGAATGTGATGTTTGAGCTGGAAACGCTGGGCGGCCGTTTCGTCCGCGACGTTGTAATGAAAGCTTCGAATGCGAATATCATGAACTCCATGCAGCGCTGCATTCTGACGCTGTATACCTATGATTCGAATCCGGAAGATATTTCCGCAGGCAATGTCCTGCGCCAGTCTCTGGAACTGATCGCAAAACTTCCGCTGATTGCCGTGTATTCTTATCATTCGTACCGCCATTTCCGGCGGGATGAGACGCTGTTTATCCGAAATCCGGAAAAAGGCCTGTCCCTGGCGGAGAACATCCTTCTGATGCTGCGCCCGGACAGCAAATATACCGAGCTGGAAGCGAAAGTGCTCGACATTGCCCTGATCCTGCATGCGGAGCATGGCGGTGGTAATAACTCCACCTTCACGACCCACGTGGTATCCTCTTCCGGTACGGATACCTATTCCTCGGTAGCGGCTTCCATCGGTTCGCTGAAAGGCCCCCGCCACGGCGGCGCGAACCTGAAAGTCCAGAACATGTTCGATGACATTAAAGCGCATATCCAGGACTGGACGAATGAGGATGAAGTGGCGGCTTACCTGCAGAAGATTTTGAATAAGGAAGCCTTCGACCATTCCGGGCTGATTTACGGGATGGGACATGCGGTTTATACGCTGTCCGACCCGCGCGAGGTGATTCTGAAGAAGTTCGCCAGGGAGCTGGCGGAAGAGAAGGGTATGATGGAGGAGTTTGCCCTGTATGAGCTGGTGGAGCGTCTGGCGGGCCAGTTGGTGATGGAGCACCGGAAGCTGTTTAAGAATGTCTGCGCGAATGTGGACTTTTACAGTGGATTCGTTTATACGATGCTGGGGATCCCGCAGGAGTTGTTTACGCCGATTTTCGCAATTGCGCGGATTCCGGGGTGGAGTGCGCACAGGCTGGAGGAGCTGATTAATGCGAGTAAGATTATTCGGCCGGCGTATAAGTATGTTGGGAAGCATGTGGAGTTCCAGGCGATGGAAGACAGATGAAAAAGAGGACAGCGGCATGAGGATGCGGCTGTCCTTTTTTTAACTAAGAAGAAGTAGGATTTCATGTGGATATCTGGTACAATGAAAGCAAGGAAAGGGGCGTGAGATCTTGCAAAATATCCGAAAAAAGAAACTGCCGATCGGGATTGAGAATTTTGAAGAAATCCGCGAGGAGGATTTTTACTATATTGATAAAACCGGGCTGATTAAAGAACTGCTCGATAACTGGGGCAAGGTGAATCTGTTTACCCGGCCAAGAAGATTTGGCAAATCTTTGAATATGAGCATGTTGAAATGCTTTTTTGAGCTGAATGCGAAAAAAGCTCTTTTTGATGGCCTGGAGATTTCAAAGGAAAGGGCTTATTGTAAAAAATATATGGGAAAGTTTCCGGTAATTTCCGTTTCGCTGAAAGGGATTCAAGCGGATACCTATGAGAAAGCGCGTGACATGGCGATTCAGATTATTAATGAGGAAGCCAGGAGGCAGCAAGCTCTTTTGACCAGCGACCGGCTGACAAAATATGATAAAGAAGCATTTATTGGACTGTTGGAAAAAGGCATGGACGAAGGAACTTTGTGCAGCAGTTTGAAAATTTTGTCAGAGCTTCTTCAGAAACATTATAATCAAAAGGTTATTTTGCTGATTGACGAGTATGATGTGCCGCTGGAAAAAGCTTTTCGGCAAGGGTATTATGAGCAGATGGTGATATTGATGCGGAATCTGTTCGAGCAGGTATTGAAAACGAACGATAGTCTTCAGTTTGCGGTTCTGACAGGATGTATGCGTATTTCGAAAGAAAGCATATTTACCGGATTGAATAACCTGAGAGTGCTCTCCATAGCGGACGTTCCGTTTGATGAATATTTTGGATTTACGGATGGAGAAATAAAAGCGCTTCTGGAGTATTATCAGCTTTCTGATAAATACAATATGATAAAAGAGTGGTACGATGGATACCAGTTTGGAAATAAGAAGATTTATTGTCCGTGGGATGTGATGAACTATTGTGATGTTTTGCGGGTAGATCCGGATGCACAGCCGCGAAATTATTGGTCAAATACCAGCAGTAATGATGTGGTAAGACATTTTATCCGGGAAGCAGGTACAGGTACGACAAAGCGCGAACTTGAGAAGTTGGTGGCTGGTGAGATCATCACGAAAGAACTTTATCAGGAACTGACATATAAAGACATGTATCGTTCCATCGAGAATTTGTGGAGTGTTCTGTTTACCACCGGTTATCTGACCCAGAGGGGAAAAGCAAAGGGGCGCAGCTTTCAGTTAGCTATTCCGAATCTGGAAGTCAGGGACATTTTTACGAGCCAGATCATGGAGTTTTTTAAGGAAAACGTTAAGAAAGATGGAGAAGCTTTAAATGGTTTCTGTGAAGCGTTGAAAAACGGGAAAGCAGAGGAAGTGGAAAAACGATTTGGAGAATATTTGAGAAAAACGATTAGTATCCGAGATACCTTTGTGAGGAAGCATCTGAAGGAAAATTTTTATCATGGGATTCTTCTTGGAATTTTAGGATTTAAGGAAAGCTGGGGCGTTTTTTCCAGCAGAGAATCCGGAGACGGCTACAGCGATATCCTGATTGAGATTGAAGAGGAAGAAATGGGGATTGTGATAGAAATGAAGTATTCTGAGGATGGGGAGCTGGAACAAGACTGCCAAAAGGCGCTTGCACAGATTGAGAAAATGCGGTATGAGGAAACGCTGCGGGAGGAAGGCATTGACCGAATCTTAAAGTATGGGATTGCCTGCGAAAAGAAACGCTGCAGGGTTTTACTTGCGGATTCGGATGGCTAAGCCTTACGCGCCGCAGCAGACCTGCAGCCGCGGAGACGATCTGCGGCGCTTTCTGCATTTTTCTATGTGGAAATTTCTGACAAGGTATGATAAGATAATCCTTGACTATCTTGCAGAACGAGGAACCTTTATGAGAACAAACACACACTCTGATCCATTTTACCCGAAAATTTTCAAAATGGTTCTGCCAATCGTGATTCAGAACCTTCTAAGCGCCGCGGTAAGCTCCGCGGACGTCGTGATGCTGAACTATGTGGGCCAGTCGGCGATTTCCGCGGTGTCGCTGGCGTCCCAGTATACCAGCGTGCTCTTTATGGTGTTTTACGGCCTGGGGACAGGAGTCACGATGCTGTGCGCCCAGTATTTCGGAAAAGGGGATGTGCGGGCGATTCAGGCGGTGGAAGGGATTGCCATGCGGTTTTCGCTGGGGATTTCCGTGATTTTCGCCGGGGCGGTGCTGCTCGCGCCGGAGTGGATGATGCGGCTGTTCACGAATGACCAGGAGCTGATCCGCATTGGCGCGTCTTATCTGCGCTGTTTGAGCGTCTGCTACGTGTGCTGGGGCATTGCGGAAACGTACCTGGCCGTGCTGCGGAGCATGGGGCGGGTGACGATCAGTACGGCGCTGAATGTACTGGCGTTTTCGATTAACATCGTGCTGAATGCGGTGTTTATTTTCGGACTGTTCGGGGCGCCGAAGCTGGGGGCTATGGGCGTGGCGATTGCGACTTCCACGTCGCGGCTGATCGAGCTATTGGCCTGCTTGGTGGTTTCCTTCCGGACGAAAGATGTGAAGCTGGATTTCCGGTACATGTTTATCCGGAACAAGATGCTGTTTTCGGATTTTGTGCGGTTATCGCTTCCGGCTTTGGGCAATGATATTATCTGGAGCATTGGATTTTCGATGTATTCGGTGATTCTGGGGCATCTGGGAACCGATGCGGTGGCTGCGAATTCCTTTGTGGTCGTGGTTCGGAATTTCGGGACAGTGCTGTGCTTTGGAATGGCCAGTGCGGGCAGCATCCTGCTGGGAAATGTGATCGGCGAGAACAAGCTGGAGGAAGCCAGGGAAGATGCGAGGAAGATTCTGAAGCTGACGGTGATTACGGGGGCTATCGGCGGGCTGATTGTGCTGGCGGCGACGCCGTTTGTGCTGAAGTATGCGACATTGTCGGATCAGGCCATGCATTACCTGAAATATATGCTGCTGATTAATACGTACTATATCATGGGAACGGCGGTGAATACGACGCTGATTGCCGGGGTTTTCCGGGCGGGCGGCGACAGCCGGTTCGGGTTTATCTGCGATACGATCGACATGTGGTGTTATGCAGTGCCGCTGGGATTCTTTGCAGCGTTTGTGCTGAAGCTGCCGGTGATGGCGGTTTATTTCCTGCTTTGCACGGATGAGTTTGTAAAGTGGCCGTGGGTGATCAAGCATTACCGGAGCGGGAAGTGGCTGAAGAACATCACAAGGGATGATTTGTTTGAGGGACAGGCTTGACCTGATTATGAAATAGAAATTGAAAGGAGCAGGATTATGATGAAAGAAACATTTACATTTCCGACGCTGGAGTACCATCGGCCGGACTTGGAGGCCATGGCAGAGATGGCCGAGGCGCTGACGGAGAAGGTGGCTTCCGCCTCTGCTTATGAGGAGATTAAGGCCTATCTGCTGGAAAAGGAAACCGTGGAAAACCATATGGAAACGGCGGCGACGATTGCGCAGATCCGCCATACGCTGGATACCACGGACGAATTTTATGAGAAGGAAAATGAGTACATTGAAAATACCTATCCGACGATTATGCCGAAGCTTCTGGCGCTGGACGAGGCGCTGATGCAGTCTCCGTTCCGCGGACAGCTTGAGGAGGAATATGGCAAGCAGCTCTTTGTGAGGATGGATTTACAGAAAAAGTCGTTCTGCGAAGCGAATATTCCGCTGATGCAGAAGGAAGCGAAGCTGACGGATGAGTATCAGAAGATTATGGCGACCGCGCAGATCCCGTTCCAGGGAGAGACGCGGAATCTGTATGGGATTCAGAAGTTTTTTGAGCATGAGGATCGGGAAGTGCGCGCGGCCGCGTACCGGGCTTATTCGGATTTCTATCATGGAAACGAAGAGCGTTTGGAGGAAATTTGGGATGAACTGATTCAGATCCGGAATGAAATGGGCCGGAATCTGGGCTATGAAAACTTTATTCCGGTGGGCTATATGCAGCAGGGCCGGATGGACTACGGCGTGAAGGAAGTCGAGGCGTTCCGCAAGCAGGTGCGGGAAGAGCTGGTTCCGCTGTGCCAGGAGCTTTATGAGGCCCAGAGGAAGCGTCTTGGAGTTGAGAAGCTGATGGCTTACGATGAAAAGCGGATTTTCCCGGACGGAAATGCGGTTCCGGCAGGGGACGATGATTTTATGGTGGATCAGGCGCGGAAGATGTATCATCAGATCAGCCCGGAGACGGGAGAATTTATTGATTTTATGATCGAGCATGAGCTGATGGATCTGAAGAATAAGCCGGGAAAGGCTTCGACGGGGTATATGACAACGCTTGCGGATTATAAAGCGCCGTTTGTGTTCTCGTGCTTTAATCAGACGATTGGGGATATGCAGGTGCTGACGCATGAGCTGGGCCATGCGTTTGCGGGGTATATGGCCATGCGGAATCAGCCGCTGGCGGCTTATTACAGTGAATCGACGGATATTGCGGAGATTCATTCGATGAGCATGGAGCAGTTTTCGTATCCGTATGCGGAAATGTTCTTTGGGGAGCAGGCGGATAAGTTCCGGTTTGCGCATTTGCAGGAAGCGCTGACGTTTGTACCGTTTGGAGTTGCGGTGGATGAGTTCCAGCATATTTGTTATGCGAATCCGGAGCTGACGCCAAAGGAGCGGACGCTGGAGTGGAAGAAGCTGGAGGAAATTTATATGCCGTGGCGTCAGTATGATGCGGATGATTTCTTTGACCGGGGTGGATACTGGTATCATAAGTTGCATATTTTCCTGTATCCGTTCTATTATATTAATTATACGCTGACGACCATGGGCGCGATGGAGTTTGCCATGAAGAACGCGGAGGATCATGAAGCGGCGTGGAAGGATTATATGAAGCTGTGTAAGTGCGGCGGAAGTATGAGTTATCTGGAGACGCTGAAGTATGCGAATTTGGCGGTGCCGTTTGAGGAGGGAAATGTGGCGAAGGCGATTGCGTATGCGAAGGAGACGCTGAAAAAGGCGATTGAAAAAGAGAATACGAAATAACGCGGCGAGCCGGGGAGGTGAAATCCCCGGCTTTGCTTCGCACTTTAGGCCGCAGTTCCGGCGGTATCCGTAGGATAAACGGCCATCAGATCGATATTCTTTTCCACCGGCGCGCCTTCCTGAATCCGCCCATTCGGGAACGCAATGTAATCTTCTTCGGTCAGGCCTTCAAGAATTTCGTATTTCTGGAGCTTCTCATCAAACGTCCCAAGCGTCACCGCGCGTTTCTCAATCAAATCCCGGCTGTCCGCCGCCCATACATAAGCCTGTCCATCCTCCTGCACCAGATAATAACTGTCAAGCCAGATCCCGCTTCGGACGTCGGCCTGCCCGCAGTCCGGCTCCACATAGACATGCTGGCCGGCCATCAGCCCCTGCACGTCGGAAACCTCCACGAAAAACGGATAATTGCTGGACTGGGAGGCATTGATCCCTTTTTGAGCGCCGTCGGAAGGATTTTGGCGCGTTGTCGGATTTTCCACGTCGATCTCGGACAGGGTTCCCTTCCAGACCTGTGCGTTGTCCGTGCGGGAATAGATCAGGACAGGATCTCCTTCAGAGAGGCTTTGGCGGTTCTGCTCATTTAAAGTTCCCTTGATCCGGAACTGACCCACGGCCACGACCGTGATCAGCGTATCTGAATCGTCGCCGGAAGAGGACGCATTTTCCGGGTTTCGCACCGTCCGCACCAATCCGCTTAATTCGCTGGTCACGGTGGCGTTTGCAATGCTTTTCTTTAGATTTTCGTTTTTAGCCTGCTGTTTCTGCAGGTCGTACTGGGCTTTTTTGAGCTCGTTCTGGGCGCTCAGGATTCGTTGGGAGTAGTCGAGCTGCTGGTCTGCCGGAGCCTTTTTCTTCTCGTTTTGGAACGAAGCAATCTGTGAAGTCAGATTTTTGATGTTCTCATTCAGGCGATCCTCTTCGATTCCTCCTGCGGTGAGCTCCTCCTGGTCGGAGGTGGTATCGTAGGTCAGAAGCTTATCGCCCGCTTTGACCATGTCGCCTTCTTTTACAAAGAGTTCCAAAATTTTTTTCTCGGAGCTGTGCATCAGATTCCAGGTTTTCTGCGGCTCCACGACGCCGGAGAAACGGGGGAGCGTGCCGCTGTTTCCCACCCGGATGAGCTTCGCGACGGAATCGGCGAAAACCGAAGCTTTCGCAGAATTCCGGATGGAATCCTGGTTCCGGATAAAGTGCAGCGTAAAGCCAAGAGCCCCGGTCAGCAAAATCAGGAAAAGCAAAAACAGGATCAGAACCTTCTTTTTTCTTGTTTTCATACAAAATCCTCCATAGTTTCAGAGCCCCTTCCCACGGTGCTCTTCAGATGTTTTTTATTATACCAGCCAGAAAATGGAAGTGTTTTGTCTTAACCTTAACAAAACAAAAGAATTCGGAAAGCAATTATTAAAAAAGGAACCGTTGTTTCTTAGGAATCTTTCTATTTGGCGAAATCCGGAATCCGTGGTAAAATTTTAAAAAAAGAGTTGTATAGCAAAAGGAGAACCCATGGAACTACTGACACTGCTCCTCGTCGACGACGAACCAATCATCTTAAAAGGACTTTTGGAAACCTACGACTGGGCCCGGATGGGCTTTCGTGTCACCGGCGCGGCCAGAGACGGCGAAACCGCCCTCGCGTTAATCCAGGAAAAACAACCAGACGTTGTTCTGACGGACGTCCGCATGAAAAAAATGGACGGCCTGACCCTGATCGAAAAGACAAGGGAAGCGGGCCTGAAAACAAATTTCGTGGTCATCAGCGCCTACCGGGATTTTGAGTACGCCCAAAAAGCCTGCCGGAACGGCGCATTGTCCTACCTCGTCAAGCCCATCGAGGAGGAAGAACTGGAACACACCATGGCCGAAATCTATGAGATGTGTACGGAGAAAAAGTTCAAGGAGAAAAATTACTCCCTTTGGGAAAAAATCCTGGTGGAAGACCGGGAAAATTTCCTGAATCAGATGCTGGGACGGTATCTGGACGACGGCATTTCCGAGGAGGAAATCACGGACTTTTTCACCAGCCTTTCCGGGAAGGCGGAGCTGGGGCACTATTTTGCGGTGGCGGCTGCGGGAATCGATATTGCCCAGCAGGTGGTGAACCAGAAAGAATATGACCTGAAGCAATATCTGTTAGACACCACGTTATCGAAAAAACTGAGCGAGCAGTATACCGTATGGACAAAACGGACACCGGACGGCACCGCCTGCTACATCGTAGATCTGGGAGAGACGCCGGGGGAGGAAAAATTAAAGGGAATCCTCACCGGACTTCGGCTGGAAATGAAGACCGACCTGGTATCTGCCCTGTCCAGCCCGGAACAGGGACTTTCCGGCATGAAAAAGGCATACCGCCAGGCCATGGGCCTTTTCGAAATGGCCAGCGAAGCGGGCGCGGGCCTTCTGACCCCGGCAGGTCATATGGAGTTTGGCGGAAAAAA
Source organism: Eubacteriales bacterium (assembly GCA_030536575.1). GTDB lineage: Bacteria > Bacillota > Clostridia > Lachnospirales > Lachnospiraceae > Limivivens. The sequence continues at coordinate 17,762 of JAUNPS010000008.1, read as the reverse complement.
CCAGTATTCCCTGGACGTGGAGACACAGATTTTGGCGGCGATCCGGAAAAATGCGAAGCCCCAGCTTAAGCAGGCTTATGAAAAATTCATCTATACCCTGCCTGGAGACGAGACGGAAGCCAGGGTTTACCTGCGCCGCCTGGCGGTGCGCGCCGAATTCGGCCTTCAGGAAAGCCCCAGCGGGATGGCGGAGGAAATGCGGAAAGGATTCCTCAATTTTTATCATATGCTGGAACAAGTGCTGCTTGTAAAACTGATCGATATTTTGTATCAGCTCCTTCTTTCCGTGATCGATCAGCGCCTGGCGATGGACACAATCCCGGCGGACGAATATTTTAAAGACTACATTCCGGCTGCAATCGCCTACATCCGGGAACATTTGCAGGAAGAAACCCTGTCCATCACGAGCGTTTCCGAGAGCGTCTTTTTAAACCCGGCTTACTTCGGACGGATGTTCAAAAAGGTTATGAACATGTCTTTTAAGCGCTATGTGCAGAATGAGCGGCTGGAAAAGGCGAAAGAAATGCTGCTGGAAGACCGGGAAAGCATTGCGGGCATCTGCATCAAGGTCGGAATTCCGAACCCCTCCTATTTTTCCCAGCTTTTCAAACAGAACACCGGCGTCCTGCCAAGCGAGTATAAAAGGAGCCTGGAGCGATGAAGAAACGGAAGCACCGGAAAATTTTTTATGGCATTCAGCGGAAAATTATTTTGTTTATTACATTGCTGCTCAGTATTTTGTTCCTGGTCACGTATCTGGGAATTAATCAGGTGGTAAAGACGAACACCTACGAATCGTTATCCGAACAATATGCATACCTGAATGAAAAAATGGTGACGGCTTTTGAAAAAATCGAAGAAAGTGTGGATTCCCTGACCGCAGACTACATTCTGAATGACTACGTGCAGAAAAGCCTGACGAATCAGACCTTTACCGCCTCCGACCTGGAAATGATGAAGAGAGGACTGGCCTTTTACAGCAAAAGCTTTCTGGATTATTATCTGGTGATCGATAATAAAGGAAACCTGTATTCCCAGCGGAACGTTTCTCTGGATATGGACACGTTCCCAAAGAGCGTCCTGTACAAAAGCCTGGGGCAGGAATACTCCCGCACGAAAATTCTCTGGACAAGAGACGTGATATTCGGAACCAATGAAATGAGCTTTTTCGCGGTACGCTACATCCACGAAATGAATTCGGTGCATGAACCGGGCATTCTGATCCTGAAACTGAACGACAGCCTGCTGGACGGGGTGCGGGAGAGCATCGAAAACGACCGTCTGGTCTATTTCATCTTGGACCGAAACCAGGAGGTCTGCTTCGGGCGGCTTCCGGACGGGAAGGCCTGGGATCCGGATGAGGAATCCGCGCGGAATATTCTCTGGAACGAAATCCTTGCAGAGGGCGAGAAGCAAAAAAGCCTGGATCAGGGGATTTTAAGCAGCCGCTATGACGAGAATACCGGATTTACGATTATTACCTATGCGCCGAAAGAGGTGGCGAATGAGGTGGTCTGGAAGATTCAGTTTGTGCTGGCTTCGATTTTTTTGGTGACGTACAGCCTTGCGGTGGCGGGGGTGGTGATTTTCGCGCGGCGGTTTACCCGGCCCATTAAGTATATCAGCGATACGATGGGAAGCTTCGATGAAAGCCGCCTGGATTACCGGATTCATCTGGACACGAACACCGAGCTGGACAACATCGGCCTTGCCTATAACAACATGGTGGACGAGGTTAAAGACCTGATGGAGGACGTAAAGAAGAAAGAGCGGGAACTGCGCGAAAGCGAAATCCACTCGCTGATGTACCAGATCCGCCCGCATTTCCTGTATAATACGCTGGATACGATTTATATGCTGGCCCGCATCCAGAAAGAAGAAACGATTATGCGGATGATCCAGTCTCTTTCCCGTTTCCTGCGGATTAACCTGAGCAATGGAAAAGAGGAGATTGAGGTAAAAAAAGAACTGGAACACGTCAGCTCCTATCTGGAAATCCAGAAAATCCGAAATGCGGAGCTGTTTACCTATGAGATTGAAAAAGAGGAGGCCATTGAAGACTGGCCTGTGATGAAAATGATCCTGCAGCCCCTTGCGGAAAACTGTATCAAGTATGGATTTCAGGATATTTTTGAAGGCGGGCGTATCCGTATCCGGGCTTTTCGGGAAGAGGGCTGCCTGTGTTTTTCCGTAGAGAATAATGGAGAGCCGATCAGCGAGGAAGCGCTGGAAAAGCTGAACTGCCTGGAACACATTTCTATGGAAGAAATCGACGGGGCAATCCAGAAACGGCAGGGCGGTTTTGGCGTCTGCAATGTGGTGAAGCGCCTGCGGATGCGCTACGGTGACGGCACCCGTTTTTACTACGTGCGAAAAGAATCCGGGACGGAATGCGTCATCAAAATCGCGGAAGACCGCATTCAAAGCGGACGGGAGGAAAAGGCATGAGAAAGTGGTTAAAGCAGGCAGGCATCGCCCTGCTGTGTCCGGTTTTCCTGTCCGGATGCGGGACAGAAGAAGCGGAGGTATTGACGCAGCAGGAAGTGGAGGAAATCCGGATTCCGGTTACGTTCCGGGTGGAGCCGACGACGAATGTTGCGGAAAATCAGGACTTTGCGGAGAATTTTAATGCGGAATATAAAGGGACGTATCAGCTTGACGTGGAGTGGCTGACGGAAAATGCGGCCGGATACCGGAATAAATTAAAACAGTGGAATGTGCTGGATGAGATGCCGGCCATTATCACGGATGCGGGTTTTGACAATGATTTCTATGAACTGCTGGTGGAAAATGACCGGCTGGTGGACTTACGGCCCTATATGGAAAAATCGGATTTCTGGATGGACGCCATGAATCCGGACATTTTGGCGGACAGCACGGAAGAGGACGGGAGCATCTATCTGTCCCCGCTGGGAAGCAGCGTCTGGAGCTATGCGGGCCTTCTGTATAATACTGACCTTCTGGAGGAGGCGGGGTATGAGGGGATTCCGCAGACCTGGGACGAATTTTTTGTATGTCTGGAAATGCTGAAAGATGCGGGGATTACGCCGCTGGCGCTTCACGGCTCCGGTTCTTACTGGGTGCCGATGCTGATTTCGACGGCCTATATTTACCGGACGGAAGAGGGGAAGGCGTTTCTGGGCGAAGAATTTCCCGAAACCTTTCAGAACGATAGTATGCGGGAACTGCTGGAAATTTTTCAAAAATTGTATCAATATACCTTCGAAGATGCGGTAGATTTGGAATACGAGCAGGCAAGCAGCCGTTTCCTGAACGGGGAAGCCGCTATTTTTGCAAATGGCTACTGGATGTTTTCGGGTATCAGCAGCGCGATGCGGGAGAAACTGGTTTTCGAGCCATTTCCGGGCAATCTGCTGATGAACTCGTCACGGATGACCGCCTGGGCGGTGACGGCCGGATATGATGAGGAAATTACCGAAGGTGCGGTGGAAGCCCTGGCCTACCGCATTCAATCGGAGCAGGAGAGCAGGGAGGCGGCCCTGGCGGAACCGATCGGCAATCGGCTGGAAGACTCCTACATCGAAGCGGTGAGGGAGCCGGAAAATATCATGCCGAATTACCAGATGAAATGGGAACAGGAAATCCAAAATGAGTTCTTTACCGGCTATCTGCCGAAACTCCTGGACGGGACGCTGGAAATCGACGGATTTTTAGAGCTTCTGGACGCCCGCAACGAAGAAATCCGGATGAAAAAATAAAAAATCCGATACGAAAAGTACAAAAATTGACAGAACAGGTTTATTAATTTGTATATGGCCAAAAATTTTTCATGCTATGATAGCCACAACAAAACGAACAGCCATCCGAAAGATGGAAGAAAGGGGTATCATATTATGAAAAAGAAAGCGGTATCAGTTTTAATGGCGGCAGCGATGACGGCCTCTGTCATGGCGATGAATGTTTCGGCGGCGGAATATGCCTCAGATGCGAAGATCAAGGTTTGGGGTTCCCAGGAAGACCAGGAAATGCTGCAGGGCATGATCGAGAGTTTTAAAGAGGCGTATCCGGAAGCAGCCGGATGGACGATTGAGACGGCGGTTGTCAGCGCGGCGGATGCGAAGACGGAGGTGTTAAAAGACCCGTCCGTTGCAGCGGATGTATTCGAATTCGCTTCTGACCAGCTTGCAGAACTGCAGTCCGCAGGCGTTCTGTACCGGATTACGAAAAACAAAGACGAAATCATTGCAAATAACCTGGAAAATGCGGTGGACGCAGCCACCATCGACGGGGAAATGTACGGGTATCCGAATACCTCCAATTCCTTCTTCATGTACTACGACACGAGCATGTACACGGAAGACGAAGTGAAGAATCTGAATACCATGCTGGAAAAAGAGCTGGATTCCGGCGTAGCGAATTTCTCCATGGATCTGGATAACGGCTGGTACATTTCTTCCTTCTTCTTCGGCGCGGGCTGCACCCTGTTCGGCGAGGACGGCGCTGACCCGACCCAGTGCGATTTTAACAATGAAATGGGCGTGTTGGTCGGCGATTACCTGTTAGACCTTGCAACGAATGCGAAGGTAAAGAATCACGATGATGCCCTGCTCCTGGCAGCCTTCAAGGACGGCACCCTGGGCGCGACCCTGACCGGAACCTGGAACGCGGCAGCCATCGAAGAATACTTAGGCGAGAATTTCGGCGTAGCGACCGTACCGACCATTACCTTGGAAGACGGAACCGAAATTTCTCCCAGCACCATTGTAAACTTTAACTTATACGGCGTCAATGCACAGACCCAGTACCCGCTGGAATCCATGCTGTTCGCGGAATATTTAAGCAGCGAAGAATGCCAGAAAACCCGTTTTGAAGTGCGTAATTCTTCCCCGACAAACTTAAATCTGGTAAATGATACGGAACTCCTCTCCACCAGCCCGGCCGTTGCGGTGCTTTCCGAGCAGGTAAAGACCTCTACGGTACAGCCCTCCATCCCGCAGATTGCGAACTTCTGGAGCCCGATGGAAGCCTTTGGACAGGACTGCATTGCAAAAGCAGTGACGAAGGACAATATGCAGGAAAAACTGGACACCATGGTTCAGGGAATCCTTTCCAAACTCGGCGAATAATTTCATTTGGATGCAGGGAGAAGTGCGATGAACAAAAAGAAGAAAACATTCCGGTTTGCGACAGTGGAAGTGGTCAAAAACGGCGATCTCTGGGCGAAACTCTCGCTGATCGTCATGGGCCTTGCAAACCTGAAAAGAAAACAGATTGTCAAAGGACTGCTCTTCCTTCTGGCTGAGGCTGCCTTTCTCTTCTATATGGTAGAGTATGGAGTCTCTGCTCTGAAAAACATGCTGACCCTGGGAACCAAAACCCAGGGTTGGGTTTTTGATGAAGAGCTTGGCATCGATGTACTGCAGCAGGGCGACAATTCCATGCTCCTGCTCCTGTACGGCGTGCTTGCATTATTTTTGACCGTGTTCTTTGTGCTGGTTTGGAGAGGAAATCTGAAATCGGCGCTGGAACTTCAGGAAATGGAAGAAAAGGGCAAACCGATTCCGAAGTTCCGGGACGATGTGCATACCTATTTTGACGCGAAATTTAACCGCACGCTGCTGGCGCTTCCGATTGTCGGGGTACTGGCCTTTACGGTGCTGCCGCTGGTCTACATGATCCTGGTAGCCTTTACGAATTATGACAATGCGCATCAGCCGCCAGGAAACCTGTTTACCTGGATTGGCCTGGACAATTTCCGAACGATCCTGGCTTCCGGGAGCACGATCTCCAAGACGTTCTGGCCGGTACTTGGCTGGACGATCATCTGGGCAATTTTCGCGACCGCGCTGAACTATATCGGCGGAATCCTGCTGGCGCTGCTGATCAACCGGAAGAGCGTGAAATTCAAGGGCCTGTGGCGGACAATTTTCGTGCTTTCCATCGCGATCCCGTCTTTCGTATCCCTTCTGGTTATGAAGACGATGCTGCAGCCGGACGGCGCGATCAATGTCCTGTTAAAGAACATGGGACTCATCACGGAAAGCATTCCGTTCCTGACTAATGCGACGATGGCCAGGGTTACGATCATCGTGGTAAACCTCTGGATCGGTATTCCGTATACCATGCTGATTACCTCCGGTATTCTGCTGAACATTCCGGCCGACCTGTATGAGGCGGCGCGTGTGGACGGCGCAAATGCGCGGGTAATGTTCCGGAAGATTACGATGCCGTATGTCCTGTTCGTGACAACGCCGTATCTGATCACGCAGTTTATTGGAAATATCAACAACTTTAATGTTATCTACCTGTTATCCGGCGGCGGCCCCAGCACTCTGGATTACTATCAGGCAGGAAAGACCGACCTTCTGGTTACCTGGCTTTATAAACTGACGGTGTCGAGTAAGGATTACTGCTACGCATCCGCGATCGGTATCATTGTATTCGTGATCTCGGCGGTGGTTTCCCTTCTGACTTACCGGAGAACATCGGCATACAACAATGAGGAGGCGTTCCAGTAATGAAAAAAACAAGTTCCATGTCAAGAAACAACAAAATACGGGACATTGCATCCTACATTACGCTGATTATCCTGTCCATTATCTGGCTGATCCCGATTTTCTGGGTGGTCATGACCTCCTTCCGGGAGGAGTCCGGCTCCTATACGTCGTACTTTTTCCCCAAGGGGCTGACGCTGAACAATTATGTGAAGCTCCTGACGGACAACTCACAGTTCTATTTCCTGAAATGGTTTGGGAATACCCTGTTTGTAGCGGTGTTTAGCTGTCTCATTTCGACCTTTTTCGTATTGTCGGTGTCCTATGTAATGTCCAGGATGCGTTTTAAGATGAGAAAGCCGTTGATGAATATTTCCATGATTCTGGGAATGTTCCCCGGATTCATGTCCATGATCGCGGTGTATTACATTTTAAAGGGACTTGGCATTACCCAGTCGCTGATCGCGTTGATCATGGTGTACTCCGGAGGCGCGGGGACAGGCTTCTTCATTGCGAAGGGCTTCTTCGATACGATCCCGAAGGCGCTGGATGAGGCGGCTTATCTGGACGGCGCGTCAAGGGCGTATATTTTCTGGAATATTACGTTGCCGCTGTCGAAGCCGATCGTGGTTTATACGGTGCTGACCGCGTTCCTGAGTCCGTGGATGGACTTCATTTTCGCAAGCGTTATCATGGGTGATAATTACAATAACTATACGGTTGCTCTTGGATTGTTCAAGATGCTGGAAAGAGAATTCATCAATGACTACTATACACAGTTTGCGGCTGGCTGCGTGCTGATTTCCATTCCGATCGCGGCATTGTTCATCAGTCTTCAGAAGTATTACGTGGAAGGCGTATCCGGCGGCGCGGTGAAAGGTTAAACATGAAAATTGACAACTTTGTGATTTATGACGGAAAAGATTTGGGCTATACCCTGGATGCGGAACAAACTGCGTTCAGGGTATGGGCGCCTATGGCAGAAAACGTATGGGTGAATCTTTACCAAAGCGGCGACGCGGAGGCGGAAGACCGGTTCGGGCAGATTCCGATGGAAAAAGGGGAATCAGGGGTTTGGACCGGAATAGTCGCGACACGACTAAAAAATGTCTACTATACGTACACGATTCAGGAAAAAGGTGAAATCCGCGAGACGCAGGACGTCTATTCGAAGGCCTGCGGCGTAAACGGGCAGAGGAGCATGGCGGTGGATCTGCGGGAAACGGACCCGGACGGATGGCAGGAAGACGCGTTTGCCTATGACGCGGCGGTTCTCCCGGTGATCTATGAACTGCATATCAAGGATTTTTCTTCGGATGCACATTCCGGGATTCCGGAGGCGTATCGGGGGAAATATAAGGCGTTTACGGTGGAGGATTCCACGCTGGACGGGAAGGGGGAAAAGCCGACCTGTCTGGCTTATTTAAAGGAGCTGGGGATTACCCATGTGCACCTGCTTCCCTGTTTTGATTTTGGCTCCGTGGATGAGGCGAACCCTTCGAAGGAGCAGTTTAACTGGGGATATGACCCGGTGAATTACAATGTGCCGGAAGGCAGTTATGCTACGGACGCCCATGACGGCCGGGTGCGGATCCGGGAATTTAAGGAAATGGTTCTGGCGTTTCACCGGGCGGGAATCGGAGTGATCATGGATGTGGTATACAACCATACCTATTCGCTGGATTCCTGTTTCCAGAGAACTGTGCCGGATTATTATTACCGGCAGTATGCGGATGGGACGTATTCGAACGGCTCGATCTGCGGCAATGATACGGCCAGCGAACGGGAAATGTTCCGGCGTTATATGATCGACTCGGTCTGCTACTGGGCCAGGGAATATCATATCGACGGATTCCGGTTTGACCTGATGGGGCTGCATGACGTGCAGACCATGAATGCGATCCGGCGCAGCTTAAACGAGCTTCCGAACGGGAAGAACATTCTGATGTACGGGGAACCCTGGGCCGGGACGGATACGGCGATGGCGGAGGATGCGGTTCCGGCGCTTAAGAAAAATGTGGAGCTTTTGGACGAAGGCATTGCTATTTTTAACGACGATACCAGAGACGCGATCAAAGGAAGCGTGATGGAGGCGAAGGAAGCCGGGTTTGTGAATGGCGTAAAAGGGCTGGAGGAAAACATTGCTTCAGCCGTCCTTGCCTGGTGCGACGGAAAGGGCGGTTATCATCCGAAAAATCCGGGACAGACGATTTCCTATGTATCGGCCCATGACAACTGGACGTTGTGGGATAAATTGCAGTACACGCTGAAAGAAAAGCCGGATTTTGCGGCGAAGGATGCGCAGGTTCTTCAGGCGAATAAGTTCGCGGCGGGGATTGTGCTGACCTGCCTTGGAACGGTGTTTTTCCAGGCGGGCGAAGAGGCGGGCCGGACGAAGCTGGGGAATGGGAACAGTTACAATGCGCCGGCGTCGTTAAATGCGCTGGACTGGGAACGGATGTATCAGTTTGAGGAGCTGATTGCTTACTATAAGGGGATGCTTACACTGCGCAGGCAGTTTTCCGGATATTGGAGCCGGGATTCCAAGGTGACGGAGAAGATCCGGTTTTATCAGACGGAGCCGGGATGCGTGGCGTTTTCCATGGATGCGTGGAAGACGTCGGATCGGTGGAAACGGCTGTGGGTCGTGTACTCTGCACGGGATCAGGCGTGCACCGTGACGCTTCCGAAGGCGGAAAGGATGCTTTTGGCGGATGGGAAATGTGCCCTCCCGAAGCCAAAGAGGCTGGATGCGGAGGAAGCGGTTACGGTGGAACCACAGGGCGTTACGGTTTTCGGAGAGCCCTGGGAGCATAGCTTTTTGCTGACGAATGGATTGGGCGGCTATTGTTCCATGGATTTGGATGGTGCGAATACGAGAAATGACCACGCGCTGCTGATGGGCTCAGAGAAAGCGCCGAACTGCCGGTATCATTACCTGACAAATGTGCAGGAGCTGCTGGAAACGGGAACTGGGATGTATGATTTTGCGTCCCAGTTCTATCTGGATAAAGAAAAAGATCAGAGCAATGCGCCGTATCTGCGCAGGTTTTCCTATGACGACCTTCCGGAATGGGTATTTGAGGCGGAGGGGATTACGGTTCGGAAGCAGATTGTGATGGTTCATGAGGAAAATACGGTGGGAATCCGTTACCGGATTCATGCGCCGGAAAAGGCGTCGGCGGTTCTGCGGGTGTGTCCGCTGCTGAAGTTTGCCAGGAAGGATCAGCATCCGGGGGAAGCGCAGAAATTTTTTGCGGATGAATCGACGATTCGAAGCGACGGGAAGTGCCTGTATTACCGGACGAATGGAACATTTCGGCGGATGCCTGAGCAGAGGATCACGGATTTGTATTTTCCGTATGATGCGCGGGACGGACGGGATGCGGTCGGAACTGTTGTGAAAAATCATGAAATCCGGTTTGAGATCCGGGGCGGGGATTTGGAATGCGAGCTTGTCTACAGTGACCGTCCTGGGCGGACAGGGGTTTTGAAACTGATCTGTGAGGAGAAGAAGCGGCTGAAGGAACTGGATGCGGCGGCGGATTTCCGAAGCCCGGCGGCGCGCAGGCTTGCCCGGAGTGCGGATCAGTTTTTGGTGAAGCGGGACTCGACCGGTGGGGATTCCATTATGGCGGGGTATCCGTTTTTTTGCGATTGGGGAAGAGATACGATGATCGCGGTCTTCGGATGCGCGATTGCGGCGGGGCAGCCGGGGAGGGCGAAAAGCGTTCTGGAGACCTTTGCGCGCTATTGCCGGAAGGGGCTGATGCCGAATCTGTTCCCGGAGGGAGAGACGGAACCGCTGTATAATACGGTGGATGCGTCGCTGTGGTTTATCGAAGCGGTGTATGAGTATTGGAAATATACCGGGGATCTTCCGTTTGTGCGGGACATGCTTCCGGTGATGGAGGATATTGTCCGGTGGTATCGGAAGGGGACGGATTTCCATATTTTCATGGATGCGGACGGGCTGATTTCGGCCGGGAAAGGGCTGGAGCAGGTGACGTGGATGGATGTGCGGTATGAGGACATCCTTCCGACGCCAAGGCATGGGAAGCCGGTGGAGGTGAACGCGCTTTGGTATAATGCGCTTCGGATTCTGGAGGAATTTTTGGGAGATGCGGGTGCAGAATACGGGGCCCTTGCGGAAAAGGTGAAGAAGAGTTTTCTGGATAAATTCTGGATGGAAGACAAGGGATATTTTAAGGATGTGCTTTCGGTGGAAATGTCCCAGGCCGGGGCGGAGACGCAGCTTCGGTGTAATCAGGTCTGGGCGCTGTCCCTGCCGTTTGTGATGCCAAAGAAGAGACAGGCGCTTCGGGCGCTGGAAGTATTGGAAAAGGAATTGTATACGCCGTATGGGATGCGGACATTGTCTCCGGGGGACGCACAGTTTCGTTCGGTTTGCTGCGGGCCGCAGAAGGAGCGGGATTTGGCTTATCATCAGGGAACGGTTTGGGTGTTCCCGCTTGGGGCTTATCTGCGGGCGGCGCTGCGATGGATGGAGCCGGAGAAGAGTCTGGCTTTTGTGAAAGAGAAGCTTCGCAGGTTTGAGGAGAGCCTGTGGGAAGGATGTGTCGGGCAGGCGGCGGAGATTTATGACGGTGCATGGCCGGAGGAGTCCAGGGGCTGCTACGCGCAGGCGTGGAGCGTGGGCGAGATGCTGCGGGTGTATCGGGAATTGGAAAGGAGAGAACAGGTTGATGAATACAGAGAGAGCGAGCGGGATTCTGCTTCCGATCAGCAGTTTGCCGTCAAAGTACGGGATTGGGTGTTTTTCGAAGAGTGCGTATGAGTTTGTGGATCAGTTAAAGGAGGCGGGGCAGAGCTATTGGCAGATCCTGCCGCTGGTGCCGACGAGTTACGGGGATTCGCCGTATCAGTCGTTTTCGACGTTTGCGGGGAATCCGTATTTTATCAGTCTGGAGGATTTGATCGCCGAGGGCGTGCTGACGAAGGAGGAGTGCGACGCGGCGGATTTTGGGAAAAATCCTCAGTCTGTGGATTATGGGAAGCTGTATGAGGAGCGTTTTAAGCTGCTTAGGAAGGCGTATGAGCGCAGCAACATTGCGGAGAACCGGGCATTTCATGATTTCTGCTGGTGCAACGGCTGGTGGCTGGAGGATTATGCGCTGTTTATGGCGGTGAAGGATTTCTTTGAGGGAAAGAGCTGGAAGGAGTGGCCGGAGGATATCCGGCTGCGGTGGGGCTTTGCGCTGGATTATTACCGGAGGGAGCTGTATTTTGAGATTGAGTTTTATAAGTATTTGCAGTTTAAGTTCCGGGAACAGTGGATGCAGTTAAAGGAGTATGCGAATGCGCAGGGTGTCGAGATCATTGGGGATATTCCGATCTATGTGGCCTTTGACAGTGCGGATACCTGGGCGAGTCCGGAGCTGTTCCAGTTGGATGAGACGAATACGCCGTATGCGGTGGCGGGGTGCCCGCCGGATGCGTTTTCGGAGACGGGGCAGTTGTGGGGGAACCCGCTGTACCGGTGGGACTATCACCGCAGCCAGGGGTATGACTGGTGGGTGAAGCGGATTGCGTGCTGTTTTGAGCTTTATGATGTGGTGCGGATCGATCATTTCCGGGGATTTGATGAGTATTATGCGATTCCTTACGGGGATTTGACGGCGGAGAACGGCCACTGGGAGAAGGGGCCGGGGATGGAGTTGTTTTGGAAGATTCGGGAGAGGCTGGGGCAGAAGCGGATTATTGCGGAGGATCTGGGATTTATGACGGATTCGGTGCGGGCGCTTGTGCGGGAGAGCGGGTTTCCGAATATGAAGGTGCTGGAGTTTGCGTTTGACAGCCGGGATACGGGGAATGCCAGCGATTATCTTCCGCATAATTTTGAGCGGAATTGTGTGGTGTATACGGGAACCCATGACAATGAGACGCTTTGTTCCTGGTTTTTGGAGATTTCGGAGGAGGAGCGGCAGATGGTGCGGGATTACCTGCATAATCAGTGGATTGGGAGCCGGAAGATCTATAAGGAGATGATTTACCTGGCGATGAGCAGTGTGGCGGATTTGTGTATGATTCCGATGCAGGATTATCTGGGGTATGACAGCCGGGCGAGGATGAATACGCCGTCGACGCTGGGGAAGAACTGGAAGTGGAGGCTGAAGGAGGGGGAGGTGACGACGGAGCTTTTGGAGGAGATTCGTAAGGTGACGGAGACTTATGGGAGGTGTCGGAAGCATGCCCAGGTTTGAGGCTTGTATTTTTGATTTTTATGGGACGCTGGCGGAGATTCATACGGATGAGGAGAAGGCGGAGCTGTGGGAGAAGCTGGCGTTGTTTTATGGATATTATGGGGCGTGTTACAGGGCTGGGGAACTGAAGGAGGCTTATCGGCGGATTGCTGAGGAGATGGCCGGGGAGAGCGGGGCAGCACGCGGCATGGCTTATGAGGTTTATCCGGAGATGCAGGTGGAACGGGTGTTTCAGCGGCTTTTTGAGGAGAAGGGTGTGAAAGCGAAGAGGGAGCTGGCGGTCTATACCGGCCAGCTTTTTCGGGTGCTGTCGACGGATTATCTGCGGTTGTATGAGGGAACGAGGGGGATGCTGGAGAAGGTGAAGGGGAGTGGGAGCAAGGTGTATCTGCTTTCCAATGCGCAGAGGATTTTTACGGAGTATGAGATGCGGGCATTGGGGTTGGAGGGGTTCTTTGACGGGATTTTTCTTTCGTCGGATTTTGGGTGCCGGAAGCCGGATGAGCGGTTTTTTGAGGGGCTTTTGGGGAGATATGGGATTGTGAGGGAGAGGGCGGTTATGGTGGGGAATGATGGGGTGTGTGATATTGATGGGGCGAAGGGGGTGGGGTTGGCGACGTTGTTTGTGAGGTCGGGGCTTTCGCCGATGGGGGAGGAGCCGAGGGCGGATTTTGTTTTGGAGAGGGTGGATATGGGGGAGGTGGGGATGATTTTGGTGGGGGAGTAGGGTGGCTGCGCGGGGCGCAGCCGGGTTAGGGGGTTTGGTGGTTGAGGAGGGCGGTTAGGCGGGCGAGTTCTTGGGCTTGTTGGGCGAGGAGTTTGTCTTTTTGGGCGAGCATTTCGTTCTGCTGAGCTAGTTTTTGATCTCGCTGAGCGAGGAGTTCGTCCTGCTGAGCTAGCGCCTCCTTTTGCTGAACTAACGATGTCTCCTGCTGAGCCAACAACGCTTTATTCTGTGCCAATTCCTCTTCATGCTGAGCCAGCTCCGCCTTCTTCTGTTCAAGCTCCACCTGCATCTCATCGATCATATACTGCGCCGTATTCCGATCCAAAATTTTCAATTCATCCGAAAAAAATCCCATAACATTCTCCATATTTCTGCATATTGCATATGCCTGCTCATACATAGCTGAGAAGTCCTGATAACGCTCGATCAGATCCAGAATCACCTCCGGGTCATCCTCCGCCAGAAACGTCAGCCATGCGTCCAACCGGTTCCTGATACCTCTATTCTGCCGGACTTTCCGGAAGATGTCAAGAGGGATCAGAATAAATTTTTGCAGCATTTTCATTTTCAGTCCGGTATTTGAATGCTGCTGGAAGAAATGGACATAGCTATTCGGAAATTTTTTAAACTCCCTTGGACTTTTCGCGTAAAGGACAATGGTATAAACGTCCTTGATATCCTTATAGCTAAATTTTTTCTCGCGGTTGCTGCGGGATTTCTTATATTGCCGCAGAAGCATGTCCGCCGAGTAGCAGGCGCACCGCTGTCCGGGAAACGCATAGCCCACCTTCTGCACCTCCACATTCGCAATGCTTCCATCCTCCAGCTTCACGATCATATCCGTAACCAGAAGCGTGCCTTCATCCGCAATGCGCGTATTATCATTCGGAAGTACCTCAACAATCGTCACCTTCCGTCCAAGGAGCAGCGAAAGGAATTCTTCCAGCCGCTCCGGCGTCGTGGAAGGATTCATAATTTCTTTAAAGAAAGAATCATAGAGCATCTTAATGCCCCTCACCCCGGTGCAGAAATCCAGAAATTCTGTTTGCTGCTCCTCGGTCCATGTCAGAAAAGTATCGTTCAGATGTGCCGTGCGTCGGATCTCCTCCAGCACCTCCGTTCTTGTGCGGATGTTGGGAAAACGTTCCCGTAAAGTTTTTGCCATGGCAGGTCACTCCTTATAAAAATAAAATGGTTGTGTGAAAAATGCTTCGAAAAGAAGCGCTGAATAAAAGATTCCAAACCGAACGGTTTGAGAAATGAAATCGAGGCAGCAGGAAAGTTGCCGCAGATGACAGTTAAACCATAGCATGTTTTCAGGGGATATGCAAGAAAATTCCATCGACCAATTCCGACGGCATTTGCAGCGGGACGAACCACACTTTGTGAATTTCGACCGTTATCACGGCATCAGCGTTCCGCCTCGTCCCGCGCAAAAAGTGCGCCAATGGCATACGCCGCCGCCCGCGCAAAAAAATCACAGGCGTCTCCGCCTGTGACCCGCTTACAGCGTATGAATAAATTTCAGAAAAGCCTCCCGGCCCTGCGGCGTACATTTATAAACCCCCGCATCCTCCAGAACCCCAACAAAGACCTTCCCAATCTCCTCTTTCAGAATCTCCATCACATTCTCCCCATTCAATTCCGGATGCTTCGGAAGGAAGTCCTCCACCCAATCCGCATGCTTCTCCAAAACCTCATTGGAGCGGATATCGCTTCCATTCAGGAGATACTCGGCAAGGAGCTGCATCTCATCCTTCAGCCGCGCCGGAAGCACCGCCAGCCCCATCACTTCGATCAGGCCGATATTCTCCTTCTTGATATGATGGTACTGCGCGTGAGGATGGTAAAAGCCCAGAGGGCATTCCTCCGTAGTGATGTTATTGCGCAGGGCCAGATCCAGCTCAAAGAAATCGCCCACCTTCCGGGCAATCGGGGTAATCGTATTATGTGGCTCCCCATCAGTTTCCGCGAAAATGAACGCATCTTCATCCGTGTACCCGCGCCAGCAGTTCAGAATATGTTCCGCCAGATCCGTCAGCCGGTCCGCATCCTTGTGGCGGATCCGGATCACAGACAATGGCCATTTCACAATTCCGGCTTCCACATCCTCATAGCCTTTGATCTCCACATGTTTTTCAATGGGAGCCTTCGCCATGGCAAAGGTATAATTTCCGCCCTGGTAATGGTCATGGCTCAGAATCGAACCGCCCACAATCGGCAGATCCGCATTCGACCCAATAAAATAATGCGGGAAAAGCTTAATGAAATCAAACAGCTTTACGAAGGTAGCCCGCTCAATTTTCATCGGAATATGCTCATTGTTAAATAAAATACAATGCTCATTATAATAAACATACGGCGAATACTGGAATCCCCAGGGACTGCCGTTAATCGTCAGCGGGATCGTCCGGTGATTCTGCCTGGCCGGATGGTTTACCCTCCCGGCGTAACCCACATTTTCCTTACAGAGCAGGCACTTCGGGTAGCCGCTCTGTTTCGCCAGCTTCGCGGCGGCGATGGCCTTAGGGTCTTTTTCAGGTTTCGAAAGATTGATTGAAATATCAATCTCCCCGTATTCGCTGTCAACCTTCCAGCGCATATCTTTTTTAATCCGGTAGCGCCGAATGTAATCGGTATCCTGGCTCAATTTGTAAAAATAGTCGGTAGCCTTTTTCGGGTCTTCCTGATAGAGTGCGGCGAACTTCGCCTGGACTTCGCTGGGCCGGGGAACCAGACAGCCCATCAGCTTTGTGTCAAACAGGTCGCGGTAAACTACGCTGTTGCTTTCCAGGAGCCCCTTTTCAGCGGCAAAATCAAGCAGTTCCGCGAGAGTTTCTTCCAAATCCACATGCTCAAAAGATTCTTCCGGCTCTTCATAGGATTCTTCGCCCAGAACTTCCAGAAGACGGTTCGTGGTATAAATGCGGTCTTCTTCGGAAATCAATCCGGTTTCCAATCCATACTGCACCAGCTTCTTGATACTGCTGTAAAACATGACGTTTTCCCCCTTATTCTGCGAGCGTACCCGCGCCGTCACCGATCTCGACCACATAGAAGTCCGCAGCATAGCCAATCTTTTTCTCATAGGCGTCGCCGACTTTCTGAATAAAGCGGTCAATAGCGTCCGTTTCCACAATGCTCACCGTGCATCCGCCAAAGCCCGCGCCCGTCATGCGGGAACCGATCACGCCGTCGCAGCCCCAGGCTTCCTCAACCAGGGTATCCAGCTCGATGCCGGTCACTTCGTAGTCGTCGCGCAGGGAAACGTGGGAGTCGTTCATTAATTTCCCGAATTTTGCAATGTCGTTCTGTTTCAGAGCTTCTACGGCCTGAATCGTCCGCTGGTTTTCATATACGGCGTGGCGTGCGCGTTTCAGGCGGACAGGGTCTTTGATTGCGTCTTTTACGGCTTCAAATTCGTCGATGGACAGGGCGCCAAGGCTGGGAACGTCTTTCACTTTCTGGATTTCCGCGAGGGCAGTTTCACATTCGCTTCTGCGCTCATTGTATTTGGAGTCGCCAAGGCCGCGCTTTTTATTCGAGCAGGCAATGACGATCTTGGCATTTTCCAGCTTGATGGGGGCGTACTGGAAACTCAGATCGCTGGTGTCCAGGAAAATGGCCTGGTCTTTCTGGCCCATGGCAATGGCGAACTGATCCATGATCCCGCAGTTGACGCCGTTGTAATTGTTTTCCGAATACTGGCCGAATAAGGCGAGGTCGGTGTTCGTCAGATTTTCGTAGCCGAAAAGGTCACGGAGCATGACGCCGGTGGCCAGTTCGACGGAGGCAGAGGAGGAGAGTCCGGAGCCGTTGGGGATGTTCCCGTACAGAACCATGTCCACGCCCTGGGTGATGGGGTAACCTTTCCCATTAAAAGTCCAGATCATGCCCTTGGGGTAGGAAGTCCAGTTCTTTTCGGTTTTAGGAGCCAGGTCTTCCAGGGTGGATTCGATGACGCCGGTTTTTTCAAAGTTCATGGAGTAGAAGCGGAGCTTGTTGTCCGGGCGCTTGCGGGCGAGCAGGTAGGTGCCGATGGTGAGGGCGCAGGGGAAAACGTGGCCGCCGTTGTAGTCGGTGTGTTCGCCGATGAGGTTGACACGGCCGGGGGCGAAGTAGGTGCGGATGTCGCCGCCCTGGCCGAATTTTTCTTCAAAGCATTGTCTAATCTCGGTAAGTTTCATGGATGTGTACCTCCTGGGAATATGGGGAAATGATTTCCGGTTTTCTTTGATTATAGTGAGAAAAATGAGGAGATACAATCAATATATTCGGTATTATTTATAGAATATTGAGATTGTGTTACTGTTCAGACAGTACCTGAGCACTTAGCTGCTCAGGTACGTAAGAACG
>JAUNPS010000042.1 GCA_030536575.1 Eubacteriales bacterium | reverse complement strand
AAGAAGCGCCAATAGAAGCACCGGCGGAACCTGTGGTGGAAGAAGTCTCGACAGAAGCGCTGACGGAACCTGTAGCGGAAGAACTGACAACGGAAGCGCCTACGGAACCTGCGTCGGAAGAACCGACGGAGACGCCAACCGAGTCGTGGACAGAAGAACCGACAACAGAAGCGCTGACGGAACCTGTGACGGAAGAACCAACAGAACCCCCGACGGAAGCCGTGTCGGAACCATTTACCGAGTCGATTTCGGAGGGCAGCTCGGAATCTCAGGATAACACCGACCAGCTCTCTTCTGAAAAGAAAGACTTGTCCATTACACTGGCAGTCGTATCCGAACTTGGCCAAAATCAGTTAAAAATCGAAGAGGATTCGCAGGATTTTGCCGAAGCATTGTTCTCGGAAGAAGAGCGTATGCGGGGCGGTCATGGAACTGTCCGGATTTCTGCGGACTCTGCGGAGGAACTTTTAAAGGAAGAAGCGGAAAAGAGCGATGACCAGAAACTGACACAGGAAGAACGAAGCGCCATTGAGGCAGAACAGGAAGTCCTGACACAATGGATAGCGGAAAACGGTTATACAGCGGGCCAGTCGTTTGTGCTCCGTTTGAAAAAAGGACTTGACGGGGAAGGGTGGACGCGAGTTTATGAAAGCGCGGAGAGCCTGCGGATGATTTTGGAGCTGTCGGATGTGCCTGCGGAGGCAGAAGAAGCCATTCTTATTTTTGTTCAGAACGGCCAGATTATTATTTGTACCGATTTAGATACGGCAATCTCGCGCATTTCTTTTGAAGGACGGACATTCGGAACCTATGCGGTAGCATATCGGCTGTGCCAGGAGGATTCCCAGACGGAAAACGGGGCCGCAATAGAACGCGAGTCCGAAACGAAGGACGAGGGTGCGTCCGGGCAGGAAGCGGAGAGTGAGTCCGAATTGCAGAGCGAGAGCGAATCTGAAGCAGGAACCGAGCCTGAACTGCCGAGCGAACCAGAGCCAGAATCAGAAACTGAGCCTGAAATACTGAACGAATCGGAAACGGAGTCGGAGACTGAATTGGAGCCAGAATTGGAGCCAGAATCCACATGCGCTGAAATCGAAATCAGCGTGTCCGCCGAAGCTGTCGTATACCAGCCCGGAACTACAGGCACATGGAATCCGCATACGCATTGTTATGAGGGCGGCACCGCAGGCGGCTGGATTTATGCAGACGGAAGCAATGAAGTTCTCCTGACCAACCACAGTGAACAGGACGTGACCCTCATCCTGTCCTATCAGTCCTTGCAGGAATATGGCGAAATCACAGGAAGTTTTACGGATTTGAATGGAGAAGAAATTTGTGAAGTGACCATTCCGGCGGGGGAGGCTGTAACGGTTCTTGTCGTACTTGACGGAAAACCGGACACCGCGCTTCTAAGCGAAAGCATCGGGGAGATAACCTACGAACAGATCGAGGAGGAAGCGTAAAAATGTCGAAAAAGTCGAAGATTTTGATTGTTATTTTGCTGCTCATCACAGCGGCGGCTGTGGGCGTGACGATATGGACGCTGTTTTTCCGGGATACGGCGCCGGAGCTGGCTCCGGATTACGCGCCGCAGGAGGCGGAGGAATACGCCGAAGCGGTTTCGGAAGGAGCGTCAGAGGAAAAGATGGAAGCGGCTGAGGGCGGCGGTGCGGTCAGTATGATCTATCAGAAAAATGTGCAGATTTCCCTTTCGGAGAATCTGGCGAGCCTGTTGTTTCAGAATCCGTCGAAGTCGGTAAATGACATTGTATTGCAGATTGTGATTGTGGATGCGGAGGGGGAGGAGACGGTGATCGCGCAGTCCGGCACGCTGCATCCGGGGTATAAGGTGGAGCAGCTTGCGCTCATTGAAGGGGCGGCGAAGCTTTCCGAAGGGACTTATACCGGAAAATACATTGTTCTGTATTATGATCCGGATACGGCGGAGAAGGCGGTTCTGAACGGGAGCATTGAAGGGATTGAGATTACGGTTACGGAGTAGGGGAAACAGACTTCTGATGAAGGAGGTTTCAGATAAAAAATGAAAGAAAGGAAGAAGACGATGAAAAAAAGATTATTCAGCCTGGGATTAGCCGGGATGCTAGTGCTATCCCTCAGTACAGCGGCTTTTGCGGCCACGATACAGTCAAATGGAGGAAGGGACAGTCATGATGTATCTGTTACGTATGTTCCGGTAGAGGAAGCGCCGACAGTATATGCGGTTGATATTGCATGGGGAAGTATGGAATTTACTTATCATGCACCTGCTGTTGAAAAGGTATGGAATCCGCAAACGCATTCCTATACGGAAAGCACTGCTGAAAAAGGAACGTGGTCATGTGAGGAGAATGCAAACAAAGTGAGTTTGACGAACTACTCAAATAAGGCATTGACAGCTACGATTAAAGCAGAAATAAGCACTGAGACGGATTATATGAAGATAGAGGCGAGCGTGGAAGAAGAAGAGTTGCAGTTGGCAGATGCATCTTTGGGAGCAACGACAACGGAAAAAGGGACAGCTTCGGAGGCATCTACTATCATTACGTTGGCTGGGGCGCTGGAGGATAAAGATGCGGAAAGCACGCCGATTGGTAGCGTAACGGTAACGATTACGGATGCAGAGGAGGTAGTAACACAATGAAAAGGAAAAAAAGAATAATAGAAGTGTTTGCATTGAGTTTAGCATTATCGGTAAGTTCTGTGGTATATGCTGAGGAGAGTGTTGTTCCAAGTGAGGATACGGTAGCGATTAAAGCGACTTATAGCGAAGAAGCAACGACTACGGATACGGTTTACTATGTAGATGTGGCGTGGGGAAGCCTTGAATATTTTTATCATTCAGGGGCAACTAGAACCTGGGATACAGAGAATTTGATCTTTATAGAAACGCCAGGGGAAGCCAAGTGGAGCTGCGATGAGGGAGCAGACAAAATTACGGTGACAAATCACTCGAATACAGGAATTACGGCTTCGTTTACTTACACAGAAACAAACGGCAGTGGAATTAGCGGCAGCTTTGATAAGACACTACTTTCTCTTGATAGCCCGGTTGAGGGATCTGAGCAGGCACAAGCGCCCAGTGGCGAGGTTCAGCTTTCGTTAAATGGTACTTTATCGGATGAAACATCCGCAAATACGGTTGTAGGAGAAGTAACGGTGAGTATTAAAGGGGGGAAAGTAGCTGCTATAGGAACGGTAGCTACTATGAAGAATCCATCAGGCAATGATATTGAAATATATGAAACAGAGACTGAAGGGATTTATACTGCTGTCTATAATGGAATTGCCAATACAACTATGAGAGTTTACTTTATAATTAATGGAGTAACCTATAGCACAGTTACGGGAGGAGTTTTAGATTCAACGGTAACGGCTAATTTTCCGATAAAGTGTTTGAACGGACAAACGTATGAGTTTACTTTTGATATAAGTGATCCTACGAATCCAACCTGGTCAGTTATTACGATAACTTCCTGACCAAACACTCTGTTTCAAACGACGACCCAAAGCTGCCGGGCGCTCCTCGCCTGGCAGCCTCACCTGTGACATTTTCCCCAAATCCCCTTTGGGAAAAATTTGACAGATGACAGGAGGAGATCCCCATGAAAAAGAAATGGCTCCTGCCAGCCGCCGCCGCGCTCTGCGCCCTTTCCCTCATCTTCATGGCGCTGGCCCTGGCCTTCCACCAAAAACAGCAGACGACTACCTTCACCCCGCCCTCCTTCGACCCAGCCGCCGTCGCCGGAACCCCCACCGTCGACGCCTCCCTTGGCTGGTCCGAAATCTATCAGGAAGGCATGGCATTTAAAGCCAGCGTCTGCGGAAATGTGATTACAGACGGCAGTTCCGCTGTCGTTTACTTTACGAACGCCGAAGGCTTCGACGTCTGGCTGAAACTGCGCATTTTGAACGAAGACGGCGAAATCCTTGGTGAGACGGGGCTTTTAAAGCCTGGCGAATATGTGAAATCCGTTGCGCTGACAGCCGATGTGACGGATGGAGAAACCATTAAACTCAAAATTATGGCTTACGAGCCGGACACGTATTACAGTGCCGGAAGCGTCAGCCTGAAGACGACAATCAGCAAAGGAGAACTGCCATGAAACGGACAGCGGCTATTTTCCTGTCTGCTTTGCTTCTGTGCGGCGCCGCAGCGTCCTGCCAGGCAGGCGAAGCGGAAGGAACTCAGCAAGAAACCCAGACCTCGTTCGGCATTTTAGCCACATACCAGGCGGGAGAGAAAAATTTTTATACGGCGCCTGTGGAAAACGGAAAAGCCCAGATGACGCTTCCGGACGGTACACGCCTCGACATTACGGATTTGGCCGACGATTCTCTGACGTTGGTCGTCTATCCGATTCCGGAGAGCGACCGGGAAGCCTGGGAGTGGATTCGGAAATGTATGGGCGACCGGGGAACGACGCGCTATCCATTTGAAATTTATTTTGTCGATCAGGAAGGAAACCGCGTCAGTGTTCCGAAAGCGGTTGTTACGATTGCGCTGCCGGAGACTGTTCCGTCGTTGTCTCTATACGGTCTTGGAACAGATGAGGAGGTGCAGGAAATGTCCGCCCAGGCCGCGGGCAATGCGGTTACCTTTACCCTGGGAGAGAGCGACTATTACGTGTTTGTGGAAAAAGCCGGGCAGTCCGAGAAGGAGGAGCCGACGGAGCCGTCGACCGAAAGTGAATTGCCGGGAACAGAAGAGCCGACAGAGCCGCCGACCGAAAGTGAATTGCCAGGGCAGGAAGACCCCACAGAATCACCCACGGAAAGCGAACAGCCAAAGCAGCAAGGTTCCTCTGCGACGGAATCTCCTACAGAAGCCGAATCCGCTTCCCCGAAGACCAGCGATGAAAGTCCGCTCCTCTTTTGGTGGCTTGCAATGCTGCTTTCGGGACTCCTTGGAGGCGCACTGGCGTACCGAAGAAAGCGGGGATGACGTTGGTGCTGGTTTTCCTGACGCTGGTGCTGGTTCGCTTGCATTGCGGGCGAAAATTCGGTAAAGTGGAAGAAAGCCAATTTTAAGGAGGAAAGAGAGAATGAAAAGACTACGTAACATTTTGAATCTGCTGCTTGTGGTTTGCCTGCTGACAGGCCTTCTGCAGATGACTGCGCTGGCCGAAAAATCCCGTTCTTATCTGGCTTTGGGAGACAGCATTTCCACAGGCTACGGACTGACGAACGCCAGCACGGAAAGCTTTGCAAGCCAGGTGGCGGCATCCGGCGGCTACACCCTGAATAATCAGGCGAAAGACGGAAACACCATTTCCGGCATTCTGACCCAGCTTGCCGGCGGAACCCTGACTACAGCGGTGCAGTCCGCAGACCTGATTACGATTACCTGCGGCGGAAACGATCTGATGGGCCTGCTTTACACGCAGATTGCAGCGAGCTATAACACGGCTTACCAGGGGAACATTACGGCCCAGGATGTAGCGTCCATTCTGGCGAATTCTTCGGATGCGCACTGGATGATGCTCCTTGCGTGCGCGCAGAGCGTCTTGGTCGGAGATACGGCGAACGGGATTCCGGCTTTTGCGGACAGCCCGGCCTTTACGCAGGGACTTACGAGCTTTATCCAGGGGCTGAATCAGGTGATGGCGGCGATCCGCAGCGTGAATCCGACGGCGGTTGTGATCGTGACCACCCAGTATAATCCGTACAAGGCTTTTGCAGGGACGATGTATACCTCTCTGAATACCGGAATCGGAAACGGCGCGAAGCTTCTGAGCCAGCAGATTCAGGCGAATGCGTCTGCGGCCGGGTATCTTGTCGCTGACGTTTATACGGCATTTGAAAGCCAGTCGGAGAACCTGTGCAATGCTTCGGCTGCGACGATGAACCTGGATTTCCATCCGAATGCGGCGGGCCATAAAGTCATTGCGGAATGCGTCCTGGCTGCTTTCGAAACGCACACCCATATCTGGGACAGCGGAGAAGTGACCACGGAAGCGACCTGCACGAAAAAAGGCGTTAAGACTTATACCTGTACTCTTTGTGATGAGACGAAAACCGAGTCGATTGCGGCTACCGGAAAGCATACCTACGGCGCCTGGGAGACCACGCGGGAAGCGACGGTGTTAAAGGCCGGCGTGAAGACGAAAACCTGCTCGGTGTGCGGGAAAAAACAGACGAAGTCCATCAAAAAGCTGACCGCTACTATTAAGGTCAACTACAAGACTCTGACGCTGGCGGAGAAACAGTCTACGAAAGTTGTGAAAGTGACCTACGGCACCGGAGACAGCATCTCGTCCTGGAAGTCCAGTAACACAAAGGTCGCTACGGTTAATAAATCAGGCACGATTACGGCGAAAAAGAAGGGCACCGCGAGGATTACCGTCAAGTTAAAGAGCGGAAAGAGCGCGGTCATCACTGTGAAGGTGCAGAAAAATGCGGTTGAAACGACAAAAGTCGCGGTCAACAGCAAGAATGTGAGCCTGAAAAAGGGAGAAACCTTCCAGCTTAAAACCACGTTGTCACCGGTAACTTCCATACAGAAGGTTACTTATAAATCCAGTGATACGAGCGTGGCCTCTGTGAGCAGTAAGGGAAAGATTACGGCGAAGAAGAAGGGTACGGCGACGATTACGGTGAAGGCCGGGAAGAAGTCGGTGAAGGTGAAAGTGACGGTAAAGACGAAATAAGGGTTTGAGAGAGGGCTGCTGCGCGGGGCGCGGCAGCCTGATTTGTTTTATAAGGGGAGCGAAAATGAATATTTAACGGAAAAATCTCTAAAAATCCAATTTGAATTGACTTCTGATCGAAAAACATTTATAATAGCAAGGAGGTGAGAAGGATGTTAGTGAAAATCAGCGTAGAAAATTTTAAATCTTTTGATCAGACGGTAGAATTAACTATGATTTCTTCCAATAAGATTCGCACAAATGCAGACCATCGTTTGAAAATAAAGAGTACGCCGTTATTAAAATATGGAGTGGTATATGGTGCGAATGCCGCTGGGAAAACGAATTTAACGGAATTTTTCCATTTTTTTAAAGAATGTGTAAACAAAGGAATTCCTATGGAATCGGCATCTATGTTCTGTAAAAACAGGAAAGAAAATAGAGAAAAAGAAAGTAATTTTGAAATTCAACTTACGCTTGGTGATAAGTTTTATGCATATGGTTTTTCGGCAGTTTTGAGTAAAAGAAAAATTACAGCGGAATGGTTATACGAACTCTACCAGAATGGTTCCTCACGGCGGCTCTTTGAGCGTGAGGGTAAGAAACGTCCGATTTTGGATGAAACAGTTACTTTGACAAATACAGAGAAAAATAAATTTGAAATTTATGCGGATGATTTCGAAGGAAATGAAACGTCTCTTTTTTTGACGGAGATGAATCGAGGGAAGAAATATTCGGAGCGTTCAAAACTATTGCTTTTTAGGGATGTATACGATTGGATACAAAATCACATTGTAGTGATTACGCCGCATACACCGTTCATTGATTTTACGTACTATTATGATATGGATTCTTTGGAATTAATTAATAAACTGATTGAAACGTTTGACACGGGAATCCGTAAGGTGGAAATCGTAGAAATTTCACTTGATGAATTGGCAAATGCCATGCCAAAGGCCGTGTTTGAGAATGTCATGCGTCATGTAAAAAAACGGATCGAAGAGAAGGAAAATTCATCTTTCCAAATGACGATGAGATCAAGTGAGAACTTTTTTAGCATTGAGGCAGAAGGGCATTCAGAACCAAAAGTTACGACGATCCGTTTAAAGCACGAGAAATCTTTTTATGACTTTGGATTTGAAGAGGAATCAGATGGAACACGGCGCATATTTGATTTGATGGATATGCTGCTTAATAAAAAGGAGGATGTGTTGTATGTGGTGGATGAACTGGAAAGGAGTCTGCATCCAAAACTGACAGAGCGATTTTTACAGTTATTTATGCAGTTACATTATGAAGAACGTATGCAGTTATTGTTTACGACACATGAATCTGCGATCATGGATCAAAGCCTTTTCCGGCGTGATGAAATCTGGTTTGTGGAGCGAAATGCGGAAAATGCCAGTGTCATTTATTCATTGGACCGATTTAAAGAAAGATATGATAAAGTGCTGAGTAAAGCATATTTGGAAGGAAGATATGGTGCGATTCCGATATTTCGTTCCTTTGAATATGGAGAGGAGGGGTAAGAATGGCTCCTGTCAGAAGCTATACGAACTGGAACAGCAGAAGTACCGACGCGGCAGAACAGATTGAGCCATATCGGAAATATTTTTTTATTTGCGAAGGAGCGAATACAGAAACATGGTATTTCAGGAAACTAATTGATATTCGAAAGGAACTGTGTATTCATCCATTGATTGATATTTGTTTGCTTGAAAAAACAGAAGGAGATCGGGATATTAGTTTCCCAAGGAAGTTAATTGCCTTTGCGGCAAGTCAGAAAGAGAATCCGGATATTGGATTTGACAAAGAACGTGACCAGATGATTATTGTGTTTGATGCAGATATTTTTGAAGAAAAGGTGCAAAACTATGAAGAATTGATTACATTTGGAGAGACGGAGAATATACTTGCCGTGAGCAACCCGGCATTTGAATTATTTTTACTGCTTCATTTTGAAAACGCCTATGCGGAGGACATCCAACCGAATGAAGAGCAGATTATCCGAAATGAAAAGGACGGTAACCAGACTTTTATTTATAAGCTTCTGCTGGCAAGAACGGGGATTAATTCGAAGAAGAATCCGGCAATTGGGGAATTGGCGAAAAAGGTGGAAATTGCGATAGAGCAGGAGAAAAAAATTAATGAGGATATTCATAAGTGCAGGGGAAAAGTGACATGTAATATTGGGAGGATTATTGAGGGTATACGGAATGATGTTCCGTAAATTTAGTCCGGAGATGGAAAGGAGGACGACGAAAATGTGTGAAGTATTAGATCGTGTAGAAGATAGAGGAATCCAAAAAGGAATTGCGCAGGGCGAAGGTACGATTCTTTCCCTGATGCATTATTTGTTGTCTAATAACCGAACGGAAGATGCGAAAAGGGCAACAGAAGATGAAGCCTATAGGCGCAAGCTGTTAGAGGAACTTTCCAAGAATAAATGAGTTCTCCACCCCGAAGCTGCTTCCGTCATGCGTTTTGCGTGAAGTGACAGAAATTCCCTCTTGCAAAATTTGAAAACCTATGCTATGATATTTCTCAGAACAAAAATGCGAAGAAAGAGACTCCGTTTTTGGAACCTGACAGGAATCCGGCATCACCGACTGAGAGTGCCGCTTAGGGGAAGGAAACAATGGGGAACACTCCGGAGCAGACTGTCTGAACTACCAGTAGGGCAGTACGTAGCGCGCGTTAAGCGACAGAGAGGTAAATGCAGTTTCTGCATTTGCAAAGCGGGTGGTACCGCGGATTTCTAAGAGATATCCGTCCCGGAATAGTAAAATATTCCGGGACGTTTTTTATGCAAAAACTCCCAGGCGACGGCCTGGGCCCCGGAATCAAACAGAACTGCCGCAAAGGTGCGGGGAGACTTCCAGCCGGGAGTCTGTCCGAAATGCCTTTCGCGGCAGTTTTGTTACTTTATAGGAAATACTGTTTTATGTCTTTCCGCTTCGCCAAGCCCGAAGCAGAGCGCAGATACCGCGGCAGCGAGGAAAAACGCGCCAGGCGCATTCCATCGCATTGCCCCAACAAAGTGAGGAGAATGAAAAAATGGAATTTATGACAGGTGTAAAACAAAAAGAAACGCTGGAGCTCCCGGCCCTTCTGGCCATGGCCCAGGAAGGAGAGCAGGTGAAGGTGCATGGCACAGTCCACACCATCCGCGACATGGGCGAAGTCGCTTTTGTGGTGCTTCGCAAGCGCGACGGCCTGCTCCAGTGCGTCTACGAAGAAGGCGTGACAAAATTTGATATCAAAGACCTGAAAGAGGAATCCGCGATTGAAGTCACCGGAAAACTTTTTAAAGAAGAACGCGCCCCCCAGGGAATCGAAATCCGCATCGAAGAAATCCGCGTGTTAAGCGAGCCTGCCGAACCGCTCCCGCTGGCCGTTTCCAAATGGAAGCTGAACACCTCCCTGGAAGCGAAGCTGAATATGCGCCCAATCTCCCTGCGCAACCTCCAGGAACGCGCGAAATTCCGCATCCAGGAAGGCATTGTACGGGGCTTCCGGGACTTCCTCTACAGCCAGGGCTTCACGGAAATCCACACCCCGAAGATCGGCGCCAAGAGCGCGGAGGGCGGCTCGAATCTGTTCCGCCTGGATTATTTCCACCGCCCGGCAGTCCTGCAGCAAAGCCCGCAGCTCTACAAACAGATGATGGTCGGCGTTTTCGAACGCGTCTTTGAAACCGGCCCGGTCTTCCGCGCCGAGAAGCACAACACCAAACGCCATCTGAACGAATACACCAGCCTGGATTTCGAGATGGGCTATATCGACAGCTTTGAGGATTTGATGGCAATGGAAACCGGTTTCCTGCAATACATGCTGGCCCTGCTGGAAAAAGAATACAAAAAAGAACTGGACATTTTAAAAGTAACGCTTCCCAAGGCAGACCACATCCCGGCGGTGCGTTTCGATAAGGCGAAAGAACTGGTTGCCGAAAAATACAACCGCAAAATCCGCAACCCCTTCGACCTGGAACCGGAAGAAGAAGCCTTAATCGGCCGCTATTTTAAAGAAGAATACGACGCAGATTTCGTCTTTATCACCTATTATCCCTCGAAGAAACGTCCCTTCTATGCAATGGACGACCCGGCGGACAGCCGTTTCACCCTGAGTTTCGACCTGCTTTTCGACGGCCTGGAAATCACCACCGGCGGGCAGCGCATTCATGATTACAACATGCTGCTTGCGAAACTGAAAGCGAGAGGAATGACCGAAGAGGGACTGGAACAATATCTGGATACCTTCAAGCACGGAATGCCGCCCCACGGCGGCTTGGGAATCGGCCTGGAGCGTCTGACCATGAAGCTGTTAGGGGAAGAAAATGTGCGGGAAACCACCCTGTTCCCGCGGGATTTAAGCAGGCTGGAGCCGTAGAAAAGGAGAAAAAGATGGCAAATATCATTAGCGATGAAACGATTGAATATGTAGGAATCCTGGCCAAACTGGAACTGAGCGCCGAAGAAAAAGAAGCGGCGAAAAAGGATATGGCGCGGATGCTGGATTACATTGATAAACTGAACGAACTGGACACGACAGGCGTCGAACCCATGTCCCATGTCTTCCTGGTGACGAACGTTTTCCGGGAGGATGTGGTCACAAACGGAGATGAGCATGAGAAAACCCTGGCGAACGCGCCGGCCAGAAAAGACAGCGCGTTCAAGGTGCCTAAGACAGTGGAATAGGAGGAAACGCCGTGAGTATCTTAGATTTGACAGCCCTGGAACTGGGGAAAAAGATAAAAGAAAAAGAAATCACAGCCGTGGAAGCGGTGCAGGAATCGCTTGCGCAGATCCGGGCACTGGATGGGTCGGTCCACGCATATGTGACGGTTGATGAAGAGGGAGCGTTGAAACGGGCGCAGGAAGTACAGCAGCAGATCGAAGCGGGGACGCTGACAGGCCCATTGGCCGGAGTCCCGACCGCAATAAAAGACAACATGTGCACCGAAGGCATGCTGACGACCTGCAGTTCAAAAATTTTATACAATTTCAAGCCGACTTACAGCGCCGAAGCCGTTTTGAATCTGGAAAAAGCCGGAGCAGTCATCCTTGGAAAAACGAATATGGATGAATTCGCAATGGGAAGCACCACGGAAACGTCGGCCTTTGGCGTGACGCGCAATCCCTGGAACCCAGAGCATGTTCCCGGCGGTTCGTCGGGCGGTTCCTGCGCGGCAGTTTCGGCAAAGGAATGCTTTTATGCGCTTGGTTCCGACACGGGCGGTTCCATCCGCCAGCCGAGTTCGTTCTGCGGGGTGACGGGAATCAAACCGACGTATGGGACAGTATCGCGTTACGGGCTGATTGCGTATGGTTCGTCGCTGGATCAGATCGGGCCGGTAGCGAAGGATGTCAGCGACTGCGCTACGATTCTGGAAGCAATTTCTTCCTATGACCGAAAGGACAGCACCTCCATCAAGCGGGAGGACACGGATTTCACCTCCGCTCTTGTGGACGATGTGAAGGGGCTGAAAATCGGAATTCCGCGGGATTATTTCGGAGAGGGCCTGGACGCGGAAGTGAGTCAGGCCGTGTTGGATGCGGCGAAGGCCTTGGAAGCGAAGGGCGCGGTTGTGGAAGAATTTGACCTGAGCCTGGTGGATTATGCGATTCCGGCTTATTATGTGATCGCGGCGGCGGAAGCCAGCTCGAACCTTGCCCGGTTCGACGGCGTAAAATACGGCTACCGCGCCGAAGAATACGAAGGCCTCCACAATATGTACAAAAAGAGCCGGAGCGAAGGCTTCGGGCCGGAGGTCAAGCGCCGGATCATGCTGGGGTCTTTCGTGTTAAGTTCCGGTTATTATGACGCTTATTATCTGAAGGCGCTGCGGACGAAAGCATTGATTAAAAAAGCTTTTGACAAGGCGT
The DNA here is from genome assembly GCA_030536575.1 of Eubacteriales bacterium. Classification (GTDB taxonomy): domain Bacteria; phylum Bacillota; class Clostridia; order Lachnospirales; family Lachnospiraceae; genus Limivivens. The sequence goes on along the minus strand of JAUNPS010000042.1, from coordinate 23,041 downwards.
TTGAAAAATATGATGTGATCCTGGGGCCTGCTGCGCCGACTACGGCGCCGCGCCTTGGCGAGTCCTTAAGCGATCCGCTGAAAATGTATCTGGGCGATATTTATACGATTTCGGTCAATCTGGCGGGATTGCCCGGCATGACGGTTCCCTGCGGAAAGGATAAGGCGGGGCTGCCGATCGGCATGCAGCTTATCGGGGACTGCTTTAAAGAAAAGAACATTATCCGGGCAGGCTATGCATTTGAGAAGACCAGAACCTACGAAAGCCCGGCGCTGGCAGGAAGGAGTGAAGGGAAATGAGCAGACAATATGAAACGGTGATCGGACTGGAAGTCCATGTGGAGCTTGCCACAAAGACGAAAATTTTCTGTTCCTGCTCCACGGCTTTCGGGGGCGCGCCCAACAGCCATACCTGTCCGGTTTGTACCGGGATGCCGGGATCGCTTCCGGTGCTGAATAAGCAGGTGGTGGAATATGCGCTGGCGGTGGGGCTGGCGACGAACTGCGAGATTAACCAGTATTGTAAATTCGACCGGAAAAATTATTTTTATCCGGACAATCCGCAGAACTACCAGATTTCCCAGCTCTATCTGCCGATCTGCCACGACGGTTGGGTGGAAATTGAGACGGCTGCCGGGACGAAAAAGGTGGGAATCCATGAGATCCATATGGAGGAGGATGCCGGGAAGCTGGTACATGACGAGTGGGAGGACTGCTCGCTGGTGGATTATAACCGGAGCGGCGTTCCGCTGATTGAGATTGTGTCGGAACCGGATATGCGAAGCGCGGAAGAAGTTATTGCGTATCTGGATAAGCTGCGCCTGATCATTCAATATCTGGGCGCTTCGGACTGTAAGCTTCAGGAAGGCTCCATGCGCGCGGATGTGAACCTGTCTGTGCGGGAGGTCGGGGCGGAGAAGTTTGGCACCCGGACGGAAATGAAGAACCTGAACTCCTTTAAGGCCATTGCACGGGCCATTGAGGGGGAGCGCGCGCGGCAGATCGAGCTTCTGGAGGAAGGGAAAGCGGTGATCCAGGAGACGCGCAGATGGGACGATAATAAGGAATATTCGTATGCAATGCGTTCGAAGGAGGACGCGCAGGACTACCGTTATTTCCCGGACCCGGATCTGACGCCGGTGTGGATTGATGATGAGTGGATTCAGGCGGTGCGGGAACGGCAGCCGGAGCTTCGCTCGGAAAAGCTTCTGCGCTATAAGAAAGAATTTGACATTCCGGATTATGACGCGGGAATCCTGACCAGTTCCAAGACGCTGGCGGATTTGTTTGAGGCGGCGACGGCGATCTGTAAGAAGCCGAAGAAGGTTTCGAACTGGATTATGGTGGAGACTCTGCGCCTGCTGAAGGAACATGATATGGAGCCGGAGGAGCTGGCTTTTTCGCCGGAGAATCTGGCGAAGCTGGTGGAGCTGGCGGATGCGGGAACCATTAACAGCACGGTGGCGAAGGAAGTGTTTGAAAAAATTTTCCTGGAAAATGTTGATCCGGAGGTTTATGTGGAAGAGCATGGCCTGAAAACGGTAAACGACGAAGGCGCATTGCGGGCCGTCGTTGAGGAGGTTCTCGCCGCGAATCCGCAGTCTGTGGCGGACTATAAAGGCGGGAAGCAGAAGGCGATCGGGTTCCTGGTGGGGCAGACGATGAAGGCAATGAAGGGGAAGGCAGATCCGGGAGCGGTGAATCAGATGCTGAAGGAGCTTCTGGAGGCGTAGAAAGGTTTCGCATAAAATCCATTGAGTTTTTCCGAAAGGTTCGCTATAATGGCTGTAATGCATCGGAAACAGACTGACACGAAACGACAATGGAGGAAAAACTTTTGATAAAAGGAACCATGCGAAAACGCCTGCTTGGCTGTGCCCTTCTGGCCGCGGCCGCCCTCGCCCTCACCGGCTGCAGCCGCGAAACCCTGAACGCCCAGCTTGCCGAGAGCCTTGGCACCACCGGTATGTACGCCAACAACGAACCCGTCGAATCTCCAAAAATGAAAGCTGAACGCGAACTCCAGGAAATCCAGGACGCCAAAGAAGCCGAAATGGAAAAATCCCTGGAAGAAGCGAAAGCCCAGGCCGACGTCTACGACTATGAAAAAGCCCTGAAAATCCTGGGCGCTATTGAAGAAGAATTCCAGCAGGACGAGCGGGTTGTACAGGCCAAGATCGATTACCAGCAGAAACTCAGCAAAATGGTTGCCTACGATGGCGACATTCCCCATCTCTATTTCCAGACCCTGATCGCTGATCCGGATCTGGCCTTTGACGGGGATTCCATGACTTCTACCTATAACTGGTCTATGATGACCACCGAAGAATTCCAGAAGATCCTGGAAGAACTCTATAAGAACGGCTATGTCCTGATCGACATTCACGAAGTCATCGGCGAAACCAAAAACGACGACGGCACGATTAGCTACTACCGGACCACACCGATGATCCCGGAAGACAAGACGCCCCTGATCATTTCCCAGGATGCGGTCGTCTATTACGACTATCTGGAAGGCGACGGTTTCGCAAAACGTCTGGTACTGGACGAAAACGGCGATGTAAAGGCTTTGTATGTGGACGCGAACGGGGCAGAACAGGTGGGAGATTATGATCTGATTCCGATTTTGGAGACTTTCATTGAGGAACATCCGGATTTTTCCCTGCGAAATGCCAGAGGGATTGTGGGGCTGACCGGCTATGCGGGCGCGTTTGGCTATCGTATCAATAACCTGGAGTCCGAGACGCTTGCCGAAGACCGGGAGAGCGTAACGGCCATTGCAGAGCGCCTGCGGGAAAGCGGCTGGAGTTTCGCGAGCAATAGCTACGCGTACAGTTCCCTTGCGGAAATGACCTATGACGAGCTGGTGACGGATACCGACCGCTGGCTGGAAGAAATCGGCGCCTATGTGGGCGAAGCGGACGTTTTATTCTATCCGTATGGGGACGATGTGGGATTTTCGGGCGATAGTTTTGAATATTTGCTGGAAAGCGGTTTTCGGTTCTTCTGCGGAGTCTGGTCGACGGCCGATTATATCGACGTTCAGGCGAATTATATTCATGAGACACGCAGGAGCATTGACGGTTATACGATTTATTATAATTGGGACAATATTTCGCAATTTTTTGATCCGGCGGAGGTGCTCGATCCGGACAGGCCCGCGTGGGGATGAGCGTGGGCAGCGCCCGCGTCGGCGGTTTGCGGCATTCTCCCAAAGGCTGTGCATGGCGGCCACGGTTTGGAAATGCCATCAAAGTCCACGTGACCGCACGTTCACCCAAATTTTGGCTCACATACCTGCAAAACAGGCGTGTGAGCCACTTTTTTGGGAAAAATCAGTGCTTATTCCCGCTTCGCACTTTCTCAAGTGCCTCTTCCTGAGCCGCGATCACTCGGTCGCACCACTCGTCAAACTCCGGGTCTTCCACCTGGCATTCCGGATGCGTTTCAATGTAAGCCAGCGCCTCCCGCACGCCCTGATCGAACCGTGTCGTCGCCGTAAAGCCAGGCACCAGCCGTTTCAGCTTCGCATTGTCAAACACAACGCTGCAGGATTTATCTCCGATCAGCCCGCTTCCAAGATCAAAATATTCCGCCTCTTTCAGGAACATTGTGGAAACATAATAGGGCTTAAACGGAACGCCCAGCGCGTCCGCCACCGTCTGATGGATCTGGTTCCAGGTCAGGGTTTCATCCCCGGTAATCTGAACGGCTTCGCCAATGGCGTGAATATTTCCCATCAGGCCGATAAAGCCTTTGGCAAAATCCCGGTTAAAGGTCACGGTCCACAGGGAGCTTCCGTCGCCGTGCATCAGGATGGGCTTGCCTTCCTTCATGCGTTTTATAACCTGATAGAAGCCTTTCTGGCCCTGGACGCCCAGCGGGAGCCCGCGTTTTCCGTAGGTGTGGCTGGGACGGACAATGGTAATGGGGAAGCCTTCTTCCCGGTAAAGCTTCATCAGATATTCTTCCCCGGCAATTTTATTCCGGGAGTATTCCCAGTAGGGGTTCGCCAGGGGCGTCCCTTCCGTGATCCGGTAGTCGGAAAGGGGTTTCTGATAGGCCGAAGCGGAGCTGATATAGATGAATTGTCTGGTTTTTCCGCGGAACAGCCGGTAGTCCCGTTCCAGGGGCTTTGGGGTAAACGCAATGAAATCGGCTACCACGTCGAAGGTCTGGCCCTCCAACTGTTTGGCAACGTATTCCTCGTCGTTAATATCTGCCTGGATGATGTGAGCGCCTTCCGGCAGTTCGTGATTCCGGTTTCCGCGGTTGATCAGCCATAATTCGTGGCCTTCTTCCAGAAGCTGTGTGGAAATGGCGGTGCTGATCGTGCCGGTTCCGCCGATAAAAAGTGCTTTCATAAGCTTACGCCTCCTTTTTCGTCTCGTACAATCAGTGTATCATGTCTGGAAAAATAGTCAAGTAATCCGGGAACGGAAATGCAAGACCACGAAATTTTGTCCAAATTTAAAGCCAAAAAATCCAATCCTTCCGGCCGATTCACGACTATACAAATCCCCAATTTTTCGCTATACTGAAAACAGCACAATTCATAGGAAAACAGGAGAGGTGTACTTATGGAAATTTTACAGATTACCCAGGGGGAAGGCCGGGTACAGATCCGGACAGCGGAAGGAATCTATGGATTTTTCGGCATTTCGGATGCGGTGATGCGCCTGGTCTTTACGAAAAAAGAAGAAATTGAAAATCAGTCCCTGATGATCGAGCCGTCGGTCTATGAGAGCCGCCAGCCCGTTTACATGGAAGAAGACGAGGCGGAGATCACAGTCTTTGGCGGCCGCATCAAGGCCGTATTTTCGAAGGAAACCGGCGCAGTTACCTGGACGGACGCAGACAGCGGCGAAGTGTGGCTGCGGGAAGCCGGACGGGAAATGTGCGAAGAAGAGGTGGTGCGCTATACGACCGGCGGAGAACCTCCAGTGGTAAAACGGGTAAAGACCGTTGACGGGGAGCGCAGTTTTATCGAGAATTTAAAACAGATTGCCGACCGGAAAGCCTACCGGGCAAAGCTGTATTTCGACTGGGAAGCGGACGAAGGCATTTACGGCCTGGGGCAGGCGGAGGAAGGCGTTTATAATTACCGCCATCACAGCCAGTATCTGTACCAGCATAATATGCGCATTCCGATGCCAATGTTTGTTTCTTCGAAAAATTATGGCATTCTGGTAGACTGCTGTTCCCTGATGACGTTCCAGGATGACGAGAATGGTTCCTACCTGTTTCTGGACACGGTGGATCAGATGGACTACTATTTCCTTGCCGGAGAAAAGCTGGACGATGTGATCGACGGCTACCGCAGGCTGACCGGAAAGGCCGCCCTGCTGCCGAAATGGGCCTATGGCTACGTGCAGTCGAAAGAAGCTTACCGCACGGCGGACGAGCTTTTGGAGATCGGAAAGGCCTACCGGGAAAGCGGCGTGCCGCTGGACTGCATTGTCCAGGACTGGAATACCTGGGAGCCAGGCATCTGGGGCGAGAAAACGGTGGATAAGACGCGCTACGCCAATATCCGCGAAGTGAACGAAAAGCTTCATGAAATGAACATCCACACCATGGTATCCGTCTGGCCGAACATGGCGGAAGGCGGGGAAAACCATCGGGAATTTGTGGAAAACAATCAGATTCTGGGCGACTTTTCCACCTATGACGCCTTTGACGAGAAGGCGCGGGAAGTCTACTGGAAGCAGGCGAAAGAAGGGCTGTTCGACGAAGGCTTTGATTCCTGGTGGTGCGACTCCACGGAGCCATTCTCCGGCCCGGACTGGGGCGGCCAGGTGAAGCGGGAGCCCTGGGAGCGGTACGCGCTGGTGGGCGGCGAGCATAAAAAATATCTGGATGCCGCCAAGGCGAATGCCTTCGCGCTGATGCATGCCAAGGGCATTTTCGAGAACCAGCGGAAAGACGCGCCCGATAAGCGCGTGCTGAACCTGACCCGTTCCGGCTACGCGTCCCAGCAGAAATACGGTGTGATGCTGTGGTCGGGAGACATTTACGCGTCCTGGAAGACCTTAAAACGGCAGATCACAGAGGGGTTAAATATGGCAATGAGCGGCATGCCCTACTGGACACTGGACATCGGCGCCTTCTTCGTGGTGGGAAGCGCCTGGCAGAAGCGTGGCTGCGGCTGCAATACGAACCCTGACCCACTGTGGTTCTGGAAAGGTGAGTACAACGACGGTGTGGAGGATCTGGGCTACCGGGAACTGTACACCCGCTGGTTCGAATTCGGGACGTTCCTGCCGATGCACCGTTCCCACGGAACCGATACGCCGCGGGAAATCTGGAATTTCGGGGAACCGGGAACGCCCTTCTATGATGCGCTGAAAAAATACATTGAACTGCGCTATCAGCTCATGCCTTATATCTACTCCCTGGCCGGAAGCGTGACCTTGGACAATGCAACGATTATGCGGAGCCTGCTGTTCGATTTTGGCAAGGATCCGAAGGCGAAAGAAATCGGCGACGAATACCTGTTTGGGCCGTCTTTCCTGGTCTGCCCCGTGACTGAGCCGATGTATTACGAAGCCGGGAGCAAGCCCATTGACCGGGAGAAGACCTGGCGCTGCTATCTGCCGAAAGGCGCGGGCTGGTATCATTACTGGAGCGGGAAAAAATACGAAGGCGGCCAGTACGTAACTGTCAAAGCGGAACTTGGCGATCTGCCCCTCTTCGTAAAAGCCGGAAGCATCCTTCCGATGAACGGAGAAAAAATCCAGTACGCCGCCCAGCCTTTGACGAAACCCGTAAATCTGCGGATTTATCCGGGCGCGGATGCTGCCTTTACGCTCTATGAAGACGCCGGGGACGGCTACGGCTACGAGCAGGGCGAATACTGCCGCATCCCCCTCACCTGGGATGACTCCGAAAAATGCCTGACCATCCACGAAGCAGAAGGCAGTTATCCCGGAATGCCTGCAATGCGCACCTTCACCGTCACCCTCGGCGACATCATCCAGACCGTTTCCTACGATGGAGCTGAGAGCACGGTGTCTTTCCGGCGCTGACACTTTAAAGAGACTCGGCAACAGGCTGACCCAGCCTTTCGAAATGTTACACGTGTCTTTCCAGCGCTGACACTTTGAGAGGATTCGGCCGCCGGGACGGCAGCAAGCCTGCGAGAACATTGCCCCAAACTTTTCGTCGCCCCAGCGGCCTCAAAAATAGAATCCGGAAATTACAAAAACCCTCTTTACGGCAAGAGGGTTTTGTTATATACTAGAGTGACAACATCTGGTTGAGATAATAAAGACACATACTATATATGGTAAAAGGAGGACTCCCACAGATGTACGTAATCAAAAAAGACGGCACCCAGGAAGAATTTAACGTAGAGAAGATCATTGCGGCCATTAACAAATCCGCCGCCCGCATCCTCTACGAATTCTCCGACCAGGAAATAGATTTCATCTGCCAGTACGCCAAAGACCGCGCCGCCTCCCTGGGCCGCGAAGGCATCACCATCCAGGAAATGCACAACATCGTCGAAGGCGCCCTGGAGCAGGTCAACCCCGCCGTAGCCAAAAGCTACCGCGACTACCGCAACTACAAACTCGACTTCATCCACATGATGGACGAAGTCTACACAAAAAGCCAGTCCATCCGCTACATCGGCGACAAGAGCAACGCCAACACCGACAGCGCCCTCGTCGCCACCAAGCGCAGCCTGATCTTCAACGAACTGAACAAAGAGCTCTACCGGAAATTCTTCATGAACCGCAGCGAGCTCCAGGCTTGTAAGGACGGCTACATCTACATCCACGACCAGTCCGCCCGCCTGGACACGATGAACTGCTGTCTCTTCGACGTTGCAAACGTTTTAAGCGGCGGCTTTGAAATGGGAAACGTCTGGTACAATGAGCCGAAAACCCTGGACACCGCATTCGACGTCATGGGCGATATCATCTTGAGCACCGCCGCCCAGCAGTACGGCGGCTTCACTGTCCCGGAAGTCGATAAAGTCCTGGGGCCCTATGCCGAAAAAAGCTACGTGAAATACAAAGCCGAATTCAAAAAATACGTGGATCCCGACTGGGAAAAAGCCGACGAGATGGCCGAAAAATACGCCATGGACAAGGTACAGCGGGACTTCGAACAGGGCTGGCAGGGAATTGAATACAAACTGAATACGGTCGGCTCCTCCAGAGGCGATTATCCCTTCGTAACTGTGACCATCGGCCTGGGCACTGCGCGTTTCGAAAAGATGGCCTCCATCTCCCTGCTGAACGTGCACCGCATCGGCCAGGGAAAACCGGGGAATAAAAAGCCGGTGCTCTTCCCCAAGATCGTCTTTCTGTATGACGAAAACCTGCACGGCGTCGGCAAACCCAGCGAAGACGTCTTCGAAGCCGGGGTTGCCTGCTCCGCCAAGACCATGTATCCGGACTGGCTGTCCATGACCGGAAAAGGCTACATTTCCAGCATGTACAAACGCTACGGCAAAGTCATCAGCCCTATGGGCTGCCGGGCATTCCTGAGTCCCTGGTACGAGCGCGGCGGCATGTATCCGGCGGACGAAGACGACAAGCCTGTATTCGTAGGCCGCTTTAACGTGGGCGCGGTCAGTCTCCATCTTCCGATGATCCTGGCGAAATCCCGCGCGGAGAGCCGGGACTTCTATGAAGTGCTGGACTATTACCTGGAAATGATCCGCGGACTCCATAAGAGAACCTATGAATACCTGGGAGCCATGAAGGCCTCCACGAACCCGCTGGCCTACTGCGAAGGCGGCTTCTATGGCGGCCATTTAAAACCCCAGGAACGCATTAAAAAGCTCTTAAAGCCCATGACCGCTTCCTTCGGCATCACGGCTCTGAACGAACTGCAGGAGCTTTATAACGGAAAATCCATTGCGGAAGACGGCCAGTTCGCCCTGGAAGTCCTGGAATACATTAACAAGAAGGTCAATGCTTTTAAAGAAGAAGACGGCTGGCTGTACGCCATCTACGGCACCCCGGCGGAAAGCCTCTGCGGCCTGCAGGTGGAGCAGTTCCGGAAAATGTACGGCATCGTCGAGAACGTCTCCGACCGCCCCTACGTGAGCAACAGCTTCCACTGTCATGTGACCGAAGACCTGACCCCGATCCAGAAACAGGATCTGGAAGGACGCTTCTGGGAACTGTGCAACGGCGGAAAGATCCAGTACGTCCGTTACCCCATCGACTATAACATCGAGGCCATTAAGAGCCTGATCCGCAGAGCGATGGATCTGGGCTATTACGAGGGCGTAAACCTCTCCCTGGCCTATTGCGACGACTGCGGCCATCAGGAGCTGGAAATGGATGTGTGCCCGAAATGCGGTTCCCGCAACCTGACGAAGATCGACCGGATGAACGGCTATCTGTCCTACAGCCGCGTACACGGGGATACCCGTCTGAACGCCGCGAAGATGGCAGAGATCGCAGAGCGGAAATCCATGTAAAAATTTTTCCAATCATGTAACAAACAGGCAGTTCCAATCGTTTTAAAGTTATCAGATAAATCAAATACCCCGCGGCAGCCGCCAAATATCCGCACGAATGCGGCGGCTTGGCTCGCTGACCGCGGGAATAAAGGAGGAACTGCGATGAAGAAGAAAACAGGAATCAAAGGAATTTGGACGCTGCTGCTGATCTGTCTGACCTGGGCTTGTTTGTTAAGCGGCGCGTCCGCTAAGGAAACGGCGCCTTCGCTTTCGAAAAAACAGTTGACGTTAGAGGCAGGCACACGGAAAAAGCTGACGATCAAGAATGCGAAAAAAGTGAAGTGGTCGGTAAACAAATCGAAGGTTGTGCGGCTGGAAACCATCGGGAAAAATGGAAGCGGCGGCGTGATGGTCTACGGCGAGAAGGCTGGAAACGCAGTGATCACGGCCAGAACCGACGGAAGGATTCTGAAATGTGCGGTGAAGGTAGAGAAGAGCGCTTTCCAGAAAAGAAGTCCGGGCATGCTGTATGGAATCACCTACACATTTGAAGTGAATCAGGATCCGCCCGATCCGGCGCAGCCGGTGAAAGCCGGTGAAGAGACAACGCTGTACTGGGACAAGGTGCGCGGCGCGGATGGGTATTATGTCTATTATACCGATTCCGCCAAAGGGACGAAAAAACTCGTGAAGCGGATACGGGGCGCGAAAAATACAACCTGCGTTCTGGAAGGCGAAAGGCTGGGCGGTTATTCCGTGCGGGCATATCAGGTTACCAAAACCGGGACAAAGCTGTACAGTAAGTATAATACAGAATTCTGCATCGCAGAATAATCGCTACTGTTCACTCGTACCTCGTTCCAGTAACGATTCACAGGCTCATTTTAAGTTTTGCTTCGCAAAAGAGCCTGTTCACACCTGAATCACGCTCTTACGTACCTGAGCAGCTAAGTGCTCAGGTACTGCCTGAATAGTAACGAATAATCCGAAAAGCGGAAGGAACGAAAAATTCCTTCCGTTTTTTCGTCAGATGAGCTATAATAAAGGCCTGCGAAAGAAGAACCTCAGAAAGGAAACCAGAATGAAAACCATTACGAACTTTTTTTCCGGGCTGTCTGAAATGAAATGGCTCGTGATTATTTTTGAAGCCGCCTTCCTTTTGGCCCTGACCTACGTGGCTGTCCGCCTGATCAACCGCGCCTTCGACCGGACGAAAAATCCCCGGAACCTGAATTTAAAATTTCTGAAAAGCTTTTTGACAGGCCTTGTCTGGGTCATTGGCATTGTCCAGATCATTGCCCTGATTCCAGGCATGTCAAACTTCACCCAGACCGTCCTTGCAGGCTCCGGAATCGTGGCGGTCGTCATTGGTCTTGCGGCCCAGGAATCTTTCGGAAACCTGATCAGCGGGATGATTATCGCCATTTTCCATCCGTTCCAGGTGGGCGACCGGGTGCACCTACTGGACAATGATATCACCGGCTGGATCGAAGACATTACCTTGCGCCACACGATCATCCGCACCTTTACGAACAGCCGTATCATCATCCCAAATTCCGAGATGAGCAAAGAGAAGATTGAAAACGCAGATTTTTCTGACAGCGGCGCTTCCGCGGTGATCAACGTCAGCGTTGCCTATGAAAGCGACCTGGAGAAGGCAATGAAAATCATGGCCCGCGCCATCGGTGATCACCCGCTGTTTTACGATACCCGCACCGAAGAGCAAAAAGCGGCAGGCGTGGAAAAAGTCCGGGTTTTCGTGGAGGATTTTGGGGACAGCGGGATTGTTCTGCGGGCCAGTATGTGGACAAAAACCATTGCGGAAAACTTCGGGGCATGCAGCGACGCCCGCCTGGAGATCAAGAAAGCGTTCGAGCGGGAGGGCATAGAAATTCCGTACAATAAAATCGTCGTTTTGGAGAAATAATTTTCTTTTTTTGCCATATTGACTTCTACTGCCGTTGTGCTATGATGTGCTATGATAATTTTCGTGATCAGCAAAGAACAGAAAAAGGACGAGAGGCAGAGGACAGATGGAAAGAGATATGACAACGGGCAGGCCGGGGAGAATTTTACTGAACTTTACGATACCGGTCTTTATAGGCAATGTATTCCAGCAGTTTTACAGCATGGTGGACACCGTAATCGTCGGGAAATTTGTCGGGACAAAGGCCCTGGCAGGCGTCGGCGCGACGGGCACCATCAGTTTCCTGATCATCGGTTTTCTGATGGGGATGACCACGGGCTTTACCGTCCTGACCTCCCAGCGCTTTGGGGCGGGCGACATGCGCGGCATGCGAAAGACCGTAGGTTCCGCGGCGATCCTGTCTGTGATTGTGTCTGTGATTATGACCATTATCAGTATGGCCGGGATGCGTTCCCTGCTGAATCTGCTGAACACGCCGGATGACATTTTTGCGGACGCTTATTCTTATATTATGATTATCTGCGCCGGGATTTTTGCTCAGGTGCTTTATAACCTGCTCTCCAGTATCCTGCGTGCCTTGGGGAACAGTAAGACGCCCTTGTATTTCCTGATTTTGTCGGCGCTGTTAAACATTGCCCTGGATCTGCTCCTGATTATCGTGTTCCATCTGGGTGCGGCCGGAGCCGCTTATGCCACCGTGATCTCCCAGGGGATATCCGGGCTTTTGTGCCTGGTTTATATCTGGAAAAAGGTGCCGGCCCTGAAGCTTACGAGAGACGACTGGCGTTTTGACTGGCATGTGGCGAAGATTCAGATGAAGATCGGCTTCCCGATGGCCTTCCAGTATTCTATCACGGCCCTTGGCTCCATGATGGTACAGTGGGCGCTGAACCTGCTGGGGTCTACGGCGGTAGCGGCCTTTACCGCGGCGAGCAAGATCGAGCAGATCGTTACCCAGGCTTATGTGGCCCTGGGAACTGCCATTGCCACCTATGCGGCCCAGAATGTAGGCGCCGGAAAGGTGAAGCGTATCCGGCAGGGCTTTAACGCGGGCCTTCTGATGGGCTGCGCCTACGCTGTCGTGACCGGGCTTTTTATCGCCGCCTTTGGCAAGAACCTGACGCCGCTGTTCATTTCCGAAGGGCTGGAGGAAGTGATGGGTTACGTGGATATCTATCTGAAATGTGTCAGCGCGTTCTTCATTCCGCTGGTATGCGTGAACCTTTACCGGAATGGTATTCAGGGCCTTGGCTATGGGCTCCTTCCGATGACTGCGGGTATCGCGGAGATGGTTGGAAGAGGCGTGACTGCCGTCATTGCGGCCGGGATGCACAGCTATGCGGGGGCCTGCATGGCAAGTCCCATGGCCTGGGTGCTGGCGGGGTCGCTCCTGATCGGTATGTATTTTTATGTGATGCGCCAGCAGGACCGGCGCTTTGGAACATCGACGGGCTCCACCCAGGAGACTATGGCGCGGATCACGCGGCGGCTTCCGAAATTTGCAGGAAAGAAATAAAAAGAGCATCAAAAAAGGGAAAAGACCCGGCGGGTTTTCTTTTCCTTTTTTCATTTCCCGGATTGTCGAAAAAGACAAAAAAATGCGATTGTCTTTTAAGAAGAAACGCTATATAATAGCTTACAGTAAACGCGAAAAGGAGACTATTATGACGGAAAGAGTGCAAAAAGCGCTGGAAAATCATAAAAAAGGAATGAACTGCGCCCAGGCGGTGGCCTGCGCCTTCGCAGACGCCGTAGGGATGGACGAAGCCACTTTATTTAAGGTTTCGGAGGGCTTTGGCGCCGGGATGGGCGGGATGAAATGTACCTGCGGAGCCGTTTCCGGAGCGATCCTTCTCGCCGGGCTGAAGAACAGCAGCGGCACCCCGGAAAACCCCACGAAAGCCAGGACCTACCAGCTTTCCAAAGAGATCACGAACACCTTCGAAAAGATGAACGGCTCGGTCATCTGCCGGGAATTAAAGGGTGTGGAAACGAAAAAAGTGCTGCGCACCTGCGACGGCTGCATCGAAGACGCGGCGAAGATCGCGGAAGCCATTCTGGGCCTGTAGACGGAGGAAAACGGGATGGCACAGGAGCAGTTTAGCAGGCTTGGCCTCCTTCTGGGGGAGGAAGCCCTGGAAACGCTGGCAAAGGCACGGGTCGCCGTGTTCGGCATCGGCGGCGTGGGCGGGTTTGCGGCAGAAGCCCTGGCCCGCTGCGGAGTCGGGCATCTGGAATTATTTGATAAGGACGTGGTCAGCCTGTCGAATCTGAACCGGCAGATCATTGCCCTGCACAGTACGGTCGGAAGGCCGAAGACGGAAGTGATGAGAGAACGGATTCTGGACATTAACCCGGAAGCGGTGGTGGAAGTCCATAACTGTTTTTACCTTCCGGAAAATGCGGATCAGTATCCGCTGGAGAAATACGACTATGTGATCGACGCCGTGGATACCGTGACGGCGAAGCTGGAACTGGCTGTCCGCGCCAAACGGACAAATACGCCGGTGATCAGCTCCATGGGAGCCGGGAATAAGCTGGATCCCACCGCCTTCGAGGTGGCGGATATCTATGAGACCTCGGTCTGTCCCCTGGCGAAGGTCATGCGAAAAGAGCTGAAAGCCAGAGGGATCGAAAGCCTGAAGGTGGTCTATTCGAAGGAACCGCCCAGGAAGCCCTCCGTGACCATTGCGGAGGATGGAAAACGCGCGCTCCCCGGAAGCGCGGCCTTTGTGCCCTCGGTGGCCGGGCTGATTCTGGCCGGGGAAGTGGTGAAAGATTTGTGCGCTGCGAGTTATGATGGATGATTCAGATTGAATTTTGTAGAAGCGGCGGGAGATTCCGCCAAGTTTTGACATTTACAGGAGAGAAAAGATGGATATCATTATTGTGGGGTGCGGAAAAGTCGGTTCCGCCCTGGCAGAGCAGTTAAGCAAAGAAAATAATGACATTACCGTCATTGATACAAAGTATGAACTGGTTCAGGATTTATCCACGGAGCTGGATATCATGGGCGTGGTGGGAAGCGGGAGCAGCCACAAGATTTTAGAGGAGGCCGGGATTGAAAAAGCCGACCTGATGATCGCAGTGACCGGCTCCGACGAATTGAACCTCTTATGCTGCCTGATCGCGAAAAAAGCCGGAAACTGCCAGACCATTGCCAGAGTCCGGAACCCGGAATACAGTAAGGAGAGCAATTACATAAAAGAAGAGCTGGGGCTTGCCATGGTGATCAATCCCGAACTGGCCGCGGCGGCCGAGATGGCGCGGCTTTTACGCTTCCCCAGCGCGATCAAGATCGAAACCTTCGCCAAAGGCCGGGTAGAGCTTTTAAAATTTAAGATTCAGCCCGGCTCCATCCTTCACCAGATGGAGGTGCGGGAGATTATGACGAAGCTGCACAGCGATGTGCTGGTCTGCGCCGTGGAGCGCGGGGAGGAGGTCGTGATCCCCACCGGTACATTTGAGCTGCGGGAAAAGGACGTGATCTCCATCATTGCCATGCCAAAAACGGCGGCGCAGTTTTTCAAAAAGATTAAAGTCCAGACGAACCAGGTATGGGATACGATGATCGTAGGCGGCGGCAAACTGACCTATTATCTGACCGAGATGCTCCTTCATATGGGTATTGATGTGAAAATCATTGAAAAAGACCGGAAGCGGTGCGAAGAGCTGAGTGAAAGCCTTCCCAAGGCTACGATCATCTGCGCCGACGCGGTGGAGCAGAACATGCTTATTGAAGAAGGGCTTCTGAACACGGATTCCTTCGTGGCGCTGACAAATATGGACGAGGAAAATGTGCTCCTCTCTCTGTTTGCCAAGAAAAAGACCAAGGCCAAAATCATTACGAAGATTAACGGAATGGCCTTCGATGAGGTGATCGAGACCCTGGATCTGGACAGCATCATTTACCCGAAATACATTACCGCGGAATATATCATCGGATTTGTCCGGGCAATGAAAAATTCCATCGGCAGCAACGTGGAAACCCTGTATCATCTGGTCGGGGACCGGGTGGAAGCCCTGGAGTTCAAGCTGGTGAAGAATGAGCCGATCCTGGATACCCCGCTGGAGAAGCTGAAGCTGAAGGATAACCTGCTGATCGCCAGTATTTACCGGGGCGGAAAGATGATCATCCCCCGCGGGCAGGATACGATGCGGGTCGGGGATTATGTGGTGGTCGTGACCACGCACCGGGGACTCGGCGACATTATGGACATTCTGGACGAACGGCAGGGGCGGTAAAAGACAATGAATTATGCAATGATTCGCTATATGTTGGGATGGGTATGCTGCATCGAGGGGATCTTCATGCTGATGCCCGTCCTGGTTTCCATGATCTACCGGGAAGGCAGCGGCTACGCGTTTCTGGCCGTGGCGGTTCTGTGCGGCACGCTGGGAGCGGCGCTGGTCTTCCGAAAACCGAAAAAAAGAAACCTGGCAGCCAAGGACGGCCTGGTGATTGTAGCCCTGTGCTGGATTGTACTCAGCTTTTTCGGGGCTCTTCCTTTTGTCCTTTCCGGGGAGATACCATCCATGGTGGACGCCCTGTTTGAGACGATTTCGGGTTTTACCACCACGGGAGCCAGCATTTTGTCGAATGTGGAGGGACTTTCCCATACCAGCCTGTTCTGGAGGAGCTTTACCCACTGGATCGGCGGGATGGGCGTGCTGGTCTTCATTCTGGCGATCCTTCCGCTGAAGGGCGGGAGCAGCCTGTTTCTGATGCGGGCGGAGAGCCCTGGCCCCAGCGTGAGCAAGCTGGTTCCCAGAATGCGTACCACGGCCATGATCCTGTACAGTATTTATTTTGCAATGACGGTGCTGGAAGCCATTTTCTTACTGATTGGCGGGATGCCGCTGTTCGATACGATCTGTACGGCCTTCGGAACGGCGGGCACCGGCGGATTCGGGATACGCAATGACAGCTTTACCAGTTATTCGACCTATCAGCAGGGCGTTGTGGCGGTGTTTATGGTGCTGTTCGGCGTGAACTTTAACCTGTATTACCTGATCCTGAAGCGGAAATTCCGGCAGGCGCTGACTTCGCTGGAATTGTGGGCGTACCTGTTTTTTATTGCAGCCTCTACGATCGTGATCACGTTTTGCATTTATCCTTCGGTCGGCAGCCGGTTTCAGGCGTTCCATCAGTCCTTTTTCCAGGTCAGCTCGATTATTACCACTACAGGGTTTGCCACCGCGGACTTTAACCAGTGGCCGGCCCTGGCCAAGACGATCCTGGTGACGCTGATGTTTATCGGGGCCTGCGCGGGCAGTACCGGAGGCGGCATCAAGGTTTCCAGGGTGCTGATCATGTTAAAAGGCGCGCATAAGGAGCTGCGGCTGATTTCCCACCCCAGGAGCGTGCGGAAGGTGAAGATGGACGGAAGAACGGTGGAGCATGACGTGGTGCGTTCCGTGAATTCGTTTATTACGATCTATATTATGATTTTTGCGCTTTCGGTGCTGCTGGTGTCGCTGGATGAGAAGGATCTGGTGACGAATTTCACGGCGGTTGCGGCGACGCTGAACAACATCGGGCCGGGGCTGGAAGTGGTAGGCCCCACCGGGAATTTTGCCTCGTTTTCGACGCTGTCAAAGTTTGTGCTGATGTTTGATATGCTGGCCGGAAGGCTGGAGCTGCTTCCGATGATGGTGCTGATTCTGCCCACGACCTGGATCGAGAAGAGCGGTAAGATCAGCAGAAAGAAGGCGTAGCGATGTTTGGGGAATGCCATGCGCATCTGTTTATGAATGGTGTGAATTACCAGGAGGCGGTGCGCCTTCATGAGAGCCAGGTGTGCCGGGAAACGGTGCGGGCGTATTTTCAGGAATATCAGAAAAGGGGCGTTTCTTATATCCGGGACGGAGGCGACCGGTTTGGCGTCTCCGCCTGGGCGCGGAGCGTGGCGGAGGAATATGGGATTACTTACCGGACACCGCTGTTTGCCATTCACCGGGATCATCGGTATGGGAGCATTGTGGGAAAAGGCTTTGCGAATATGAAGGAATACCATGCTTTGGTGAAAGAAGTGCGCCGGGAGGGCGGCCATTTTATTAAGGTGATGTTTTCCGGGATTATGGATTTTGACAGGCCGGGGGTGGTGACTGGAACGCCGCTGGAGCCGGAGGAGATCCGGGAAATGATCCGCATTGCGCACGAGGAGGGGCTTGCCCTGATGGCCCACGTGAATGGGAAAGAGACCGTGAAGTATGCGGCCGCATATGGCGCGGACAGTGTGGAGCACGGCGCTTACATTGACCGGGAATGCATGGAGGTGATGGCCGAAATGCAGACGGTTTGGGTGCCGACGGTGGTGACGGTGAAGAATCTGATGGGAAGCGGGCGCTTTTCGGAGACGGCGGTCCGGGAGATTTATGAGCGGGATGCGGCGAATATCCGGATGGCGTATCAGATGGGGGTGCCGCTGGCTCTGGGGAGCGATGCCGGGGCGTACCGGGTGCGGCATGGAGAAGGAATTGTGGAGGAGTATCGGGCTTTTCAGGAGATTCTGGGCGCGGGGGAGGCGCTGGATGGATACCTTGCGAAGGGGGAGGCCAGGATACGGGAGAAATTTTAGTGAGAGGTAGTCAGTGCCGGAGAACAGAGATCTCCGGCATTTTTAGTACCTGCAGAAGCTGCCCCGGCAGGTAGAAGCCCCAGATTAAGGGCGTGGAGAGTTCCCACCAGACCTGATACCAAGTGTAATGGGCGACGGGCAGGTACAGGTGCAGGTTGTAGACGCCGACGTGGATGTCGCCGATGAAGAGGAGGAGCAGGCAGGTGAGCAGCCAGTAGTTTTTCGTCCGGACGGAGGCGCAGAGGTTCTGGAGCAGGCAGACGAAGTAGAAAAAGGCTACGAGGGACTGGGGGTCCAGGGCGACGCCGGCCAGGTGAAGCAGCAGGTAAAGGAGGGCGGTTCCGGCGAGGCCTGTGAGCCAGAAGCGAAGGAGGGAGCGCTTCAGGACGAGGCAGTAGCAGGTCTGGACGCCGCAGAAGAAGCTGACGGCGGTCAGGTAGTTTTTGGAGAACAGGAAGCAGTAGTCGGCGGCCAGGGCCAGGGTCAGGGCGAGGGGGAGGAAGGGAGTGCCCTGGCGGCGAAGGAGGCGGAGCCAGGAGGCGAGGACGCAGAGGAGTACGAAGGCGAATTTAAAATATTGTTTCCAGTAGAGCATGGGGGTCGTCCTTTCGGGTTCGTGATGGTTTCTATCTTACGATGGGCGGGGGGATTCGTCAAGGCTGGGATTTTGAAAAAATCTGGGGAGTCGGGCGCGGCGGCCCGCCGGAAATTTCCTGCCCGCAGGGGTGGAAAATATGGTATACTTGTTACGATTCAGACAGTACCTGAGCACTTAGCTGCTCAGGTGCGTAAGAACGTGATTCAGGTGTGAGCAGGCTCTTTTGCGAAGCAAAACTTAAAATGAGACTGTGAATCGTTACTGGAACGAGGTACGAGGGAACAGTAACGTATACTGGGACAGACAGATCATGGAACGGATGGAGGAGCAGATATGCTGTGCTTTTATCGAAATACGAAACAGGGCGTCCGGCTTTTGCGCGTCTTCAGCCCGGATACGCTGGCGGAGCTGCCGGAGAAGATCGGGCAGGAGCCGGTGACGGAGCTGGCGCCCTATCTCTTTTCAGATCAGTTCGAACCGGAGCGCGGGGAGGAGACGGGCAGCCTTTATGATACCCTGACGGGGCGTTGTGAAGAGACGGCCTGGGAGGAGCTTCGCGGGCGGCAGGACGCCCTTTGCGGGGAGCGGCTGCAGGGCGCGGTACTCCCGAAATGCCTTGCGAAAATCGGGCGTTATGCCTTTTATAACTGCTTCGGGCTAAAAGAACTGTCTTTTGGGGCGGCTTTGAAGGATATCGGGGCGGGGGCCTTTACGGGCTGCCACCACGTGGAACGCCTTTTCGTGGAAACGGGAGCCGACGGCACTTCCTGCCTGCGGGAGATCCTGGCGGAACTGCCGGAAAAAATCCGGGTGACGTACCGGAAAGGGCCGGAAACCGGCGTCTTCTGGTTCCCGGAATTTTTCGAGGAAGGGGTGGAAAATACCCCGGCACGGATTTTGGAGAACCATGTGCACGGAAGCGGCGTGCGCTACCGGAACTGTTTTTCCTCCAGGGCGCTGAACATCCGGGAATACGATTCCCTTTTCGCCTATGCGAAAGCCTGGGAAAGCCCGGAGACGGTGGCTGACCTTGTCCTGGATCGGCTTCAGTACCCGCTGGGGCTTTCGGAAGAGGCGAAGAAGCGCTATCAGGCCTACCTTCAGGAAATGTCCGAAGAAATCTGCGGCTATCTGATCCGACAAAAAGACGGGGACAGGCTGCTGTTTGCCCTGGGGCAGTCGGCCTGCGGGGCAGAAGTCCTGGACCGCCTGCTGGACATTGCTTCCAAAACCGGATTTACCGAAGGCGTCGCCTGCCTGATGGAGGAGCGCCACCGCCGCTTCCGCCCAAAGAAAAGGAGCTTTTCTCTATGAAAAATCAACCGTTTCGAAATCCCATCCATGAGTACCAGCAAAAGGAGCTGGAAAAAGAAGAGATTGGCCTGGATATCCTGAAGAACGCCAGGAATGAACTGTATTTCGGGATGCGTTTCCTGGACGTTTCTCTGTCGGCTCTGCGGTTCTGCCCGGATCGGAGTGTCCGTCCGGCAGGGACAGACGGGACGGAGCTGTATTTTTGCCCGGATGCCTTGATCGAGCTGTATAAACAGGGTCGCACCGGGGTGAACCGTTTGTATTTGCATATGATTCTGCATTGCCTGTTCTGCCATCCCTGGAAGCGGAAAGGACGGAAGAAGGAACTGTGGAATCTGGCGTGTGATATCGCGGCGGAGGCGATTCTTGACAGCCTGTATGTCAAATGTGTGTACCGGCACAGTTCGGGTTTCCGCAGGGAAACGTACCGGAGGCTGAAGCAGGAGCTGAAGGTGATTACGGCGGAGGGTGTCTATCGGTTCCTGGAAACGGAATGGCAGAGAACGGGGAGCCTTGCCCCGTACAGCGCGGAATTTACGGTGGATAACCATTCCCTGTGGGAGACGCCAAACGGCGGCCAGGAGAGCCCTAGGCGGCAGCAGGAGTGGGATGACCGCCGGGAGAAGATGCAGACGGAGATCGAGACGGTTTCGAAAGAAGCGTCTTCGGATGTGCGGGACTTGCTGGATCAGCTTCAGATCGCAAACCGGCAGCGGTATGATTACCGGGAGTTCCTGCGGAAGTTCGCGGTCCTGAAAGAAGAAATGAAGGTGGATATGGACACCTTTGACTATATTTATTATCATTTTGGAATGGAAACCTATGGCAATATGCCGCTGATCGAGCCGTTGGAGACAAAGGAAGTGAAGCGGGTGGAGGATTTCGTGATCGTGATCGATACCTCCATGTCGTGCAAGGGCGAGCTGGTGAAGCATTTCCTGGAAGAGACGTACAGCATTTTGTCCCAGGCGGAGAGCTTTTTCCGGCGGCTGAATATTCATATCATCCAGTGCGACGACCGGGTGCAGGAGGATCAGCTCATCACGAAGCCGGAGGAGATGAAGGAGTATCTGGAGCATTTTACGGTGAAGGGGCAGGGAGGGACGGATTTCCGCCCGGCGTTCCTTTATGTGGAGGAGCTTCGGAAGCGGCGGGCGTTTACGAAGCTTCGGGGGCTGTTGTATTTCACGGACGGCTACGGGGTGTTTCCGGTGAAGAAACCGCCCTATGATACGGCATTTATTTTTATGAAGGAAGATTACCGGGATGTGGATGTGCCGCCCTGGGCGGTGAAGGTCATTCTGGATGCGCAGGAATACGGACAAAAGGAGATTAGGGTATGAATATCAAACGGGCGAAACAGGAGATTCAGGATGCGATCCAGGCCTATCTGGCCAAGGATGAGCTGGGAAATTATGAGATCCCCAGGGTGCGGCAGAGGCCGGTGCTGCTTCTTGGCGCGCCGGGAATCGGGAAGACGCAGATTATGGAGCAGATTGCGCGGGAATGCGGGATCGGGCTGGTTTCTTATACGATTACCCATCACACCAGGCAGAGCGCCATCGGCCTGCCCTTTATTTCCAAGAAAGAATATGGTGGGAAAACGTATGCGGTGACGGAATATACGATGAGTGAAATCGTAGCTTCGGTGTATGACAAGATGGAGCAGACGGGGCTTTCCGAAGGGATTTTGTTTATTGATGAGATTAACTGTGTGTCGGAGACGCTGGCTCCGGCAATGCTGCAGTTTTTGCAGTGCAAGACTTTTGGATGCCATGCGATTCCGGACGGGTGGATCATTGTGGCGGCTGGGAATCCGCCGGAGTACAATAAGTCAGTGCGGGAATTTGACGTGGTGACCATGGACCGGGTGAAGAAGATTGAGGTGGAGCCGGATTTCCAGGTGTGGAAGGAGTATGCCTGGAAGGAAGGGATTCATCCGGCGATTTTGGCGTATCTGACGCTGCGGCCGAAGTATTTTTATCTGATGGAGACGACGGTGGACGGGAAGCTGTTTGCGACGCCCAGAGGGTGGGAGGATTTGTCCACGGTCCTGAAGGTCTATGAGAAGCTGGGGAAGCCGGTGGATGCGGAGGTGGCGGTGCAGTATATCCAGCATCCGAAGGCGGCGAAGGATTTTGCAAATTATCTGGAGCTTTATAGGAAGTACCGGGAGGATTATCAGATTGAGGCGGTGCTTGCGGGGGGCGACTGGACGGGAATGCAAAAGAAGGTGGCGCATGCGTCGTTTGATGAGCGGGTGAGTGTGATTGGGCTGCTGCTGTCGGGGTGTACGGCGGCGTTTCAGAAGGCGGTGCGGGCGGAGGACTGTCTGGAGATGGCGTATGGAGTGGTGAAGGAGTTTCGGGATGGCGTGGCTGGAGGGCCGCAGGAAGGGCAGCCGGAGGTTTTTTTCAAGGAGCTTTTGGAGGGGCTTTTGCAGGAACATGAGGGGAAGAAACTGGCGGAGCTTTTGTCCAGGGAGGAAGAACGGACGTACTGTATGGCGGAGCGGATGCTGGAGGGATTTGAGAGGGAGTTGGAGAAGGCGGGGGGCCTTGAGGGAGAGAAGGCTTTTGCGTTGGTGAAGGAGATGTTTGGGAAGGAGCAGGAGGCGTATGACAGGCTTTATGAGGAGGCGGGGGAGACGCTGGAGCATGTGTTTGATTTTTTGGAGGCGGTGTTTGGGGAGAGCCAGGAGATGGTGATGTTTGTGACGGAGTTGGATTCGGGGTTTTATAGTGTGAGGTTTTTGAAGGAGTATGCGTGTGAGAGGTATTTGAGGTATAACAGGGAGCTGTTGTTTGAGGCGGGGAGCGGGGAGATTTTGGAGAGGATCCGGAGGCTGTAGACGCGGGAGTGAAATTTCTTCCCGAAAAATCGTGTAAATGCGGCGCAAGTATTGACATTCCGCGCCAAAAAAATTATAATAATTTTATTTTATTGGACATGATCCATAGAGGAGAGGAGAGCTATTATGAAAATGAGAATGAAGAGACTGTCAGCTCTGATGCTGGCGACGGCCGTTGTCGTTTCGATGAGCGGCTGCGGAAGCACGAAGAAGGAGACGGAGGCTCCGGAGACCGAGGCGGTGACGAACGAGGCAGCAGCGGAGACGGAAGCGGAAACGACTGAGGCAGCCGAGACTGAGGAAGAAACGACGGAAGCGGCGGAAACCGAGGAAGAGACCACGGAAGC
>JAUNPS010000091.1 GCA_030536575.1 Eubacteriales bacterium | reverse complement strand
TTAATCATTAAAGTCTTTAGGATTGATGCAAAAGTGTAAAAGTCAGGTTATAGCATCGGTTCCCAAATAAGTGTGCATAAACTTCACAAATTTTTCATATAGTTTTTATGCATTTTCTACAAAAAGTCCCTCAAATTCTTCTCTTTCGACTTTTTCTTTCTCGATCAGGAGGGCCGCGCATTTATGCAGCACTTCCATATGCTCCTGGATCTTCGCCTTCGCATCCGTGTAGGCCTTGTCGATGATGCGTTTTACTTCCTCGTCGATCAGGTTCTGGGTCTCCTCGCCGAATCCTCTGGTATGGGCCAGATCCCGGCCAATAAACACTTCGTCGTCATCGCTTCCGTAGTTGATCATGCCGACCCGCTCTGACATTCCATATTTCGTCACCATCGCCCGCGCCAGCGACGTCGCCTGCTTAATATCCTGGGACGCACCCGTGGTCACATCCCCGAAAATCAGCTCCTCGGCCACACGGCCCCCAAAGGAAACTTCAATGTTCTGAAGCATCTGATTCCTGGTATTAAACATTTCGTCCTTTTCCGGCAGAGGCATCGTATAACCGGCAGCCCCCATTCCCGTCGGAATAATCGAAATCGTGTGCACCGGCCCCACATCCGGCAGGACATGGAACAGGATCGCATGGCCCGCTTCATGATAAGCCGTGATTTTCTTTTCCTTTTCAGAAATGATCTTACTGCGCTTCTCGGCCCCGATTCCCACCTTCACAAAGGAGTCGTTAATATCCTTCTGAATAATGTAGCTCCTGCCGTCTTTCGCCGCGTAAATCGCCGCCTCGTTCATCAGGTTCTCCAGATCCGCCCCGGTAAATCCGGCGGTCGTCTGGGCCACCTGCTTCAGATCCACATCGTCCCCAAGGGGCTTCCCTTTGGCGTGCACGCGCAGGATTTCTTCCCGGCCGCGCACATCCGGCCTTCCAACGCCCACTTTCCGGTCAAACCGTCCCGGACGCAGGATCGCCGGGTCCAGAATATCCACCCGGTTCGTGGCGGACATCACAATGATCCCTTCGTTAAAGCCGAAACCATCCATCTCCACCAGGAGCTGGTTCAGCGTCTGCTCCCGCTCATCGTGGCCGCCGCCCATTCCGGTGCCTCTTCTTCTGGCAACCGCGTCGATCTCATCGATAAAGATAATGCAGGGCGCATTTTTCTTCGCCTCCGCAAACAGGTCGCGGACACGGGAGGCGCCCACGCCGACAAACATTTCCACGAAATCCGACCCGGAAATGCTGAAAAACGGAACGCCCGCTTCTCCCGCCACCGCTTTCGCCAGCAGCGTCTTACCCGTTCCGGGAGGGCCCACAAGCAGGACGCCTTTCGGGATTCTGGCTCCCACCTGGAGGTATTTCTTCGGGTTTTTCAGGAAGTCAACGATTTCCTGCAAATCTTCTTTTTCTTCCTGCAGCCCGGCCACATCTTTAAATGTGACTTTCTTGGCGTTGGGATTCATCATGACGGCACGGCTTTTCCCGAAGTTCATCATTTTGTTATTCCCGCCGCTTCCGGCCTGCCGGTTCATGAGGGCAAACATGGCCACAAACAGCATGGCCATCAGGAGCATCGGCAGGACTGTGGTCAGGAAGATGCTTTCTTTTTCAACGTCATAGCGGTAATTGGTGATATCCTGTTCATTCAGCCACTCTTCCGCCTCTTTGACGTCGGATACATTGACCGTTTTCACCGTCCCGTCTTTCATGTAGACGAGAAGACGCCCGGTCGGCACCTGCGTGTTCGGGTGAATATCCACTTTGGTCACCATATCAGCTTCGACCGCTTTTACAAAATCACTGTAGCTGTAGGCTTCTCTGGCCGTGAACCCGTTTCGGAAAAACAGATAAAGCAGCACGATCAGCACGGCAATCATCAGGTAAGTGCCCAGGTTTTTCGAGTTTCTGTTCAAATTCAATGTCAATCCCCTTTCTTGGCCTTCCTTTTTCCGGGGCGGCCCTCTTAGACCTCAACGACTCCGATAAACGGAAGATTTCTGTATTTCTGTGCATAGTCCAGGCCGTATCCCACAACGAATTCGTCCGGGATGTTAAAGCCCACGTAGTCCACTTTGACATCCGTCACACGGCGCTCCGGCTTATCTAACAGGGTGCACAGCGCTATGCTCTTTGGATTCCGCTTTTTCAAAATCTGGATCAGATAGCTGAGCGTCCGTCCGGAGTCGATGATATCCTCCACGATCAGGACGTTCTTCCCTTCCAGGGGCTCATCCAGGTCTTTTACGATTTTTACAACGCCGCTGGATTTCGTATCCGCGCCGTAGCTGCTGACCGACATAAAGTCCAGCGATACCGGTACGGTAATCCGCTTCGCCAGCTCGCAGGTGAAAAACACGCCGCCCTTTAACACACAGATCAAATGAACCGCTTCTCCGGCATAGTCTTCGCTGATCTTTTTCCCAAGTTCCGCGATCTTTTGATCCACCTCTTCCTCTTTAAGCAATACCCGAATTTTCTCTTCCATGTTCTGTTTCCTCCCTGATTTGTACTTTCAAAATCTTTTTCGTTTTGTCTGTTACCTTAAAGGCTTCACTGATGCGCCCTCCCACGACCCACAGGATATGGCTTCCACAGGCCAGGAGCAGCCTCTGATTCCGCTCTTCCGACGGAATTTTTTCATCAATGAAATACTGCTTGAGTTTTTTTCTGCTGCCGTCCGGCGTGATGGTCAGATAATCGCCGGGGCTGCGGCTTCGTAATTGAATCGTATCTTTTATTGTATCATAATCAAACCATTTCGTATACTTTTTTTCTGGAATTCTTTCATTTTTTACCGGTTCCAGTTCTGCCAGGACCCGGTATTTCCCGAAAAAGGCCTCTCCTGGTATGGGCAATGTCACGGCTTCCTGCTGTTTGGGCGGTTCTTTTTTGTTTCGCAGCAGGTAGCGGTCGCCTTGAATAAGGGCTTCCAGATTTCCCGGAAGGTTTGAAAGACGTTTTCCGGACTGGCTTTTCGCCAGCGCTTTCAGGCTTTCCAGATGGGACGCCTGGATATTTTTCCGGCCTGCGCCCTGTTCGCGCAGGGCTTCCTGCAAAATGAAGTCCTGGAGTACCGGATCGGCTTCCCGAAAGGCCCGTACTGAAAAAGAAATTTCCTGTCCGTGCAGGCTTCCATTGGCGCCAAGCCATGCGTTCGCTTCCCGCATCAGGTAAGCGTAGATGCGTTCCATGCGTTCGCCCAGGCTTCCGATGTGCTCCACGGCCCGCGGGTTCACTTCCTGGAGGGCCGGGATCGCCTGATGGCGCAGGCGGTTTCGGGTGTAGAGAAGGGTCTGGTTCGTGGAATCCGTGCGCCAAGGAATGTCGTTTTCCCGTAGACAGGTTTCGATTTCTTCCCGCGTGACGTTTAGAAGAGGGCGGATGATCTGGTCTCTGACCGGGCGCATGCCGCAGAGGCCGGCGAGGCCGCTGCCTCTGGTGAGGTTCCACAGGATTGTTTCGGCCTGGTCGCCGGCGTTGTGGGCGACGGCGATTTTTCCGGCCGGGCCTGCTGCCTCCGCGAAGGCTTCATAGCGCACTTTTCGGCCGGCTTCTTCCAAGGTCAGATGCTCTTCTTCTGCGATCTTTGGCACGTTGTACGAGACGCATTGGAAGGGGATTTCCCATTTTTGGCACAGGTCTTCCACGAAGGCGGCGTCTGCAAGGCTTTCCTGGCCGCGGATGCCGTGTTCCACATGAAGGGCCTGCAGACGGATACCCAGTTCCGGATGGCTGTCTGCGTATTGTTTTAGAAGGAACAGAAGGCATACGGAGTCTGCGCCACCGGAGACGCCGATGATTACTGCATCGCCGGGGGCCAACATATGGAATTCCTGTATATTTTGAAAAAATTTTTCCATTTAGGATGCTCCTGTGTGCCCGTTTGTGGCGCTGTGCGAGGCAGCGCGCGCTTCGCGGAAAAGGGCACTTTCATAGTAACTATAATGAATCTCTTAAAAAAATGCAAGGGGTTTCTCTCAGGTTCGCTCCCAAAATCCGCCCACCAGAACCGTCATATCATCTTCCGCCCTGCTTTCCCCCAGTTTCAGAACCTTTTCCAATAGATTTTTCGCCATCTCCCCCGCGCTGGCCGTCTGCTCCTTCCGTATCATCTCCTTCATCGTCTCCTCCGCCTCGGAGGGCGCCAGGGCATCCATCACCCCATCCGACACCATAACCACGAAATCTCCCGGCTCCAACTGGCGTTTCGCACACTCAAAATCCACTTCCTCCATCAGGCCAATGGGCGCGCTGGTCGAAACAATTGCTTCCACCCAATCCTTTTTCCGCAGAAATGTCGTGGACGCCCCGATTTTCAAAAACTCGCATTCCCCGGTAAACAGGTTCACCGTACACAAATCGACCGAAGAAAAACTGCTGTTATCCTGAAGCATCAGCGCCGCATGAATCATCCTCACAGCCGTCTCTTTCGCAAACCCCGCCTCCAAAAACTGCTCCAGAAGCTCGATCACCCGCTCGCTCTCCTGGCACGCGTCCGGCCCGGAACCCATTCCATCGGAAATACTCAGGATCATCTGGCCATTGTCCCGGCGAAAAATGGAGAAATTGTCCCCGGAAATCACCTCGCCCTCCCGTGTGGCCCTGGCAACGCCGCCCAGCATCTGGTAATCCGGCTCCGGCGTAAAGCACACGGTGCTGTACTCCCGGTTAATAATCATCCGGCTGTCAAAAGCCGGGGCCATCTCCTGGCCAAAATAACCCGACAGCCACCAGGCCGCCTCCTTGACCGGAATGCACCGGCTCTTCCGGGACGTGCGGATCGTCAGATAAAGCTCAAACCAGTTCTCGTCCTTCTCAAACATCCAGGCTTCCAATACCTGTAGGCCATGGGTGCGCAGTCCCGCGTCGATCTGGTAGCGCTTCAGGCCCTCCAGCCGCTTCATATCATATACCGAGCTGGCCGCCCGGCGGATAATGGCCGCGGTCTGTTCCATCTGTTCCACCATGGCAAGCCGGGTTTCCAGCAGGCGGTTGCTCCACATCAGGTTCAGCCTGGCCCGCCGGAAGCTGTCCATAATCGCGTCTTCCAGGCGGATGCGGCGCAGGCAGCGTTCCCAGAAGTCCGTATTCTCATTTCCGGAAACCCCGTCGGTTTCCGCCGCGTCCAGGAACGCGTAGATCTGACGGTAGGTGCGGTAATACTGCCTGTCCCAGCAGATTTCCCGCCGTTTGCAGGTGGCGCAGACCGTTTCGCGGACGTCCCGGAAAATCCCTTCCACGTCCTCCCTGGACAACTGTTCCCGTTTTGCCGGCATGTGCCGGAATGTATTGGATAAGTTCTGAAAGGCCTGGGCATAGCCCTCCAGCCGCTCCCGGCCAGGCTCCAGAACTGCTGTGTCAAAATACTCCCCCATACGCTCCTCCTTGTCCCTTAATCGAAAACCTTCCGTCCCGGCTTCCCGGAGCCGCGGTTTTCCCCATCTGGATATTATAGGGCAAAGCGGATGCAAATCCTGTCAAATGGGCGTCCAGGAGGGGATTTTTTTCTGACACAAGGCGCCAAAAAAGCACCGCGGTTCCCCGCGATGCCTCTTTTCACTCTGCCGGTTTAAAAATCGTCTCCCCTTCATATACCAGCCCCAGCTTGTCCCTGGCTACATCCTCGATGTACTCTTCCGTCTTCATGTAGGCCTCCAGGTCCTCGATCTCCTGGGCCCGGCTCTCCTCCTCCTCGATCTGTGCGGTAAGCTGCGCTACCTGCTCGTTATAATCCTGGTTCTTCGCTTCCAGCTTCTTGGTTTGGACAGTCATCCCCACCAGAAGCACGCCGACGATCACAGAAATCGACAGCATCCCCAGACGGTTACTGCCTCTGCGGCTTCTCCTTCTTCTTTTCATCCTTTACCCTTCCTGTTTTTTTCCCCTTTAATTGAACTAAAGACATTCTAACCCTTTTTTCCAACTTTTTCAACACCTTACGGCAGAATTTGCGAATTTTTTCCACCGCAAAACGGAAAGGCGCAAACAGGATATGCAAAACCTTCGCCACCGCCCGGACCACCAGCCGATCCAGGAGAGAATAATACAAAATCATACCGATCAACAGGCCAATCAGGGAGAATCCCCGGAGCATCCCGCTGTTCTTCCAAAACGTCACCAGAAAAAAGGCAATCCCCGCCGCCGTCCAGTACAGAAAATCCTCGGCCCCCATCCGGAACCTTCCCGGCGGAAATTCCAGGCGCACCGCCCGGATCAGCCCGTAGCCCAATCCGATCACGCTTCCGGTCAGAACGGAAAGAAGAAAAAAACGGGCTTCCCCGTAAATCAGAACGCTCATGGCTACTTAAACAACCTTCCCAGGAAGGATTCCTTTCCTTTGCTCCCGGCGCTTCCGGAATACACCAGGCTGTCGATTTTCCCGTCAATGTCCACTTCTCCCTGCTCCAATGTCAGCCTGTTTACATGCAGCTCCTGCCCTTTGATCGTCAGCATCCCCAGCTCTGTCTCCAGTATGATCTCCCCCACATCAAAAGAGAGCACATCCGCTACCCCGGTGATCGTCCCGCTTCGTCTTCCCGTGATGGTCAGTTTATGTGCTCCCGCTGTCTGCTTTTCTTCCATTCCCCTACTCCGAATCCCGTTTTCTAAAATATATGAGAGGGAGGGGCATTTTATGCTTTTCCGCAAAAGCCAGGTATCCGCGCCGCCCCGCAGGCGGCTTTCGGCCCGGATTCTACAAATACCGGTAAAGCTGGTCTGCTTCGTCTTTTTTTACCGTTTCCTGGACATTTAATACCTCAACCCGGACAGACTTGGTTCCGAACTGGATCTCGATAATGTCCCCTTCTTTTACGTTTACGGAGGCTTTCGCCGGGCGGTCGTTCACCATAACCCGTCCCGCGTCGCAGGCCTCGTTTGCCACGGTGCGGCGCTTGATCAGCCGCGATACTTTCAGAAATTTGTCTAAGCGCATAATGTTCTCCTCGAATCGAGTAGGAGGCGGTGGCTAACCGCCGTCCTCTCACAGCACCGTACATACGGT
>JAUNPS010000041.1 GCA_030536575.1 Eubacteriales bacterium | reverse complement strand
ATGAGGGCGTCAGCTTTGTCAAACGGAATATGAAAACACGCTGGAAGAAAACCGCAGATTCTCGTGTCGAAATGCCCGACTACTGTGAGCGGAGCGTTTTTGAGGCACTTGTCAACGCGCTGATTCATCGTGATTATCTGATTTTGGGCAGCGAAGTTCACATCGACATTTACGATAATCGCCTTACTATCTACTCTCCCGGCGGTATGGCAGATGGTACACGAATCCAGGAACGGGATCTGTCCAGCATTTCCTCCACGCGCCGCAATCCCGTTCTTGCAGACATTTTCGGACGATTGGGCTATATGGAGCGGCAAGGCAGCGGCTTTAGAAAAATCACGGAAACCTACCACGCCGCTCACAATTACCGTGACGAACTGGAGCCCAAGTTCTATTCGGATGCCAGTTCCTTTCAAGTTACACTGTATAACCTGAATTATGGAACTGTGGTAAACGCAACCAAGGTTACGATTGAGGACGAAAATGTTGCGATTGAGGTTGCGATTGATAGGCTGAACGCAAGCCAATCCACGATCGCAAAGGCAAAGACAGTATTTGTAAAAATGGGCGTTGATAGTGTCTTCGGCCGGTCTGATATAGCTGCTATCACAAATGATTCTGTTACTGCCGCAGGTAATCTCATTACAAAACTGAAAAATGCAGACTTGATTGAGCCTGTCAGAGGATTTGGAAAGGGCAAATATAAGTTCATACCGCCTAAAGAATAAAAATGATGCCCGTTATCGGCCATACAGCCAATAACGGGCATTGGTCATTCATATACAAGTTCGTTCAGGACGACTTCCTCCGCGCGACTGCGGATGTTGTTCATGCGGCACACCCATTCCATTTGGTCAGCCGCTTTGAGTGCTTCGGTCACACCTTCCTGCTTCGCTATTGCTGATACAATACCTTGTTGTCGGCAAGTGCCGCCCATTTCTTCAAATAGAGATTCCATGAAAATCAGCTCCTTTTGTGTTGATTATCAGCGGTTATAAGGCTTTTTGACTCCTTTCCTACAACTGCTTTTCCGTTCACCACAAATGAGTCGCCGTCATATGTATTAGATGCTAGAAACCACCCTCTACATATTAACTCTTGAGAGTGAACGGTTAGCCCACGCATTAGCCAGTCTGTCAGAGCAAAGGTGTACTGTTCTGTTGCTGTATTTCTTTTTCGGTTACACCGATACGAAAATCAGGAATGAGTACGGACGGAGCAGAAGCACAGCTAACTACCGGAAATTGACGGCATTGAAGCAGTTAAGAAAAGAATTGGAGAAAACGAAACATGAGGAATAAGAAGCTGATACCTTTTGAAACTATTGAAAAAGCTGTTGCCGGATAGCCGGAAGCGATAGACGCAGTATTGCGGAACTACGCGGGGCGTATTAAATATCTGTCTACTTATCATGGATATATCAACGATGATATGGGGGACCGTCTGAAAGCACAGCTTATCAAATCTATCTTGCAATTCCAGTTTGACAGGTTGCGCGATAGAGGGCATTTCTCGCTTGATTTAAGCGCATTACAGCGACAATAGGAGCAGAGGTAAAGGGTTTTTATACTCCCACCCTCAAAAAAAACGTTCTACTGCGTAACTGAGGGCAGACAGAAAAGCAGAGAGCCGACCACTTTTGAAAGTGATTAACTCTCTGCTTTGTTGCACCTGTTTATCAGCCGTGAAGTTAGTTTGTTCTCGATACTTCCTTATCGGCGTTTATCAAATGACAGCCAGCCCTTTTTACATATTCTTCATCAACAAATCTTTTCCCGAAATTCCCGGCTCCGTCATCGAAACCGGATCCAGAATCGCATTTAACTGCTCCTCCGTCAGCAGTCCTTCCTCCAGAATCAGCTTCTTCACCGAATCCCCGGACTGGATCGCTCTCTTCGCAACATCTGCCGCCTTCTGATATCCCACATGAGGGCAGATCGCTGTGATGATTCCCACGCTGTTCTCCACCAGGTAACGGCATCTGTTTTCATTGGCCGTAATCCCGGACACACAGTTATCCACGAACGTCTGCACCGCGTACCCCAACGTATCAATGGACTGGAACATGCAGTAGAACACGATCGGTTCAAATGCATTCAGCTCCAGCTGCCCGGCCTCAGCCGCCATCGTAATCGTCACGTCATTTCCGATAATGTTAAACGCAACCTGGTTCACAACCTCCGGAATAACCGGATTCACCTTCCCCGGCATGATCGAAGAACCGTTCTGCTTCGCCGGAAGATTGATTTCATTGAATCCCGCACGCGGCCCGGAAGACAGCAGCCGCAGATCGTTCGCGATCTTGGAAAGCGTCACCGCGCAGGCCTTAATCGCACCGGATACCGCCACGAACGCGTCCAGATTCTGGGTCGCGTCGATCAGGTCAAAGGCCTGCACCAGCTCCATCCCGCTGATCTCCGCCAGGTTCGGCACGATCCGGCGCAGGTACATCGGGTCGGCATTGATCCCGGTGCCGACAGCCGTGCCGCCCATGTTCAGGGTGCGCATTTCGTCCATTGCCCGGTCCATACGGTTAATATCCCGCATAATGGCCACCGAATATGCCTTAAACTCCTGTCCCAGACGGATCGGAACCGCATCCTGCATCTGGGTACGGCCCATCTTAATCACATGGTCGAATTCCTGCGCCTTCTGGCAAAGCGCATCGTACAGTCTGCGCAGTTCCTTCTGGGTGCGTTTCAGAAGCCGCAGCGAAGTCATTTTCCCAGCTGTCGGGATGACGTCATTCGTAGACTGGCTGCAATTTACATGGTCATTCGGGTTTACAATGCTGTAATCACCCTTTTCGCCTCCCAGGATCTCGATGGCCCGGTTGGCAATAACCTCGTTCGCATTCATATTCAGAGAAGTGCCCGCGCCGCCCTGAATCGGGTCCACGATAAAATCCTTATGCATCTTCCCTTCCAGAATCTCATCGCACGCCTGCACGATTGCGCTCGCAATCTTCTTGTCCAGCAGCCCGGCCTCACAGTTCGTAATGGCCGCCGCCTTCTTGATATACGCAAGGCTGTTAATAATTTCCGGATGCATGTACAGCCCCGTAATGTGGAAGTTCTCCGCCGCACGCAGCGACTGCACCCCATAGTATACATCTTCCGGAACGGCCTTCGAACCAATCGAATCCTTCTCTTCCCGATAAGCTACGCCATTGACTTCTTTTTTCTCGATCATGGTACCTCTTCCCCCATAAATTTCTTTTGTTGCAATTATTATAAGGGCCTGGTAAAATATAATCAAATACATATATTTCTATATTTTTTATAATGTAAAAGTTATGGAGGTTTTATGTTTCAGGGAATGGAATACATCTATGAAGTGTACAAAGAACGAAGTTTTTCCAGGGCCGCCCGGAATCTCTACATTTCCCAGCCCTCTTTAAGCGCCACGGTCAAGCGCATTGAAACCCGCGTGGGAAGCCCCATCTTCGACCGGAGCACCACCCCCATCGGCCTGACCGAATGCGGAAAAAAATATATCGAATGTGTGGAAAGCATCCTGGCCATCCAGAACAGCTTTCAAAATTACCTGGGCGACCTCGGCGGCCTGAAAACCGGCCATCTCTCCCTTGGCGGCACCCATCTGTTTTCCTCCTACGTCCTGCCGCCGCTGATCGGCCGCTTCACGAAAGCCTACCCCCAGGTGACCGTAGATCTTATCGAAGAAAACAGCGCGAACCTGGAGCTCCTGCTGATGAACGGCTCTCTGGATCTGGTGGTGGACAATTCCCGCTTTAACGAGACGCTGTTCTCCCACCGCCTCTACCAGCCCGAACACCTGCTGCTGGCCGTGCCCTCCTCCTTCGCCATCAACCAGTCCCTCCAGGCTTACCGCCTCCCCGGCGACCACATCCGCCGCGGCATCCACCTGGAAGACGGAATTCCCTCCGTCCCCCTGGAAGCTTTCCGAGACGAACCCTTTGTCTTCCTGAAGCCCGAAAACGACACGCGTCACCGGGAAATGGCTCTCTGCCGGAAGGCCGGCTTTTCGCCCCGCATCATCCTGGAGCTGGATCAGCAGGTGACCGCTTACAATATCACCGGCTCCGGCATGGGAATTTCCTTCATCAGCGACACCCTTGCGCGCCATATCCCGCCCCACCCCCACGTCACCTACTACAAGCTGGACGGGCCTGAAAGCTGCCGGGAAATTCATTTTTACTGGAAAACCGGGAAATACGTCAGCAAAGCCATGGAAATCTTCCTCGAAACTTCCATGCCCCGCACGCCAGGCACCGCCACATAAGAAAACGCCTGGGGCGCCGCCAGCCCCATGGCCGGGTATGTCCAGCCCTAAACTCCGGTTCCCGCGAATTGGCCCGGCGTGTCCAGCCCCGAACTCCAGTTCCCGCGAATCGGTCCGGCGTGTCCAGCCCCGAACTCCGGTTCCCGCGAATCGGCCCGGCGTGTCCAGCCCCGAACTCTAGTTCCCACGAATTGGCGGCCAGCCTCACACGAAAATTTCCCGCCCGGAGTAAAGCGCCCGCACCCGCTCGCCCAAAATCTCCTGCAAAAGCTCCCTCGCCGGAATCCCCGTGCAATGCCCGGTATAATAAACCGTATCCCCCGCCCGCAGATACTCCGCCGTCCGCCGGACAAGCTCCTCATCCGGATGCTCCTGTCCGCCCGGCCGCATCAAATGAAACCCTCCAACCACCACATCCGGCCTTCCCCCAAACAGCTTCTCATAGCGTGTCAGAATATTCGCAATGCCGTTATGGGCACATCCGCACACCAGCAGCGTCTTACCCTGCTCCCGAATAACCAGATTCTGTTCATGAGAAAAGATATCCCGGACAATCTCCCCGTCTTTCTCTTCCAGAAGCGTCCGGTTCGACTCCGGCCAAAGCGACCCGTCCGGCGCGCTCTCCGTATGGGAAACCCCGGAAAACACCGTGATTCCCTCCGCAACCGTCTGCATTGCCTCCGTAAACACCAGCCGCGGATTCCCCAAAAGCTCCGGTGCAAGGCCAATATACCGCCGCTCTTCCCCATGCTGCGAAAAATATTTACCAAACGCCTCTTTCCGCAGATAAACCGGCGCTTTCTCATTCATCTCCAAAAAAGTCTGCAATCCGCCGCCATGGTCATAATGTCCGTGAGACAGAAACGCCAGATCCACCTCCGTAAGATCCACGCCCAGCTTCTCCGCATTTTCCGCAAAAAGCCCAGTCGCTCCCATATCCACCAGCAGCCGGTGCTTCCCCGTCTCAATATAAAAACTCAATCCGTGCTCGCAGCCAAGCTCCTGGCCGCATACGGTATTTTCCACCAAATTTACAATTCGCATTTTGTTCGATTCTCCCTATTGACATCCTGTTGAAAAGGCATAATAATAGTTGTGCATTAAAAAAATACAAAAGTACAAAGAGGTACGTCATGAAAAAGCATCCAACACTCCGGAAAACTGCTGTGGAATATGGAATTATCACAGTTGCCACCCTGATCATGGTTGTCGGTATTTACGTGTTCAAATTTCCAAACAACTTCTCCTTTGGAGGCGTCACCGGTATCGCCATCATCCTGGCCAAAATTTCCCCGGTAACTCCCAGTACCTGGACTTTTATCATCAATATGGCCCTGTTAGCGTTGGGCTTTCTCATGTTAGGACGCGGCTTCGGCATTAAGACCGTCTACGTCAGCGTTTTAATGTCCCTGGCCCTAAGCGCCATGGAAAAACTTTTCCCCATGAGCGAACCCCTGACCAGCCAGCCTGTCCTGGAACTCATTTTCGCGATTTTCATGCCGGCTTTCGCTTCCGCCCTGCTGTTCAACATCGGCGCTTCCGGCGGCGGAACGGATATCCTGGCAATGATTTTAAAGAAATACACCAGTTTTAACATCGGCACGGCCCTGTTAGTCGTAGATCTGCTCATCACCGTTGCCGCCTGCTTCCTCTTCGACGCCCAGACCGGACTGTTCTCCTTCTGCGGCCTGATGGCTAAATCGCTGGTGATCGACGGCGTGATTGAAAACATTAACCTCTGTAAATATTTTACCATTGTCTGTGACGACCCGGCGCCGATCTGTGAATTCATCACCACGGAACTGAAGCGCAGCGCCACGGTCTTCCACGCGGAAGGTTCTTATACCCATGCGGATAAGACCATCATTCTCACGGTCATGAAACGGAGCCAGGCCGTACAGCTTCGGAATTTCATCCGTTTTCACGCGGACGGTGCCTTTATGATGATCACGAACAGCAGCGAAATCATCGGAAAGGGCTTCCGCGGATTCAATTAATCGACTTCTTTCCGGTTAAAGAAACCTTCCTGTCCAAGCTCCGCGGTTCTGGAACGATCCTTGAACTGGAGCTCCGGATTCTTAATGCTGACACGGGTATGGGCCGGGACGGAAGCGGTGATAAATGCATTACTTCCGATAACCGCGCCTGTGCCGATAACGGTTGCGCCGCCTAAGATCGACGCGCCGGAATAGACGGTTACATTGTCTTCCAGGGTCGGGTGGCGCTTTACATTGCGCAGCACCTGGCCCCCTCTTGTGGAAAGCGCACCAAGGGTTACGCCCTGGTAAAGCTTTACATTGTCCCCAATCTGCGTGGTTTCTCCCACGACAACCCCCGTTCCATGGTCGATAAAGAAATATTTTCCGATGGTCGCCCCCGGATGGATATCGATTCCGGTCAGGCTGTGGGCGTATTCGGTCATCATACGCGGGATCAGCGGCACGTTCAGAAGGTGAAGTTCGTGGGCGATCCGGTTCGTGAAGATGGCGTACAGGCCAGGATAGGACAGGATGACCTCATCTGTATTAAAGGCCGCCGGGTCGCCTTCGTAGCCGGCCTGGACGTCGGTGGCCAGGATTTCGCGGACTCTGGGGAGGGTCTGTAAAAATTCGCGGACGATTTCTGCGGATTCTTCCCGGCCGTCTTCCCAGCAGCCGGGGGTCTTTGCCGGGTCGTGGAAAAGGGCCCTGGCTACCTGTTTCGTCAGGTTGTACTGGATGCTCTCCAAAATCTCCCCGATGTGGTAGGACAGGGAATTGCTCTTCAAATTTCTCATTTCAAAATAGCCCGGAAATACAATATAGCGAAGCTGTTCCAGGATTTCCAGGACGACTTCCCGGTTAATCCGGCTGCACGAATCAATATTGCTGATAATCGGATATTTTTTATAACTCTCCAGCAGGCTCTCCACGAGGCCCTGCATCTGCTGCTCTGGGTGTGTGCTCATAAGCGTCTCCTCTCAAATTTCTTACCCTATAGTATATACTATACGCCCGTTTTTTTCCAGCTCCCATTCCAATAAAAGAACTGCGACAACGCCGTCCCAATGGTCCACCCAATCGGCCACGACATCCAAATCCCCGACGTCCCCCAAATCCCAGCCAGCGCATACGCCAGCACCACCCGAATAATCAGGTCCGCAAACGTCGTAATCATAAACTGCTTCATCGCCCCCGCGCCCCGCAGCACCCCGTCCGCCAGCAACTTCATACACACCACAAAATAAAACGGCGACACCGTCCTCAGAAAATCCCGCCCGACCGCCATCGCATTCTCGCTTCCCTCATTCATGAAAAGCCTCAGCATCGGCCCGTCAAAGAAGAAAAATGCCACGAAAAAGGGCAGCGCAATGAGCAGCATCATGAAGAAACCCGCCCGGAACCCCGCCTTCACCCGGTCGTTCTTCCCCGCGCCGATATTCTGGGCGCTGAAGCTGGAAATGCCGTTGCTCAGGGTGGTGAAGCTGGTAATCCCAAAAGTATTCAGCTTCATTCCGGCCGAATACCCCGCAATCGCCGCCGAACCATAACTGTTAATCAGCGCCTGGACGAAAATATTTCCAATGGAAATAAAACTCTGCTGCAAAATGCTCGGAACCGCGATCCGGCTGATCCGCGCCAGCATTTTCCCGGAAAACCAGACCGGCGGCTCCGCCGTTTCAATCTGTTTTAATTTTCTCCACAGGGTCAGAATCGACAGAACCGAAGAAATCCCCTGGGCCACAAACGTCGCCCACGCAACGCCCGCCACACCCCATTTCACAACCGTGACGAACGCCAAATCCAGCAGGATATTCCCCACCGAAGACGCGATCAGGAAATAGAGCGGCGTCCGGGAATCCCCCAGCGCCGTAAAAATGCCCGTACAAATATTATAAAGAAAAAGGAAACTTAAACCGCCGATATAAATGCGCAGATAAACGGCCGCGTCTTCCATAACGTTTTCCGGCGTTTGAATCATCTTCAAAAGCCAGTCGCACAGAAACAGGCCGCCCACAGTGAGCACCAGACAGATGGCCGCACAGGTCAGAAAAGTCGTCGTGACAGCCGTCTTCATTTCCCGGTATTTCTTTCCGCCGAAAAACTGGGAAATGACGACAGAACAGCCGATATTGATTCCCATGGCGATCGCCATAAAAATCATCGTGATAGGATAAGAGGCGCCGATCGCCGCGAGGGCGTCTTCGCCTACGAATTTGCCTGCAATCATGCTGTCCGCAATGTTATAAATCTGCTGGAACATTGCGCTGATCAGCATTGGAATGGAAAACAGCCACAGCACTTTGGCCGGATTTCCACTGGTTAAATCTTTCATTTTTTCATCCTCCTCTTACGCGGACATTTGTCCGCGCACGAGGAGAGTATACCACTTTTTTCCGGAATTGGAAACTTTTTTCGAAGATGATTGGGTGGTCTGGGTGGTTGATTGGGTGGTGAACTGGGTGGCCGGTTCTTGAAGTTTACTCTACATCCGTAGAATTCACTTCATAGCAGAAACGACTCCCCAGACAGTAATCCTTCCCCGCATAAACAGGCTTTCCCCCATGATACACCAGCGTCTCCATCACAAACACCGGTTCCGAAGACGACACGCCAAAAAGCTTCCCAAACCTGGCGCCCGCCTTCTCTACCGACAAAATATTCCGATTCTCCCGGTTTTTCTCTGTCAAGTCGATTCCAAGCCGCTTTTTCATGATCGCATAAACCGAACCCTCCAGATCTTCCCAGAGTAAAAATCCATATTCCTGATAGGAAAAATACATATGTTCCAGGGAAACCGGTTCGTCGTCCGCCATGCGGAGCCGCTCGATATGTACCAGCTTATCGTCCTGAGCAAGCTGCAGGCTTTTCCGGTAAAGATTTTTCCCATCGATCACTTCTTTTTTTAAGACCTGTGCAGAGGGCTTTAAACCCCCTTTCTCACAACTCTGGGTAAAGCTGGAACGATGAAAAATAATCTTTTTAATCCGCGGCCTGGAAACAAAGGTTCCGATCCCCTGCTTTTTCTCCAGATACCCTTCCTCTACCAAAAGCGCCAACGCGTTTCGCACGGTAACCCGGCTTACCTCGTACCGCTTCATCAGCTCCGTTTCCGAAGGGACTTTTGTATTTTCCTTCCATTCCTTCTGCTCGATTTTCTGTTTGATCGATTCCTTCACCTGTTCGTACAGAGGAATGGTTGAGTTCTGATTCAGCATGTCCGCTTTCCTCTCTGAAGCCTTCCCGCAGATCAGTACGGGAATTTCCACATATATCTTCTGGTTGTCAGCGGATGCTTACGGGCGTCTGCCAGTAACCCGTTAAAGACGGCGATCACGTTATTGTAGAACAAAGGCTCCAGATACTCCGCCGTGTCTCCCAGCCCGCCGATGCCATATTCCGAAGCATCCAGCACGAAAATGCGGTCATTGAATTTCCGGATAAAATTCAGTGCACGGTCATCCAGCGCGCGGGTATGTCCGCAGGATTTCATCATCAGGAACGCGGTATTCTTGTCCGTGATCTCGAAGGGGCCGTGGAAGAACTCGCCGGAATGGATCACGCTGGCATTGATCCACTGCATTTCCATAAAAATGCAGATCGCCTCCTGATGCGCCGGGCCCCAGCACGCGCCGCTTCCCATCGTATAAATCACGGAATCATCCTTAAATTCCCATGCATACTTAATCGCTGTGGGAACCACGTCCTTTTTCGCCTGCTCTACGATCCCGTGCAGGTTTCCCAGTGCCGCTGTCATTTCGTCATATTTTTCGTACCCTTCCGTCTGGTTCAGGATTTCCAGCGCCAGCTTCACCCCATAGGAAGCCTTCTGATTTTCTACGATGGATTCCGGGCCGAATTCGTACTGGATCACATACTGCGCCGTCTCGGCAAGCGGGGAAGGTACGACAAACGTCAGGCCGATGGTGACTGCACCGATTTCGTTTGCCACAGCGGCGGCTTTCACGGTTTCTGCGGTATTCCCTCTCTGAGAAGCCAGGATAACGACCGTGTCTTTCCCGACTTCCTTCGGAGTCGCATGGACGAACTCATTTGCGTTTATATAACCAACCTTCAGCTTCTTTGCCTCACAGGACAGGAAATACTTGGCCGGGAAAAATCCGCTTAACGAACCGCCGCAGCCTACATAATACACGGTGTTAATTTCCTGTTTCGCCAGAATTTCGGATACGATCTGTTTCACTTTCTGCATGTTGCTTCCTCCTTATGCAAATACCGATTTATTTTATGTGGTAATTATAATACGTATTAATATGTTTTTCAAGTGTTTATCAAAACATTCTATTACATTATAGTTTTTTTACAAGTTTTTGTCGTTTTTCTTGTGAAAAATGCTTATTTTTAAGAAATTTCCGCCTCATCATTGACAGGTATTTATAATCATTATATAATGTTTGCATACATCTAAAATATGTCCGTATAATAAAGGAGGATCTTTCATGATGGAACCAAAACAGATTATCGAAAGTATTAAAGCAGAGCGCCCGGAAATCCGCACGTTATACTTTGTCGGCTGCGGCGCTTCTTCCTCAGAGCAGTACCCGGCCCAGTATTTCATGGACTGTAACGCCAAAGTGCTCCGTACCGGCTTCTATACCGCGAACGAATTTAACTACGCAACTCCGGCTGCCCTGGACGAATCCGCGATCGTCATCGCCTGCTCCCTGGGCGGAAACACCCCGGAAACCGTAGAATCTGCGAAGCTTTCCCGTGAAAGGGGCGCAAAGGTCATCGCCGTTACCCATGACGCAAATTCCCCGCTGGCGCAGAATGCCGACTATGTGATCGTTCATGGCTTCGAAAAAAACTATGCCGCGAAGCTTGAAAAGATGAACAATATCCTGATGCTGGCCGTTGAGGTTCTGAATCAGTATGAAGGTTACGATCATTATGAGGATATGGTAAAAGGCTATCAGAATATTTATGAAGCGATTGAAAATGCCGTTTCCTTCGTTACGCCGTCCGCCAGAAAATTTGCGGAGGACTATAAGGATGCACCGGTTATCTATGTGATGAGCTCCGGCGCTACCCAGAAGGTTGCTTATTCCTTCTCCATCTGCCTGCTGATGGAAATGCAGTGGATCAATTCCGGCTCCTTCCATGACGGCGAATTCTTCCATGGCCCCTTCGAGATCGTAGACAAGGACGTTCCGTTCCTGCTTTTCATGAACGAAGGAAGAACCCGGAAAATGGATTCCAGAGCCCTTGATTTCCTGAATCGTTTCGGCGCGAAGACGACCGTCGTCGATGCAAAGGATTATGGACTGAGCAGCTATGTACCGGGATGCGTTGCGGAATATTTCAGCCCGATGATCATTACCGGAGTTGTAAGAGTTTACGCAGAACAGCTTGCGATCGTGCGGAATCATCCGTTAAGCCAGAGAAGATATATGTGGAAACTTGATTATTAATCAGCAATACGGGGCGCGGTTCGAAAGAACCGCGCCCCATGTCATTTCTAAAAAGCCTTCAGCGTACAAATCCTGTTCTGATACGTCGCCACCGCTCGAAAACCCGCCTTTTTCAGTTCCTGGTACACCGCGTCGAACCCATACCCGATCCGCTCCGGCCTATGGGAATCCGACCCTACTGTCACGATCGTTCCCCCCAGCTCTTTATAAAGCGCCAGCGTTGGCGGCCCCGGCATCGTTTCCTCCAGCACTCCGCCCATGCAGGCGGTGTTCAGCTCAATGCCCTTCCCTCTCTTAATTACATTCTCCAAAACCTTTTTTATGAACGGCTGATATTTCTCGTAAAGATCCGGCAGTCCCTGTTTCGCACAATGCTTTTTAAAGTAGTCCAGATGGGCGATGCAGTCAAACTCGCCCACCTCGGACAACTCCAGCAAATGATAGTAATACGCATCCCCGATCCACTCCGCATTTTCCTTCGTGACCGTGATTTGAGCCAAATCTACATTTTCAATCTTATGGACCGCGCCCAGGACGAAGTCATAGGGATGGCTTTTTACAAAATCCGCCGTCCTTTCCGGATACAGATGAAGCTGTCCGTATTCCATCCCGCTCTTTACCGTCAGCCTTCCTGCGAACTGCTCCCGGCAGCGCCCCACAGTCTCAAAATACCGTTTCAGGTACTCTTCATGAAACCACTGGCGCGTGACTCCATGGGCGTAGAACTCATAGTGGTCGGTAAAAACCACTTCCTCCATTCCCTTTTCAATCGCGCTCTCACACATTTCTTCCATCGAAGCGCGTCCGTCCGGGGAAATGCTGCTGTGTACATGATAATCGTATCTGATTTTTCTCACCCCTTCACCGCACCCGCAGTCAGGCCGCGCACAAACTGCCTTGACATACACAGGAACAGAATGATCATCGGCAGCGATGCGATAATGATCCCTGCAAGCATTGTCGTATAATCCGCACGCAGATCGCCTTTGAAGGTCATCAGGCCGATCGGAATCGTCATCAGAGCTTTGCTCTCCAAAAAGACATTGGCAAACAGGAACTCGTTCCACACGTGGTTCAGGCAGACAATGGCACAGGATGCAAAAATCGGTTTGCTGATCGGCACAATGATCTTCAGGAAAATCTGAAAACTGTTATATCCATCCACAACAGCCGCCTCTTCCAGCTCTCTTGGGATCGCGATAAAATACGACCGCATTAAAAACACGGTAAACGGAATCCGGAACGCCACATAAGGCAGGATCAGCGCCCAATAAGTATTATAAATATGCATTGCTTTCAGAATCTTATACAGCGGCACCAGAGCTACCTGCTCCGACAGCGCCATTCCCCCCAGAACAATCAGAAAAATAACATTGCTCCCCTTCGCCTGGAAGCGCGTCAGCCCGTAGGCCAGCAGGGACGACAAGACCAGAATCCCGAGCAGGGATGCGCCGCTGACGATCAACGAGTTTCCAAAATACTTATAAAGCCCGGAATTCCATGCTTTCACCCAGTTGTTAAACTGCGGCACTGCCGGAAGGGCCAGAGAATTTTTAAACATCTCCTGATTCGTCTTTAAGGAATTTATGATCATCCATGCCATCGGCAGCAGAATGATCAGCGCCAGAAACACGAAAAAGAGGTTTAAAAGGACTTTCAGCACAGTCTTTTTTTTCATAGAACCCCTCCTTATACTTCGCCGGATTTCGTAACCTTAATCTGGATAATGGACAGTATCATTGTAATCACGAAAATAAAGACACCGGTAACGGCTGCCATCCCCAGGTCGTCATGCAGGAATGCATTCTGGTACAAGAACAGGCCCAATACCTGCGAGCTATTTCCAGGGCCGCCCGCCGTCGTAGAATAAACCTCCGTGAACAGCTTAAATGCGCCGATGATCGTAATGATCGAGCAAACCAAAAGCTGCTCCTTCGCCAACGGAATCATCACGCTGATCGCTCTTCTGACCGGGCCTGCCCCGTCGATTTCCGCCGCCTCGATATAATCCGTCGAAATGTTCTGGAATGCCACTACCATCAGAAGGGTAATGTATCCGGTAAACTGCCATTGGCTCATTGCAATAATGCTGAAGATCGCCAGCTTCGAGTCGCCCAGCCAGGACTGTGTCCAGTTGGAAAGCCCAAGCGCTTTCAGCGCTGAGTTCAAAAGCCCCAGGTTCGGCTCGTACACGAACGTAAACATCAGGCCTACCGCAGTCAGGGAAATCAGTGCGGGAATGTAATAGATATTTCTGAACACATTCTGAAACCTTCCTGCCAGCTTACTTTCCAGAAGCAAAGCAACCACTGTGCCGAATCCCACCTGCACGATCAGGGAGATCACGCAGTACAGAACATTATTCCGTATCATGATCCAGAATGTTTCATTGGTAAAAAATCTCACGTAATTGTCAAACCCTACGAATTTCATTCCGGAGGAGTAAGACGAAAGTCTGAAAAAACTATACACGCAGTTTGCTATAACCGGGATATACACAAAGAGTAAAACCATAGCGCATCCAGGCAGCATGTATAAATAAGGCGTA
This sequence comes from Eubacteriales bacterium, assembly GCA_030536575.1. GTDB lineage: Bacteria > Bacillota > Clostridia > Lachnospirales > Lachnospiraceae > Limivivens. The sequence continues at coordinate 21,708 of JAUNPS010000041.1, read as the reverse complement.
TACTTTTTGGTTCTCATAAAATGCTCACCAGCTTTCTGTTTTACGTTATCATTTCCTATAATAAGGGCAGGCACACCACCTCCCGGCGGGATGCCTGCCGCATTCAGTTATTTATGATTTTGTGATAATTCCTGCGATTATTCTTCGGTCGTCTGTGCAGCCAGAGTCTGTGCTTCCAGGGCTTTTGCCTGAATCTTCTCCATCGCTTCCGCCGGAGTTACATCGCCGTTCGTCAGGTCAGACGCTGCGGTCAGGTATTCGTCGCAAACGGTAGAATACAGCGCATTGTCAAACCACGGCCCCATCTCTTCCGCGCTTGTGATGACATTGTAAGCATCCAGCAGGGTTTGGTCGGTTACGCCCTCGGTGGTGCCGATCGACGCGTTAAACCAGCCGATGGTCTGTGCCTGTTCCGTACCAACTTCTTTTCCAAGGAACCATTTCAGGAATTCTACGCATTCGTCCGGATACTCCGTCTTGGAAGAAACGACAAAGCCTTCCGGTACGCCGGTTAAGATGTTCGGGTTGCCCGGCCCTTCAATCTCCGGGAATTTGAACATTCCGTAATTCAGATCCGGATTCAGTCCGGAAGTCGGATCAGAAATATACGGGATTTCAATAACTTCCGCATAGTACATTGCACCCATTCCCATGCAGAAATTCGAACGTGCCATATCTGCGGTGATACCATTCGAATTCTCATTGAAATACGGGATCAGCTTCTCATAATACTCCAGCGCCGTCTGGTAACCCGGATCGGTAAAGGCGCCTGTGGTCGGCGTATAGTCTACGGCTCTCACTTCGTCGCTGACAAGCATCTGGTTCAGCGTGCCAATGTAGTGTGCGGACGGCCACAGATCCTGATTTCCATAAGCGATCGGCGTAAAGCCCGCCTCCTGCAGCTTCTCACATACCTCTACCAGTTCGTCCCATGTCGTCGGAACCTCTACGCCCGCTTCTTCAAACTGGTCGATGTTATAGAAGAACAGCTTCGCATCCAGACGGAACGGGATTCCATATACCATGCCGTTATCCAGCGTATAGTTTACCATCTGGGATTCCATCAGTGATTCTTTCCATTCGGTATCCGCTTCCAGATATGGAGTCAGATCCAGGATCAGATCCTCACGGATGAAGCGCTCGGTAAACTCGCCGCACCAGCTAAAGAAGATATCCGGGCAGTCGTCTCCGCCAACAACCACTTTCAGTTTTTCTTTATACGGGTTGTTCTGGGCGCTTTCCACCACGATATCGATGTCCGGATGGGCTTCCTCGTACTCTGCGATCTTGCTTTCGATGAAGCTGTTATACGGTTCATCCGGGAAACGGTGGAAGAATTTAATGGTCTTCTTCTCTTCTGCGGATACGGTCAGGGCGGATGCTCCCGCTGCCATGGTTGCCACCATCGAAGTTGCCAGTAACACGCTTAATACTCTCTTCTTCATTTTGTTACCTCCTTATACTTTTCATTCTCTATATCAAAAGCCACGCGCTTTTAATATCACTCAAATTTCTTGCCGAATCCAAAGGAACCGTCTCGCTGGCAGTTCCCGGCTGCGAACACAGCCGCACGGTAAAGACTGGTTTTTACCAGCATGTCCTGATACGTTTCTTTTTCAGTCACGCCGCGTTTTCCAGACGCTTCGGAAAAGTCTACCGCATCCTTCATGCCGTCTACATAATTGATCAAAAAACTGGTAATGAAGGAATCGCCTGCGGCCATCGTATCCTTCGCTTCCACCAGGCAGGGGGACTGCTCATAAAATTTCCCGTCTACCATCAGAAATGCACCCTTCGATCCTCTGGTTGCCATTACAATGTGTTTGCATCCATAATCAGCAATCCGCTCCATCTGGGCGATAATCTCCTCCTTTGGCATATCGCCGCAGGAAATCGCCGCCATATCGATATAGGGACAGCAGCGTTTTAGATAGTCTTCATCGTAACGGTTCGAAAAATCGAAGGAGAGGAAGGGGGACGCCTTCCGCAGCGCCGGGAGAACCTCTTCTGCATAGCTGAAAATACTGGTGTGGCACACGTCATAACCTGCAATGTAATCTAATTCCATATCTGTCAGAGTATCAATGGGATGCGTCTTTGAAACGCCTCCGCCATTTGATCCGACAAAAACACGGTCGCCGTCGTCCAGCCGTACCTCCGCGTAACCATTCTCTCCGTGATAAAAACGGCAGTAGGAAACATCCAGCCCCAAATCACAAATCGTCCGATATACATGCTTCGCAGCCGCATCGTCTCCGAATACCCCGAAGTAGCCGGATTCGATTCCGAAGAGCTTCGCCAGAACTGCAATGTTCAAAGCGTTTCCGCCCGGATACATGGTTTTGGTATGCATATATTTATCCACCACGTTATCTCCAAGTCCCAAAACCTTAATCATAAACGTTTCCTCCCGATTTTCTGTTTGTCTTTTTTATCATGTAATCATTATATAATGTCTTATTACAAAAATCAATGAATTTTTCATCGGTTCCGTACATTTTGTCTATATGCATTATATCAGCATTATTTTTTTGGTTATTTTTCACAACAAAAAATAATATTTTCCCCGAAATTTTCTCAAAACCTCTTTGTCATAAAAAAACGCAAAAAGAAAGAGATGTGTTGTCATAGAACATCTTGTTCCTTTCAAAACACATCTCTTTGTCATTTCGGTATCTTTTCGAAAATTTCAATGCTCCAGAACCGCATAGAGCGCATCGATGCTCTGCTTCACGGACGCGGTCGGGTCCAGATAATATCTCCCATCCGTGATCTCCAGGGAAAGCGCGTTCTGGTATCCATATGCGGAAAATTCCTCCAGGTAGCCCTTCATATCCAGCACGCCGTCGCCCCAGGCCAGATGTCCCCGCGGCGCACCGTCAATAAAGTGGACATGCACCAGCCGTTCCCCCAGGGCCTTTAAGTAATCCGTCGGCCGTTCCCCCGCAAGGGCCATGGGTATGGTATCGATCATCCCGCCGATGCTTCCATGATCCAGCTCCTGCAGCATTTGCAGCAGGGTCGGCAGATTATACACCAGGTTACTCTCGTCCCGGCGCAGGACCTCCAGTGCCAGGGTCACGCCATGCGCCTGCGCCAGCTCGGCCAGATCAAAAAGGCCTTCCCGCGCCCACTTCCAGGCCTCCTCCCGGTCGCTTCCGTCGAAATAGCCAAACCCGGTCGTCACCAGCATTTTCTGTGTCCCAAGTTCCGCGGCCGCCCGCAGGTTATCCTCAAAAAATTTCAGGCTCCGGCGGCGGGCCGTACCAGTGGGGGCCGCCAGGTTCACCGGATACACGCACTGTTCCGGCGTCAGGCAGACCAGACGAAGCCCTCTGGACTCGATGGCCCGGCGCACCTGCTGGACCTCCCGGTAAGTCATATCTTCTATGTGGAAAAACGGGGAGGCGCCCCAAAGTTCCACATTCTGTACCTGGTTCGCCACAGCGTCGTCCAGGAACTTCTCCAGCGGAAAATAGCGGTACTGGATGTTCATCACAGCAATCTGTGATTTTTGGATTGTGATCATACTTTCTCCCATCCACATTCCGGCGAACTGGCGATCACAAGCTCATAGAGACGGGGATTTATCACGCTTTTACAGGTATGGACCGGCTCATTCTCCGAGTTGGTACAGGTGTCCTTCATAAGCAGGAGCGCGTCTTTTTCTGTCACGTTCAGAAGCTCGCTTTCCTCCTGCGTGGCATAACAAATGCTGACTCTCCGTTTTCCGCCAACGGTATAAGTTCCGTGCTTTTCCAAAATTTCATATAAAGAACCTTCCAGTTCCTCCCCAAGAAGATAGGCATATTTCTGAGAAAAGTGATTCTCTTCCACCAGAACCGGCGTGCCGTCGCAAAAGCGCAGACGGCGCAGACGAATTACCTTTTCCCCTTCTGCCATATTCAGCTCCCTGATATCAGAAGCGCTGGCGCGCACCAACTCCGCAGACAGGAGCCGGGTGCTGGGAGTCTTCCCGTCCAGGATACAGCTCCTTGTAAATCCCATAAAGATCCCCGCGTCTCTGGTCAGCTTTTTCTCCGCAACGAATGTGCCGATTCCCTGCTTTTTGACCAGAATTTCGTCTTCTACGAGAATTTCGATGGCTTTGCGCACAGTGATGCGGCTGATATCGTATTCCCGGCTCAGTTCCATTTCGGTCATGAGGCGGTCGCCGGCTTTCAGTTCTCCGGACTGTATTTGTTCTTTGATTTCATTTACAAGCTGCTGGTATAAAGCTACGCTTGAATCTTTTTTTAGTTTTCCCATTGGCTCCTCCTTTTCATAACCTTCCCCGCATAGTGTAATTCATTATAACATGTATTAGGCCATATCATATACATTTTTAAGACAATTATACCATTTTGCAGGTAGCCATGCAAGTCATTTTCAGTAAGAGCCCAGGGAAATCCATAAAATTCCTGTTTTAGTAATCCAGTCTCCGATAGTATCTCCGAATGGCCAGCGGATGGCGGCGGTTATGCTCCAGATGGGTAGAAACTCTCTGGAATGCGCTGCGCATCACGATCGGGGCCAGCAGGCCGCGGAACTCGTCACTGATCCCTTCCAGCTCGTAGTCCTTTGTATCAAACACGGTAACATTTGCGCTGATCGTCTGAACAAAGTTCTCTACGCGCTCCATCTCCGGACGGGTTTTATCCTCTCCTTTTATCAGAATAACCGGAATGTCCCGTTCGATGACTTCCAGGGTGCCGTGGAAGAAATTCGCGGCGGAGATGGGACGGGTACGCATCCACTGCATTTCTTCCATAATGCACATCCCGTAGCAGGTAGCCCAGTCTTCCAGGTTTCCGCTTCCGACCAGATAGGTCAGCGGAGAGTCGCAGTATTTATCCGCGAACTCTTTCGCTTTGGCATCGGATTTCTTATAAATTTCCACGACGTTCTTCGGCATGTTCACGATCTCGGCCATGAACTGGTCATACTTTGGAAACTGGCCTGCGTTTGCCATAAAGCGCAGGGTAACGGTATACCAGAAGTAATATTCTCCGCCTACGGTGGTGATGAGGTAGTCGGCTTTCTCATAAAGGGGACTTCCCTCTTTCTCCACATAACCGATTACCTTCGCGCCAGCCGCGTGCGCCTGGTCAACGGCCGCCACAACTTCTTTCGTATCGCCGGAAATGGATGCGATGGCTACGATGGAGTCTTTCCCGAAGTGGGGATTCCCTACCAGGCAGAAATCCGCCGCATTTTCCATGAACAGAGGAATGGTAGAGCCCGCTTCCTTCACGATGTGGCCCATTTGTCCCGCATAGAGAATCGTCCCGCCAATTCCAATGTAAAAAATGTTTTTATAGCCTTCCCTGCAGATCTGGTCGACTGCTTCCTGAGTCTTTGCAATGATGCTGACGCCGTTTTCGTGTTCTTTTCTGACTGCTTCTTCGTTGAAATTGAACATAACCAATCCTCCTTGAATTTGTTTGTTTATGTTATAGATTGTATCATAACGTATTATTCTTTTCAACGATTTTTTTGTCAGATATTCATTTTTGTGCAGGTTGTCAGGCTTGTATTATTCGCTGACGCGTACCTGTCTTAAGGTTGTCCGCTTTTCGAGCCGCCGGCCTTCTAACTTCAAAAATCTTTCCATTGACTTTCATAATATAATGTCATATAATGTCTTCATATAAATATTTAATAGATACAATGTTACTGCTCAAGGACGTAAGAAAGTGATTCAGGTGTGAGCAGGCTCTTTTGCAAAGCAAAACTTAAAATGAGCCTGTGAATGGTTACTGGAACGAGGTACGAGTGAGCAGGAACGATACAATGGCGTATCAGGAGGAGGTATCCTATGGCAAGAAAAGCATCTTCGGAAATCTGGAAAATGACCGGCGCTGTCTTCGGCGTCTTTCTCTACGCAGCCGCCTACCGCGTCATCCTTGTCCCATTGAACCTCTACAGCGGCGGTTTCACCGGAATCGCGCAGATTCTGCAGATTTTCCTGAAAGATTTCCTGCATATCCGACTGCCCGAAAGCGTCGACTTCACTGGGATCTTCCTCTGGCTGATGAATCTCCCGCTCTACTTTCTCTCCTGGAAGGTCGTCAGCCGCACCTTTTCCCTAAAAACCATCTTCACCGTCTGTCTTCAGTCCTTCTTTATGTCCGTCATCCCCTCGCCGGACGTCCCCATCATTGAGGATACCCTTACCTGCTGCTTGATCGGGGGCGTCGTTTCCGGTTTCGGCGTTGGTCTTACTCTGAAATGCGGAAGCTCCGGGGGCGGTTTGGATATTGTCGGCATTTACTGTGCCAAAAATTTCCCGGACTTCAGCGTTGGAAAGCTGACGCTGATCGTGAACGCCGTTATTTACGCATTCAGCGCCCTGAATAACAGCCTGGAAACAGCCGTCTATTCCATTATTTTCTGCTATGTCGCCAGCCTTGTCATGGATAAGGTGCATTATCAGAATATCATGACCTGCGCCATGATCATTTCCCGGAATGACCGGATCTGTGACCAGATCATTCAGGAATTGAACCGGAGCTGCACCACCTGGGAAGCCCAGGGCGGATACAGTAAGCAGACTTCGCATGTGATCATGACGGTGATTTCCAAATATGAAAGCCGGGCGCTGAAGCGGATGGTGCATCAGCTGGACCCGGGCGCTTTTCTTACGTTTAATGACCGGATGGAGGTTTTGGGGAATTTTGAAAAACGCTTTGACGCGTAATGCAGGCGCTCACCCCGCCCGCTCCCCCTCACCCAGCCTCTCCTCCAACATACAATACCCCACCGACCGAATACACTGAATCAAATCCTCCCTCCCCACCCTCTTCCGGATCCTCTTAATATGCGTATCCACATTCCTCAGCGAACTCCGCTTCCTCTCCGGCAGCATCTGATTAATAAACTCCCTGGACACCACATCCCCCATATGCTCCGCCAAAATCAGAAAAATATCATAATCATACCCGCAAAGCTCCAGCGGCTGCCCATTCAGCCTCACCTCCCGGCTGCTCCGGTCAATCCGCAGCTCTCCAAACACCATCGTCCGATGCTCCCACACCTCCCGGCTCACATAAGCCTTCCGCGCCCGCCGGAAATCCCGCTCGTCAAAGGGATACCTCGCAATCTCCATCGGATATTTCCGCTCCCGCAGCACCTGTTCCATCTCTTCCTCCGAAGAAGGCAAAAATACCACCGGACACGTCATAAGCAGGATATTCACCATCTGCTTCGAAATCGCATCCAGCCCTTCCCGATCCGCCAAAATCAGGATCAATTTCTCCTCCTTCTCAATTCCCTCTTTCAGATAACTTTTCAGATCATGCGCCAAAATCCCTTCTGAAAATGCATACCGTTCGATCCGCTCATGCACTTCCGGATCGGCTGCGCCGTTAATTACTCCTAATGTCGCCACTTTGCAAGTCCTCACATTTCACTTTTTTCTATAAAAAGGATACCCCGCAAATATCAAATTCTGGTGTTTAGGCGGTGAAAATTCTGTGAAATCACGACAAAAGGCGGGGAAGCCCCCGCCCTTTGCATTCTTATTTAATTCGATCTTACTTCCTGTCTCATAAATCCGATATACGCCCCGGTAAATGCCACCAGCATCAGCGCAATCAGCCCGGTCAGATGCGGCCAAACCAGCAGCACACTCTGTCCAAAGGACAAATACCCCGAAATCGCTCCCTGAAGCTGGCTCATCGTCACCACATTGATCGACCGCACCGACGGATTCATAATCGTCGAAACCGCCTCACTGTATAGATAATACGGTGAAATCCGGTTCAGGTTCAGCTCCAGCGTATAGTTATCATACGCATTGTAGATGGCATTGTAATCATTATCGATGGGATACACAATATTCGCGATAATATTCGCCACCAGGCTCATAAAAATCGTAAAGAAAATCCAAAGCGCAATGACCGCCAGCGCCGAAGTCGCCGAATGCCTGCATACCACTGAAAACAGAATCGACAGCGCCAGCCAGAACGCGATGTAAACCACCGTAAAAATCAGGAACACCAGGATCCGAAGCACCTCTTCCATCTCCGGCGCAAGCCCGGTCGTCAGCACGCCCACTGTCCCGATCAGGATTCCCATCGTAAAGATCATAATGGCAATGACCGTCGTCCCGGCCAGGAACTTCCCGATAATGATCGAATCCCGGTAAATCGGCTGCGCCACCAGCCGATTTAACGTCCCGCCGGAGCGCTCGCTGTTAATGGCGTCAAACCCCAGCGTCAGCCCCACAAACGGCCCCAGAAGGGCGATAAAGCTCATAAACGAAGGGATGGAGTTCCCGCTGGATGTGTAAAGTTTCAGGAAAATAAAGTTACTGTCGCTCTCGATCGCCTCGCTGAGTCCGGAAATCGCTCCGTACAGGCTGGCAATGCTGGTCGCGTAAATCAAAATCAAAATAATCAAAAACCGTTTGCTGGTCAGGTGATCCGCAAGCTCCTTCCGGTACAATGCGTGCAGTCCGTCATGAGCCCTACGCTTTGCCAGCTTTTTTTCCTCGCTGTTGGATCCAGCGTTTTCCGGTCTTTTTTTCAACGCTATTGTCTTCATCGCTCTGCCCTGCCTTTTCAAAATATAATCGGTAAATCTCATCCAGGTCTCCGCCGCGCTGGTGCATATGCTGGATGGTATAGCCGTTCGTTCCCAGGAAACCGCTCATGGCCCTGCGGAGATCCACATTCGACTCAATGATAAACGTATTATCCTTCCGGTCTACATGCGTCACCTCCGGATGGCGGTAAATCTCCGCCAGCAGCTTGTCATCACAGGGATTCACTTTCAGTTCCAGCGTGAAATGGGTTTCCTTCTGTACCTGTCTTCCCAGATCGTCGATGCCGCCGCAGGCAACCAGATTTCCATTTACGAAAATACCTACGCGGTCGCAGATCTGCTGTACCTGGTAGAGCTGGTGGGAAGAAATCAGGAGCGTTCTGCCGTCCTCCTTTGACAGTTTCCAGATCAGATCCAGCAGCTCCCGCATACCCTCCGGGTCAATGCCAAGGGTCGGCTCGTCCATGATGATGATTTCCGGATCCTTCATCAGGACATCCGCCACGCCAAGACGCTGCCGCATACCTCTGGAATACGTCCCTGCTTTCTGATCCGCCGCATCCTGCATATTTACACGTTCCAGAAGCATGTCAATGCGCGGGTCCAGCTCTTTGTCCGGGATGCCGTTCAGCCTGCCGGTAAAGCGCAGGTTCTGACGGCCGGTCATGTCTCCGTAAAAACCCACATTGTCCGGAAGATAGCCGACACGGCTCTTGACGGCGATGGGATTGCGGGTGCAGTCCATTCCGTTTATCACCGCCCGGCCTCCCGTGGGCTCCGTAAGACCCAGAAGCATCAGAATCGTGGTGGTTTTCCCGGCCCCGTTGGGACCGAGAAGACCGAACACCTCACCTTTTCGGATGGAAAGATTCAGTTGGTTCACGACCGTCTTCTCTCCATACATTTTCGTCAGGTTCTGGGTTTGGATAATAATCTGCTCTTCCTGTTTCATATGCTATCTTCTCCCATATTTCTTGAATACAAATCCAAGGCCGGCTAACAGTACCACGATAATGGCTACAGCCACGATTCCCCAGCTTGTACGGGTCTTCACCGATACACGGAAGGAGGCGGTGGAAGAAGCTTCGTCATTGGATACGGTCAGGCTTGCGACGTAATCCCCGGTGATCGCATTCGCATCCGGCGTCACATAAGCGGTAATTTCCTTCGTCGCGCCTGCTTCCAGCAGTTCAATGGTGGATTCGTCAAAACGCACTTCCCAATCGGAAGATACGGAAGAGGTCAGGTTTAAGTTCTCCAGGTCAACGTTTCCGGTGTTTTCAATGCTGAGGGTAACGGCGGTTTCGTCGTTTGCATAAGCGTCGAAGCTTAACCGTCCGGACGGCGTTGACAGAGAAACGCCGTAAGTACCCGTGATTTCTACGGACAGATCCACAGACAGCGTCTCATTTGCGGAAACGGCGCTGCAGGAAATCGTGTATACCCCTTTTTCCACATTTTCAGGCGGAACAACGCCGATGGTCAGACCTTCACTGGATTCGCCCTCTACGGTCATGCTGGCCACTTTTGTGCTCTCGCTGGACGGCGTAAAGGAAACTTCCCATCCGGTCGGAGCCGAAGAAGAAAGGCTGTAAGACTGGTCGATGCCGCGGTTATTTACGATGGTGGCGTCAAAGCTGAAGCTCGTCCCGGTCGCGCCCTGCTGTTCCGGATATTCGGTGCTGAAGCTGCCCTGTCCGGAAGCGACTGCATTGACCGAAATCTTCAGTTCCAGTTCGGCAACGTCATCGTCGCCTGCGTCCGCTTTCAGTACCACGCTGTAGGTGCCTTCTTCTATCTCATCCGGCAGAGTCAGGCTGAAAGTTGCCAGGGAACCGCTGTCTTTGGACAGCCGGTCTACATGGACCATGCTGATTTCCGTGCTGCTGCTCTTAAAGTAACCGCTCCATCCTTCCGGAATGGATTCGATGGACAGGTCTGCGTCATAGCTGTCTCCGCTCAGGCTCTCGAAGTCCAGAGAAAAGTTCGTGCTTTCGCCCGGTTTGATCGTAATGCCCGGATAATCTGTGCTCATATCAATGCCGCTGCCAGCCGCTTCGGTGCTGGCCGTTGTGGTATTCACGGTATTCGCCGCAGTCGAACTGTCCGCCGTATCCGCAAGAACCGTTACCGGGCTGGCTGCCAGTACCAGACCGGACAGCATGGCTGCCGATACTCCTGCCCCCATTTTCTTTCTTAAATACGTCATTTTCCACATGTGAAAAAGCTCCTTTCCTTTGGTTTGGAAACCTTGGGGTTTCTCTTAAGTTTTTTCTTAATCTTAAGGGCAGAATGTGAATACTTTTTGATGGCTATGTGATTCTATTCAGAACAAATTATGAAGAATCTAAAAAAATTATGAAGAAAACCCGGTCATTCTCCTTTCCAATGCATCAAGTGAAAAATCTAAAATCAACCGCTTTCTCTCTGTCAGCACGGTCTGATAAAACCGACGCTGCAAATCACTGAGAAACGGCGTATTTTCAATGATTTGCTGAATATGTTCCGGATGAATCCGTGGTACAATACGCTTTAAAGCACGATTACAGTCTTCATTCTGGAGAGACGATAAAAAGTCAAAATACCTGATTTTTTTCCCATTTAACATAATCGCGGAAGTGGGAATTTCATAAATACGAAATTTCAATTCATCCGGATTTTCCAATACGGATTCCATAATCTTCTCATCCGCTTGCGGATAAAGGCAGCTCCCACAATCGTAAACAGGCGCCAATTCCATCTCATCCGTCCGGGTATCATATAAAAATCCCCAGTTTCCATTATGCCGGTCCCAGTTGCCAATCCATGCGTCCACGATAAACATATCCCAAAAGCGCTCCGTCAAAGTTTTCGGGTCTATAACTGTCTGTTCTTCAAAGGTCATTAAAATGTCTGACAGCTCTGTACCATAGCCGTTTTGCTCCGAGTCAATCATCTGGTTCTTCAAAGAGGCAAAATCCTGTAAAACCACCCCCGGCTCTGTAAAATCGCCGCAGGCTACCACGATCTTTTCTTTTCCCCTCACCGTATAGGTGCCAAGCATCGTCTTTTGTACAGGTATGCCAATGCTCTCGTAAATCTGGCAGCCAAGGTATTCTGAAAAGCAGCTATTGCTGTAACTCATATCCTTATTCTGTTTCGCCATAGGTGGAAATTTCAGCATATATGGCGCATTGTTATATAAAATACAAATTTTATTTCCGTTTGCTCCCGCATACATTTTGTTTCGTCTCGGAAATTGCGTAAAATCCAGCGCTGTCATTCCTTCACACCCTTTCGATTCTCAAATACTTTTCCCTCAGATACCACGCCTGCTCCGTACTGATCAACTGATTCACTTCCGCGCTGTTAATATCACTTTGCAGATTACAATAGTCGCAGTCCCAATGTAAATATTCCGCTCCGGCATCCCGCTTGCGCCATGCCTCAGCCATCGCCTGAATGGATTCCCTTAAAAATTCCGGCAGCCCGCACTCCAGATAGCTCTCGTCTGCGGGCCGTCCATTTTTCATCCGTTCCCCGGAAAATGCCCGAATTTCTTCGCTCGTCATGAGCTATCGCCTCCTTCTTTCTCCATCTTCTTAAATTGTATCGGTATCCCGCACTTCTGTCAACGGCTATGAAAAAAAGCAGCCCCGCGCACGCGCGCGCAGGACTGCTCTTCCTATTCCTTACTTCCATCCTTCCGGCAGATACTTCATCGTCCCCTGGATCATATCCTCCACCAGGCTCCTCACATCCGCCTCACTGCACTTCTTCCCAACCACATTCGGATCTTTCATAAACGCCTTCACCACCAGCTCCTTATCACACGTCAGAGCCGCCTCCAGCGTATCCTCATGAATCTCAACATGCGGCATAATCAGCTTCTTCACATCCTCCGGCAGGCTTCCGGCGATCAGCGGCCGAATCGCATCCCGCTCAAACACCGCATTCGTCTCCACCACCGCATCCGCCGGCAGATTCGTAATCTGCTGATTCGTATTCGGAATGTTCACATTGCTCACCATACGGGTAAGGCCGCACAGCGCCTTAATAAGCTGGATTCCTTCCTCTCCGGTGGGCTTCAGATCCACTTCTTCCTCGCCCGCTAACAGCTTATGGCTCTTAGCCAGACGATTTTGCAGATCCTGTTTTCTCCAGTCTACCGTCGTCAGCCCAAACTTCCATCCGGTCACCGTCTCCGGATCATTCAGATATTCATTCCCCGGCATAAACTCCGCCAGATGACGGTCGCCAGCCGCGGCAATCAGCCCATAGCGGCGGAACAGATCAAACTTCACCCGATGGCTGCACGCAAAGGACGCATTCGCCCAGTTCTTATCCGGCTCATCATAGCCTTCCTCGAAATGCTTGTCAATATAGTCCCGATACACCGGAAACAGGTCGATGCCCTTATAGGACGCATAGTCAAACCAGGTAAAGTGGTTAATGCCCAGCACATTGACATGAATATCCTGACGCTCAACCCCGGTCAGCCCATAGGTTTCTTCCAGAATGCCCTTCAGCACCTTCTGCGTACCAAATACCTCATGGCAGCATCCAAACGCCTTAATTTCCGGGAACACCTTATACAGCGTCTTCACACAAAGCGTCATCGGGTTCGTGTAGTTGATAACCCATGCTTTCGGCGCATATTCCTTCACCGCCTCCGCAATCGTCACAAACATCGGAATCGTCCGCAACGCACGCATAATCCCGCCAGGGCCTGCCGTATCGCCTACCGACTGCCAGATGCCTAAACGCTCCGGCATATGCACATCCACATCCATCTCGTCAAACGTGCCCGGCAGAATGGAAATCACGATAAAGTCCGCGCCCTCCAGCGCTTCTTTCATGGTGCCGCAGGTCTTATATTCCCATTTTCCAACGGCCTCTTCCCGCGCGCTTACCCGGTTCCCGATCACCTCGTTCGCCTTCGCGGCCTCCTCATCGATATCATAGAGCCGGATCGTCCCGCTCATCGAAGGCTCCAGCGCCAAATCCGTCATAAACGTCCAGGCCCAACCCCTGGAACCGCCGCCAATATAGGCGATCTGTACATCGGATACCCGTCCTTCTTGATAGTTCATAAATAATCTCCCTTCCTGTGATTCTTTTCGCATCACTTTTTCTTATAGACATTTTACCAGAATATAGTATAATAATCTCATTCTATGTTTCCTTTTTTTGCATCTTTTCGATTTATATTGACTTTTTAAAGGAGGTTCTCATGCGCCGCGTCATCTATGAAGAAGCAATGAGCGGAATCACCATCAGCCGCATCATCCGAAACTACGAATTTAACATGCCATCCAAACACACCCACGATGAATACGAAATTTATTATCTCATCCGCGGGGAACGCTCCTACTTCATCGAAAACCGCATCTACCACGTCAAGGCCGGAGACCTGGTCTTCATCAACCGCGGCACCATCCACATGACCAGCCAGTATGGGGACACCTACCACGAACGCATCGTCGTCGAATTCCGCGACGACCCCCTGGCCTCCGTCCTGGCCTGCACCGGCGAAATGGTTCTTTCGGATTTCTTTGCGAAAAACCAGGGTGTCATCGCCCTGTCCCCGGAGAACCAGAAATACATCCTCGCCCTGTTAGACGGCATCGGCCGGGAAATGAGCATCCGCGACCCCGGCTGTAAAATCATGTCCATGGAAAAGCTGATCCGCCTGCTCTTCTTCGCCCAGCGCTACTTACAGTGCAACGAACCCGTTACCACCCTCTCCACCTCCGCCACCCATCAGAAAGTGACCGAAGTGGCCTCCTACATCACCGCTCACCCTGCGGAAGCCGACTCCTTAGACAGCGTAGCCAAACGCTTTTACATGAGCAAAAGCTACTTAAGCCGCGTCTTCAAGGAATTTACCGGCTACACCGTAAACGAATACATCAACGTCAACCGCATCCAGCAGGCCCGCCGCCTCCTGGCCGAAACCGACCGAAGCATCACCGAGATCGCCGAATCCTTAGGCTACGACAGCATTACCTACTTCGAAAAAATTTTCCGGAAACATACCGAAACCTCTCCGCTGAAATACCGGAAACAGTATCTGCGGGAGAAGGAAAAGCAGAACCCTTCCAGCCGCCCGCAGTCTTTCCTCGGAGAAGAATTATAAAACAGCCCGGCTCATGGAAAAATAGTCAAAGTCCGCATACGCTTTCCGTCCGGTCATATCGTGGCAGTACATTCCCAGATGGGCCCCGGTGAATCCCCGGCAATGCTCATCCGTCAGGATCTCCGTATCCAGTACCGCCCCGGTATCCTTCCATTCCTGTCCGTCCAGCGAATACAGGCAATGGGCCGTCAGCCCGTCCGTCTCGATCCGCAGCCACAGCTTCCCGTCTTTGGGCACCGGAATGGGCGCGATTTCATCCGTCACCTCGATCCGGTCACTCTTCACGATGGTGAGCAATGCGCCGCCCTCTTCGTCTCCGGTCTTCCCGAACAGATAGAAGTTGGCCGCATCATACATATAGGACAGCCCTGCAAGCTGCTCCGGGCAGGAAGGCGAAAACTCCATACAGGTTTCCACATAGGTCTGATGCACCGTCTGACGGACCGCAAGCAGGCTCACATGATGCAGCGAATTTAAGGACTCCTGTCCGTAAAGCCGCAGCCAGCCCGGTCTGTCCGTCAAGGACGCACATTCCCCCAGCGGAGCCCTGGGTGAAGAATAGCGTACCCCCAAAACCTCACGTTCGAAATCATCCCGCTCTTCCGGAAGCGGCAGCACGCACTCGGCGATTCCTGCCGGCCCTTCCGTTTCATTTTGGGCAATTCTGCCGCCACCTGTCAGCCGTAACCACCCTTCTTCATTCCAGTAAACTTTCTGGATTCCTGTTTCTCTTCCAAGCAGACACCGTTTCTGGCCCTTTGGCGGCCTTGCGCACAGGTGTACCAGATACCATTCTCCGTTCTGGGTTTCCACCAGATCGCCGTGGCCGCATTTCTGCAGAAGCCCCAGGTCGTTCTGATCCGACGTCAGCATCGGGTTTTCCGGGTCGACCTCATAGGGGCCCCACAGGGAGCGGGAGCGCGCCATTGTCACACAGTGTCCGTACCCGGTTCCGCCTTCTGCCACCAAGCAGTAATACCAGTCGCCAAAGTGATAAATATGCGGTCCCTCCGTACAGCCGATCTCGGTTCCGCGGAACACATTCCGGGCCTCTCCGAGCAGCTTTCCGGTTTCCGGATCGAGTTCCTGCACCAGAACTCCCTTGAAACCATTGCGCATATTTACCAGATACTTTCGGCCGTCCGTATCGTGGAGCAGGGACGGGTCAAAGCCCGTACTGTTCAGATAGACAGGCTCCGACCAGGGGCCTTCGATGTTGTCGGCCCAAACCAGGTAATTGTGATTGTTGTAGTAACGGCCTTTCTTCGTCTTCACATCCGTAAAGACCAGATAGAACCGTTTCCCGTCATAGCTGATATCCGGCGCCCAGATTCCGCCGGAAGTGGGGTCGCCCAGCATATTGAGCTGGGAAACCCGGTTCAGCGGTGAAGGAATCTGCTCCCAGTGGGCCAGATCTTTCGAATGCCACAGGCGGACGCCCGGCCACCACTCAAACGTCGATGTGGCGATATAATAGTCCTCTCCCACCCGGATAATACTGGGATCCGGGCAGAAACCTTTTAAAATGGGATTCTTCAGCATCTTTGCAAATCCTTCCTTTTTTCTTCTTAATTAATACGGGAACGGGGCAATGTTCTCGTATTCCACCTTCCATCTGCCGTCTTTGGGGAAGCCCGGAAGCTCTTCCGTACACCCTTCGTACCCGGCTGCCATCATGGCTGCCGCCAGCAGCAGCGAACCATTTCCCGGCAGATACAGCGGCAGGTCTGTCCGCGTTTTCTGATAATTATTCCCGCTGGCAACATAGGAATTCTTCGGCGTATCCTTTAACAGGATCTCCACCGCCGTCTCCGGGTCGTGGAGCCGGACGGCCGTCATGGCCAGCATGGCGAAATCCCAGCCCCAGGTCGTCTCGAAATTCCAGCATTCCAGCACCTTGTCCAGCGTCGCCCGCATCTTCGCCGGTTCAATCCGTGTTCCTCCAAGGAGGCCAAAGGCGGCCGTCATCGAGGGATGGTCTTTGTTAAACCGGGTGAAGGTTTCCGGACAAGTTTCACAGGCAAGATAAAGCCCGTCTTTTTCCGGCGGCAGCGCCATATGGTCTGCAACCTCCCGCCAGTTTTCCCCGTCTTTCCCAAGCTTTTCGGCCCAGTCCGCGGCAATTCCCAGCATCATGCTCCAGTATTCCAGCTCGTAGGTGGGGTTCTTCGTCGTCCGCGGGTTGTGCTCTTCCTGAGCCGGGATCAGCGGCGCGGGAAGGTCGTAGCGGCCTGTCTCCGGATTATAGGCGGCAAAGTCGCACATAAACCGCGCGGTTTCCTGGATCACTTCCCAGAATTCCTCCAGCAATGCGTCGTCTTTCTTCTGCTCATAAACCATGTACAGCATCCAGAGAATGTGAGGCTGCTGCCAGATCAGGAGCGTCGCAATGGAGGACGGGCTGTCTATGGCGTTACGGTCTACCATTTTCGGCCAGCGTGCGCCTTTATAGCCGTTGCACGCCGCATTGTCTTTCGCCTGCGGAAGGTGCTCTTTGTACCACTTCAGGCTTCCGGCCAAGCACTCCGATTCATTCCAAAGCGGTGCCCAGCCACAGTGCCACGGGTACATTTCCAGATGGAATTTCCCATACCAGCTATTACAGGTGAGGCCGGTTTCCTGCGGGGGAACCGAACCCAGGGACTGCAAGGCAAGCAGGTACTCCGAGAGCACGATTCGCCGTTCCAGCTCGGCGGCCCTTGGATCTTCGGACTGATGAAGATCGATCATGCCGCAATGATTCCAGAATTTTTTCCATTTGGCGGCGCTGTTCGCCTTAACTTTCGGAAAGTCCATAATGTCCGGGGTTTTATCGCTAAACGTCATGGTAAAGACCAGGGCGTCTTCCTTTCCTCCAAGGTTCCACACGTGTTCTTCCTCCCGTGTGAACCAGACCGGTGTTTCCCATTTCAGGCTTGCCAGGTAGCCATCCTTGTCGAGCGTCCGCAAAATTGCCATGCGATCGCCCGTGAACGTCGCCAGCGTCGAATGCCATTCCTTATGCTCCCAGTCGGAGGCGGTAATGTCTTTGCTCCCGTAAGGAAACGCCAGCACAACCGACAGTTTTCGCTCCGCCAGGGCTTTCGAACGGACGGAGATTCCCAGCACATCCGCTCTTCCCGCGCAGACTGTCTCAACCTCCACCTTGTATCCTTCAATAGTAAAACGGCTCTTCAGCAGGCCGGTGTACAGATTCAGAACCTGCCTGCAGTTTCGCACCTGCTCCGGATGGATTTCTTTTCCTTCCCACAGGAAGCCCAATCTGGCCAGATTCAGCCGGTGGGGGTTCTCTCTCAGCCAGTGGTAAATTTCTTCATTTCCCGGCTGAACCTCGGAGGCATAGAACTTCTCTCCTTTTACGCTTTCATAGGGCGTCTTTTTCACGTCCTCCGGCTTATAATAAATATTCCCGTTTTCGCCGGCCGGGGTGCTGTGCCACCCCCACTGGCTCATCGTACACAGGGGCACGAAATGGTCTTTCTGCTCCTGATAAAAAGTCTGAAGCCCGGTAATGTCCGCGGTAAAGGCGAACTCGCCGTTTCCCACCGTGAGGGGACTCTCCGGCTCCCAGGCGGTCATCCGCGGATTATTTCTTTTCAGAAGTTCTCTTCGATTGATCATGGTTTCTCCTTAACCCTTCACACTTCCTGCGGTTACGCCGTCCATCAGATACCGGTTAAAGAACAGGAACAGTAAGAATACCGGAATCAGGGACAGAGTGGACATTGCAAACATCGGGCCGAAGTTCGTACCCTGTACGTCCGCGAAGTTCTTGATCGCAAGGGATACCGTGTACAGTCCCGGTTTGGTGAGGTAAAGCAGCGGGCCCATATAATCGTCCCAGATCCAGTAGAACTGGATAACGATGGTCGTAATAATGGACGGGCCGAGCAGCGGAAGAATAATCTTCGTAAAAATCTGATAACGGTTACAGCCGTCGATCATGGCCGCTTCGTCCAGCTCTTTCGGAAGCCCTTTGATAAACTGCATCATCATGTAGATGAAGAACGGCACACCCAGGAATTTCGGCAGGATCAGCGGAATAAAGGTTCCGACTGCGTTCAGGTTATTCCAGATAATGTACTGGGGGATCATCAGAACCTGGCCCGGAAGGAGCATGGTCATGATCATGCAGGTGAACCAGAATTTTCTTCCTCTGAACTTTACACGTGCCAGCGCGTAAGCAACCATGGAGGAGCTGATGACAGTTCCAATGGTTCCCAGCACGGAAATGATAATGGAGTTCTTAAAATATGTCGCAAAGGTGTACTGACCGGCGCCTTTCCAACCATTGGTGTAGTTTTCAAAGACCCATACTGACGGTAAAAACGGCGCGTTGTTTCCCAGAATCTCACTCTTCATCTTAAAGGAGCTCAAGATCATCCAGATAACCGGATAGATCATCAGCAAACCAAATGCCACAACAAACGCATGATAGCAAGTGTTGGTTATCCTCTTTTTCGTTTTTATGCTCATCCCATAGCCTCCTTAATCGTCTGCTTCGTAGAATACCCATTGGTTGGACGTTTTGAAAATAACTCCAGTGACAACCACCATGATGAGCAGCAAGATCCAGGACGCGGCGCACGCATAACCCATATGGCCATAAGAGAAGCCCTCGGTGAAGATGAACAGGGAAACATACTCCGTCGCATGGTTCGGGCCGCCCTGGGTAATGATCTGTGCCTGGGTAAAGGTCATGAATCCGGAAATGAGCTGCATCAGCAGGTTGAACAGGATCATCGGGGACAGGCAGGGAAGCGTGATCTTGAAGAACCGTTTCACCGCGCCGGCGCCGTCGATTTCGGCTGCCTCGTAGTAATCTTTCGGGATCTGTTTCAGGCCGGAAGCGAAGATCAGCATGGAAGAACCGAACTGCCAGGCGTTACAGAGTACCAGAGGAATGAAGGCCCAGGTGGTGCTTCCAAAGAAGTTAAAGCCGGTCGCGCCCATGGATTTAATCATGGAAACGATGGGGCCGCGGCTTCCGAATAACTGCTTCCACACCAGCGCTACGGCTACGGAACCGCCGATCAGGGACGGAATATAGTAAACTGCACGGTAGACGCCCTGAAGTTTCGTCGGTTTCGTCAGCAGCATCGCGATAAACAGCGCGAAGATCAGCTTCAGCGGAACGCCGATGATAACGTACTGAATCGTTACCAGCAGGGAGTTTCCAAAGGTTTTGTCTTTAAAAAGGTTTAAAAAGTTGTCCAGGCCAATCCATACGGCATCGCCGCCGATCTTGTAATTACAGAACGAGTAATACAAGGACAGCGCCATCGGAACCAGGGTCAGGAAACAAAAACCAATAATAAACGGGGCTGCGAATATGTAGCCGACAGTGTTATCATTATTCAGAAATGCGCTTAACGAGCCTTTCTTTTTTTGATTCATAGTTACCCTCCTTAAAAAATACGCTCTGAAGGAAATTCCTTCAGAGCGTGAATTTCGTTACATGGCTTTGCTTATTCTGCTGCTGCTTCTGATTCGAATTTAGCCCAGATTTCCTGTGCTTCTGCCCAGAAGGCTTCTGCTGCTTCTTCGCCGCTTGCATAGTTGCCATTGCTCAGGCCCTGTGCATATTCTTTCTTCAGCACGTCGGAGATTTCCTCGTTCGCGGTCGGTTCAGCCGGGCTGGAGTTCGCTGCGTCTTCGAAGGAACCTACCAGGTCGATCAGGCTGTAAACCTTGGAGGTGGTAGCGTCGGTCAGATCGCTGTCTTCCTGCAGGGCTGCCAGAACGTCACTGTTAATGGAAACGCCGCGTTCGCAGTTCAGGATCTTGTTGGCTTCGATGCTGTTTACAAAGAAGTTAATGAAGTTGGCTGCGATCTCTTTCTTATCAGAACCGGAGTAGATGCTCATTTCCTGAGAGGAACGAACAACCATACCGGACTGGCCGTCTGCATAGATACGCGGAATGGTGCAGAGTTCAAGCTCGATGCCGTTCTCGGCTGCCGCATTGCTCAGAGCCTGGAACTGGTTGGAGGAAAGCATAACCATAGCGGCGTCGCCGTATGCGATCCAGTCTGCTTCGATGTTGGTTCCGATTTCGTTCTGGATACCCCAGTCGCCGATGCAGCCTTCGTTCATCAGGTCGTTGTACAGGTTCATGAAGTAAGCGATCGGCTCGGTGTTTCCTTCGAACGCGAAGTCGCTGCCGTCCATCGCGTAGAAGTTATAACCTTCCTGCCACTGGGTAACAGCGCTGTATACTAAGCTGTTATACTCCATGGTGGTGATGGCCGGGTTTCCGGTCTGCTCGGTGATCGCGCGGCAGGCTGCTGCGAAATCATCCCAGGTCCAGTTATCGGTCGGGTATTCAACGCCGCAATCGTCGAAGATCGCCGGGTTGTAAGCGAAGCATCTTGCGTTCGTACCATTCGACATACCGGTTACAACGCCGTCTGCCGGGTTCGTGGTGGTCGCAAGCATCGTATCGCTGATGGCGCTGGTGTCGATGGTGCCGTCTTCGATGTAGGAGTTCAGCGGCTCGATGGTGTCATAGTAGGTAGCCCAGTTATTTCCCATCTGGAAAACGTCCGGAAGTTCGCCGCCTGCCATCTTCGCCTGGAATACGGTCCAGTAGCTGGTGCCGTCTGCATATTCATACTCAATGTCCAGACCGGTCAGCTCTTCGTACATTTCCAGAACCTGGATGGTGAGCTGGTGACGGGTATCGGAACCCCACCACATAATGCTTAACGTCTCGCCTGAATAATCCGGCCACTCGTAGTTCGGATCATTCACGTTATTCGTAGCTTCGGCCGCTGCCGCCTCGGTTTCGGTCTCTTCTGCGAATGCCGGAACAACGAGCGTGGACATCATCGCGCCTGCCATTAAGAGTGCGAATAACTTTTTCTTCATTTGATACATCCTCCTTAATTTTTTCATTTTTTTTGGTGATTTTGCTTATAACAAGCTTCGTTCTCCATGTACCATCACTTTACCATTCCTCCATCCATTTGTCAATATAAACGGATATTATTCAGCTCTGACGCTTAAACTTTTATTTGTTTTTCTAAAACACGAAGATTTCGT
>JAUNPS010000007.1 GCA_030536575.1 Eubacteriales bacterium | reverse complement strand
TGTGGACAGGGAGTATGCATAAACGGGATGCGCTCCCTTCTTTTTTGTGTTATAATCCATTCAGAAAATCAGTCGAAAAGGTACAAAAGGAGTAACGTATGGAAGTAGCAGGTATCGTTTTTCATCAGGTGGTGCTCATGTTCTGCATGATTGCCATCGGTTTTTTCCTGGCAAAAAAGAAAATGGTTACGGCGGAGGCGGCCAGGTCTTTCAGCAGTGTTTTGCTGAAGGTGGTGTGCCCCTGCCTTTTAATCAATGCGTACCGCCAGCCGAAGACGGACGAGCGGACGGCGGGGCTTTTGTTTGCGTTTGGGCTGGCGATTGTGTTTCATGTGATCGCGGTTGTTGTTTCCCGGATTCTGATCCGGAAGGATGAGCAGAACCGTTACCGGCTGGAACGTATGGGGGCCGTTTATTCGAACTGCGGGTTTATGGCGTTCCCGATTCTGGAAGCGCTGATGGGGCAGGAAGGGATTTTTTACGCGACTGCGTTTGTGGGGATTTTTAACATTGTGCTGTGGACGGAGGGCATCAAGACGCTGATTCCGGAGACGAAGCTGGGGCTGAAGAAATGCATTCTGAATCCGGGATGCATTGCGGTGATTATTGGAATGATTACGTATTTCTTCGAGATTTCCTATCCGTCTTTTCTTGGGGAGACGATCGAGTATGTAGCGAGTATGAATACGCCGCTTTCGATGATTATTACCGGGATTTTTCTGGCGGATGTTTCGTTTTCGGCGACGGTTCGGGATAAGGGCGTATGGAAGAGTATGCTGACCAGGACGCTGATTGCGCCGGGGATTTTTCTGCTGCTGGAGGCGCTGCTGCGGGTGGATCAGTGGTTTGCGGTGGCGGGGATGGCCAGTATCGTGACGACGATTTGCGCATCCTGTCCGTCGGCGGCGTCCATTATTCTGCTTCCGGCGTCGAATGGGATGGACGAAGAGGGGCGGCAGGGAGCGCAGATTATGGCGTTTACGACGCTGGTGTCGATTCTGACGCTGCCGCTGATGACGTTTTTTACGTATCAGCTCTTATAGCTGTGGTAGAAACTGCCCACGATGATCTTTGTTAAATTTGTACAATTTTACCTTTGAAAAATGAGAAAAAATGTAATATAATACAAATATACTCAGAAAGCAGAGGTAAAAAAATGAAACGTGTAAAAGCAGCCTGTATTTGTCAGACCCTTCATTTCCAGTTAAAGGAAGATATCGACCACGAACAGGCAGTTCGGATGGTGCAGGAAGAAGTCGAACATTACAAAAGGTCATTTGAACGGAATCATACGCAGTACAAAATCGTGGAAGAGACTACGCAGCCGGACGGCTCCGTGGTGGTGAAGGTGATCAAGCAGTATAACCAGAGCCCGGTCGGCGATTATCTGGACTGACGGGACGGTCAGATGTTCCGCGGCAGGCAGCCGAAACGACCTTGCAGTGTACCGCGCACGGACATTGCGCCGGCGTGGAGAATTGCAAACACTTCAAAGGGAGGGAACGTATATGAGGAACCGAATTATTACGATCAGCCGGGAATTTGGCAGCGGCGGAAGAACCATTGGACGGGAGACAGCGGCGAAGCTGGGAATCCCATGCTATGACCATGAGCTTATTGATAAGATTGCGGAGAAGACCGGATTTGCGAAGGGGTATATCGCCGAGCGGGGCGAGTATGCGGCCAGCAGCAGTTGGCTTGCGAATGCGTTCGCGGACCGGGATTATAATGGGCGGTCGAATCAGGATTACCTCTGGAATATGCAGAGACAGGTGATCCTGGAGCTGGCGGAGAAGGAGTCCTGCGTGATCGTGGGGCGGTGCGCGGATTATATCCTGCGGGATACGGCGGACTGTCTGACGGTGTTTATTCATGCGGATAAGGCGAAGCGGGCGGAGCGGATCGTGAAGCAGTATGGAGAGCGGGACGATGCGCCGGAGAAGCGCCTGAAGGAGAAGGATAAGAGAAGGGCGGCTTACTATCAGTTTTATACGGATCTGAAGTGGGGCGCGGTGGAGAATTATCATGTGGCGCTGGACAGCGGCGTGTTGGGAATCGAGAAGTGTGTGGAGATTCTTACGAGCCTTTACTAAAAAGAATGGCGGATGCCGTCGGGGGAACCCGGCGGCGTTTTTGCGTGGCTGGCGGCGCAAGAGTTTCGCGAGGGGCGGTGCCTGGCGACCCGCGGGGCATGTTTCGCGCGCGTTGGAATCGGTTGGCGGTTGACAAACGGGGGCGCGTGGACTAAAATCGTTTTTAGTAGAAAGTAATTTCGGAAAGCAAGGTGGAATGGATGAATTATCGGGAACTGGCGGAGGAATTCTGCGGGATGCGGATTCAGGACGCGAAGCGGGTGGCGCGGATTGAAGAGGCGATGATGGTAAAAGGGGAGTCGAATGTGCTGCTGTACCTGGCAGATTATGAGGAGGGCGTGCTGGCGGGACAGATTGCGCGGGAGCTGGGCCTGTCGGCGAGCCGGGGGACGAATATTCTGAACAGCCTGGAGAAGAAGGGGCTGGTTATCCGGAGAAATGATGCGGAGGATAGGCGGAAAGTGTATATTTCGCTGACAGAAGAGGGAAAAAAGACGATGATGGCCCATTACAACGAATTTGTCAGTGATTTTGAGGAGGTTTTCCGGGAGCTGGGGGAGGAGGATGCGAAGGAATATATACGGATTCTGAAAAGGCTGACGGAGATTATGGAGAAAAAGAAGAAATGAGGTTACTATTCGGACAACAGCAGGCGGCGCCAAGACGAATTGGCGTCGTTTTTTTTTAGCTGTCAAATAATTTTACATCTAACCTCTTGACAAATCCCGAAAAAGGACTAAAATACTTTCTAGTAATAATTATTATTAAAAATTTTTGCTAGAAAGGATGACTGCAAAGGTATGTTCAAGATTTTAAAGTATATGAAGAAAAAAGACTGGCTGCTGTTTCTGTATACCGCGGTCTTCATCATCCTTCAAGTATGGATGGATCTGAAACTCCCGGACTACATGTCCGAGATCACGACCCTGGTGGAGACAGAAGGCAGCGAAATGAGCGAGATTTTGGCGGCGGGAGGAAAAATGCTCCTCTGTGCGTTAGGCAGCTTTGCGGCCTGCATCTGTACGGTTGTGCTGTCTTCCCGCATGGCGGCGAATTTCGGCAAGACATTGCGGGAACTCCAGTATGATCAGGTAGAAGCCTTTTCCATGGCGGAGATTAACCGCTTTTCAACGGCCAGCCTGATCACCCGTTCCACCAACGACATTGCCCAAATCCAGATGATGGTTGCCATGGGCCTGGAAATTATCGTAAAAGCGCCGGTCACGGCGATCTGGGCGATCACAAAAATCGCCGGAAAAGGCCGGGAATGGTCGATTGCGACAGCCGTGGCCGTCGTAATTCTGTTAGCCATGATGGGAATCATTATGAAATTCGCCCTGCCCCGTTTCAAGAAAATCCAGGGCCTTACCGATAACATTAACCGCATCACCCGCGAGCACCTGACCGGAATCCGCGTCGTGCGCGCCTACAATGCGGAAGACTACCAGGAAGAAAAATTCGGGAAGGCAAACGATGAACTGACCGACAATAACCTGTTCGCCTTCCGGGTTATGGCAATCTTAAACCCCGGCATCCAGCTCGTGATGAACGGCCTGTCCCTGGCAGTTTACTGGATTGGCGCAATTCTCCTGAACCAGGCCGCAGCAACGGATAAAATCGGGATTTTTTCCAACATGGTTGTATTCGTCAGCTACGCCGTACAGGTTGTTATGTCCTTCATGTCTCTGTCCATGATCTTCATGATGCTGCCGCGTGTAACCGTCGCGGCCAACCGTGTCCGCGAAGTCATTGAAACAAAACTGTCCATCCAGGACGGCACGATGACGAACTCGCCGAATAACAAAAAGGGCGAAATCGTATTTAAAAATGTAAGCTTCAAATATCCGGACGCGGAAGGTTATGTACTGAAAGATATTAACTTTACGGCGAAGAAAGGGGAAACGGTGGCTTTCATCGGCTCCACCGGAAGCGGCAAGAGCACGCTGGTCAATCTGATTCCCCGTTTCTACGACGCTACCGAGGGAGAAGTCCTCGTAGACGGCCAGAATGTAAAAGATTATACACAGGAAGCGCTTCATAATAAATTCGGCTACGTGCCCCAGTCGGCGGTGATGTTTGCCGGAACGGTTTCTTCCAGCATTGCTTACGGCGACAATGGAAAGGGCGCTTATTCGAAAAAGAGCATTGAAAAAGCGGCGGAAATCGCCCAGGCAAAGGAATTTGTGGAAAAGCTTCCGGACAAATATGACGGCGGCGTCGCCCAGGGCGGAACAAACCTGTCAGGAGGCCAGAAGCAGCGGCTTTCCATTGCCCGTGCAGTCTGTCGGGAGCCGGAAATCTACATTTTCGACGATTCATTCTCTGCGTTGGACTACAAGACAGACCGCGTCCTCCGCTCGGCACTGAAGAAAGAGACGAAAGAGGCCACGACCTTGATCGTTGCCCAACGAATCGGCACAATCATGGATGCGGACAAGATCATTGTGCTGGATCAGGGCCGGATGGTCGGCGAAGGAACGCACCGGGAACTGCTGAAAAACTGTAAGGTATATCAGGACATTGCCCTTTCACAGCTTTCAAAGGAGGAACTTGCATAATGGGAAATAGGAATCAAACTGCACCGGGCGGAGGCCCCGGCGGAAGAGGAAAAGGAGAAAAACCGAAGAATTTTAAGGAATCCATGGGGAAACTGATCCGCTATCTGAAGTCGGATATGATCTTGTTTGGCATTGCATTTCTCTGTGCGATTGCGGGCTCTGTTTTGAACCTGATCGGCCCCGGAAAATTGAGCAACATTACAGATTTGATTACAGCCGGGATGATGACGGGCATTGATATGGATACCCTGGTCGGAATGTTTGTGGAACTGATTGTCATTTATGTCTGCGGCGGCGTGCTGCTCTACGCGCAGGGCTTTATTATGTCAACGGTTACGCAGAAACTGTCCCGGAGAATGCGGAAAGATGTTTCCCATAAGATCAATAAAGTACCGATGAGCTTTTTCAATAAGGTATCTTACGGCGACGTTTTAAGCCGGGTAACGAATGACGTTGACCAGATCGGACAGACGCTGAACCAGAGCACCGCGTCCCTGGTTTCCGCCTTAACCATGTTTTTGGGCTCCTTCTTTATCATGCTTTTTACCAATGTCTGGATGGCGCTGACGGCTGTGGCGGCTACGCTGATCGGCTTCGTGCTGATGATTCTGATCGTCGGAAGATCCCAGAAATATTTCCGTCAGCAGCAGCAGAACCTTGGGAAAATGAACGGCCATGTGGAGGAAGTCTACTCCGGCCATAACGTGGTAAAAATCTACAACGGCGAAAAATCCGAGAAAAAGAAATTCGATGAAATCAATGCGGCGCTTGCGGACAGTGCCTTTAAGGCCCAGATGATGTCCGGTATGATGCGGCCGATTATGACCTTTATCGGGAACCTGGCTTATGTGCTGGTTTGTATCGTGGGCGCGGCGCTTGCGATGAATGGGAAGATTACTTTTGGTGTGATTGTAGCCTTTATGATGTATGTGCGGCAGTTTACGCAGCCATTGCAGCAGTTCGCCCAGGGCACCACGAACCTCCAGTCTGCCGCTGCTGCCAGTGAACGTGTTTTTGAGTTTCTGGATGCGGAAGAAATGGAAGACGAGAGCGGAAAAGTCAGCAGACTGGAAAACGCGGAAGGCAGCGTGGAATTCAAACATGTGCGTTTCGCTTATGATGAGGCAAAAGGCGATATCATCCACGATTTTTCGGCGAAGGTGGAACCGGGCCAGAAGATTGCGATTGTCGGGCCGACCGGCGCGGGCAAGACGACTCTGGTCAACCTGCTGATGCGTTTCTTCGAAATCAACGGCGGCCAGATTTCCATCGACGGCATTCCGGTCAGCGAGCTGACGCGGGAAAATGTCCACGACCTGTTCTGCATGGTGCTTCAGGATACCTGGATTTTTGAGGGAACGGTTCGCGAAAATATTGTTTACTGTAAAGAGGGCGTGACGGATGAACAGATTGACCGGGCATGCAGGGCTGTGGGGCTGGATCACTTTATTAAGACGCTGCCGAAGGGGTATGATACTGTGCTGGGGGATGAAATGAGCCTGTCCGCCGGGCAGAAACAGCAGATGACGATTGCCCGTGCAATGGTGGAGGATGCGCCGATGCTGATCCTGGACGAGGCCACCAGTTCCATTGATACGAGAACCGAGCTGGTGATTCAGGACGCAATGGATAAACTGATGCAGGGGAGAACCTCTTTCGTCATCGCGCACCGGTTATCGACGATTAAGAATTCGGATCTGATTCTTGTCCTGAAAGACGGGGATGTGATCGAGAGTGGAAACCACGAGGAACTGATGAAGAAAGGCGGTTTCTACGCGGATCTGTATAACAGCCAGTTTGCGCAGGCGTCTTAAGGAAAGGAGCGGCAGAATATGAAAACACTTGCAATTGAGCGGGAATTTGGAAGCGGCGGCCGGGAGATCGGGAGACGGGTCGCCGGGAAAGCGGGCATTCCGTTTTATGATGGGGAGCTGCTAATTAAGGAGGCGGAGCGCAGAGGCGTTTCGCTGGATCTTCTGAAGGAATACGATGAGAAGAAGACCGGGAGCATTTTGTATAACATTGCTTTGCTGGCCAATTATGGACAGGATATGAAGCAGGATCGGATTTATGAAATGTGTGAAAGGCTCCAGGATACGATCCGGGATTTGGCGATGCAGGGGCCGGCTGTTTTTATCGGGAGATGCTCCACGGAGATTCTGAAAGGGGAAAAGACCGTGGGGGCTTTCCTGTACTGCTCGGACGAGAAGCAGAGAGTGGCGCGGGTCGTCCGCACGGAGAAGGTGTCGGAGAGTGAGGCCAGGAAGTTGATGGAACGGCGTGACCGCCAGCGGAAAGATTATTTTAAATTCTGGGCGCAGAAGAATTGGGCCGACCGGAAGAATTATGATTTGGAGCTGAATACGGGGACGCTTTCGCCGGAGGCGTGTGAGGCAATTTTGCTTCAGGCGATCGGATACGAAAAATAGAGGAAGGAAGGGCGGAAGATGGAGGAGAAACAGGAGAATGGGCTGCAGGCATTGATGATGAAGGCTTCGCACCTGTGCAGCAGGGCGCTCTGCGAGGATTTGAAGGAGCAGGGGATGTCGCCGGGGCAGGTGTGTATCATGAGACTTCTGGAGCAGAAGGAAGGGCTTTCCCAGTGCGAGATTGGAAAATATGCAGGCATTCGGCCGTCTTCCGTCAGCGTTGCCATGCAGAAGCTGGAGAGGGAAGGGATTCTGGAGAGGAAGATGGATCCGGAGGATACCAGGAAAAGCAGGGTTTATTTAACGGAGAAAGGGCGGTTGGAGCTGGAGAGGTTTTCGTGTCATTTTGTGGAAAGTGATGAGAGGTGTTTTCAGGGATTTGACGAGGAGGAGAAGAGGAAGATGGAGGAGTTTTTGAGGAGGGTGATTCGGAATTTGGAAGAGTAGAGTGTTCAATTTTGAATCCGCCTTGACACCATATGCGACACCATATATAATATAAGCAGGAGGTATAATACATGTCAAAATGGGATAAACTGATAACACGTATATGCAATTTATCGAAAGACCTCCGGTTTGATGAGTTACGGAAGGTATTGGAAAGCTACGGATATGAAATGAATACACCGAGAAGCTGAAGCAGTCATTACACTTTCAGAAAGCAAGGGTGTATGCCGATCACAATACCGAAGCACGAACCAATCAAGAAAGTGTATGTAGAAATGGTAAGGCAGATTGTAGAAAGCGAGGCGAAGAATGATGAAGACGCTGGATGATTATATGACAATGTCCTATCGCATGGAAATTGTAGAAGATAAGGAGGAAGGCGGATTCGTGGTTTCTTATCCGGATTTGCCTGGGTGCATTACTTGTGGAGAAACGGTAGAAAGCGCAGTAGCAAATGCAGTGGATGCGAAGAAAGCATGGCTTGAAGCTGCATTAGAAGGTGGTGTAGAGATTCATGAGCCAGATAGTCTGGAAGATTATTCAGGACAGTTTAAATTGAGAATTCCGAGAAGTCTGCACAGGTCACTGGCAGAACATTCTCAAAGGGAAGGGATCAGTATGAATCAGTATTGTGTATACCTTCTTTCCAGAAATGATGCGATCTTCTCAAAATAAAGGCTGCCAAACATTTTCAGGAACGGTTCTATTTAAGGGTATCTTTGGATTTGTCGAGTTTATATAATGCAGGAGCCGAAGGCTAAAGAAATAGCTTCCGGCTCCTGCGCAGACGCATCCTGCTCCGACGTATGACTTGCCCGTTTTCCGCAGCTTATAAAATTTCACACAAAGGCTTTACTTCAATGGATTCCCGGCCAAAGGCTTCCCGAATCTTCTGAACGAACGCCAGCGCCTTCGGGCCGTCCCCATGGACGCAGACAGAATCTGCCGAAATGGGGATTTCTTTTCCGGTGATGGCGGTGACTTTGCGGTCTTTGATCATACCGATGACGCGGGCAATGGCTTCGTCTTCGTCGGTGATCATGGCGCCCGGCTTGGTGCGGGCCACCAGGGAGCCGTCTTCCTCGTAGGCGCGGTCGGCAAAGACTTCGCGGGCGGCCTTCAGGCCGGTTTTTTCGGCGGCTTCGGCCATTTTGCTGCCGGATAGAGCCATCAGGATGAGGTTCGGGTTGACGTCATAGATGGCTTCGCAGATGGCGGTGGCCAGGGCGAGGTCTTTTCCGGCCATGTTGTACATGGCGCCGTGGGGCTTTACGTGCTGGAGGGTGGTGTGGCGGGCTTTGCAGAAGGCGTCCAGGGCGCCGATCTGGTAGAGCACCATGGCTTTGAGTTCTTTGGGGGAAACGGCCAGGTTCCGGCGGCCGAAGCCGACGAGGTCGGGGTAGCCGGGATGGGCGCCGATGCGGACGTTGTGCTGGGTGCAGAGGGCGACGGTGGTGTCCATGACGAGGGGGTCGGAGGCGTGGAAGCCGCAGGCGACGTTGGCGGAGGAAATGAAGGGGATGACCTGGTCGTCCATGCCGAGATGGTAGGTGCCGAAGCTTTCGCCGAGGTCGCAGTTTAGATCGATTGTGTACATAAAGATTCTCCTTTTTGGTGGTGGTTTGGCCGCGGAGCGGCTGTGCGTGGCGCGGGTTTCCAAAATTTCGGCGTGCCAGGGGGGTTTTGCGTTTCACAGAGCAGGGGAGCAGAATGTGCGGCGCTGGGGTTCGAAACTTTGGCGTGCCCTGGGGGTTTTGCGTTTCGCAGGCGGGAGTACAGAATGCGTGGCGCTGGGGTTCGAAATTCCGGCGTGCCCTGGGGATTTTTGCGTGCGGCGCGGCAGGTCAGGCAAACAGGCTACGCAGTCTGTCAGCGTATTCTTTGTAAAGCTGTGTAGCTTCCGCGAGCGTGACCTGGGTAAAATGGATCGTGTCGCCGGGCTTGGCCTGGGCGATTTTCGGCAGGTCGCAGGTGAGGACAGTCCCGATTTTGGCGTAGCCGCCAGTGGTTTGATGGTCGGCCATCAGGATCATCGGCATGCCGTTTGGCGGAATCTGGATCGAGCCAAAGACAATGCCGTCGGAAACAATGTCCACGGTTCCGTTGTGTTCCACCGGAGTTCCGGTGAGCTTATAGCCCATCCGGTCGGCGGCGTCGGAAACCCGGTAGGCCGTCGAATAAAAGGTCTTTTTGCCGTTTTCGGAGAAATATTCCTCCTGAGGGCCCGGCACGACGCGCAGGGTAATGTCAGACGCGCAGGAAATGCCGGGGAGCGTGCGGCTTTCAGTCAAGGTGGCTTCCGGCAGGTTGAACGAAATTTCGTCGCCGGGTTTTAAAGCGCGGCCCTGAAAGCCGCCCAGGGCACATTTCAGGTTCGTGGAACAGCTTCCCATCACGGGCTCCAGGTCAAAACCGCCTTTGACGGCCAGATACGAGCGGCATCCGGCGGTGACGCAGCCCACGGAGAGCACATCGCCGGGATTTACCTGGAACGAGGCGTTCATCGGGATGGGCTTCTGGTTCAGGGTAGGCGTCATGGGCGCGCCGGTGAGGGCAAGGACTGCCGATGAGGTGAATTGCAGAATCGGGCCTGCAATGGTCATCTCCAGTACGGCGGTTTCCGGGCTGTTCCCCACGAGGGCGTTTGCCGCCGCCATAGACCAGGCATCCATCGCTCCGGAAGGAGTGATTCCATATTTCTGATAGCCGATGCGCCCTTTGTCCTGAAAAGAGGAAAGCGCGCCGGGGAAAATAATTTTCATGCTCATGACAGGTCGCCTCCTTCCGGCTCTTCGATGACGCGGCACTCGTAGGCGTCAGCCTCAGCCATCCGGTGAATGTCGTAATACTCGTCCACGGAAATAGGGCGGAAGCGGATGAAATCCCCGGCTTCATAGAGAATGGGCTTTTCCCGGTTCGGATCGTAGAGCTTCATGGGCGTAGCGCCCAGGAGCCGCCAGCCGCCGGGAGATTCCATGGGGTAAACGCCGGTCTGGGTGCCGCCGATGCCGACGCTTCCGGCAGGGATTTTCGTCCGAGGATTCTGGAGGCGGGGCATGTAGAGACGTTCGTCCAGGCCGCCCAGATAAGGGAAGCCGGGGAGGAAGCCCAGCATGTAGATGCGGTAGTCGCGGCCGCTGTGGAAGGCAATGATTTCGTCGGAGGTCAGGCCGGTGAGCTTTTGGGCGTCGCGGAGGTCTGCGCCGAAGCGGGCGCCGTAGCAGACCGGGATTTCGAAGATGCGTTTCCGGGCTTTTTGGGGGCCGGTGGTTTCGGCGGTGAGGGCCTTCAGCTTTTCGCAGAGGGCGTCAAAGCTGATTTGTAAGGGGTCGTAGGCGATCAGGAGGGAACGGAAGGTGGGGAGCGTTTCGAGGACGCCGGGCCAGGGGTTCTGCTCCAGATGGCGAGCCAGAGCCTGGACGCGGATATTGGTAGCTTCGGTGATTTCGCTGCCGAAATCGACGGTCAGGGCGCTGTCACCGACGGGGAGGTAGCGGATTTGGGACATGGGTGGTTCTCCTTTTTTGATGTAAATGGCCGCGGCGGTTTTTGCGCGCCGTGCGGCGGATTCTGTCAGCCGCGGGGGGGGCCAAGTCACGGATTTATCTGGCGCTGCCGGGCCGCGTGCCGCGGATTCTGACAACCGCGGCATGGTCAGGTCACGGACTTTTCTGGTACTGCCGTGCGGCGGGGGTCATTTTGCGCGCCGTGCCGCGGATTTCGTTTGCTGCGGTGCGATCGTGGCCGCGTGCCGCGAATTTAATCCGGCTTCGTAGCTTCCAGGAACTCCGCAGTCAGCGCATCCTGGATCTTTTTCAGCAGTTCAGGAGCTTTTCCGCCGACAGGAACCCCGTCCACACTCTCGACGCCCACCGCAAACGTACCGGAACTATGTACGATCACCTCGTCCGCCTCCATTAGCTCTTTCATGGTATAATCGCACTCATCCACCGGAACCCCCAGCTCCTTGCACATGGCAATCAGATGAATCCTGGCAATGCCGGGCAGGATCAGATGATCCGTCGGATGGGTCTTCAAAACGCCGTTTTTCAGAATCGATACATTGCTGTGCGCACATTCCGTCACGATTTCTCCTCTGTGGAAGATGCACTCCACACAGCCCGCCTCCTCGGCCTCCTTTGCGGCCAGGACGTTCGGCATCAGGTTCAGAGTCTTGACATTACAATGCAGAAAACGGGTATCCTCTTTACTGATGACCCGGATTTTCCGGGAGAGATCCGTGATACTGGCCGGTTTAATCATAATCCAGAGATTGCCCTTCATGCCGTCGGGCCAGGCATGATTCCGGATTTCGGAACCGCGGGTGACCTGCCAGTAAACAAACTGCGTCTGCGCGTCGACTTTCCGCACCATTTCCTCCAGAACCGCGCCGACCTCTTCTTTTGTCCTGCCAATGTCGATCCGCATCAGCCCGGCGCTGTTAAAAAAGCGGTCGAGGTGGTTTTTCAGATCAAAGATTTTATGGTTGTGGGCGTAAGTGGCGTCGTAGACGCCGTCGCCGAAATAACAAACGCGGTCGGTCATGGGGATCACCATGTTCTCGATCAGGTCAAATTTCCCATTATAATAGCCTAAATTTTCCATACGCATTTCCTCCACTTAAAAATAAATTCATTCAGAACCCGCCATGCCCCTATGCGGGGAGGCATACCGGCCCCAACCTCCATGCCCCGTATCCGGGGGCCATACCGGCCCCAACCTCCAAGCCCCATATTCGCGGTGCCGCCGCATAGGAAACAATCTGGGCATGCCGCATTCCGAACTTACGTTTTCCGCTTCGCGGAAAAACGCACTTCCATAGCAAAAACGCAGATAACCAACACAATGAAGGGTCGATGTCATTGTCCAAATTATCTGCGGTTCTCTTTTTGTCTATTTTAGCACTGACAGGTGAAAGAATACAATTCCTTTTTTCGAAAATATCAGGGATTTTTGGCAAGCTGGCAGGAAAGGGCAAAATTTTTGCCCAATCGAGCCTATGAAACATTAGTTTCTGGTAAGCCAGCCGACGGGAAGCTCGGTAAGGGGAGTCGGGAGCGAGAGGTCTTTTCCGATTTCGGCGAAAGCGTCCACCAGGTTCTGATCCAGCCGTCCGTCCGCGGCAGGCGAAAGATTCAGCATAAAATTAACATTTTTCGGGAAATATTCCTGCATTTTCTGATAGACCCATTTGGAGCCGCCAAGAACGGCATCTGGATCGGTCGCGCGCCAGAACCAGTTTTTAGTAAGCTTGTTACAGCTAATGCCCGGCCCGTAAAATACGTCGTCCACTTCCTGGCCGGCGGCATTTTCGAAGAAAACAATATCCGTACCCTCCACACCGTGCGTACAGCCAATATTCATCAGCAGGCAGTTCGGCTGCAAAGACTTTACCAGCGCATCGATTTCACGGAAAGGAAGCATGTCTTCCGTAGGGCCGCCCCACGCAGCATTCCAACCGTCTGTAATCAGGAATGGAATTTCCCCGTAATTAGTCAGAAGTTCCGTGATCTGACCCCGGATCATCTTTTTCTGCTCTTCCGTACAGGACTTTCGCCCAATCCCGGCAGTTAAGTCCAGAATGGAAAAATAAAGCCCGGCTTCGATCCCTTCCGCGCGAAAGGCGTCCAGATAAGCTTTCACCACGTCCGTCTGGCAGGAAGCATTTTTGACGCAATGGGCGGTATAAGCGGAAGGCCATAAGGCAAACCCTTCATGATGCTTGGCGGTCAGGGCGGCGAAACGGCAGCCTGCACTTTTGGCGGTTTTGGCCCATTGTACGCAGTCCAGATTGACCGGATTCCAGTCCTTTTCGGCAAAGGGATACAGGCGGGGAGCACCGGCATTTTCGTGGTCATATTCCCAGTCGCAGAGTTCTCCACTGCAGAACTGCACGGTGGCGCTGTTAAAATGGATAAAGGTGCCGAATCTAAGATTGATAAATGCTTTTTGAAGTTGAACTAAAGGCTTCATAAAAACTCCTTTCAAGGATACGTTTTTTACCTGGATTTGCAGAACAGACACTGGCTACCGCAGAAATTTTACGGATTCCCGTTCAACCAGCTTTACCGGGGTCAAAATCCGCGCGGGAAAATCGTCCCGGTTTCCGCGGATCCGTTCCAGCAAAAGGGTGGCGGCCTGGCTGCCGATTATTTGGAAATCCTGAGAAATAACGGTAAGCGGAGGGTCTATGACGGGAAAAATCAAATCGTCGTCAAACCCGATGACGGAAAGCTGTCCGGGCATTTTGATTCCCAGCTCCCGGATTTTCTGAAAACCGTCGATACACAGGGAACGGCTGAAAAAACAGAGCGCGGTAGGGGGGACGGGCAGCCGGAGCAGGTTTTCCGTTCGCTTGCCGCCTTCTTCCTCGGAGGATATCTGATAAGAAAAATATTCCGGATTGGACTGCACACCCGCGTCCTTTAAAGCATCCAGGAAACCGCGGGTACGTTCTTTAATCGTGTAGCCATAGGACAGGCCCGCAACAAAGCCAATGCGCTCATGGTGATGATCGGCCAGATAACGCCCTGCCAGATAACCGCCCCGGTAATTATCACTGGTAATGAAATCCGCTTTTAGAGAATGATCAACCTGGTCGATGAGGATGACGGGAATTTCGCTGTCACAAAGGATGGAAAATGCCTGATTGAAGTAGTAGGAGGAAATCGCAATGACGCCGTCCACTTTGTTGTTCAGGAGTGTGTTTGCCAGCCTGACCTGCTGTCCGGAGTCCATAGAGTAATAATAAATAATACTCTTATAGCCCTCTTTCCGCAGGACTGTTTCGATATGGGTAATCATCCTTCCCCAGAATTCATCCAGGGAAGAGGGCATCAGGAACGCAACAGTGTGGGAGGACTTAGAGCGGAGACTCTGGGCGATCCGGTTTGGGGTATAGCCCAGTTTTCGGATCGAGTTTTCGATAGCCTCCTTGTTTTCCGGCAAAACGTTTTTATGGTTTAAGTATTTAGAAACCGTGGAGAGAGAAAGACCAGTGTCCTCTGCGATATCAACAATCGTAACTTTCATGACGTAAGATCCTTTCTGCATGGAAAAATCGTTTTTCCCCTGATAAAATCAGTATACCATTTCCTCCTTTGCGCGTCCAGCATTTTCCAGTGAAACCAAGGCTCCGCAAATCTCGGCAATGAGATAGTTGTAGTATAATGCGAGAAAAACGTTTTGTCAATAAAGCGAACAAACCAAAAACAAATTTGGATAATATATACAAAAATATAGAGAAAAAATGTGAAATATGTAAGAAAACGAAAAAATGGAAAGAAAAATATTGAAAAACGTTTTTACGTGTGCTATGGTTAAGACAACCTGAAGCAACCTGAAACGAAAAAAAGAATGGAGGTAAAACACTTATGAAAACAAGAAGAAGATTATTGGCAATGCTCCTCGCGGCTGCGGTTACCGGTTCGATGTGCGCGGTTCCGGCGTTGGCGGAAGAAGACTATTCCCTGTCGGGCGTCACATTTGAGAACGTAACGATTCGAGTAGCTACGCGCGCAGGCGGCGACGCCGCAGACTCCCAGTATTATCAGCAAAAGGTCGAAGAGTTTAATGCCCTGGACAATGGTATTACCGTTGAAATGACAAATATTTCTACGGAAACCGATTACAAAGACCGATTGAGTACCGATTTCGCCTCCGGTGACGCACCGAATATTTTCCTGGAATACGGCGGCGCCAATCTGGTCGATTACCTTGACGCAGGCTATCTGCTGAATCTGGAGCCGTATCTGGAAGCAGACCCGGAGTGGTACGCCGGATTTAAGGAGAACGGCTGGAGCACCTGCTTGTTTGAAGATTACGGCTACGAGGGAATTTACGGCGTGCCTTCGGAAACCTATCAGATCCTGCTGTACTATAACAAAGATATCCTGGAACAAAACGGGCTGGAGCCGCCGACGACCTGGGAGGAGCTGATGGACGCCTGCGCGGTTCTGAAAGAAGCCGGGATCGATCCGTTTGCGGTTGGTGAGAAAGATATCTGGCGTTTTGGACACCTGCATACGATCCTTTCCCTGAAGAGCTACGGTGCGGATGTTGCACAGAAGCTTGGAAACGGAGAAATGACTTATGACAGTGAGGAAATGATCGCGATTTATCAGATGATCAAAGATATGGTTGACAATGGATATCTGGGAAGCAATCTTCTGAGCACCGATAAGGGTATGGAAGATTCCCTGTTTGAAGAAGGTAAAGCAGCCTTTAAGTACGACGGCTCCTGGTTCCCGGCTTCCCTGGAACAGTCCGGCTCGGATCTTTATACGGAACAGAAAATCGGCGTGGTATCTTTCCCGGTTGTCAATGAAGAATACCCGCATGTGGAAATGGGAGGAACCACAGACGCTTATTACGTATCGACCCTGAATGCAACGGAAGAACAGATTCAGGCCTCCGTCGTATTCCTGAAATATCTGGCAAGCGTTGAATATATCGAAGGATTGATTCAGGTACATTCCAATACCTACGCTTATAACGTGGAAGCTGCTTCTGACAACTATCTGCTGAATGAAGTCATCGACCTGATGGGCGAAGCGGAAGAACTGCGCGGCGATCTGCAGAATTATGATACCCGTTCGATGGCAATGAATACCGTTCGGACTTCCCTGCAGGAGCTGGCGATGGGAAGCAGTCCGGAAGAAGTCGGAAAACTGATCGAGGATACGCTGGCTGAATACGAATAAGAAAACAGAAGGGGAGCTTGCTGACAAAGGAATCACTGTGCTGGCAGGCTCCTCCTTTTATCCGCAACGGCTGCAAATGGAGGTGGCAAGTGTGAAACGAAAAAGAAAAGAATACGCGGTATCGATTATTTTTTTGGCTCCGGCGCTGGCGCTGCTGCTGGTATTTATTGTTTATCCGGTATGCGATGTGGTTTACCTGTCTTTTCATTCCTGGAAAGGGTTGTTCGGACAGCCCAAAACATGGGTGGGAATTGACAATTATGTAAAAGCTTTGACCAGTGCGAAATTTTGGCATGCAATGCTGAACTGCGTCTGGTTTATGGTTGGAAGCTTCGTTGTGCTGATGCCGATCAGCTTTGGGCTGGCGCTGCTGATCACGTCCGGACTGAAAGGCACCCGAATTATGAAAACCGCTTACTTTATGCCGGTTATGCTGGGAACGACGGCGGTGGCCCTGATGTGGACTTATATCTTGAATCCCAGTTGGGGTGCGCTGGCAGAACTGCTCCGGTTTTTGCATTTGGATAATCTGATCATTGACTGGCTGGCGACGCCGACCGTCAATGTGATTGCGGTCGTGCTGGTAAACGAATGGATGTACGCTGGATATAATATGCTGATTTTTGCATCAGGCCTGGTGGCGATTCCGGATACGCTGTACGAGGCGGCCAGGATTGATGGATGCGTCGGACTCCAGCGTATTCGCTACATTACGCTGCCGCTGATGAAAAATACGTTTAAGGTATTTTCCATTCTGGCATTTACCGGTTCCCTGAAGGTCTTCGATATTGTCTGGGCAATGACCAGGGGAGGCCCCGGAGATACCAGCTCCACACCGGGCATTATCCTGTATACCCAGGCGTTTCAGTATAAATTGTTCGGGCGCAGCAGCGCGTACAGCGTGATCCTGCTGGTATTTGGCGTTGCATTAAGCCTGATTGTAAACCGGGTCTTCCGTCAGGAAAATGATCTGTATGCATAGGAGGAGCCGAAGATGAAAAAAAGAAAAAGATGGAATCTTTTATGGTATACGCTGGCCGTGCTTTGGGGTGTGATCACGATAATGCCCCTTGTGATTACGGTATTATCTTCCTTTAAAAATAATAATGAAATTAATATAGGTCTGTTTAAGCTGCCGGAACAGTGGAGAATCGAAAATTACATAAAAGCGAACAGCACGGCGAATGCGCTTGGGAGTATCAGCAATTCTTTGCTGCTGGCGGTTATGACCACGATCCTTGTGACGGTGGTGGGAATGATGGCAGCCTATATTCTGGCAAGAAAGAAGCTGTTTTTTATTAAACCGCTCTATCTGTTTTTTATGGTTGGGGTGATGGTGCCGGTACATTGCACGGTGGTGCCGATCTCCAATATTGCTACCGCGGTTGGCGCGAAGGACAGCTACTGGTTTATTATTCTGGTGTATGCGGCGTTTAATCTGGCGCAGGCCGTATTCCTCTACACGGGATTCATCGAAGGGATTGACAGGGAACTGGATGAGGCGGCGATTATTGACGGATGTAATGATTTGAATCTGCTGACCAGGGTTCTCATGCCGATCTGTAAGCCGATTCTGGCTACGGAAGCGATCTTTGTCTTTATTTATGGATACAGTGAGTTAATCTTTTCCCTGGTTCTTCTGTCAAAAGAAGAAAAATATACGGTTTCCAGGGCAATGCTGGGATTTACGGGAGAACATTCGACGGATATGGGGCCGCAGTTCGCCTTTGTCGTAATGTCCATGATCCCGATGGTGATCGTTTACCTGATTTTCCATGAAAAAGTAGAGTCCGGAATGCTTTCCGGAGCAGTAAAGGGCTAAAGAAATACAGCGAAAAGGAGAAAAAAGCATGGTACTGATGAAAGAACGAACCAGCAAAATGCTGGAATATCTGGAGGAACAGATCTATCCGAAGAAAAAGCAGATTCAGAATTACAAGATGCTCCGGACAGACGAACGGTTTACGGATGTGGAGCATTTGGACACCTCCGGCTGGGAAGACTTTTCCAACGAACAGATCTGGGGAGGGCACAGGGAATATTACTGGTTCGAGACTATCGTTACGATTCCGGAAGACTTTGCGGGGGCATGTGTCGTTTACGAACTGCGCACCGGAAAAGAAGGAGAAG
Organism: Eubacteriales bacterium; assembly: GCA_030536575.1. Classification (GTDB taxonomy): domain Bacteria; phylum Bacillota; class Clostridia; order Lachnospirales; family Lachnospiraceae; genus Limivivens. The sequence goes on along the minus strand of JAUNPS010000007.1, from coordinate 108,406 downwards.
GGGAATGGGATGCGACAAATCCGCAGTTTTCCATCTTCATTGACGGCGTCCTTCGTCAGGGGCTGGATATCAATCACCGGGAAGTCCTTCTTTCGGAAAATGCGGAAGCGGGAAAAAGCTACCGGATCACCCTGTCCGCCTTTACCGGGGACCAGAATTTCAGCCTGAAGCTGGATTCCGCGCTGAAGGTTTTGGATCGGAAAACAGAGCATTACTATTATGATCTGAAGGTTCCCTACGAAACCGCGCGTCTCCTGCCGGAAGACGATCAGGCTTATATCACGATCATACGGGCGCTGAATGAATCTCTGAATCTGCTGGACATGCGGAGGGAAGGCTCGAAGGAGTATTTCGAAAGCCTGGAAAGGGCGCAGGAATACATTACCAGGGAATTTTATGAAAAACACTGTGACCCGGAAAAAACGCCGGTAATTTATTGCGTAGGCCACACGCACATCGACTGCGCATGGCTGTGGACGCTGCGTGTGACAGAGGATAAGGCAGTCCGGAGCTTTTCCACCGTATTAGAGCTGATGAAGCAGTATCCGGAATACCTCTTTTTGTCCAGCCAGCCCCAGCTTTATAAATATGTAAAAAAGAATGCGCCGGAGATCTATGAGCAGATCCGGCAGCGGGTAAAAGAAGGCCGCTGGGAGCCGGAAGGCGGGATGTTTGTAGAAGCGGACTGTAACCTGGCCTCCGGGGAATCGCTGGTTCGCCAGTTTCTCCATGGCCAGCGGTTTTTCAAGGAAGAATTCGGCGTGGACAATGAAATTCTGTGGCTTCCGGATGTGTTCGGATATTCGGCTGCGCTTCCGCAGATCATGAGAAAATGCGGGCTGAAGTATTTTATGACGACGAAAATTAGCTGGAATGAGTTCAACAAAATGCCCTGCGATACCTTTGAGTGGGAAGGCATCGACGGAAGCCGGGTTCTGACCCATTTTATTTCGACCAGGGATTATGACAAAGAGGCGGAAGAGTGCGGCTATCGTACCGGACACTATACCACTTACAATGGTTACATTAATCCCACGCAGATGAAAGGCGCATGGAAACGGTATGGACAGAAATATTTAAATGAAGAAATCCTGTGCAGCTTCGGCTTTGGAGACGGCGGGGGAGGCCCCACGAAGGAGGAACTGGAGAACCAGAGACGTCTGGAAAAGGGAATTCCGGGTGTGCCAAGAACAAAAATGTCTACGGCGAAAGCATTTTTTGAAGAGCTGGATCAAAACGTCCGCGGGAACAAGTATCTGCCTTCCTGGGTAGGCGAGCTGTATCTGGAATACCACCGGGGAACCTATACTTCCATGGCAAGGAATAAAAAATATAACCGGAAGTTAGAATTTGCATATCAGAATGAAGAATTGTACGCAATGCTGGACAAGGCTTTTTGCGGCGGCATATATCCGGAAAAGGAGCTGCGTGACGGATGGGAAGTTCTTCTGCGGAACCAGTTCCACGATATTCTTCCGGGCTCTTCGATTAAAGAAGTGTATGAGGATTCGAAAGAAGAATATGAAGGGATTCAGGCGGAGAATCGGAAATTGACAGATACCTCATTGCACCACATTGCGGAAAAAATTCGGGCGCCAAAGGGGGCTTTGGTGGTTTTTAATCCGAACAGTACAGTTTCCGGCGACCTGGTGGAATTTTCTTTGGAAGACGGGATTCGCACACCGGCCGTCTATGATGGTGAGGAACGGCTTCCGGTACAGAAAACAGCGGATGGTTCCTGGATTTTCTATGCGAAGGGCGTACCCGCAAAAGGTTATAAAACATTCCTGGTGAAAGAGGAAGAATCCGAAGAAACGCCGGTTATGGAGATTTCCGTTTCCGCGATGGAAAATGCGTTCTTCCGTCTGGAATACAATGAGAAGGGGCAGTTCGCGCGGATTTTCGATAAGCGGGCCGAACGGGAAGTTCTGCAGGAGGGAAAAGCAGGAAACGTCCTTGTCAGCTACGAAGACCGTCCGCACAACTATGACGCATGGGATGTGAACAATTATTACACAGAGAAATCATGGGAAATCGATCGGCTTTCTTCAATCGAAGTCATGGAAAACGGGCCGGTCAGGGCCTGCGTGCGGATTGTGCGCACCTATCTGGATTCTACAATTATGCAGGACGTTTATCTGTATCGGGACATTCCGAGAATCGACCTGCGCAATGTTATCGACTGGAAAGAGCATCAGATTTTTGTGAAGGATTATTTTCCGGTGGACGTCCACACGAATAAAGCGACTTTCGATATCCAGTATGGAAATGTAGAACGGGATACCCATGCCAATACCTCCTGGGATTTCGCAAAATTCGAAGTCTGCCATCATAAATGGCTGGACGTATCGGAGGACGGCTATGGGGTCAGCATTTTAAACGACTGTAAATACGGGGTGAGCGTGCGGGGCGGCCTGATCGGCTTGTCCATGCTGAAATCCCCGATTTATCCGAATCCGGACGCGGATAAAGAGCAGCATGAATTTGTCTATTCCATCTATCCGCATGCGGGCGGATGGCGGGAGGCGGGGACGGTGCAGCAGGCCTATCGGCTGAACAATCCGCTGGCCGCCGTATGGAAGAGCGCGGAAGGGGGAGAGCTGGCCGCCGTTGGCTCGCTGGTTTCCGTAAACCGGGACAATGTGGTGATCGAAGCGGTAAAGAAGGCGGAGGATTCGGAAGAACTGATTGTGCGGCTTTATGAATGCTGTAACAGGCGGACACAGGCGGAGCTTCTTTTCGGGAAAAAACTTGCTTCTGCTGTGGAATGTGATATGATGGAAGAGTATGCGGGGCCTGTGGAGTTTACGGAAAACAGGATATGCCTTCCTGTGAATCCTTATGAGATTAAAACGCTGAAGGTTCGTTTCACGTGACGGGTATCCGGCGCAGTTCCCCGGTATTTGTGAAGTTCAGAGAATAGTGAGGGAAAGAAATGGCAGTGACGATAAAGGATGTGGCCAGGGAAGCGGGCGTTGCGATTTCCACCGTTTCCCGGTACATCAACGGCGCGCCGGTGAAACCGGAAAATGAAAAAGCGATCGAGGCAGCGATTAAACAACTGAAGTTTTCGCCGAACCGTTCCGCGCGGGGCCTGAAAAATTTGCGAACCTATACGGTCGGGGTTGTGATGCAGCAGGTCGATACCGTTTACTCGGCAAAACTGGCGGTGTCGATTGAGAAATATTTAAATGCCATGGGATGCGCGATGGTTTTGTGCTGTCATGAGGGATCGGTGGAGTCTGCCAGAGAATATGTGGAATTTTTAACGGAACAGATGGTGGACGGGATTCTTCTGTGCTCCGTTCCGCTGGAAGAGGATTTTCTGGGGGCGGCCGTGGAAGCGGGAATTCCGATTGTCGGCCTGGAAGACCGGATTGAGGACTGCAGGATGGATGTGGTGCGGGTGGACGGCGTTACGTCCTCTTATGAACTGGTAGAAGGGATGGTACGCAAAGGGCACAGGAAAATTGCGATCATCAATGGGGCGAAACGGTGGACGGCGGCCAGAGAACGCCTGCGGGGCTATCTGCGGGTGCTGGAGGATTATGAGATTCCGGTACGGGAGGAATGGATTCTGGACGGGGATTTCCGGGAAGCTTCCGGTTATGAGGGGATGAAGCGGCTCTGGGAGCAGGAGGAACGGCCGACGGCGGTATTTGCCGCGAATTATTATATCTGCGTTGGCGTGATGCGGGCGGTTCAGGAACTGCGGATTCGGGTTCCGGAGGAGCTTTCCGTCGTATCCTTTGACGACCATATCCTGTCGGTGATGGTGGAGCCGAAGCTGACGGCGGTGGAACAGCCGTTGGAGCAGGTGGCGGCGGAAGCGTGCCGGCTGCTTCAGGAGCGGATTGAAAAGAAGGAGACGGGGAAGCCCCGGACGGTGCGCCTGAAAGCCAGGGTCATCCCACGCGACTCCGTAGGGCCTGCCTGAAGGCGTGGGCGGAGAAATCTCGGAATTTTGAGCGGTATCAGGGGGAGGAGACCATGCTGACGGCTTCCGTGCGTTTGTTTTCCGGGAGAAACAGGTTTTCCCAGACTGTTCCGGAGAAAATCGTGCCGTTTTGTTCCAGCAAGGCAACGCTGTTTCGCCGCTGGCTGACAGCCGCCCCATTGCAGACAATTCCGGTCTGGGGATCATACAGGCCTGCCAGAATAGACAGCAAAGTGGTTTTGCCGCTGCCGTTTGAACCGGTCAGGCGGCGGGTTTCCTGAAGACCCATATGAAAATTGACCCCATCAAGAGCAGGGGTTTCAGAACCAGGATAAGTAAAGGTAATGTCCTCTGCATCCAGAGAATCCAACGGTTCGCCAGAGTCCGAAGGTTCGGCGCCGGCGCTGTAAAAGAAGGCCAGACGGTCAAGGTACTTCTTTTCGTCATGCGCTTCCGCCACCCAGTCCGTGGCGTACTGGCAGCATTGCCGGATGGCAGGAATCATCAGATAGCCGGAAAGAAGCGTTCCGGGCGTCAGCATTCCCATGGAAATCAATACCGCGCCGACCAGGACTGCACCGAACTGCACGCCAGAGCTGCAAAGAAAATCCAGCACTTCCGTTTTAGCGTCCATACGGTTCTGCGCCGTACCAGTCTCTTTCAGAAAATTCCGGAACAGGTTCCGCGAACGCCCGATAAAATAGTCCTCCAGGGAATAACTTTTCGCAAAATCCCTTGCATCGAAAAGTTCCTGCTCCAGTTGTTTTCGAGTCTCCTGATTTTCGGAAACCTGCTTTTTCAGCGCAGTCTGCCGTTTGCCGATGCGGGCGGCGCGGATGACGGGCAATGCCGCCAGAAATACGATAGTCAACGCAAAATTGACCGGACAATCATTGCGAACCATTGCATACCCAAAAACCGCAAAACACAGCAGAACCGCACCGGGATAAGCGCAGAGTGTCATCTGGTTCCAGCAAAATGCCGCCGAATCCTCTTCCAGGCGCTCCATCACAGAACCCGCGTCGGCGGTCAGCGAGACTGTTAAGGGCAGCCGGATAAATTTTCCCATCAGGAAGCTGTCGTAAGCAAATCCCTGTCTGGTCAAAAGCAGATTCAGCGCCAGATTGAACAGCGCGGCGACGACTACCTGAAAAAATACCGCGCAGAGAAAGGCGGACATACCGGACGCAATGGCTTTGCTGTCCAGAGTCAGCAGGCAGTTTGCCATATCGCCGATCAACCACGCGGCGGTGAGCGGGGCCGCCACATTGCTCAAACGGTGCAAAAACGAGGCCAGAACTGCGGTGCGCAGGAAACGGCGGCAGTCCCGCCTGATGGCTCTTTTTAAATCACGGTTCATGACAGATTCCTCCGTCCATCAAAAGTGTTTTGTTCCAATTCAGATCCATGTCCGTCGTGTGCGTACATATGAGGAAAGTCCCGGTATAAGCGCGGAGCTGTTCGTACAGATAGGCAATGCTGGCCTGGTCGAGGTGATTCGTGGGTTCGTCCAGAATCAGCAGCTTTCCGCGATGCGCCAGAGCGGCCGCCAAATAGAACTTTTTCCGCTCGCCTGACGACAGTTCGGACAATGGTTTTGCAAGCAGTTCCAGGATGTGGAATCCTTGGAAATGCTGCGCCAATTGTTCCATATGAATGCAGCCGGTTTCGTTCAGGGCGTGAACGAGTTCTTTACCGGGGATATTCAATTGTGGTTCTTCCTGAAGCGACAGGGCAATCTCATTTTGGGGAATGCCGTAAGTAACCCTTCCGCTGTCCGGCTCTTCAAGCCCGGCCAGAATGCGGAGAAATGTGGATTTTCCGGAACCATTGTCGCCCTGAAGAAGAATCCGGTCGCCGGAATAAACCGCACAGGATGCATGATTCAGTACCTGTTTCCCTTCAAAGGTTTTTGACAGATTTTCTGCTTTCAGAATGCAACTGCCGCCTGAATGAACGGGCTGTATTTCGTGAAACCCAAGCCGTTTGACGGCCTCCTGATACTGGAACTGCTGAAGCCGCAGATCAAAAACGGAGCTGATGGAGGAAAACAGATATCCGCCCAGAATGATGAGCAGCGGCGTTTTCTCAATCGGCAGGCCGCCAAACAGGACGAACAGGCCGAGAATGACGTAGCTTCCGTAATTCAGCAGGCTGTCAATGGCCTGGAAGACGATGTTTTCCACGGCAATCGCCTTTTCCGTGCGCTTCCCGGAGCGCACGATTTCCTGGTTGAGGCGGTAATAGCGTTTCAGATACCATTGTTCTGCGCCGTAGGCTTTGAGGGTGCGGATGCCGTTGTAACCTTCCAGCATCCAATTGCAATAGGTTTCTTCGGCGGAATGGGTTTGCCGGTAGAGCTGCCGCGACCATTTTTCGTAAACAATAATCGGGAGGAACTGCGTCAGATTGAGCAGAAAAAAGAGCAGCCCGATGCGCCAGTCAACCGTGCAGAGCAAAACGGCGGAGCAGAGGAGGACGGCCGCGCCGCTGATGGCCTTGGGGCGGGTCTCCTGAAAATAGCTGGCAATGGTGTCCGCGTCGCTGTTCAGCAAGACGTTCATTTCGCCGCGGTTTTCAACACGGATGGTGCGGTTTAGAACACATTGGTACAGATACTCGCGGAAATGCTGCGAATCGATCTGCTTTTGCCTGTTTCTCCATACGGACAGGGCATATTTCGGAAGAAGCGTAAGCAGAAGCGCCGCTGCGGCAAGCAGGCCTGTCCGGTACATCTGCCGCCACGAACCGGCCAGCGCAAGTTCAAGCAAGTCCGACAGCAGATATCCGCAAAGCAATAAGAGGGCATAGCTCACGACTTCATAAAGAATGCCCGCCGTTTGGGAAGGGCAGAAGAAGTCTTTTTTCATGACAATGTTTCTCCAATCGTTCGGCTTCGGCGGTAGAAATCTCCGGTTTCGAAGGCTTCGCCCTCTTCCTGGTGAAAAACTTCGAGGATTTTCCGGGCAATGCGTTCGTATTTGGAGGCTTCTTCGGGCTGGCCTTTTTCGCGGAGACGGTCGCGCATGACCAGAAGCATTTCCGCCAGGTCGCCGAGGGATAAGCCCATTTGGCGTCTCGCGGCATCCAGGGATTGTTCGCCCTCTAAGAGATGCGCCATCAGCTCCAATTTTGAGAAGTAGATTTCCGGGATTTGCTCCAGGGTGGGTTCTACCAGGGCTTGCTGGCCGGTCTGGCGGTAGGTTTTCGCGAGGATTCGGAGGGCGTCGTATTTGACGGAATCGTCGCGGGTGCATTGGATCAGGGTTTTGCACAGGGGGATGATTTCGTCGCTCCGTTCCGGGGATTTCATGGTGTAGAGCAGGTTGTTTAAGAGGATGTCGTTTCCGGGGAACTGCTTCAGGCCTTCCCGCAGGATGGCTTCGGATTTCGCGGGATCGTTTGCGCGGTACTGGTAGGCTTCCAGGCAGATGGCTTCGACTTTTCGTTCGGCTTCCAGGCGGTTGTAGTCGAAAAGGTCGTCGGTGGAGACGCCGAAGAAGGAGGCGATGACGGGGATCAGGGAGACGTCGGGCAAGGCGGCGTCGGTTTCCCATTTGCTTACGGCCTGGAAGCTGACGCCGAGGTATTGGGCGAAGACTTCCTGGGAGATGTTTTTGGATTTGCGGAGTTCGCGGATTTTTTTGCCGAGGTTCAGGGTCATGGGTTTCACTCCTTAGATAGAATGAGATTATTATAGCATTTCGGGGCGGGGTGGGGAATAGAGGGTTGGTTGAGAATAATTCAACCATAGGTTGAGCGGGCGATTCATACGAGGCGTTTTGCGCGAGGGCTTCGGAGGGCGGTTCATTCGGGCGCGGGCAATTCAGGAGGCGGCTTCGAGAAAAAGCTTGCGTGGGAAGGCTGATTATGGTACTGTAGAGATGTTCTTTTTTCGCACGGCGGGAGAGAAAAAGCATGGAAAATGAGGTGCTTAAATATGGTAAATGTTGTATTAATCGGAATGCCTGGTTCCGGGAAAAGTACGATTGGCGTCGTGCTGGCCAAGGTTCTGGGATACCGTTTTGTGGATACGGATCTGGTGATCCAGGAGCAGGAGGGAAAGCTGCTGCATGAGATTATCAAGGAGCGGGGGAATGAAGGATTCCTGCGGCTGGAAAATGAGGTGAACAGCAGGCTTGAGGCCGAGCGAAGCGTGATTGCGCCAGGTGGAAGCGTGATTTATGGGAAAGAGGCGATGGAGCACTATCGGGAGATTGCTACGGTGGTTTATCTGAAGCTGGATTATCCGATGCTGCGCAGGCGGCTGGGGAATCTGCGGTGCCGGGGCGTGGTGCTGAAGGAAGGGCAGACGCTGCGGGATTTATATGAGGAAAGAGTTCCTTATTATGAGAAATATGCGCATATTACGGTGGATGAGGCGAATCTGGATGTGGAGGAAACGATGGAGAAAATCGTGGAGGCCTTGCGGGACGTGAGAAATGCGGAAGGATTGTCCTAATAATTTTGGGAAATATGCACAGAAATTCTTCAAAAATCTTAAGGAAAACTTATGATTTGAAGGGATAATTACCGAAATCTTAATTTTTGTTTACAAAATGAGGGTTTGTGGTATAATATAAGTTAGCATAAGTTGCGGAGCAACTTAGCGGATTCGCGGAGCGAATTCCGCGAGATGCGAACTTAACGATAAAAAATGTTCACGTTTTTTAGAGTCTCCCGGAGAATGTAAGCCCGGAGCTCAAAATTTTTCTATACCCGATATGAAAAGGGGCATATCGGCTGTCCGAAAAAAGAAAAAGAGTATAAATAATAAAATTTGAGGTGTCCCATGGAACAGTATATCATCAAAGGCGGAAACCCACTGGTCGGCGAAGTCGAAATCGGCGGCGCAAAAAACGCAGCCCTCGGCATCCTCGCCGCCGCCATCATGACCGACGAAACCGTAACCATCGATAATCTACCCGACGTTCAGGATATTAACGTCCTTCTCGAAGCCATCAGCGGCATCGGCGCCATCGTAAACCGTGTCAGCCGCCACCGCGTCACCATTAACGGCTCCATGATCGGCGAAGTCAGCGTCGATTACGAATACATTAAAAAAATCCGCGCCTCCTACTACCTGTTAGGCGCGCTCCTTGGAAAATATAAACGGGCCGAAGTACCGCTTCCCGGCGGCTGTAACATCGGCAGCCGGCCCATTGATCTACACCTGAAAGGCTTCCGCGCCCTGGGCGCGTCCGTAAGCATTCGCCACGGTTCCATCATTGCCACCGCAGAGCGTCTGCACGGCAGCCACATCTTCCTCGATACCGTCTCCGTAGGCGCGACGATTAACATCATGATGGCCGCTTCTATGGCGGAAGGCTACACCATTATCGAGAACTCCGCACGGGAACCCCATGTGGTTGACGTGGCGAACTTCTTAAACAGCATGGGTGCGAACATAAAAGGCGCCGGAACGGACGTGATCCGTATCCGCGGCGTTGCGAAACTCCATAAGACCGAATACTCCATCATCCCCGACCAGATCGAGGCAGGCACCTTCATGTTTGCCGCTGCCGCCACCAAAGGCGACGTGATGGTCAAGAATGTGATTCCGAAGCATTTGGAAGCCACCACAGCCAAACTGGAAGAGATTGGCTGCGAAGTAGAAGAATTTGACGACGCCGTGCGCGTGGTTGCTTCCAAGCGGCTTCGAACGACGAACGTGAAAACCCTCCCCTATCCCGGCTACCCCACTGACATGCAGCCGCAGATCAGTGTGACCCTGGCGCTGGCCGCAGGGACCAGCATTGTGACGGAAAGCATTTTCGAAAACCGTTTTAAATATGTGGACGAGCTGGCCAGAATGGGCGCGAATATTAAGGTGGAAGGGAATACGGCGATTATTTCTGGTGTTGAGCGCTTTACCGGGGCGCAGGTCAGCGCGCCGGATCTGCGGGCTGGAGCGGCGCTGGTGATTGCGGGGCTGGCGGCGGAAGGCATTACGATTGTGGATGATATTGTTTATATCCAGAGGGGATATGAGTGCTTTGAAGAGAAGCTGAGAAGCCTGGGCGCGGAGATCGAGCGGGTTTCGACGGAGAGAGAGATACAGAAATTTAAGCTGAGAGTAGGCTGAAGAAAAACAGGCAGACACAAAGGAAGGATTTGTGCCTGCCTGTTTTGTTGTAGTGTGGTGCGGAACGCCCGGCCACGCGACACGCCCAGCCCAGGAACCGCTGTTGGCCGGGCGGCGTGTCAGTCCTGCGCATGGCCACGCGTCTCGGTGCGAGAAGCCAGTGCCACGTGCTGACATTGCCGTCGGCGTACCCGGCTCAGGAACCGCTCGTTAGCCACGCGACGTGTCAGTCCTGCGTATGGCCACGCGTCCCGGTGCTAAAAGCCAGTGCCACGTGCTGATCTTGCCGTCGGCGTGTCCAGCCTAGGAACCGCTCGTTGGCTACACGGCGCGCCCAGCCTCCTACCTCACCCCCGGCAGCGTCACCACAAACTCCGCTCCGCCGCCTTCCGCCTCCCGCACCAGAATCTTCCCGCCATGCAGCTCCACAATCTCCCGCGCAATACTAAGCCCAAGCCCAAAATGCTCCTTATCCGTCCTGGCCTGGTCACATCGGTAAAACCGTGAAAAAATATCCTCCCGCTGCTCCTTAGGCACCCCGAACCCATTGTCCGCCACCCTCACCGTAAATCCTGACTGTCCGCCCTCCAAAGACACCCAAATCATCCCGCCCTCCGGCGTATAAGCCACCGCATTGTCCAACAAAATCGTAAACACCTGCGCAATCCTCTCCGGATCACAAAAAGCCTCCGGAAGCACCTCCTCCGGCAGCCGCACCTCAATCCGAATTTTCTTCTGCGCTGCCAGCCCGCAGAACCTTTCATACGCCTCAATCAAAAGATTATCCAGAAAAACCGGCTCCTTCCGAATCGAAACGCTCCCATTATCCAAAGAAGCCAGCGTAAACATATCATTCACCAAACGCTGCATGCGCAGGCTTTCTTTTTTTACAATCCCTAAAAACCCATCCGCCTTTCCCTGCGGCGCGGCCTCCATCGCAGACAGGGAAGAAAGAATGACCGCCAACGGAGAACGCAGCTCATGCGAAGCGGCGGCAAAAAAAGCAGTCTGCCGCTCATGACTCTCCTCCAGAGGGCGGATCAGACGCCGAATCAGAAAAAAAGAGAGGACGCTTAAAAGCAGAGCCGCCCCCAAAGCCGAGAGAACGATCGGCGGATACAGCCCGTCCAGGTAAGACAGATGTGAGGTAAGGTCAAACAGTGCGGTCACGGTCAAAAGACCGAATTCCTTTGGAATATAGGCGACCGAAGCCAGATAGACGCCGTCCGCGTCCGTTTTCATCTGAAATTCCACATGCTTCGGATAATTGCTCGTCTTTACGGAAAGCTCCGAAAGCGCGTAGGACTCCACGGCCACACTGCGCGCCTGAAGAAAATAAGAATCCAGGTTTTCATTTTCCGAATCCACCTGGTACAGAAGCGGAAGAACGTTATCCAGAATTGAGAGCGCCAGATCATTTTCCGCAGAGACTTCCGTCAGCCAGGAGTGCGAAATGCTTTCGCTTGTGGAAAGGGTCTGGCAGATGCGGTTCATGGTTTCCTGAAAGTCATTGAAGCATTTCAGTTCCTGATTGTCCCGGAACAGCTTCAGGCTGATACACACTACCGCCGCCAGGACAACGCCGATCACCAGCACGCAGAAAGCCGTCAACTGGAAACGTAATTTCCGATACATAGAAACTCCTTTCCGGCCCGATTCAGAGGGTCAGACGGTATCCGACGCCCCGAACTGTCTGTAAAGAGGCCGTACTTTTCAGCGAGCGGATGCGGTTTCTCAGAAAATAAATATAATTATCCAGATTTCCGGATTCCACGTCCGTATCATATCCCCAGATTTCTGAAAAAATGCGTTCCCTGGTCAGCGTCTGGTTCGGATGCGCCAGAAAAAGCTCCAGCAGGGCGCTTTCCTTCGCGGTCAGCGTGCAGGACGTTTCCCGGCAATGAAGCTCCTTTTCCGAGGGATACCAGGTCAAGTCTCCGGCAGAAACCGGATGCGCGGTCTTCAGGGCCTGCGGGCGGCGCAAAATACAGTGAATCCGGGCCAACAGTTCCTCAAACGCAAAGGGTTTTACCAGATAATCATCTGCTCCGCCGTTTAAACCGTCAATCCTGGCGGCCAGCTCCCCGATTCCGGTAATGAAAATGACCGGAGTGGAAAGATTCTGACGGCGGATAATCTGCAGAAAACTCATTCCGTCCAGGACGGGCATCAGCCGATCCAGAAGAATCAGGTGGTAATCCTGCTGTTTCAAATAGAAAAGGCCGTCGCTGCCGTTCGAACAAATGTCGACTTCAAAACCATTGTGTACGAGCTGGCTCTGGAGGGAACTGGAAAAATCGGCATCGTCTTCAATCAGTAAAATTCGCATGGCACACTCCTTTCTATCTGCCTATTATACCATTTCTGTCTCTAATTTATCTCTAAAAAATTCCATGGAAATTAGAAAAAATTTCGAGATTGCTGTGATAAGATGAAAATGTAAAAAACGTTCTGCGCAGGGCGGGAAATTCAAAAAGGAGGACAGAAACATGAAGCGGATACTGCGAAATTTTCTGGTTATTGGAATGCTGTCAGCGGCGGCGGTCAGTTTTGGCGGCTGTCAGCGCCTGGCGGACAGCGCGGGCAGCCAAGATACGGAAACAGATTCAGGCAGCGCAGCGTTGGTTTCCACGAGCGCAAGCACAGGAAGTTACAGGGAAGAAGCCCTTACCCTGCCGGAAAATACAAACGATGTAAAGGCAATTCGGGAAATTTCCGGAACGGTCTGGATGATTACGGATCAGGCGGCGTATTCCTCGGCGGACGCGGGGAGTACCTGGAACATTTCCGAAGAAAAAACGGCCTGGCTTTCGGAGAATAGGACGATAGCGGCCATCAGCCCCCAGGGCAGTTTTGCGTTTGCGGGAGGCCAGGAGATTGCGGTCTATCACACGGACGGAACGTCACAGTCCATCGGGATTGATTTTGATGGCAATGCATGCTACACCCTGGAATTTGCAGATGAAGACACTTTGCTTGTAACCGATACGGAGAGCAACATCCAAATCATTGACATTACAAGCGGAACGGTGATTGGAGAAATTCCGGCGGAAGGAGAAATGCACTATCTGACGGCAGCTTTCAACGGAAACATTCTGGCTCTTACTGGGGAGGGCGTGAAATTTTATGACAAAAAAGGCGAGATGCAGGAGGGCAATGAGGTGGTAAACCGTCTTCTTACCCAGGATCTCTCAGACTTTTCGAGTTCCGGAAAAAGCGGCTGTTTTCTTCAGGATTCGGACGGGAACGGCTTTTCCTATGCTTCCCGGAGAGGGATTTTTCATTATACGGCAGGAGGAAGCGTGACAGAACAGCTCCTGGACGGCAGTACGAATACCATGGGGGATAACAACAGCAATTTCCGGAAACTTGCGGTGCTTTCCGATCAAAGTGTGCTCATTGCTTATATCAGAGAAAATACGGCGGAATTAAAGCGGTATGCGGCGGGCGGCGAACAGGAGACGACAGAAAAGCTTACCATATATTCTTTATATGAAAATGCGCTGCTTCAGCAGGAAATCAATACTTATAACCAAAACAATCCGGATATCGTCGTATCGCTGGAAATCGGAATGACAGAGGGGACAGGCGTTACAGCGGATGACGCAATCAAAACCCTGAACACGGAAATTTTAGCCGGAACCGGGCCGGATCTGATTATTCTGGACGGAATGGACGTGGAACAGTCCTGCGAGAGCGGTTTGCTGGCAGATTTATCAAATGTCTTACGAGATGTGGCAAACGAAGAAGGAATTTATGATAATATCGTTTATACCTATGAAACGGAAGGGCAGGTTTACGCAGTTCCGGCACGTTTCCGGATACCGATTCTGGTCGGCCCGGAAAAGAATATCAGCCAGATTACGGACTTGTCTTCCCTGGCGGAGCAGGTAAGCGCGCTGAAAGCGCAGTATCCGAAAAGGGCCAGCGTGGTGGGAAGGTATGACGAACTGCTGCTGGACGGACTCGCAGACTTCTGTTCCCCTTCCTGGCTGGATGAAAGCGGGGAGATGGATTCCAAAAAGCTGTCCGAGTTTCTGGAGACGGCGAAAAGGATAAACGATATCCAGAAAGAAGGGATCAGCCAGGCCGATATCGAGCAGACAAACGCGGACTACGACGAAGATAACGCAGAACTGTGGATTCCTTACCAGATCGAACGGGGGGAGACGACGCTAGGGATCTACACATCCAAATCCCTGAATTTTTCGTTGGCGCTTCTGGAAGTGGATCTTGCCTTTACCAGTGCGAAAGGCCAGAGCAGCGGCGTTTTTGTCCCGGTGGAAATCATCAGTGTGAATGCGAAGAGTGAAAATCAGCAGGCCGCGCTTGCCTTCGTGAAGGAATTTTTATCCTCTGACTGCCAAAAGCAGTTTACCATCGAGGATACGGCTTATCCGGTGAATCAGACGGCATTTCAGGAGATGCGGGAAGAGGAGGTTGCGCGGAATGTGGAGTATGATACCCTTCCGGAGGAAGAGAGCCGCGCAGGCTTCGAGAAAATTGAAGAGATAATTCGGGAACTGCACACGCCCACAGTCACAGACACCGTCATCCGGGAAACGGTGACGGAGCAGGGCGTTCGTTACCTTTCCGGCGAAGCTTCCCTGGAGGAAACGGTAAACAGCATTTTACAGAAGGTAAACCTTCACATGGCGGAGTGAGCCTATGAAGAAAAAGAAAAACTGGACGGGAGTTCTCTGGATTCTCCCAAGCCTGTCAGGAGTCCTTCTGTTTTATTGTATCCCCTGGCTGGACGTGTTCCGGCGCGCCTTTGCCCGAAGTACCGGGCAAGGCTTTGCGGGGCTGGAAAATTTTCGAAAATTATTTCAAAACGAAGCGTTTCTGCTGGCTTCGAAAAATACGCTGCGCTTTATTCTGATCTGTATTCCGGTTTTGCTCGCCGGTTCCCTGGCGCTTGCAGTTTTGATTCAGCGGTGCCGGTACGGCGCATGGTATAAATGGATGCTTTTGCTGCCGATGGCCCTTCCGGCGGTCTCGACAGCCCTGATCTGGAAGCTCCTTTTTCATCGGTACGGGCTTTTGAATGCCGTTTTAGAGAGAATGGGACTGCCTGTGAACAACTGGCTGAATTCTTCGGCGGCATTCTGGATTCTGGTTTTCAGCTATCTATGGCGGAACAGCGGCTACCATGTGATCCTATGGCTGGCCGGGTTAAAGCAGATCGACAGCAGCATTTACGAAGCGGCCAGAATCGACGGGGCGGGGGAATTCCGGATTTTCCGGAGTATGACGCTGCCGAATTTAAAACAGGTTTTTGCTACGGCGGCGGTGCTCTCCATGCTGAATTCCTTCAAGGTATTCCGGGAGGCCTATCTGGTGGCGGGGAATTATCCCCATGACAGCATGTATATGATGCAGCATTTATTTAATAATTGGTTCCGGATACTGGCATTGGATAAAATGTCGGCGGCTTCTGTTCTTTTAAGTATTGTGATTTTAAGCTTTCTGGGGATTTTGTATAAAGTCTGGGGAAAGGAGATGGGATGAATGAGGAAGCATTGCAGAAGAAGAATTGAAGGGCTGGTTCTGGCCTGCGCGCTGTTCGCGGTGCTGCCGGTGTGCTTTTTAATTGCCGGTTCCTTTATGGGTGAAGGGGAACTGACGCTCCAACTGGGCGGGATACTCGGCCAGGGAGAGGACTATGCGAAATTGTTCCTCTTTCCGCTCTATCCGACGCTCCGGGCTTACGTGGAAATTTTGCTGGATACGCCGGAATTTTTCGTCATGTTCTGGAATACCGGAAAAATAACGCTGGGAATTCTGTGCGGCCAGATGCTTTTTGGGATACCGGCGGCATGGGGCCTTGCCAGGTATTCGTTTCCGCTTAAAAAGACGGTGATCTGGCTGTACATTGCCCTGATGCTGATGCCGTTTCAGGTTCTGATGCTGTCGGATTATCTGGTTTTAAAGGAGCTGAACCTGCTGGACAGCCATCTGGGGCTGATTTTTCAAGGCGCGTTTTCCACATTTCCGGTTTTTCTGATGTACCGGTTTTTTGCGGGGATTCCGGAGGAGATCGTGGAGGCCGGGCGGCTGGACGGGGCAGGCGCGTGGGGATTATTTTTCCATATCGGGCTGCCCTTGGGGAAATCCGGGATTTTTTCCGCAATGGTGCTGGGGATTCCGGAAAGCTGGAACATGATCGAGCAGCCGCTGGCCTTTCTGAAGACGAAAAGCCTTTGGCCGCTGTCGATTCTGCTTCCGGAAATTGAGGAGGGAAGCGTCGGGTTCGCTTTCGCGGTGTCGGTGCTGACTTTTTTGCCGGTTTTTCTGGTATTTTTGAACGGAGAGGAGTATTTGGAACAGGGGATTGAGGCGTCTCATGTTAAGAAAGAAGAGGTTCGGGGTTGATGAAAAAAAGAATGAAAAAGGCCGGGATTGCCTTTTTGGCGGCGATGGTTCTGTTTACGTTTCTGTCCAGGGCGGCGGCGAGTATGACGACGGCGGTTGTGGGGACGACGAAGGCGGTATCCGGCAGGATTACGCATACGGTCAGCGCGTTGGGAAAGGTGGAGGCAGGGGTGAAATATGCCGTCCTTGTCCCGGAAAATCGGTATGTGGAAGAGGTTTATGGAAAAGAGGGGGATACGGTGGAGGAGGGAGAGCCATTGCTGCGGGTGTCGGAGAATACGGCGCTGCGGCGGGCGGAAGAGGATCTGTTTGTGTGGGAAAAAGAGGGGATGAGGGAGCTTCAGGAGGCGGAGGAGGTTTATTTGGCGGCTTATGAAGCATGGCAGGCGTATTTGGAAAAGACGGCGTCCTGGTATTGGAAGGCGGACGATGATTTGGAGGAGGATCGGCTGGAGCTTGCGATGCGGGAGAAGGAGTATGAATATTTCGGGGAGTATCAGGAATATTTGGAGATGTATCTGGAGATGTGGGAGAGTGGGGAGCGGAGCGGCCAGGAGGCGCTTCAGGAGGCCAGCGGGACGGGCCAGAGTGAAGGAGAGCAGAGCGGACAGAAGGCCAGTGGGACGGGCCAGAGCGAAGGGGAAGCGAGCGGACAGGAGACCGGCGGGGAGGGTCAGAGCGGGCAGGAAAACGGCCAGGCGGCCCAGAATGAATTACAGGAGGCGCTTCGGGAGGTGTGGAATGGGCTGCAAAGCGCGCAGGAGGCCTATTGGGAATACCAAAGAAGCCGGGAGCGAACCTATCAGTTCTCACGCCCTGACGCGGAAACCTCGTGCCAGGAAGCCCTGGAAGAGGCAATTCCTGCATATCAGAGCGCATTGCAGGAATTCGAAGAAGCAATGCTCAAGTACACCAGAGCAGTCGAAGACGCCACAGACAGCAGCACAGACAACGAGGGAAACGTATTGGCTCCAGTTTCCGGAACGATTGAAAGCATTGATGTAAAAATCGGGGAAAAAACTTCTGCGGCAGAAGCGGCGGTGATTGCGGCAGTATCCGACGAGAAACAGCTTACCGCAGAACTTTCTTCCGAATACGAAACCGAACTGGTAATCGGAGCCAGCGTCAGCCTGAAAAAATACGGAAGCACAGAAGAACTCGCGGAAGGTGTGATTAAAAAGATCGCCTGGGTGGGAACCGATACCTCGGTTTTACAAGTTACCATAGTGACAGAGGAAGCATCCCTGGAACTCGGCGACCTGGTAACGGCCGATTTCAGCAGGCAGACAGAATCGTATTCCATGGTACTGCCGACTGGAGCATTGCGTTCGGAAAACGGTGAAACCTTCGTGCTGGCCGTTTCGGAAAAAGAAGGAATCCTGGGAACCATCCTGGAGGCGGAGAAAATAAGAGTCACCGTACTGGATAAAAACAGCGATTATGCGGCCGTTTCCGGGGACGGCATTTCCGACCGGGAGATCATCCTGGAAACCGACCGGGAAATCCAGGCAGGAAGCAGAATCCGAAAGGAAGTCTCATGAAAAGAAAAATAAAAATTTTGACAGGCACAGCCCTTTTCTGCCTGTGCGCCCTTCTGGGCCTGGGACAGCTTCGCACCCTTCAAAGAGGAGGGAGCGCATTCCACTACCAGAGCCAGACGGCGATTTCATTGGAAACGGCAGAGGAGATTCAGGAAGATGCCGCCGGAAAAGAGAGCCTCCCTGATCTGACTTTCTGGCGGGAAGAGACAAATCAAACGATTGCCACAAACGTTCCGGCGGAGCGGACGGCTACCGTCACAGTCCTTACGGTCAGCGGAAACCCGTCCCTTCTCACCGGAAACTTCCAGATACCGGCAGCCGGAGATATCAGCGGATGCCTGTTGGACAGCCATACGGCCTGGGAGCTGTTTGGAAGCGAGAACGTGATTGGCGCGGCGGTTACCTATGGGGAGAAGGAATATATTATCCGGGGCGTTTTGGAGGGATTCCGGGGAACGTTGATTATACAGGCTTCCAAAGATGAGAAAACCGGCTTTAACCGCATTGCAGCGGCAGATACCGGGGAGCAGAAAAGCCGCGAAATCGAAGAAAACTTAAAAAACCGCTATCAAATAGACGTCATCCTGGTAAAAAGCAGGTTCTCAGACCTCCTGACCGGATGCATTCCCTCGAAATGGTCAGATTTCTCATTTTATGGCTCCTTCTTTCAAAATTGGAAAGAAGAGGTGGAGCAGGTGCTTCAGGCCGGGCTTTCCATTTTCGAAGTGAGAAGGCTGTGGAGCGCGCTGGCCCTTGGATGCTGTATCCTCGCAGGAGGGTGCGGCGCATGCCTTGCACTGAAAAATTTTTTTGCAGAAAATTGAACAAAACGATGCTGAGAAGTCTCTTATATACAGATGCATCTAAAAAAGAAACAAACAGACCGAACGAGAGGAGGTCAGGGATATGGAGAAAGACGCCGAGCTGGTAAGGGCAATGCAGCAGGGAAGCCAGGAAGCTTTTGAAAAGCTGTTTGTCCGCTATCGGGAAGAAGCGCTGCGGACGGTTTATCTGATGATTCACAGCCAGGCGGACAGCGAGGACATTGTACAGAACGCCTTTCTGCATTGCTACTACCACGCAGGGGAAATCCGGGAACCGGAATTCTTCAAAAGCTGGTTTTTCCGGATGCTGACCAGAATGACCTGGCGCTACTGCCAGAAGCAGAAACGGGAGCAGCCGGTCGAGGAGATTTTCCAGGCGGAAACCGCCAGCCCGGAGCCGTCCCCTCTGGAATGTTATCTGGAGTCGGAGCAGAGCATTGCCCTGTATAAAGAAGTTTTAAAGCTTCCGGCAAAACAGCGGATGGTGACGATCCTGTATTATTACAACGAAATGACCACGGCGGAAATTGCCCGCAGCACAGGCTTGCGCGAAGGAACCGTGCGGACGCGCCTGTTCCATGCCAGAAAGGCATTACGAAAAGCGCTGGGGGATGCGGGGGACTGTGAAGAGCCGGAAAAGATTTCGAAGGGATGGGAGGCAAAGTATTATGAGCGGAGAATTTGACAGGAATTTAAAGGCATGTCTGCGGCAGCAGGCAGAGGAGGTTCCGGTATCGGAAGTATGGAGCAGACAGGTACTGCGCCAGGTGCGGGTCGGTGCGGAGCAGAAAAATGAGGAGGGAATGTTTATGAGACATAAAAGAGTGAAGGTTTTGGCGATTTGTGCGGCGGTGTGCTGTCTGGGAGTCGGAAGTGCGTTTGCGGCCGGAAACGGCTCGATTGCCTACGTAAATGGAGGAACCGGCCCGGTGCAGATTCGCAGCTACGAAAAGCTGGAGAAGAAGCTGGCTTCCAGAGAAGGGAACTGGAAGGCAGTAGAAGCTTTTTCGAATGGATTTACTTTCACAGGCGCGTCGACCGGCCAGGATGAGGGCGTCGACACAGACGGAAACACGATTTATAAAGTTCAGACCATCAGCATCAACTATCAGTCCGGCGCGAAAAAGGTGAATCTGGTGATCCGGCCGCATATGGAAGAGAGCACGGGCACGTCGTTGACGGTGAAAGAGGTAAATGGTATCCGTTTTCAGTACAGTTGTCAGCGATACAAGGTTGTGCCGGAGGACGGAAGAGACTACCTTACGGAGCAGGATCGGAAAGATGTGGAAGCTGGGAAGCTGAAGATTTCCTATGGCGACGATGTGGAATATACAACGCATTATTGTGTTATGTGGGTCGATGACGGGATGGATTATTCCATAAGCGGACTTGATGTGGGGCTGGATGCGGAGACGATGTTTGAGATGGCGGAAGAGGTTGCGTTTGGGAGATAAGAAAGCTTTGTTATGGTAACAGATGGCAGGTGCTTTGCAGATGTGCGAAGCATCTGCTGTTTTTTGAAGGATGTAAATGGAGAGGAGATAAGAAACTTGTCTGAAAATATTTCTTGTGACTGTAGAAAAAACATGCTACCATAAGCATATCAGGAGGAGCGAGAGAGCATTGCGTATGAAATATTTTGAATATTCCTTAACAGATCCGAGCGTACAGTATTACGAGATACTGGAAAGTCTTATAGAACGCTGGGAATTTGAAATTGTAGAATTTAAAGAAGCCAAAGGTCAGTACGATACCGATAAAGCAGGAAGATATTTTTCGGCGATCAGCAACGAGGCAAATTTAAAACATCAGCAATTTGGCTGGTTTATTCTTGGAGTCAGTGAAAAGGGAAAAGTCCGCCATATCGTAGGAACCAATTTTAAACAGGGAGAAGGAAATCTGGAACGTTTCAAATACGAAGTGGCAAGAGGTACGACGGGTGAGATTTCATTTATTGATATTATAGAGCTGACGCCAATTGTGGACGGAAGAACATATCGTGTCCTGATGTTTCAGATTCCGGCGGCAGTCACGGGTATTCCAACCGGCTGGAAAGGAAACTATTATGCACGTGCGGGAGAAAGCCTGCTTGCTCTTCCGCAGTTTAAGATTGATATGATTCGATCCCAGACGAGGCAGGATTGGTCGAAACAGCTGCTAAACGGAGCAACCTGTGAATGTTTGGATAAGGAAGCAGTTGCAATCGCCAGGCAGAAATATAAGGAAAAAATGAATAAGGAATATATTTCAAAAGAAATAGATCATATGACAGATGAACAGTTTCTGACAAAATTAAAATTGATGATTGGCGGAAAACTGACAGCCGCTGCGATGCTTCTTCTGGGAAATCCGGATTATGATTACCTTTTTGCAAGTCCGCCGACTATGATGTGGAGGCTTTACGGTGCGGATGGAAAGGATCTCGATTATGAGCTTTATACGATTCCGTTTATAAACGTGATTGATAAAATATTTTTAAGGATTCGTAATTTAAAATATCGTTATATGCCAAATCAGATGACACTTTTTCCTGAAGAAACACAACAGTATAATATGTGGCTTCTAAGAGAGTTGCTGAACAATTGTATTGCTCATTCGAATTATCAGTTAGGCGGACGGATTTATATTAATGAATTCGAGGATCGGATTAAAATTACGAATCCCGGCGATTTTTTACCAAGGGATATTAAAGCCGTATTGGAAGTCAGTTATAATCCGCCGTTTTACCGAAACCAGCTGTTAGCGGAAACGATGAATAAGCTGTGTATGATTGATACAGCAACGATGGGGATTCGGAAAGTTTTCCGTATTCAGAAAGAAAAATATTTTCCCATGCCAGACTATGATTTGTCAAATGAAAGCCAGGTAGCAGTTACCATATATGGAAAGACATTAAATGAAAATTATATGCACATTTTGTATGATAACCCGAATCTGGATTTGCAGACGGTATTTCTGCTCGATCAGGTTCAGAAGGGGAGAAAGTTGTCTAAGGAAAGTGTGGACTACTTACGTAAGTTAAAATTAGTGGAAGGAAAGATGTCCAATTTGTATTTATCTTCCGCGGTAGCGAAGAGCATAGATAATAGCGCGCAATATATTAAGAATAAGGGATTTGACGATCAGTATTATAAGGATCTGATTGTGCAATATCTGGAGGTCTATCACAGCGCCAGAAAAAAAGATATCCGGGCACTTTTATGGGAGAAGCTTCCGGAGGCATTATCGGATCAACAGAAAGAATATAAGATTGGAAATTTGCTGGCATCGTTGAAACGGGCAAAGGTAATTAAACCAAGTACAAGCAATCAGCAGAAAAATGAGTGGATTTTGAGTAAGTAAATGAAATTTACGCAAGATTTTACGCAAGGTTTACGCAAAAGATTATGGGAAAAAGTTTATTTTTAAAGCATTATGCGCTTGCGTAAATTGTAAATTTACTTAAGCTTTCCGGAATGGATTCATTGTATTTTCCAACCAAATCAGGTATACTAAAGCCAGATCGGAGGAACCGTAATGATTGAAATAAAAGCCATTATGTCCCTGCCCTTCCTGAAAAAAGAACGTTTCACAGGAAGCTATCAGGGCATGCAGTACCGTCTGGAAAAGGCGGGAGACGAACTGCGCGCGACGGTCTTTTCGGGGCCGTACTGTTTTGATAAGACGCCGGAGGAAAAGAAGGTTTCCGCCATGTTTTCTTTTGATGCGGAGGGGCTGGATGCGGCCATTGCATGGCTGAACAGCCGGTATGAAGAGAAGAGCGAGGAGTGGAAAGAAGGAGAAAAGTTGGTGTAGGCGCTGGAAAGGCGCATGTTCCGCGGGGACGTGGCCGGAATGGCCAAGGCTGAGAACGCGCGGCGTGGAGAGCCAAGACAACCTTAAATAAGGATCATACAAGGAGGGAATGAGTATGAAAAAACGAATGGCCGTATTACTTGCCGCGGCCGGAATGCTGACAGGCATTTTCGGTTTGACGGGCAATGCGGAGGAAGAGGAGAATTTTACGGTAGGAATCTGCCAGTTTGTACAGCACCAGGCGCTGGACAGCGCGGCGCAGGGTTTCAAGGACGCGCTGACGGAAGCACTCGGAGAGCGCGTGACGTTTGTAGAGGAAAATGCGCGCGGCGTGGAGAGCCAAGACAACTTTAAACAAGAGTAATACAAGGAGGGAATGAGTATGAAAAAACGAATGGCCGTATTACTTGCCGCGGCCGGAATGCTGACAGGCATTTTCGGTTTGACGGGCAATGCGGAGGAAGAGGAGGATTTTACGGTGGGAATCTGCCAGTTTGTACAGCACCAGGCGCTGGACAGCGCGGCGCAGGGCTTCAAGGATGCGCTGACGGAAGCGCTCGGAGAGCGCGTGACGTTCGTAGAGGAAAATGCGCAGGGAGACTATGCGACCTGCACGACGGTTGTGAACAGCTTGGTGGCGAAAGAAGTGGATTTAATTCTGGCGAATGCCACGGCTTCTTTGCAGACTGCCGCGACAGCGACGACGGATATCCCGATTCTGGGGACGTCGGTTACGGAATACGGGGCGGCGCTTCAGTTGGAGAACTTTGACGGCACGGTGGGCGGGAATATTTCCGGCACTTCAGACCTGGCGCCACTGGCGGAACAGGCCGCGATGGTAAAAGAGCTGTTCCCGGACGCGCAAAAGGTCGGACTGGTCTACTGCTCGGCCGAGCCGAATTCGCAGTACCAGATCGACGTGGTACAGGAAGAATTGAAGGCGCTGGGCTATGCCTGTGAGGCCTATGCATTTTCGGATTCGAATGATATTTTTTCCGTTACGTCGAACGCAGCGGCGGAATGTAACGTCCTCTATGTGCCGACGGATAATACCGTGGCGTCGAATGCGGAGCTGATTGCGAATATCTGCGTGCCGGAAGGAATTCCGGTGATTGCAGGGGAAGAAAGTACGTGCAAGGTGTGCGGCGTCGCTACCTTGTCGATCGATTATTATGAACTCGGATATCTCACGGGGGAAATGGCCGTGCGTATCCTGGAGGATGGAGAAGAGATTTCCGAGATGCCGGTTGCATATGCGGAGGATTTTACGAAACGCTATAATAAAACGCTCTGCGAAAAGCTCGGCATCGAAGTTCCGGAGGACTATGTTCCGCTGGAGGAAGAGTAAGAGGTTGGACGCGGATAAGATACCCACGCTTCAGGCACCGCCTGGCAGAATCGCCACGAGATTCCAATTGCATTCAAAAAAATCTATGCTATAATGTTTAGCGGAAAACAACCCCGCGCGGTTTTGATTACAGACTAAGAAAGAAGGAAAACCAGAATGAACATCATCGATCCCCAAAGCTGGAAACCGGATCTCGCCGCATTCCGCGAGAAAACAGCCGCATTCTACGCCGGTGAACTGAAAAAAATGGAATACAAAGGCTTTTCCGGCCTCTACGGAAGCTACGCCCAGAAAGGCGGCGAAGCCAGCATGCTCCGTCTCCGCATGCCCGCCGGATGCGTGACAAAGGAAAAACTGGCCTTTACGGCGGATGCGATCCGGAAATACAACGTGAATAAAGTCCACTTCACCACCTGCCAGACGATCCAGCTCCATAACCTGGGCCAGGAAGCCGTCTGCGAGATCATGGAAAAAGCGCTGGACGCCGGAATCGTGACCATGGGCGGCGGCGGTGATTTTCCGCGCAATGTGATGTGCTCCCCGCTCTCCGGCGTGGAAAAGGAAGAATATTTCGACGTACAGTCCTGGGCGAAGCTGGCTGGGGAATACCTGATGAACTTCATAAAAGCGGAGAAAATGCCCCGGAAGCTGAAAGTCGGCTTTTCAAATTCGCCGAAAAACCTGACTCATGCGACTTACCGGGATCTGGGATTTGTGGCCAGAGAAGATGGAAAGTTCGATGTATACAGTGCGGGCGGTCTGGGAAATAATCCGCGTTTCGGCGTAAAAGTCGCGGAAGCGGTGGAGCCGGAGAACATTTTATATTATGTGAAAGCAATGTGGTTGACGTTCCGCGCTTACGGAAACTATGAAAATAGAGGAAAAGCCCGTACCCGCTATATGCAGGAAATTTTAGGCGGCGCGGAGAATTACGCGAAGGCCTATCAGGAGAAATTACAGGAAGTTTTTGATTCCGGCGAGGATCTGACGATCCATGCGGAGGAGACGAAGATTGCAAAGAGCGGTGACGGGACGACAGCCGGTGGCCCGCGCATTCTGGAGCAGAAACAGCCGGGACTGTATACGGTAGTATGGCATCCGATTGGCGGCCAGCCGTCCCCGGAAATGTTCTGCGAACTGGCAGACGCATTGCAGGAGATTTCGGAGGCGGAAATGCGTCTGTCGCCGGACGAGACGGCTTATCTCATTAATCTGACTGGGAGCGAGGCGGAACGGATTGCAGCATTGACAGAGAAGGACAGTGCTGCGAGCCTGTTTGAAACCTCGGTAAGCTGCATCGGCGCTACGATTTGCCAGGTGGGGCTTCGGGATTCTCAAGGTCTGCTGGCGAGCTGTGTAGCGAAGGTGCGGGAAGCAGATCTGCCGGATGGTGCATTGCCCCAGATCCATATTTCGGGGTGTCCGTCTTCCTGCGGGACGCATCAGACGGGGGCGCTGGGCTTCCGCGGCGCGTCGAAGAGTGTGGACGGAAAAGCGCGTTCGGCGTATATGTTGTACCTGAATGGAAGCGAAGTGCAGGGCCAGGAAACGATGGGCCAGGAGATGGGCGTGATTCTGGAAGAAAATATTCCGGATTTCCTGGTAGAGCTGGGGAAAACAGTCGCAGAAAACGGAATGGATTTTGACGCGTGGAAAGCGGCGAATCCGGAAGGGTTAGAAAAAATAGCTGCGGCGTACCTGGCATAAAAGTTCGGCAGGCGGGTGGAAGCCTGGAGTGAAGCGCCAGATATAGCAGAAAAAGCCGCGTCGGTGTGAGCCATACAGCGAAGAGAAGAGCCGTGAGGCCATTCCTGAAGGTCATCCGCCGCGCCCGTCCGCAGGAGGGAAGAGTATCTGAGTCCGAGCACGCCAGGTAATCATCCGCCGCGCCTGTCACAATAAGGAGCATATGACTCCGCCCTAGGCGGACATTTCAGCGCCACGTTGCGGCCAAAACCAAAAACTCGAATAGGGAATGGAATCCATGAAAACGGACTCCACTCCCTTTTTCATTGTATAAAATCAGAGAATTATCTACATTATTTAAACTTGTCGCAAAACCACCCGAATGCTATCCTAAATATATCAAAAAAAGGGAGGTTTTCACATGAGAAAAAAGACACGTTTCGCTGCACTCGGCGCAGCAGCTATTCTCGGATCGCTGTTTAGCATGAACGCTTTTGCGGACAATGCTCCGGTAACCATTTCCTGGGCTGTCTTCGAAACCGACAACTTTACAGCCGATTATTATCAACACATCATCGACACTTTCGAGGCGGACCATCCGAACATTAAAATCGAAAAAATCCTAATGGCCGGCGACTCCCGCCCCCAATTCCTGAAAACCATGCTCTCCGCCGGAAACATGCCCGACATTAACATCGACCCCGTCGACCTGGCCGACATCGAAGGCGTCTACGCGGAAGTCCCGGAAGAACTCCTGTCCAAATACGAAGACAGCTACATTGTGACAAACAACGGAAGTAAAAACATGATCCCGGCCTACACCGCCCTCCGCAGCCAGGTCTACTACAACAAACAACAGTTCGCCGATGCCGGAATTACCAAAACCCCGGAAACCTGGGACGAATTCCTGGAAACCTGCGAAAAATTGACCGAAGCAGGCTTCACGCCGCTGATGGGCGTAGGCGCGGCAGACAGTTGGGCGACAAGTTTCGGCTATTGGAGCGGCGTTGCAAACGCGGAAATTGAAGCCGTGTATCCGGATTTTAACCAACAAGTTCTGGCAGGGGAAGTTTCCTGGACAGATCCGGTTATTGAAAATACGCTGCTGAAATGGCAGGATTTAATCAATGCGGGCTATTACCACAAAGGGAGCATGTCCTTCAGCTACACTCAGGCCAGCGCGGAATTTCTGAGCGGCAGCGCAGCCATGTTTATGGACGGCGCCTGGACAGCGACAACCATTGATTCCAGCGAAGAATACAAAGACCAATTCGGCGCCTTTATGATGCCAACGCCAACCGGCGCGAAAAGCTACTGCACCATGCCGGGCTACTGGGCCGTATCCGAAACCTGCGAAAACAAAGAAGCAGCCTTTACCTTCTGTGAATACGTCCTCGGCGGAAACGAAGATCTGTACCGCTATTACCTGCAGGCCGACGGCGTTTACTCCGTGACAAAAGAACCCGTCACCTACGAAATGGGAACCCTGCAGACCGAATTCCGGAACAATTATGACGGAATGGACGTGGTTCCGGAAATCACAAAAGTGGTCGGCGACTACAAACTGCCTTCCGGCTTCGAAGACTACACCTGGAAATCGCTTCAGAACGTCTTCACCGGAGCCGATGTAATGAGCGAACTGGAATCCTGGGATACGGAATTCGCCAGAATGCTTGCAGGATAAACAATCAGGCGCAGTCAGAACGCAAAATGGCTGCGCCTTTCAAATGAGGTGAGACAGCATGAAACGAAAATCCATTTTCTTTGTAGTACCGGCTTTTCTGATTTATACGATTCTTTTGATCGTGCCGATTATCGGCGCTTTTTTCCTGAGCCTGACGGACTGGAACGGGATATCAGCCCAGTTTCATTTCGTGGGGGTGAAAAATTATCTGGCAATGCTGTCGGATAAGCGCTTTTTTAATGCTCTTGGAAATACGGTGAAAATCACGGTATGCGTGTGCGTGGTGGTCAATGTGGGCGGCCTTGCCCTGGCAATCCTGCTGAATCAGAGCGGAAAACTGACAAAGGTGTTCCGAAGCATTTTTTTCCTGCCCTATGTTCTGAGCACGGTAGCCATTTCTTTCGTGTGGATGAGCATTTTATCCTACACAGGAATCCTGAATTCGTTTCTGGAATGGGCGGGCTTGTCTGGGCTGGTGAATGATTTCATTGGAAATGCACACAATGCAATCATCAGCATATGTGTAGTGGAAATCTGGCGGACCGTGGGATTTTATATGGTCATTTATCTGGCCTACCTGCAAACCGTGCCAACGGAACTTTACGAAGCATGTATGATCGACGGCGGCAGTCCGAGACAACAATTCTGGTACGTGACCCTGCCAATGATCACGCCGGGAATCACGATCTGCGTCATCATGAGCATCATGACCGAAATGCGTCAGTACGACATTGTAAAGGTTCTGACGAACGGAGGACCGGGCTACTCCACCGAGACCATTGCCTATAACATCGTGACCCAGGCCTTTGGCAACAATATGCTCGGCTATTCCTCAGCCATCGCCGTTTTCCTGTTCGTCCTGATCGCGGGAATTTCGGTTTTTCAGATAAAAGCGTCGAAAAGATTGGAGGATTGAGATGGGAGCAGTCGTAAATGGAAAAACAAAATTCCGGAAAATCATGGTTCGGCTGGCCGTGGGAATTCTGGCGGTTTTGATGGCAATTCCGCTGTATATTGCCTTTGTGAACGCCTTCAAAAAGACGTCGGAAATTACAAAATCGCCGCTGACCTTCCCGATTCCGCCTACATTGGAAAATGTCCGAAAGGTTTTGGAAAGCCCGAATATCCATCTGGGAGAAATGTATGGGAATTCACTGTGTATCGCTTTTTTTGGAACCGTCATTTGTATTGCGGTATCCGCGCTGGCAGGCTATTATTTATCCAGAGAGAAAAGTAAACTGGCGGGAGCGCTTTCGGTATATTTCCTGTTCGGGCTGATGGTTCCCTATGTGATTGTATATGTACCGCTTGTGACGATGTTCAAGGGGACAGGATTTCTCGGAACCATGCCGGGGCTGATTTTGGTTTTTGTATCCGGAAGCATTTCGTTTTCGGTGTTTATGTTTCAGGGCTATATTCAAAGTATTCCGCTGGAGCTGGAGGAGGCGGCCCTTCTGGACGGTGCGGGGCAATTTTCCATCTTCACCAGAGTCGTCCTGCCTCTGGTGAAACCCTGTACGGCAACGGTGGCAATCTTCATCGGTCTGTCCATGTGGAACGACTTCCTGACCCCGCTTCTGATCGGGCAGAAAATGACCATTACCGTCGGAATTTATACGGCCATCGGGCCTTACGCGGCGGATTGGGGAACCGTGTTTGCGTATGTACTGTTTGCGGCGGCGCCCATTGTGGTCGTTTATCTGGCGGCGCAGGAGCAATTTATTTCCGGTTTGACAGTTGGAGCGGTAAAAGGATGATTCAGAAATTAAAGAACATCAGCATTTTTTATAAGATCGTAATATTGTATACAATCTTTATTTTTGTGGCCGTGGTGTGCAGTACGGCCTGGGTGGTGCGGGACAGCATGGAAGTGCTTGAGGAGAAGGAGATTGCGCTTGGCAATACCCAGCTGGAGAAAGTAACCAATTATTTGCGTACAAAATACAATATGGTTTACGACCTCTCGAACCACATTCACAGCAGCGAATTGTCCCGGATTTTAAGTTCCATCAATCAGGATTCCGAAAACAGCCGCATTTATTCCAATATCAGCAACATCAACGCCTTCTTCCAGGGCGTCTGTTCGGCTGATGCGGACATCAGTGACATTGTGCTGGTTACAATGGAGAATTCGGTCTTTTCGTACAGCGCGGAAGGGTATCCGGAGGTGCGGCCCAGCTTCCCCTTCGGCGAGTATGAATTGCTGAAAAAGCTGGAAGAAAGCGGTGACGATCTGTACATCAGCCGGGAGAATCCGTCTGTATACACGCTGAAGGAACGGGACGACGTGATTACCTTCGCGGGGAAAGTTTTCGATGCCGCGAAATTTCCGGAGCGGGTTCAGACAGCCTGGTTTCTGATTAATGTCCCGACTGCGAAGGCGGATGCGCTTTTTCAGGAAAATGCCACCTCCAATCAGGGCGAGATTCAGGTGGTAAACCGCTATGGGGAACTCCTTTACGCTTCGGGAGAAGGCGGCGGGGAGGTCAGTGAAGCAGATTATTACAGTGAGCAGGAGGCCGGAACCTCCGGCATGCGGGTGTCCTACCGTTTAGAACCGGAGGTACTGCGGAAGAGTGTGCAGGTGATGACGCGGGAGACGGCTGTGATCGTGATGGGAATCGGACTTGTGGCGGCGTTTCTGGGCGTGCTGATCAGCAGGCAGTTCCACCGGCGGATGAATGTCCTCGTGGAGGGGATGCAGCGGGTGGAAAAAGGGAATCTGAGCACGGAAATTCCGGTGGATTCGGAGGATGAGATTGGGAAAATCAGCGATTGCTTTAATGAAATGTGCAAAAAACTTAGCGACTACATTGACCAGGTTTACAGTGCGGAGATTCAGAGGAAGAACGCGGAGCTGAACGCTCTTCAGGCCCAGATCGACCCGCATTTTTTATACAATACACTGGAAAGCATCAAGGCGCAGGCCCTGAAAGTGAAGGACGAAGAGACGGCGGACATGATCTGCCTGCTGGGGAACCTGTTCCGGTGGAGCGGGAATTTCGGGGAAAAGATCGTTTATCTGGAGGATGAGCTGGATTACGTGCGTTCGTATCTGGAATTGATGAATTACCGGTTTTCCAATTCGCTGGAGCTGGATGTTTCCGTGGAGGAGCCTTTTCTGGACTATGGAATTCCGAAACTGATTTTGCAGCCGATCATTGAGAATACGATCCGCCATGGTTTCACGGAGGATGAGAAGAAGAAAATTGTGGGAATTGTCGTGAAGCAGAAAGAACAGAATCTGGAAATTACCGTTTATGATAATGGAAAAGGGATTTCCGCGGAGAAAATGAAGGAAATTCAGGAGAAATTAGAGAAAACGGCGATGGAGGAAGCGGCGTCCAGCATTGGCATCCGAAACGTTGACCAGCGAATCCGGCTGATGTTCGGGAAGTCCTACGGACTGCGCATCCGGAGCATCGAGAAGATGGGGACGGCGGTAAAGATCGTGCTTCCGGCGGGGAAAAAGAAGGAGATGGAGCGTCTTGTACAAGCTGATTATTGCGGATGACGAGAGGCAGATCCGGGAGGGAATCCGGGAAATGCTTCCGTGGGAGGAGTATGGGATTTACGTTGCGGGGATGGCCGGGGACGGAGAAGAGGCGCTGCGGCTGGTGCGGGAGCTGCATCCGGAGATTTTGATTACGGACCTTCGGATGCCGAAGATGGACGGGCTCGCCCTCATTGCCCGGATTCGGGAGGAGAAGGAAGCGTGCAAAATCTTGGTGCTGAGCGGCTACAATGATTTCCCGCTGGTTCGCCAGGCAATGAAGCTGGGGGTCGTCGACTATTTGCTGAAACCCTCTTCGAAAGAGGAGATGGCAAAGGCGGTCGAAGAAATCCTGGACAGCCTGTCGGATGAGATTTTGGCCCGGCATGAGAATCGGGGGCATTTTGAACTGCTGAAAAATCATGTGATGAACCGGATTCTGAATCAGACGATTTCTTCCAGGGAGCTGCGCGGGCGGCTGGATTTTCTGGGGCTGGATTTTGACGACTGGCGTTTTGCGGCGGCGGTCATAATGCCTTTTTCTGAGGAAAAATCAGAAAAACAGGCGGATGATGCATTTACGATTTTTGAAATTTGTGAGAAAATACTGGAAGAGGATGGAACGGGAATTGTGTTTACGGATTCGCAGGCGCGGACGGTGGTTTTCTTCCGGAAAAAGGAAATTTCGGAGGGGCTTGCGGAGGAAAAAGCCGCGTTGGAGGAATGTATGCGGGAAATTCGCGGGGAACGGCAGATGCCACTTGCGGCTGGCCTGGGAAATCCCTGCAGTTCTCATCGGCAGCTTGCGAGGTCTTATCAAGAGGCCGTGAAAGCGCTGGAGTACCGAGGTGTCTTCGGGGAGGGAGAGGTGCTGCTTTATGAGGAAACGGAGCGTTACCGCGGGGCCGATGCTGGCGGCAGAAACGGATCAGACAGGGTGCTTTATGCGGAGACGGAGCGTTACCG
Source organism: Eubacteriales bacterium (assembly GCA_030536575.1). Classification (GTDB taxonomy): domain Bacteria; phylum Bacillota; class Clostridia; order Lachnospirales; family Lachnospiraceae; genus Limivivens. The sequence goes on along the minus strand of JAUNPS010000007.1, from coordinate 76,672 downwards.
CGGGGCCGACGCCGGCAGCAGAAACGGATCAGACAGGCTGCTTTATGCGGAAACGGAGCATTACCGCGGCCCAGGGGCGGATGCTTCGGGACTTCACGAATGTCTGCGCGAGGGAAATGCACAGGAATCGCTGTCCGCAGAGAAGAAATATAGTTTTCTGGTGAGGAATACGCTGGACTTTGTGGAGCAGCATTATGCGGACTGCAATCTTTCGCTGGCCTATCTGGCGGAGCAGTTTCAGGTAAATGCGGCGTATCTTGGCCGTCTTTTTAAGAAGGAAGTTCAGTGCAGTTTTAATGATTACCTGAACCTGTACCGGGTGGAAAAAGCGAAGGAGCTTTTGCGGACAACGGTATATAAGGGAATGGAAATCTGCGAGATGGTCGGATTTGTGAACTATAATTATTTTTATATTATTTTTAAGAAGGTGACCGGGAAAACGCCGACGGATTACCGGAAAGAGCCTTGAAAGGGGGATGCGGCGATGGGGATTCGATTTGAGAAAGAGCGCTATCAGGAATTGGGCGAAATTTATGAAAAATGGTGGCAGAGGAAATTGGAGAGGCCGTTGGTAAAGGTGATGGTGCGGGACGCTTATAGGCCGGAGAGGGAAAAGCCGAACGTTCCGCTGCCGTCTCAGGCGAACTGCCATTTGGTGCAATATTCGGCGGAGGAAGTGATTGACCGGATCGATTATGAGCTGAGTCAATGTGCTTTTTTGGGGGATGCGTTCCCGATGGTGAACTTCTGGTCTTTCGGGCCGGGAGTGCTGGCCGGATTTTGCGGGGCCGAGCTGGATAACCGAACCGGGTCGGTGTGGTTCCGGACAAAGCCTCAGGAGATTTCGGAGATTCAGATCCGTTATGACCCGGAAAATCCGTGGGCGATGCGGATCAAGGAGCTGTACCGGGCCGGGTGGGAGCGGTGGCAGGGACAGGTGGTGCTTGGAATGCCGGATCTGGGGGGATTTCAGGATGTGATCGTCAATTTTGTGGGGAGCCAGGAAATGCTGTATGCCCTGTACGATGAGGAAGAGGAGCTGCACAGGCTGCAGGGGGAGGTGTATCAGGCGTGGATGGAAGCTTACGAGGATTTGTCCGGGGTTTTGAAAGGAAAGAATCCGGGGTTCAGCGATTGGGGCGGGCTGTACAGTAAGGAGCCGTCGTATATTTTGCAGGATGATTTTGCATACATGATCAGTCCGGACATGTTTCGGAAGTTTGGTTATCCGGAGATTGAGAAGGCGTGTGAACGGCTTTCCCATACGATTTATCATCTGGATGGCGTTGGAAATTTGAACCATCTGCCGCTGCTGCTGGAAAATCCAAGGCTTCAGGCGATTCAATGGGTGTATGGGGAAGGCCAGCCTTCCGCCAAAAACTGGATGGAGGTTTATGATCAGATTTTCCAGGCTGGGAAAGGGATTGAAGTGATTGGAGATCTGGAAGATTTTTATACATTGTATACAAAGTACGGAGCAAGGCTTTTTTACCAGTGTACGATAGACGGAGCCGACGGGATGGCGGCGAAGCTGATGGATGAAAAAGATTGTATACATAGTTATCGGGTATTCCCGAAGGAAAAAATGAGTGAGGTCGAAAGACTGCTCGAAGTGGTACAAGGAGGAAAATATGCAGGTAAAAGAATTTGAAATGGGAGATTTGATTGCGCGGTTCTGTATACAGGATGACGGGCAGACGGGATTTTCGATTGTGCCGGAGGGCAGGCGGGAATTGTTTGCAAAAGAGCAGAACCGGCAGGACAATTGCGTGCAGCTTCGGTTGGAAGGGGAGGATTATCCGAATGGATTTTCCAATGGCCATACGTTTCGGAACAGCCCGGCGGCCTGCGCATTGCAGTTTCAGAGACAGTATCTGGAGGAATTTTCCGGCGGGAAGAGGCTTCATACGGAGATGGAGGGAGCCGGGATTCGGGCGGATTTCGTTTTGGAGCACCGGGAAGGATGCGGCTGCCTGAGGGCGGCGACCGAGGTGACGAATCTGAGTGCCGGGGAGCAGACGCTGGAATTTCTCACCAGTTTTTCGATGGGAGGAATCTTTCCGTCGGAAGCCGATGAAGACATTGGAAAAGTGCGTGTATGCAGAATACGGAGTAAATGGAGCAATGAGGGAAGGGTAGAGAAAGCTTCGCTGGAAGATTTGCAGTTGGAGCCGAGCTGGTCCGGATACGGGGTGGCAAGCGAACGGTTCGGGCAGACGGGTTCGCTTCCGGTGCGGCGGTTTTTCCCGATGGCGGGGATTGAGGATGCGGCGCGGGGCGTGTCCTGGGGCGCGAAGCTGGCGATTCCGTCTTCCTGGCAGATGGAGGTTTACCGGAGAGGGGAGGAGCTTTGCCTGTCAGGGGGACTGCCGGATCTGGATTTCGGACATTGGAAAAAACGCCTTGGGCCGGGGGAAACTTTCCGGACGCCGGAGGCTCTTTTGACGGTCTGCGAAGGGGATTTTGACGAGGTGTGCGGCCGGTTGGCGGCAGCGGAGCCGAAGGCGCAGGCAGCACGGATTCCGGTGATCTTCAATGAGTTTTGTACGACCTGGGGGAACCCGTCGGAGGAGAATATCCGGCGGATGCTTTCCGTGCTGAAGGGGAAGGGAATGGACTATTTCGTGATCGATGCGGGGTGGTATGCCGATGAGATCAAGGGCTGGGAGATGAATATGGGGGATTGGAAGGTGAATCCGCGGCTGTTTCCGGGAGGGCTTTCGCGCTGTACCGAGATGATTCGGGAGGCGGGGATGAAGCCGGGAATCTGGTTTGAGCTGGAGGTGGTCGGGAGAGACGCTAAAGCTTTTGAACGGACGGAGCTTCTGCTGAAGCGGGAGGGCCATGTGATCACGGTGGGGAATCGGAGGTTTTGGGATATGCGTAATCCGGAGACGGTGGCGTATCTGACGGAGCATGTGATTGATTTTTTGAAGGCGTATGGGTTCGAGTATCTGAAGATTGATTATAATGACAGCATTGGAATGGGATGCGATGGAGCGGAGAGCCTGGGCGAGGGACTGCGGCAGGCGGTGCTGGCGACGCAGGCATTTTTGCGGAAGCTGCGGAGGGAAGTGCCGGGGCTGGTGATCGAGGACTGCTCGTCGGGAGGGCACAGGCTGGAGTCGTCGATGATGGAGCTTTGTGATTTTGTGTCGTTTTCGGATGCGCATGAGGAGAAGGAGATTCCGGTGATTGCGGCGAATCTGCATCGGGTGCTGCAGCCGTCGAAAAGTGAGATTTGGGCGGTTCTGCGAAAAGACGATGATGCCAGGAGGCTCGTGTATTCTTTGTGCAATACGTTTCTTGGGGTGATGTGTTTGTCGGGGGATATTTATGAGTTGGATGCGGAGCAATGGGGAATTGTGGAGCGGGCGATTGCGTTTTACCGGGAGGTTTCGGATGTGATTCGGGATGGAAGGTCGTATTTGCGGCAGGAGTTTGGGAAGAGCTACCGGAGGCTGACGGGGTGGCAGAGTGTGATGAGGGTTGGGGAGAATGGGGAGAAGATTTTGGTGGTGTGTCATTTGTTCCGGGGTGAGAGGACGGAGATTGGGTGGAAGCTGCCAGGAGAGTATGAGATTAGAGGAAGATTTGGGGAGGAAGTAGAGTGGGAGATTGTGGATGGGGAGTTGAAGGGGAGAATTGAAGGGGAGTTTGTGGCGGGGGCGGTGATGCTGAAGAGAAAATAGATGTGAGGCACGGGTTACTATCCGGACAGTCCCTGAGCACTTAGCTGCTCAGGGACGTAAGAACGTGATTCAGATGCGGGGCGCGAGGCCCCGCTTTTTTATGTTTATTCTTTTTTCGCCCGCCGCAGCGCCCCCGGCGTCATCCCAAACCTCTCATAAAAACATTGCCGAAAAAGCTTATAATTCGTAAACCCATGCCGCTCCAGCAGCAGCCCCAGCGGCAAATCCGAATGCAAAAGATCATAATAAATCTTCGAAAGACGGTAATCCTGCAAAAATTTCATATAGGTCACGCCAGTGTTATTCTTGAAAAAGCGGCAGAAATAATTTGTCTGCAGATGAAAGTGCCCGGCGATATCCGAAAGGGAGAAGGACTCCGCGTAGTGTTCTTCCGTGAAGGAGACAATCTGGGAGAGCCGTTCCAGATTTTTTTCGCTGAGGTGAAACTGGGCCTTGGTAATGTCGTGGGCAAAGCCGGAGTAAAGCTGGAAGATCAGCTCCAGAAGCAGGCTTTCGAAATGGAGGATATGGCCGGGAGGCTGGTCTTTGGCAGTATCCAGCAAACTGTCTAACAGGCCGCGGACGCCGTCCATTTTCCGGCGGGTTTCCGAGTCGGAGGAAAAGGGTTCCCAGAGGAATTCTTTATAGCGCATGTCAGGAATATAGTGGTAGAGATCGGCGGAAGGAAACTGCAGGAGGATAGAGGTGTTTCCGGTGCGGCTGATGGTGGAATGGAGGACGTTCAGGTTAATCAGGGCGATATCGCCGGGGCGGAAAAGGGTTTCGTGCTGCCCCTGGATAACGACAAGCTCGCCCTCCAGGATGTAGATGAGCTCCAGGGCGTCGTGGTAGTGAAAGGGGACGAAACTGGAGGTTTTCTGGGAAAGTTCGAAATGGGCGTGCGGAGAAAAGAGGTATTCTACTTGTTCGTAGCGGTAGGTTTTGGTTTCCATAGGATACTCCTTCCAAAAAAAGGATAAGATTGACCGGTTAAAGGAATAATAACATGCCTAGCGGAAGCGGTCAAGAAAATCTACAATATTCTTACAGAAAAAACAACGGTTTCCGCCCCGCAAAACCGGAAACCGAAAGGAGGGAGCTATGAAAGAGAAAATCCGCGGCGTCAATCTCGGCAACTGGCTGGTTCTGGAACGCTGGATGAATATCCATCTGTTCGAAGAAACCGATGCCGAAGATGAAGTCTGGCTGACCCGCATGACCGAACCGGAAAAATTGGCCAGATTGCTGAAGGAACATCGGGAAACTTACATTACGGAAGCGGACTTTGCGGCCATCAAAGCGCATGGCATAAACCTGGTGCGCATCCCGGTGCCCTATTTTGTTTTCGGCGACCGCCAGCCCTTTATCGGCTGCATCGAATATCTGGACCGCGCGTTTGCATGGGCTGAGAAATACGATCTGCCTCTGATGCTGGATCTGCACACCGTTCCCGGCAGCCAGAACGGCTATGATAACGGCGGCCTCACCGGAGTCTGCAAATGGTGCAAGGACCCCGCAGAAGTGGAATTTACGCTGACGGTTCTGGAACGCCTGGCCAAACGCTACGGAAAGCGCAAGGGCCTCTATGGCATTCAGGTGGTAAATGAACCGATTAGCTGGCTGGTTTATATCACCGCGCCATCCACCGGAAAAGCGCGGGACAAAGAAGAGGCGAAAGGTTCCGGGCATGTTCCGATGAGCTTTTTAAAACCGTTTTATCTGGAAGCTTACCGGCGCATGCGCGTCTATATGCCGGAAGAGAAAGCGATTATTTTCCACGATGGATTCCGGATTGGAAGGTGGAAACGCTTCTTTAGAGAAAATGATCTGAAGAATGTTCTGCTGGATACGCATGTTTATATTTTTGCAATGGAAGGATTTGTTCCGATTCCGAAAATGTGGGTCTATAAACTTTATGTCAATCGAACCAGACGGCAGATTGAAAAAGCGTCGAAGGATGTTCCGGTGGTGGTGGGAGAATGGTGCATTTCGCAGAAATATGCGGTAAATTGCCGGGAGGATCGGGAGGAGCAGAAGAAACGCTTCCGGGAGGTGGCGGATTTGCAGCTCAAGGCCTGGTCGGTGTCTGCGGGCTATATTTACTGGAGTTACCAGCTCTGGAAGGATCGGGAGGCCGAGATGGATGATCCGTGGAAGGAGCCGTGGGATCTGATTCGGTGCTGGAAGAACGGATGGATGCCGGAGATTTTCGAATAAGATAAGATTAGCCCTAAAAGAGCATAAGAATGCGCCTGTCCGGGCAAAAGAAAAAAAGATACAATGATCCTATAAAACCGATTGCACACCCAATCGAAGAAAGTTACAGTTCGCGCTTATGCCAGCCTTTGCTATTTTTTAATACAGAAGCATAACCGAACGTCACTGTGCCGACGAAAACCTTTCGAGGAACGGGGCAACGTCATCGTCAAGCTTCCCCTAACTGCGACTAAGACGCTCAGGAAAGCCTTCGCGCCTAAGTCTTAGTAAGGCGCGATCTTGACGGACTTCCTTGCCGTGTACGGCACGCCTACATCTCCGTTGAAACGGAGATTCCGGTGAAAAGCGCCCCTTGAGACACGTCCTCGAAAGCTTTCCGCCTTCCCAGTGCCTGCATACAACACACTGGCAGACTATGCTAGGCTGGCAGAGGCGTGAACTGTAACTGGAAAACACACGTGCAGGGCACGGTATGATCCCTGCCGGAAAGAGAACAAAAAGGAGGGCAACATGAAAAAAAGATACGTGAAAGCAATCTTCAGCATCGCGCTGGCTTCTTCCCTGGCATTTTCCGGAATCGCCGTCCAGGCCGCAGGAGGTTCCATCTCCGCCGACGGCAAATATTTCCCGGATTTTGATTCCCTCGAAGAAACGTTAAGCGCCGCCGCCGAGGTGACACAGGAAGTCGCGGCCGAAGGAGAAATCCTGCTGAAAAATGAAAATGAGGCTTTACCAATGTTAAGCGGCGGCCGTGTCACCGTATTCGGCATCAGCCAGGTGAACGTCATAGGCGCAGGCAGCGGCGGAAATTTCAGCTCCGGCACAGGTGGCATGTCCATTTCCGAAGCGCTGGAAGGCGAAGGCTTCCGGGTCAACGAGCGCATTACCAATGCCTACCAGGCCATTAACAGCACGACCCGCGGCGACGAAACCCCCGGCCTGGAAACCATTGCAGGCAATACCTATTATGAACAGACCTATTCCCAGTACAACGACGCGGCGTTCATCATTATTTCCAGAGACTGTTCGGAAGGCAGCGACAAGAGCGCAAACACCGGAGAACTGTCAGCCGCGGATGCGGCAGAATTCGACGCTGGGAAATCCTATGCGGCCGGAGACGTTGTGACGAAAGACGGCGTTGCCTATAAATTTACCGCAGACCATTCCGGCGAATGGAGCGACGCGGATGTAAAACAGACCTATTCCCAGATGAAACATGCCAATCCGGCGACGGTAGACGGACAGGCTTACAAGCACGAGCTGCAGCTTACGGACAGCGAAGAAGAACTGATTCAATACGTAGAATCCCAGGGATTCAAACGCATTATCCTGCTGATGAACACGTCCAATACCTTTGAACTGGCAGACGCACAGTACGATGACCAGATCGATTCGATCATCTGGATGGGGCGTCCCGGCGCGGATGGGCTGAAGTCCTTCGCGAAAATCATTGCCGGGGAGATCAATCCCAGCGGCCGCACGGTAGACCTGTTCCTGTCCGATTTCACAAAAGACCCCACCTGGCAGAACGTGCTGGACAACAAGCAGACAGGCAGCGACTACACTTACGTGGGAAAAGCCGGAACGGAAGAGGAAATGACCGCCTACGGGATCGAATATGAAGAAGACATTTACATGGGATACCGTTATGCGGAAACGGCGGCAAACGAGACGGATTTTGCAGACTTTGACTATGAGACAGATGTTTTATATCCCTTCGGCTACGGATTAAGCTACAGCACCTTTGCATTTAACAGCATGGAGCTTTATGCGGTGGAAGACGGTCAGGAAGTTCCGATTTCCGAAGTGACGGGGCTGGAAGAAAAGTTAAGCTCAGGCGTGACGGAAGATGGCGTGAATACGGCCGAAATCAAGCAGTTAAAAGCAAAGGTGGAAGTGGAAAATACCGGTGAGCGCGCCGGAAAACAGACCGTGGAAGTCTATGTGAACGCGCCTTATACGGATGCGTCCGTTTCGACTCAGAAAGCCTACGTCGTGCTGGCAGGTTACGGAAAGACCGGGACACTTCAGCCGGGGCAGAAGGAGACTGTGGAAGTTACGCTGAATGTACAGGATTTTGCTTCCTATGACGCGGGAAATATCCTTGGCGTCGGCGCAGGCTATACGCTGGAAGCCGGAGAATATAAAGTCATGGCTCTTTCGGATTCCCATGCGTGGGAGGAAAGCTACGTAGCGGAAGGCAACGGATTCGGCGTGGAAACGTCCTTTACATTAGGAAATCATATCCTGCTGGGACTGGACGATTACACGGACAATCCGACGGAAAACCTGTTCTCCGAGGAAAACGGCATGTTCTATACGCTTCGTGACAATGCGAACGCATCCGAAACATTGACCGGAGACTGGGGCGTGGACACCGCAGCCTTCAATGCGAACGACAACGACCCGATGACGCTCATGGTGCGCGGCGTATTTGCCGCAACCTTCCCGCAGTCGCCCACCGCTGATGCACTGGCAATCTCGGACGATTTCGTGGATATGTATAATTATTGGTACGACTACGTGCTGGACGGAGTGACCGACACGGACGGAACCGTGACAGTAGACCCGGCCGACTACGCGGATGCGGAAGTAGCCGATGAATCCGGACAATATGTAGAAAAGGCAAATATGCCTTGGCTGGAAGCCGTCAATGAATTTTCCACGACGGAACGCGCCGCTGAAATCACCCAGAGTACCGACAGCTCGAACCAGATTTACAGCCTTGCTGACATGTCAGGCCTCGACCCGCTGGGTCAGGAAACGCTCACCGCAGCGGATACAGACGTGGAAGCATTTATCGGAAAGACCGGACAGGAAGCATGGGATTTATTCCTGAACAGCCTGACCTGGAATCAGTTGGTTGACGTAGTAACTATGCAGGCAACGGACAGCTCCACCGAGCCGGGCGGCAGCTACCTGGACTACGGGATCGACGGAAACGGCACGATGGCCGGAATCGACTCTCCGCTGAACCTGAACGGAACCTATCAGTTTGCGGACAATCCGTCTCTGGCAGCGACGTTTAACGATGACCTGGCGATCCGTCAGGGGCAGATTATTGGCAGTATTGCGATGAACAATGGCTACAACCGCTGGTGGGGCCCCACAGTCAACCTGCACCGCAGCCCGTTCAGCGGCCGCGCACACGAATATTTTTCGGCAGACCCGTATCTGACCGGCTCCATGGCTTCGAAAGAATGCTACGGCGCACAGTCCCGCGGCCTTGCCTGCTGTCCGAAACACGCGATCCTGAACGAGCAGGAAACCAGCCGGAGCGGCCTGATGACATTTGCTTCCGAACAGGCGATTCGTGAACTGTATGCGAAACCATTGCAGATGCTGCTTCAGGAGGGCGAAGGCCTCGGCGTTATGGGCGCAATGAACCGCATTGGAACTCTGCATAATTACGGCAATTATAACTTTATCACAGGGCTTCTTCACGACGAGTGGGATATGCGCGGCTCCTACACCACCGACATGGGCGGTTCTCACGGAACCATGAACCCGGAACTGATGGTTCGCGCAGGCCTGAACGATGTCAACAATGGAAAAAGCTATTTCTCGATTGGTGTCTGGGACGAAACCCTGCGGGACGGCATGGGCGACGTAAAAGTAGCGGTGGGAACCGACGTTGAGCGCGAAAGCTTTGTACAGTATTATTCTGTGCGAAATGCGGCCACCTGGGTTCTGTATATGCACGCAAACAGCGGCATGAACCGCAACGGCTATGTGGCTTCCGATTGGACGGGCGGCGAACTGGAAAGCGCTTACCAGGCAGTTCCCTACACCGCACAGGCCTCCATTCCGGAAAGCATGGGTGTCGTGAAAGCAATTTACACTTCCGAAGACCTCCCAGCGGGCCTGTCAATTAATGAAAATACCGGTGAGATCAGCGGAACTCCGACCGTGGCAGGCGACTTTACCTTTACGGTCAGCGCGCTGGCAGACAGTTGGCTGAATTACTCGGCGCAGTACAGCCTGAACGTAGGCTCTGCATTCTACCTGGATACGCTGATTGACGACGAAGTGGCGGAAAATGAGGAACACAGCTATACGGCGCACGTGGACGATGAGGTGATCATCGATGTACTGAGCGATGTGGTCGCCAGTGTTCCGCTGGAGACGAATGAACGGTTCCTGAGCATGGGGTATGAGATTGTAACGGGTGCGACTCTGAGCTATTCCGTCGCCGGAGATCTTCCGGCCGGGCTGGAAATGGATGAAGAGGGCGAAATCTACGGATTTATCGAAGCGGAACCGGGTACATACGCGTTTACAATTAACGTCGAGTTTGCACAGTATACAAGCTGTATGCGCCAGGAAGACGGAAGCATCGAAGCGGTTGCCGTAGGGCCGTTAAGTCCGGAGAAAAAAGTAGATAACTTTGAGATTCCTGTGACGATCACTGTTGCGGAATCCGAATAAAAAGGCCCCAAAACGGCGGCTGTTACGGAAATGCCGGGTCAGAAGGCCCGGCATTTTCCATGGCCATTCGGGCCTGGAGGGATAAGGAGAGATACGGTATGAAGAAAAAATTATTAGCCGCAGTCCTGGCGATGGCGATGCTTACCGGATGCGGCGCAAACAGCAAAACCACCGATTCCGTGAGCACATCCGACGGCTGGATCATTACGTTCAATCCAAATGACCGGGATCAGGAAATCACCCAGGTGGAGGTCGCGGACGGAGAAAAGCTGGAGGAACCGGCGGTTCCCAGCCGGACGGATTATGTGTTCACCGGCTGGTATCTGAATAAGCGGGCCAGCGGGGAACCGTTTGATTTTGATACGGAAATAACGGACGATCTGTTTTTATATGCCGGATGGACGAGCACGAAGGTGGATGTGACCTTTGACCCGAATTATGAAGAGGGGAAGGCGGAGACGCTGCGTGTGGACGGCGGAGAGCCGATTGCGGAAGACGAAATTCCGGATGTGCCTGAGCGTGAAAACTATGAATTCCTTGGCTGGTATCAGGACGCGGCCGGAACGGAACCCTTTGATTTTACGAAGATTCTGACGAAAAATACGACGATTTATGGGAAATGGAACCAATTGCGCGCCACAGTAAGCTTTGACCTGGGCTATTTTGGCGGCGGGGAAGCGCCGGAAACCCAGGTGCTCGATTTAACGAAAGGCGAAAAGGCGGCAGAGCCGGAGACGCCTGTCCGCGGAGAAACGGGGGATTATCAGTTCGAGGGATGGTTCGTGGAAAAGGCGGAGGAACCCTATGATTTTTCGGCGGAAGTGACCGGGGATATGAATCTGACGGCAAAATGGACAATGCTGAAAGCGTCGGTAACGTATGACCTGAATGCGGAGGACATGGAAAATCCGGTGGAAAAGGTGGAAGTTGGCGAAAAGGCGGTGGAATTTGACCAGATCGAGCGGACAGGCTATGACCTGATTGCCTGGTATTTCGACAAAGACTGTACCGCCTCAGCGGACCTGGCGAGTCTCACCATTACGGATGACCTGACCGTTTACGGTGCATGGGAAGCGCAGCCGCGCACGATTACCTATCACTATAATTACGAAGGCGCGCCCGCGGATGTAACCGTGGAATCCGTCTACGATGCCATTACGGAGGAGCCCGAAGACCCGGTAAGAGAGGACGGCGAATTTATCGGCTGGTTCCTGGATGCGGAGCAGACAGAGCCGTTCGTATTCGGGGAGAAATTGACCGACAATGTGAACCTGTATGCAGGCTGGGCCGGAAGCGAGGAAGAAACGGAAGAGACAGCAGAGAGCGGAGAGGCCGATAAAAAATCCAAAACCAATACGCTCACTTTCTACGTGAATGATGGTACGGATACAGTATACGAGACGGAAGAAGTGAAACGAAATAAATACAGCGCGATGCGAAACGCTGTCACCTATCCGGAGCGGGAAGGGTACACGGCCGTCGGCTGGTATACAACGGAAGACTGCGAAGAGGGAACCGAATTTAATTTCAATGCGCGCATTACCGCTTCGGCCGATTTGTATGCAAAATGGGTGAAAGAATACGTTTTCGAAGCGGAACTGACTCAATTGACGGATATTCCCATCGGAGATACCGGAAAGACGGAAGATAAGCTTGGCTTTGGCGAATCCAGCAATCCCAAGGGCCTGTACCTGATCGAATGGGACAGCTACGACGCCGGCGCGAGCAACGGCTACTACGTCAGCTACCTGTACAATCCGGGAACCTACCTGGAATTCTGCATCACAGCGGAAGAAGACGTGGAAGACGCGTCGCTGGTTCTGCGGCTGACGCCGGAACTGCACGATATGTATTTCCTGACCGGCGGCCCGGATGGAACCGCGGCGGAAAAACACGGCTATAAGATTTATGTCAATCCGGAATATTCCTATAACAGTGTCACGAACAAGGAAATCCTGGAAACCTACGACCAGGTGTACGATCTGGACTATGACCTGACCGGGGCTGTCACGAAGGATGAGGACCCGAACTATACCAGGAAGCGTCCTTTCGAAGACTATCTGATCACCGAGAAACTGAGCCTTCACGCAGGGGAAAACATCATCCGCCTGGTGACGGACAATACCCATGATTACGGCGGTTCCATGCATGCGGCTGCCCCGATGGTGGACTGCATCAAGATTTATACGGATGCGGAAATCGACTGGACGGAAGGGTGCGAATATACCGAAAATCTGGACGGCATCGACGTGCGCTGGCCGGAAAAGACAAACTGAGAGGAGATGAGCGGAAATGAAATTATCGCAGGCATGGAAAGAGGCAAAAACGGCGGGGCTGCTGGCCGTGACGGCATTGCTTTGCAGCATAGCGGGCCTGAGCCTGTACCTGACAAACGGAACCAATAAGCTGAGTCCGGAGCTTTCCGCGACGTGTATCGCGGGATTTGGGACGGCGGCGGCGCTGGGGCTTTTGGCGCTGGCAGTGGGCTGTGTGCGCGGACGGTTTTCCGTTGTGCTGGCCTATGGCCAATATCTGGCCGGGCTGTGGGGCTTTGTGGAGTATTTGGTTTCCCAGGCGAATTACATTGCAAATGTTATTTATGGGGTCGATGGAAATTCGTTTACCCTACCGATGATCCTGACGGTTCTGGTCGGGCTGCTGGGCTGGTGTCTGGCGCTGGTCTCTGCAATCTTGCTGAGAAGGGCGGCACATAAACGGGATCAGGCGGCCTGGACGGAACAGACGGCAGTCAAATGGTTTTCAAAAAACCGGTTTACGAAAGTAAGCGGCGTGATGGCGACGGCTTTATTACTTACACTGGTAATCACGGAAGTGACTTCCGCTTATGCGCCGATTATCAATTCCACATTGAATACTGCATCCAGTAAAATTGTAAGTTCCGGGGAAGGGACAGATTTCTTCCCATTCGAATATACGGATGCGCAGAGCGCGGCGGAATATATAAACAACGTTTACCGCGAGGCGGAAGCGGAGGGCATTGTCCTTCTGAAAAATGAGGGCGGCACAGCGCCGCTCTCCGCCGGGGATCAGGTCAGCCTGTTCGGAACCGCTTCGGCGTATATCAACTGTTCGACCCAGGGAACCCGTGAAGTCAGCGACAAAACGGCTTATCCGACGCTGAAAGAGGCGCTGGAAGCGGACGGCGTTTCCGTAAATGAAGAACTGTGGGATTTTTATGTAAATGGCGCGGGCAAAACCTTTGGCGTGACGCGTACCGAAATCAATGAAGTTCCGTGGAGCCGTTTCCCGGCGGATTTACAGGAGAGTTTCCAGGGAAAAGCGGCGGTGGTGGTGCTGACGCGGGAAAATGGCGAAGGGGAAGACCAGCTCGCAGGCGGCCTTTCCAATACGGCGGACGGAAGTTACCTTTCGATTTCTACGGAAGAGCTGGAACTGCTTGAGAACCTGACCCGGCTGAAAGCGGAAGGAAAGTATGAAAAAATCATTGTACTGCTGAACTCTGCGCTGACGATGCAGGTGGATTTCCTGGAAAATCCGGAAGTGGACGTAGATACCTGTATGTGGATTGGCAATGTGGGATCTTCCGGAATCTATGCGGTGGCGGATGCTTTAGTGGGAATCGTGAACCCGTCGGGGCGGCTGCCGGAAACGTTTGTGAAGGACAACCTGTCTTCTCCGGCAATGGCTTCCTGGGTGCAGAATTTCGGGCAGAAGATTACGCAGCAGTTTAGCGGAGACATTTCGGATTTGGCTTCTTCGCAGTTTAACTATTACGCCTATGTGGAAGGGATTTACATTGGCTATCGTTACTATGAGACGCGTTATGAAGATGTGCTGCTGGGGACGGCCGGAGCGGGGGATTATACCTATCAGAATGCGGTGGCGTACCCGTTTGGCTATGGCTTGAGCTATACGTCTTTTGTATACAATGATTTTCAGGTGGAAGAAAATGCGGACGGAAACTATGATGTGACCGTTACGGTGACGAATACGGGCGATGTGGCTGGAAAACATGCGGTAGAAATCTACCTCCAGAAACCTTACACGGACTACGATGTGGAGTACGAAGTGGAGAAAGCGTCTGTGGAGCTGGTCGGGTTCTCAAAAACGGGGATGCTGGAGCCGGGCGAATCGGAAACCGTGACCGTTTCGGTAGAAAAGCAGCTGTTTGCATCGTATGACCGCAATGAGGCGGCGACCTGGATTCTGGATGCCGGAACCTATTATCTGGCGGTGGGCTTCGACGCGCATGACGCGCTGAATAACATTCTGGCGGCAAAAGGCATTACTGGAATGACGGATTTACAAGGGGAGGCTGCTGCCGGGGATGAAACGCTGGCGGCGGTGGCGCTGGAGCAGGAAACTCTGGACACCACGACCTATGCGGTTTCCGCTGAGACGGGGAATGAGATTGTGAACCAGTTAGACTCCTGCGATATGAATCTGTACGACGGCGCGGGCGACAACCGCGTGACCTATGTAAGCCGCAGCAATTGGGAGGGCACGTTCCCCACGAAAGCGGTGAGCTTTGAGGTAAATGAGTACATCAAAGAGGATTTGCAGAACATTACGACCGACGATTTTGCGAAGAAGAGCTATCGGACGGTTCGGGAAATGCCGACATTGGAAGCGGACGGGCTTCTGACCATTGCGCAGCTTCGTTCCAGCGAGGAGGAGACGATCTCCATCGAGGATGAACGGTGGGAAGCGCTTCTGGATCAGGTGAGCTTTGACGAAATGAACAATATGCTGACGACGGCGATCTGTGCGACGGCGGGCATCAGCAGCGTCGGAAAGCCGGAGACGAAGGATTCGGACGGCCCGGCCTATATCAAAGAGACGAACACGGCGCAGAATGGCGAGGATACCGGCGTGCGTCTGCCAAGTGAAGGCGTGCTGGCGGCAACGTTTAATGTGGAACTGATTGAGCGCGTGGGCGAGGCCTTTGGTATCGATGCGCAGGTATCCGGGGTCAATGGCGTGTATGCGCCTGGAATGAATATCCAGCGTACCGCGTTCGGCGGCCGGAACAGCGAGTATTTTTCCGAGGATCCGGTACTTTCCGGAATCGCCGCGATGTATGAGGTGCAGGGCTTGCAGAGCAAGGGCGTGATTGCGTATGTGAAGCATTTTGCATTCAATGAACAGGATACAAACCGGGACGGCGCCGGAGTCTGGTTCAATGAACAGGCGGCCCGCGAGATTCTGCTGCGGCCTTTCGAATACGCGGTGAGCCCTTCGAAGGGGAACGCCCATGCAGTTATGTCCGCCTTTATCCGGGTGGGGACGACCTGGTGCAGCGCGCATTATGGACTGATTACGGAGATCCTGCGGAATGAATGGGGATTTGACGGTTATGTAATTACAGACTATGCCGGAGGCGGCCTGCAGTATATGACGCCGCTGGACGGAATTATGGCCGGAACGGACTGCTGGCTGCTGAATGGAGAGATGAGTTTTGAGGCTTACCGGGACAATCCGACAGTAGTGAGCGCCATGCGTCAAGCAACAAAACGTATTTTGTATACAACAGTCAATTATAACAACATCATGAATGGCGTGGATGTGGATGCACGGATCGTAAACGTGACGCCCTGGTGGCAGGCGGCGGTCTTCGGGCTGGACGCTTTGGCGGCGGTACTGTTTGCGGCGGCGCTCGTGCTTGCGCTTTTGAGTACAAAGAAAAAAGCGGCATAGGAGGGAAACATATATGGAGAAAACAAAACAGAATTTCTGGAATACGCCGCTGACAAAAACAAGGATTCAAAAGGAGGAAGTCCGGCTTCCGGAAATGCTGCTCGGCTATCTGCTCGGCCCCTTTGGGGCCCTGCTGTCCTCCGGGATTTATACGGCGATTCTGCAAAATTATTTTACGGATGTGCTGAAGCTGGATCTGGCGTTTCTGACGACGCTGCAGCTTGTTTCGACGGTGCTGATTGTGGCGGCGAATCTGATCGTGGGGCAATTGATTGAGCGGACGCGGACATTGGCGGGGAAGGCCAGGCCGTGGATTCTGCTTTCAGCGCTGACGCTTTCGGTTGCCAGCGTGCTGATGTTTCTGGTGCCCTTCGAGGGGACGGCGAAAATGGTCTGGATTGCGCTTGCATACAATCTGTTTTATGCGGTTGCTTATCCGATTTATAATACTGCGAATGCGACGCTGGTTCCGGTGTCCACCCGTGACAGCAAGAAGCGGGGGACGCTGGCGTCTTTGACGAATATTGCGGGACTTGGGGTTATGGGAGCGGGTTCGATGGTGTTCCCGATTCTGGTTTCGTTTGCGCTGAAGGAGAATCAGAATTTATGGTTCCTGACAATGCTCGCCATTGCGATTTTCTCTGCGCTGACGATTTATCTGCAGTTTTGTTTCACCAGAGAGCGGGTAACGGAAGAGACTTTTGGCAATGCGGGCGAGGAAGCGAAAGGGCCTGCAGTGTCGGTTTCGGCTCAGTTTCAAGCGGTTGTCAGTGAAAAGATGTGGTGGCTTGTCATGGCGTTTTATCTGGGATTTCAGTGGACAGGAGCGATGAAGAACGGCTCGATGACGTATTTCTGCAAATGGGTGCTGGACAATTCGTTTTTTGGGAATGCGGATGCCTGGGGCGCTTCGCAGTCTTTGCTGAGTATTATGGGGGCGGTGCCGATGGCTGTCGCGGCGGTGGCGATTGTGCCGCTCTGCAATCGGTTCAGTAAGCGGATTGTGACGATGGCGGGGATGCTGCTGGGAGCGCTTGGGGGCGCGATTGCGATCCTTGGGAATGGACAGATTGTTCCGGTGGCGATCGGGGTTGCCCTGAAATGCCTGGGGTCGGCTCCGGCCTGCTATATGATTCTGGCGATTTTGGCGGATGTGATCGATCATATTGAGTATAAGAATGGAATTCGGACGGATGGGCTTACGATGTCGATTTACAGTTCGATTATGGTTGCGGGGACGCCGATCTGCAATGCGGTTTTCAGCGGGCTGCTGAACTGGAGCGGGTATGACCAGGCGGCGGATGTGGCGCTTGGGACGGCGGCGCAGACGGAGACGGTAAAGGCGGTGATTTCCGGAAGTTATCTGTGGGCGGAAACGATTGCCTATCTGATCTGTGCGGGGCTGATTTTCTTCTTTACGATTGAGAAGGATCTGCCGAAGGAGCAGGAAGCGATTGCGAAGCGAAAAGGGTGATTCCCATTTCCTCTGATTTGTAGTAAAATGGCAGGAAAGAAAGATTACGCAATAAGGAGGAGAACGATGGAAAAGCAGGTGAAGATCCGGGTGGCGACGCCCGCGGATGCGGAGAAGATTCTGGCGGTTTATGCGCCTTATGTGGAGAAGACGGCGATTACGTTTGAGTATGAGGTGCCGGAGGTTGAGGAGTTCCGGGGGAGAATCCGGAAGACGCTGGAGCGGTATCCGTATCTGGTGGCGGAGATGGACGGAGAGATTTTGGGATATGCGTATACGGGGGCGTTCGTGGGACGGGCGGCCTATGACTGGGCGGTGGAAGTGAGTATTTATTTGAGGGAGGATCGGAGAAAGATGGGCCTGGGGAAGAGGCTTTACCGGGCGGTGGAGGAGATTTCCAGGGCGCAGAATGTTTTGAATTTGAATGCGTGTATTGGGTATCCGGAGGTTGAGGATGAGTACCTGACGCGGAATAGTGTGGAGTTTCATGGGCATTTGGGGTATCGGATGGTTGGCGAGTTTTATAAGTGTGGGTATAAGTTTGGGCGGTGGTATAATATGGTTTGGATGGAGAAGCTGCTGGGGAAGCATCCGGAGGTGCCGGAGGCGTTTGTGAGGTTTGGGGATTTGGATGAGGAGGTTTTAAAAGGGATAGGAATCGAGTAGAAGGCGGGGCCGGGATGCGAGCGCATGGCGCGGATGCGGATACCCTGTGGGCCGGGAGTACGGTAAGATACCAGAGGCCCGGCCGCGCGCGGGTGCCAGAGACCTAGTGCGGACAGCCACCTGCGCCAACGGCTGATACCAGAGGCTCGGCCGCCTGGAGGCGCCGGAGGCGGCGAACGTTTAGAGATAGGGCGTTCCCGGAATTTCGGGGTAACTTCCCATTGCGATTAGGAGTTCCAGGCCGATTTGGCGGCCCTGCAAGACGGCTTCTTTTACGCCGCTGGCGTCGCCGGAAAAGGCCGCGATCACTTCATTCGAATGGCTGGTGCCCTGATTGGGGGTCATATACTGGATCAAGTCCACAGCCGCGGCTTTCATGGCCGTATCTGCCATGACCAGGCCGATGGCGGCCGGCGACCCGGCCATAAAACCGAATGCCTTGCCTGGAATGGCGCCGAAGGCCTGTGCAAGGACGCTTCCGGCGCTGGCGGAATAGGCGAATTCCAGGTGGCCTGCCTGGCTGATGTAGAGTTCCCCGGCGTATTTATTCGTGAGTTCCAGGGAAAGTTCGATGGCCTTGCGGACGTCGGATACATTGTCCCCGCCCAGTACCACGTAGTTTCCGTGGCCGCCCCAGCCTTTGGTGTCGCGGGGAAGCTCGATGGAGAGGACTTCGGTGTTTGTGGCTTTTACGGCGTCGTCGATGGCGGTGAGCTGGCCGGCGGCTCCGGTGCGGGAGCTGAAAAGGCCCAGGGAATGATAGCATGTGCTGAGGTTCATGCGGGCTAAGAGGGTGTCGTCGATGCCGGGGATGATGAGGCCGATGGTGTCTAGGACGGCGGTGCCGACGAATTCGGGTCTTGTGCAGGTGGGGCTGATGGTGTGGACGTCCATGGGGATTCTCCTTTGGAATTTATAGGGTTAGTATAAGGGATTTTTTTGGAAAAAGCAACTATATACCAAACGTGGGAAGGAGAGCTCGGAATGAAAAATTTGGCTCTGCCTGTCGGGGTTTCGGATTTTGAAAAAATCCGAGAATATGGATATTATTATGTGGATAAAACAGCTTTGATTAGCGAGCTATTGAAGACAAGCTCGGTTAAAGTTACGCAGATTACCAGGCCGAGGCGATTCGGGAAGACGCTTGCTATGAGGATGCTGGCAAGTTTTTTTGATATTCGTGAAGATCGGAAAAAATTATTTGAAGGCTTGGAGATTTCAAAGAATACGGCTCTTTGCAGCGAATGGATGAACCAGTGGCCGACCGTTTTTCTGTCCTTCAAGCGTGTTGATGGCCTGAATTTTGCTGGGGCATATGATATGTTTACAGCAGTAATTTCCGATCTGTATAAAGAACATTTATATTTGTTGGACAGTGAGCGGCTCAGTGATTACGATAAAAAGAGCATTATTCAAATCATAGAAGGAAATGCTTCTGAAAAGGAATTCAAAGGAAGTTTGGGATTACTTACCAATGCTATGCAGAAGCATTATGGAAAGCCCGTTATACTTCTTATAGATGAATACGACGTTCCTTTGGCTAAAGCCAGCAGCCATGGCTATTATAATGAAATGCTGGACATTATGAAAGGGGTTATGCAGGCCTTAAAGGATAATACGGCTCTGCGTCTTGCCGTAATCACCGGTTGTCTGTATGTAGCACCATCGTCACTAGGCTCGAAAACACCTCGCCAAGTGAACGAGGTGGGCTTTCCTACTAAGCTCGAAAATACCTCGCTAAGTAGTCAATGCCAGAGCATTTTTACCGGAACCAACAATTTCGTCGCCGATACCATCGCCGATTCCAGATTCAATGAATATTTCGGCTTTACCCAGAGCGAAGTCGACCAAATTCTAAAAGATGCAGAGCTTACGGAATATGCGGAGAAAATAAAAGCCTGGTATGACGGCTATCATTTTGGAGATTTTGATGTTTATTGCCCGTGGGATGTCCTTAATTATCTGCTTGCTCTTCAGCATAACCCGAATGCAAAACCGGCAAGTTACTGGAAAAACACCAGCGATAACGCAATCATCCGCTCTTTCATTGACTATGCAGGCAGCAGCATTACGAAAAAATTAGAGACGCTCCTTTCGGGCGGCTACATTATTCAGCGCATAGACGAAAATCTCACTTATGATTACCTGCATTCCTCCGAGGATAATCTTTGGAGTATTCTCTATCTGACAGGCTATCTAACCCAAGTACGCGACGCCGATTTAACCAGTCCATTGCCGGACGGCACATCTGCACTTATGATTCCGAATGCGGAAATCAAAGAGATTTTCGAGACTACCATCATGAAATGGTTTGATGACAGCGCCAAAGCCTGGAATCGAAAAGCCCTGTTTGACGCCGTCTGGAATGCAGACAGCGAAACGCTTACTCAGGAAATGAACAAATTGCTGCGCAAAACGATCAGTTATCATGACTACAGGGAAGATTTTTACCATGCGTTTCTGGCAGGGATTTTTGCTGGAGCCGGATACATGGTGGAATCCAACCGGGAGCATGGCGAGGGCCGGAGTGATGTGGTTGTTTATGACTCCGTTGAAGGCCGGGTTGCTATTTTCGAAGCGAAATATTCGAAAACCCTGGATGGAATGGAGGCCGGCTGTGAGGAAGCGCTGCGGCAAATGGATGAACGGATGTATGCGAAAGAGTATGAGGATGACTTTGATCACATCCTTTGCTATGGGATTTCCTTTTTTAAAAAACGCTGCCGTGTAAAAAAGAAATAAGCATGAAAAAGGGCTTGCTTTCTGGCCTATGGTGTGCTATTCTAATTCTACTGCAAACAGCCTGACAAGGCTCATATAGAAAAATCCGGATTATTCAGAGTGGTGGAGATACAAAGGATCTGTGAAACCACGGCAACCCCTGCAGCAGGAAGGTGCCAGCCTGAGCGATGAAAGTCGAACAATAAGAGGATGAGCTTATCAAGAGATAGGAGGTCCGCTTACGCGGGCCTTTTTTAGCGCAGCAAAGGCAAAAAAACGCCCTACCGCGCAAATCCTCCGGGAACGCCGCATTCCCGGAATCGCTGAAAGTGAAAACCGGAGCGCCGGATGCAGTACCGGCCAGAATACTCATAGACTGCCTTTTGGCAACCCATTCCAAACAAGGAGGAAACAAATGGAACGATTATTATTTACTTCCGAATCCGTAACCGAAGGACATCCGGATAAAATGTGCGACCAGATTTCCGATGCGATTCTGGACGCATTGCTGGAACAGGACCCCATGAGCCGCGTTGCATGCGAGACGGCCACCACCACAGGCATGGTGCTGGTTATGGGCGAAATTACCACAAAAGCGTATGTGGACATTCAGAAAATCGTGCGCGACACCGTTCGCGAGATCGGCTATACCAGAGGAAAATACGGCTTTGACGCCGATACCTGCGGCGTGATCACCGCCATCGACGAGCAGTCCGGCGATATCGCCATGGGCGTGGACAAGGCGCTGGAGGCGAAGGAAAATCAGATGACGGACGACGAGATCGAAGCCATCGGCGCGGGCGATCAGGGCATGATGTTCGGCTATGCAACGAATGAGACGCCGGAACTGATGCCGTATCCGATCTCCCTGGCCCACAAGCTGGCGCTGCGCCTGACCCAGATCCGCAAAGACGGCACGTTGACCTACCTGCGTCCGGACGGAAAGACCCAGGTTTCCGTAGAGTACGATGAAAACGGGAAACCGGCCAGACTGGATGCGGTGGTGCTTTCCACGCAGCACGATCCGGAGGTATCCCAGGAGCAGATTCATGAGGATATTAAGAAACACGTCTTTGACGTGGTGCTTCCGGCTGAGATGGTGGATGAGAATACGAAATTCTTTATCAATCCGACGGGGCGTTTCGTGATCGGAGGGCCGCACGGGGACAGCGGATTGACCGGACGGAAGATTATTGTGGATACTTACGGCGGCTATGCGCGTCATGGCGGCGGAGCTTTTTCCGGGAAGGACTGCACGAAGGTGGATCGGTCGGCGGCGTATGCGGCGCGTTATGTGGCGAAGAATATCGTTGCGGCGGGACTGGCGGAGAAGTGCGAGATTCAGCTTTCTTATGCGATTGGAGTGGCGCGGCCGACTTCGATTATGATCGATACGTTTGGAACCGGGAAGCTGTCGGATGAGAGACTGACGGAGATTGTGCGGGAGAACTTCGATCTGAGACCGGCGGGGATTATTAAGATGCTGGATTTGCGGAGGCCGATTTATAAGCAGACGGCGGCGTATGGGCATTTTGGACGGACGGATTTGGATTTGCCGTGGGAGAAGCTGGATAAGGTGGAAGAGCTGAAGAAATATTTGTAAAAGAGCTTGCATATCGTTTGGAAATCTGATCTGATGTAAACAGAAAGGAAGCAATCGCCACGAAGCGGTTTGACCTTAAGAAGTAGAAAATACCACCCGGTTTTGGTCAAAATTTTCGCGGGTGGTTTTTCTATGCCTTTTTGCAAATAAGCCGACTGAAAGTCATTGACTATAAGTCAATAATATGCTACAATCACCCCATAAGGAGGAACCCACTATGACCAACCGTCAACTCGCCGCCCAGGAAACCAAACGCAAGCTCCTCGCATCCGCCAAACAAATCATCTGCGAAAAAGGCCTCGCCAACACCTCCGTCGAAGAAATAACCGCCGCCGCCGGCGTCTCCAAAGGCACCTTCTACACCTACTTCCGCCAAAAAGAAGAAATCGTCTTCGAACTGAGCAGCTTCATGTTCGACGAAATCCTGAACCGCGCGAAAAGCCACGAAGGCCCCTTCCGCGAACGCCTCCGGCAGTACATGGTCGAATTTTCCGACTACATTGAAAAAGGCAGCGTCCGCCTGGCCCAGGAATGGATTCGCAATGTGGTGAATCCCCCCATCACTGAAAACGGAAACGGCCTGAGCAAATGGCGCCTGGACACGTCATGCGTGGAAGACCTGCTCCGCACCGGCATCTGCGAAGGCCAGCTAAAAAAGGAACTTCCGATCGAAACCCTTACCCCGATCATCGTCGAGCTTCTTTATGGCCAGCTCCTCTGCTGGTGCATAAACGACGGGGCCTACAGCCTGCGGGAGCGAACCGAAGAATTTTGCAGCAAATATTTAGACGAACTGTTAAAACCTTATGAGGAGGATCAGAAATGAGTAATTTTGAAAAAGAGATTAAAAAACTGGGCTTCGGCCTGATGCGTCTGCCCCAGAAAGACGGCGTCATCGACGTCGAACAGGTAAAAGTCATGGTAGACAAATTTATGGAAGCCGGATTTACATATTTTGATACGGCATGGGCCTATGCCGGTTCGGAGGATGCGATCCGCCAGGCTCTCGTGGAGCGGTATCCCCGCGAGCGTTTCCAGCTTGCGACGAAGAATGCGGCCTGGATCGGCGCGAAAACGGCAGAAGAGGCGAAAGCCCAGTTTGACACGTCCCTGAAGCAGACCGGCGCGGGCTACTTTGATTTCTATCTGCTGCATAATCTGGGCGAGTCCCGCACCCAGTTTTTTGACAATTTTGGCATGTGGGACTGGGTACAGGAAAAGAAGGCGCAGGGCTTGATTAAGCATGTGGGCTTTTCCTTCCATTCGACCCCGGAAGAACTGGAAGAAATTCTGAACGCGCATCCGGAGATGGAGTTCGTCCAGCTTCAGATTAACTATGCAGACTGGGATAATCCGGCCATCCAGTCCAGGCGTTGTTACGAAGTGGCGAGAAAGCACGGAAAGCCGGTTACGATTATGGAGCCGGTGAAAGGCGGTATGCTGGCGACCCCGCCGAAGGAAGTTGCCGAGCTTCTGAAGAAGGCTGAGCCGGAATCTTCCGTGGCTTCCTGGGCGATCCGTTTCGCGGCGGACCTGGAGGGCGTGATCACCGTCCTGTCCGGTATGAGCAATGTGGAGCAGATGGAAGACAATCTTTCTTACATGAAGGATTTCCACGGGCTGACGGAAGAACAGCGCAAAACCCTGGACGCCGCCAGAGAAGTGATCAACAAATATCCGATCATTCCCTGTACGACCTGTAATTACTGCGCAAAAGTCTGTCCGAAAAATATCGGCATTTCCGGTTCTTTTACGGCAATGAATTATCTGACCCTGTACAGCGACCGGAATGCGGCGCTTCATCAGGAGGGATGGCTGGTCGGCGGCCATGGAAAGGAACGGGCCAGCGCCTGTGTACAGTGCGGAAAATGCGAGCAGGTGTGTCCCCAGCATATTCACATTCGGGAGGAGCTTCAGAAAATCCGAAAAGAATTTGGAATGGAATAGCGAACAGCCGGGGCTGAAGGCCTGTTTGTAACGGACAAAGAAAAGGAAAATCAGGCCTCCTGCGGAATCAAAAACTGCTCCGGCAGAACAATTTCTTTACAAATCTTCAAAAGATCTTCGATCGGCCGTTTCCGGTCTTTCTGCTGCCAGTACATCAGGATGCCAATCAGGCCGTTCGTAACATACTCCAGAAAATAGTCCGGGTTTTGTGAAATCGGCATGTCGGACGATACGATAAAGGGGCGCAGGAGCAGTTTCATGCGCTCTTTTAGTTTGTCCACAAACAGCGGGTCGCCGTGACGGCCCAGAAGGACTTTCAAATATTTCTGGTGCTTTCGGTATTTCTGCGCAATATCGTAAAGAAGTTCGTCCAGGGAACTCTGGTAATCGGAAAGCAGCTGGCTTCCGTTCTCAAACAATTCATTAAACAATTCTTCTTCAATCTCATTCAGTACCGCATAGATATCGGAGTAATATTCATAAAACGTGCTTCGGTTCAGATGGGCTTCCGCAATAATTTCCCGAACGGTTATTTTTTCAATCGCTTTTTCCTGATAAAGCTGCCAGAAGGTTTCCCGCAGCAGGGTTTTCGTTTTCTGCGCCGCGTTCACGTATTTGGCCATTTTACCGCCCCACTTTTCTAAATTATTTTTATCATATCACAACATAGTGTCGGATTCAACCGTAAAAAGCGAAATAAAAATAAGGATTCTAAATAAAAAATAAAATGAATCAAAATCCAACATTATGATGGAATTGTTGGTTGAAACCGGGAAACGGTAATTTTATAATGGGGCACATCCGATCAATCAGCAAACAACATTGTTGGAAAGAAATGAAAGGAGAGGTTGATTCATGCAAATGATTCAAGTCGATCATCTGACGAAAGATTACGGATTCGGACGAGGCGTCTTCGACGTGTCTTTTGGGGTGGAGGAAGGAGAGGTTTTCGGCTTCCTGGGGCCCAACGGCGCAGGTAAGACCACCACGATCCGGCATATTATGGGGTTTTCGAAACCCCAGGAAGGGATGATTACCGTATAGGGAAAGGAAAGCTGGAAATATTCCGCGCCGATTCAAAGGCAGCTTGGCTACCTGCCCGGTGAAATCGCATTTCCCGCGAATATGACCGGAAACCAGTTTATTGACCATATGGCAAGCCTGCGGGGAATCTCCGACCGGAAGATGACGGATTATTTATTGAAAAAGTTTGAGTTAGACGCAAGCGGGGATTTGAAGCGGATGAGCCTTGGCATGAAGCGGAAGCTGGCGATTGTGACGGCATTTATGCACGATCCGGAAATTCTGGTGCTGGACGAACCCACCAGCGGTTTGGATCCGATCATGCAGGAGCGGTTCATTGAATTTATCCTGGAAGAGAAGGAACGGGGGAGAACCATCCTGCTTTCCAGCCATATTTTCAGCGAGGTGGACGCGACCTGCGACAGGATTGCGATTATAAAAGACGGCGTTCTGGTTTCGACGATTGTGGCGGACAGCCTGCGGCACAATGAAGAGAAGGTTTTTAAGGTTGAATTTGACAGTGAAACGGAGTATTTCCGGTTCCTGGCGAATACGAAACTGGAACTGAGTGCGAAGCGGCCGAAACACAACCAGGTGAAGGTCATGATCAGAGACGAAAACATCCATCAGTTTTTTGAAGAGATGAGCGGTTATGAGCTGCATTTTATTTCGGAAATCAAATTCACGCTGGAAGATTACTTTATGAATTTTTACGACCGGAAAAAATCCGTGGAAGAAGGAAGGGAGGGAATGCTGCATGGCGTGCATTGATCTGAATGGCCTGACAAAAGATTACGGTCAGGGACATGGCATTTTTGAGCTGACATTTTCCGTCGAAGAAGGAGAGACGTTCGGGTTCGTGGGAATCAACGGAGCCGGAAAAACCACGACGATCCGCCATTTGATGGGATTTCTGAACCCGGAATCGGGTCGGGCGACCATCCGGGGCATGGACTGCTGGCGGGAGTCCGCGAAGATCAAAAGGCTTGTGGGGTATATACCGGGGGAGATCGCGTTTCCGGATGCGGAAACCGGGGAGATTTTCCTGCAAAGACAGATGGAAATGCTGGGATGCAAGGATATGTGTCCGGAGCCACGGAAAAACATGGGCGCTGTTTACCTTTGTGATGTGCCTGATTCTCTCAATTTGTATCTGGAGCTTCGATCCGGATGCTTTTGGAGCTGTGGTCGATGCGGTACAGGGAACGTCTTTTGGGGATGTGGCGCAGAATTTCACCAGCTTTTTGGGAAGTCTGGAAAGCTATTATAAGATGATCGCCGTGCTGTTGGGGATGGTGTATGTCATCATTACTTCGACGAATCTGGTTGCGGATGAGGTGGACAGCGGTTCGATGGCGTATACGCTTTCCACGCCGGTTAAGCGCAGCAGCGTGGTGATCACGAAAATGATCTACATGATCGGTTCGGTTATTTTGATGTTTGTGATCCAGGCAGGCGTCGGGATTGGGGCGGCGGAGCTGTTCCAGCATTGCGTCAGCGATACGGTTGTGACCGATGATGTGAAGGATGCGGCGGACGCATTGAACCGGAAAGAAAGCTATGTGAGAGATCACCTTTATGTGATTAAAGAAGATGAAAATGCGCTGAAAGCGGGCGCGGATGCACGGGAAATGGACGTGGAGAGCTATGCGCTTTATCTGGACAAGGCAATGCTGAGAAAGAGCTATAAGGCCGCGGCGAAGGAGCTGACGGAGGAACGGGAAGACCTTTATGAAGACGATGACGATATGGACGACGATGAGATTGAAATTACCTGGCAGGAGCTGGAGGAAGATCCGTCGCTGATCCTTACCAGTGACGACGCTTTAAAAGAAGGGGCGGCTTATATGGATATGACGCCGACGGAATATAAGGCGTTTATCCGGGAAAAGGCTGCGGAAACCGAAACGGAGGAGCTGGAAACGGAAACCGTGACAACGGGAACGGCCGGACGTCAGGCTGCGGCTGAGGAAGAAGAGGAAGCTGACCTGGAGCTGGCGTTTAAAACGGCGATGGAAGCTGCCGCGAAGGCATTGGGGACGGATACGGTGACGCTTGCGGACAACATGCTTTGGATGAAGGATCAGGAGGCGATGGAGGCCGCGGTTAAAGTAAGCGGATTAAGCGAAGAAGTGCTGAATGGAATGATTAATGAATCGTTGGCGACTTCGGCTCTGAATGAAGATTACAGCGTTGAGTTTGATATGGAGACGTATGCGTGGCTGAATATTGGATGCTGTCTGCTGATTCTGGCGTTCAGTGGGATTGGATTCTTTGCGAGCTGTCTGTTTAACCGCACGAAAAATGCGATGGCGGTTGGAGGCGGTCTGCCGTTTGCTTTCTTCGTGATCAGCATTATTGTGGAGATGAGCGAGAATTTGGAAAACCTGAAGTATATTACGCTGACGACGCTGTTTGATACGCAGGAGATCCTGGCGCTGGGAGATTTCGGCGTGGGGCTGGGCGTGCTGGCCGGGCTTGCGGCGGTGCTGTATGCGGCTGGGTGCGTGATCTTTACGAAGAAGGATTTGCCATTATAATAAAGAAGGAGAGGAGTTTTTAGAAGGTGATGAAAAACGGGGCTTGCCGCGGTGGCGGGAGCCCCGTTTGCTGTGGAAAGGGGCGGGGCCAGGCCGGGGCGGCGGCCCCGTTTGTTGTGGAAGAAAGTCCTGTATCTCTCTTGTTTATGAAAAGTTTAGAAAACTTTGCTGTTGTTTTGTTTCAAAACTTACGTTGTGTGTGCTATAATAAATCATCGGGAACTCTGTTCCCACACAAGCGAAAAAAGGAGACGATAGCAGATGAAACTAAAAACAAGACTCATCATCACCTTTTTCATCATTATCTGCGTCCCACTCCTGATGACCGGATTAGCCCTGTACGGCTTTTCCCAATTCCAGATCCGAACGATTGAAAATAAATTTGGCATTACGAACGTAACCTACGAAACCCTCTCCAATTCCATCCAGCTCCTCAACAGCATGACCTCTTCGACCTTCGAAACCATGCAGGAAGATGCCGCCGCCGACCCCGACCAGTTCCTGGACGGCGTGTACCAGGACGCTTTAAACGAAAAGTTAAGCGCCCAGAGCGCCTACCTGATCGTTCGCCACGGCGAGCAGATGGTCTACTGTGGCTCCGACCGGAACGTGACGAAGCTTTTCCAGGAACTGCCGGCATATGGAGCCAGCCAGGAAAGCGCTGACCGCGGCACCTACATTGGCAAAGACGTCCAGGCCTTTGTCAAACAGCTTGACCTGGAATTCTCCGACGGAGAAACCGGGAGCGCCTTTATTATTATGCGGGTCAGCGAAATGCTCCCGCAGGTGAAGACAATGATGCGGAACATTCTGATCGCCGTTGTCCTGATCCTGATTGTCACCGCCGGATTACTGAGCGCGTGGATTTACCGGGGGATCAGTGCCCCTTTGCAGTCCCTGAAAATTGCGACCCAAAACATCAAAGAAGGAAACCTAGACTTCACGATGGAAGCCGAAGGGGACGACGAATTCAGCGAACTGTGCCGGGATTTTGAGGAAATGCGCCAGCGCCTGGTGGAGTCCCAGGAGGAAAAAGCCGCCTACGACAAGGAAAGCAGGGAGCTGATCAGCAACATTTCCCATGACCTGAAGACCCCCATCACCTCCATCAAAGGCTACGTGGAAGGGATTATGGACGGCGTGGCCGACACACCGGAAAAGATGGATAAATACATCCGCACCATCTATAACAAAGCCAACGACATGGACCGCCTGATCAATGAACTGACCTTCTATTCAAAGATCGATACGAATCGGATTCCCTATACGTTTAATAAGATCAATGTAGCAGACTATTTCGACGACTGCATCGAAGAAGTCGGGCTGGATCTGGAAGCGAAAGGCATCGAGCTTTCCTACATCAACTATGCGGACAAAGACACGGTGGTGATTGCCGACGCGGAGCAGCTAAAGCGCGTCATTAACAACATCATCGGCAATTCCGTAAAATACATGGACAAATCCAAAGGCTTTATCAACATCCGCGTGAAAGACGTCGGCGACTTCATCCAGGTCGAAATCGAAGACAACGGCAAAGGTATCGGCGCCAAAGAGCTTCCGAACATCTTCGACCGCTTCTACCGTACCGACGCGTCCCGGAATTCAGCCCAGGGCGGAAGCGGAATCGGCCTGTCCATTGTGCGAAAAATCATCGAAGACCACGGCGGGAAAATCTGGGCCAGCAGCAAGCTGGGAGCCGGAACCGTGATGTACTTCGTATTAAGAAAATACCAGGAGGTGCCCATTTCATGAGCAGGATTCTTATTATTGAAGACGAAGAGAGCATTGCAGACTTAGAGAAGGATTATCTGGAACTGAGCGGGTTCGATGTGGAGATCGAAAACCGGGGAGACGTGGGGTTAAAGCGCGCCCTGTCGGAAGAATTTGACCTGTTTATCCTGGATCTGATGCTGCCGGAGATAGACGGGTTCGAAATCTGTAAAGAGATTCGGAATCACAAGAATACGCCGGTCATCATGGTTTCCGCCAAGAAAGACGATATCGACAAGATTCGCGGCCTGGGCCTGGGCGCGGACGACTATATGACGAAGCCCTTCAGCCCCAGCGAGTTGGTGGCGCGGGTGAAAGCGCATATGGCGCGCTATGACCGTCTGGTGGGATTCTCTGCGGCGAAGAACGATGTGATCGAGATTCGGGGGATTAAGATCGATAAGACTGCGCGGCGTGTCTGGGTAAACGGCGAGGAGAAAAACTTTACGACGAAGGAATTTGACCTGCTGACGTTCCTGGCTGAGAATCCGAACCATGTGTTTACGAAGGAGGAGCTGTTCCGGGAGATTTGGGATATGGAATCCATCGGGGACATTGCGACTGTTACCGTACATATTAAAAAGATTCGGGAGAAGATCGAGGTTAATACGGCGAAGCCGCAGTATATCGAGACGATTTGGGGAGTGGGATACCGCTTTAAGATCTGATGAAAAAGAAGACCCGTCCGGGGCTGGAAATGGCCTCAGACGGGATTTTTTTCGCCCAAAATCAGATAAGCCCCGCGCGCGGAAAGGCAGGATTCATAAGGAGAGGAGACGCCCGCAGCCTCCCGAAACGCGCCGCTTTCGCGAAGAACATCAATCATAGCCCGTTTAAGCGGCTCCTTTCCGGCAACGAAAATAGGCGTCTGTGCATGGACGGGCAATGCGGAAGTTTTTTGGAGCGCTTCCACGTCGCTTTGCAGGATCGCGCCAAGCAGATAATTCGCGAGCCGGTTCGCGTCCTTTTCGGCAAATTGCCCCAAAATCCGGGCGGAAAAGAGGGCTCTGGACAGGCCGACGGCCTTTGCGGTGCGGTACCCGGCCAGGACAAAAGCTTTCTCATAGGAGGAAACGAACTTCTTTTCCACACTGTCCGCGAGCAGGGTATGATGCGTGACAACGTCGAGCAATTCACCGCTTAAAGTGGTAAGACACCCCAGGATTTTCTTCCCTTCCCCAATGCTGACAAATTTCGTATGCGAACCGGGCAGAACCAGCAGGCATTCCCCACGGAAAGGAAGGTCTTCCAGAATCGCAAACGCCTCGGTTTCTTCACCGCGCATCATATCCATTTCTTCAAAATGATTCCAATCGACCGCAGCGGTACGGTTCTTCAGGCCGGGAAGAAACGTAATGGGAACCTCACAGATCTCCGGGAGCAAAACCGTTTTCGCCGCCTTACGGAAATCCGCTATCCCCGCCGGAGCCGTCAAATGCGGAACCTCGAAAATCCCCATATCCGATGTAATCATACCGGACGCCAGAATCCGGCAAATGTCTGCCCGCCCGATGGAATGGCGTTCCCGCAGCACCCGGATCCCTGTCCGCAGCGCCGCCGTCAGCCTGTCCGGATTTCCATCCTCAGCCGTCGCCCGCACCCCAACGTCAGCCCGAAACGTATCGCACACGTTTCCACGCGCATCCAGAAGATAAATACGCGTATTTGTAGTACCAGTATCAATGGTAAAAAAGCAGTTCAAGGTTCACTCACTCCTTTCTCTGGTCATTCCGGTATTGGACGGGACTCACGCCAAAACGGCGCTTAAACGCATTGCGGAAAACAGAAGAACTGTTATAGCCCACCAGCTCCGCGATTTCATTAATCGTCTTTCCCGTGTCCTGCAAATATTCTTTCGCTCTGTTCAGCCGCAGATCTTCAATGTAAACAGAAAAATGAATGCCCATCTGCTTGCTGAAAAATTGCGAAAGATAAGGCTCGCTGAGGGAAAAGGCATCCGCGGTCATCTTCAGCGACATGGACGGGTTCGTATAATTTTCCTGTAAATAAGCGGCAATTTTCTGCGAGAGCGTGATGGCGGATTTCTGCCGCTGCTCATTGAGCTGGACGCAGATTTTCTCCGTATAACTCAAAATCGCCTGATACCGCCTGGACGTGGTCGGAAGTTTATCAATGGTAATGATCTCGTCGCACAGGGTGTGGTTCGGGTCAGCCTCGGCGGGAATCCGCCTGGCAGCTTCGAACAGCAGGTTGCTTAAATTGTTCAGCAGCAGCCGGATAATGTCCAGGGAAATGTTGGGCTGGGCGAGGGTCTTTTCCCACAGTTCGCTGATCCAGCGAAGGGCCTCTTCGGTGTCGCCCTGGAGGAGCAGCCCAATGAGCGCATTGCCCTTCTCACGGGAAATGAGCGAAACGCCCTGGCCGGTTTTGAACTCATGATAGCGGATATAGCTTTGGCTGGGGTCCAGCGCCCCGTAGCGCATGGCTTCCTGGGCCTGCTTGCGGGAACGGCAGATCTCTTCCGTACCTTCTGCAATGTTTCCGCAGGAAACCTGGATAATGGCATCCGTCTCTTCCGTAATCTCCAGCAAAATTTCGCGGATCAGGGCATCCAGGCGGTCATACTGCGCCGGGTCATTGTCCGGAAGATTTTGGATGAGCTCCAATTGGTTCAGGGAACTTTCGTAGAGGAGCGCTTCGGGCATAACCCGCAGGATCGCGCATTCTATGGCCGATTTATCCTGTTCAATCTGATAAAGGTTCACGTCCTCCGTGGCCTCAATGCTAAAAATCATCACACAGAACCAGGGATAGGAAAAATCAATGCCGAGCTGCTTCCCGATTTCGTGGGCGGCGTCCATCTGGCCAATGCCCTGAAGCAGGGTGTTGATGTAATCCCGGCGCAGGTACGGAAGCTGATTCTGGAGCTGGTTATATTTGTTTCGCTCTTCCATGATGAGCTGCTGGGTGTTGGTGGGAAGGCTGTACAGGTTCACGGGTTCGCCCAGGTGTTCTTTCATCTGATCCAGGGAAGCGTTGATCGGTCTGCTGTAGCGGAAGGAAAAGAAGATGGAAAACCCGATTCCCATGAGCAGCGCCAGGATGGAGGCCGCAATGTAGATCGTCCGCAGGTCGCTGACTTTTCGCAAAACATCGGATTGCGGAATCATGATGATATATTTCCAGCTATTGTAGGAGGATTCTACGGTAAAGGCGAACATGTTCTGGCCGTTGCTGGTCAGCGTGTTGGACGTTTCGGAAAGCTGGCTGATCGGCAGGTCGAACGTCCAGTCCGAGGCCGCCAGCAGGGAAGCGTCGCTGTCCAAAATTGCCGTGTATACGCCAGGGGTTTCGTCGGCTGGCATGAGGAGATCCAGAAGCGTTTCCTCGCGGATCAGCATCATGGAGGAAGCGCCGTTGGTGTCCGATTTATAGGGGAAAATGTTCCGGATGCAGACGACGTTCCGTTCGGTGGATGTGTCTTCATTTGCGGTGCCGGTTCCGACAATGATCGGCATGTAGGAGCGCACATAGGAGGCCTCTTTCAGCATGCTTTTCCATTCTTCGTAGTCCATCCCTTCAATGTGAAAGAAATTTTCATAGAAAAACGAGGAATCCGTGAACACGTCCTCCGCGCAGACGATGATATCGCTCCGGTTAAAGTAAAAATAGAGCTGGTCAAACAGGGGGCTCCGAAAGCTGTAGGCGGACAGGGATTTCTTAAAGCTGTTGATGGCGGTGACGCTGCTTTTCTGGTTTTTCGGGTTCTCCACCAGGCTCATGGAAGAAATCTCGGTCTGGAGCTGGAGGGTATTGAAAAAGGCGTCGCATTCCTGAAGGTAGGCATCCACCATCTTGCTGGTGGCCTGGAGCGAAGAAATATTCTTGTCCTGAATCTCATCGTAGACAATATTTTCGATCAGAAAATAGGAATATACGAAAAAGATAATGGGAATCACCGCAACTGCCAAAAAAGAAAAGAAAAATAATTTCGAGGTCTTATGCCTTTTCATTCGGAGTCCCCCTTCCTGGTTCCTTTAGGCTAATGGTTCAAAAGAAAGCTCCGCAGATTCGCACTCTGCACAGACGACCGTATCCCAGGATGGCCGTTCCGGTTTCTCCGGCAGGATCACGCGGAAACGGTATTCGTTCCGGCCGATTTCATAGCTCTGGTAGAAGGTCAGGGCTTCTCCGGTTTCCAGGAGCGTCACCTTGCGCACTTTCTGACGCAGATTGCACAGCAGGATTTCATATGGAAAATCGGGGTAGCGGAATACATGGAGGTATAACCGCGTTCCCTTCCGGGTAATGTGTCCCCAACGGTTCTGATACGGAAAAGCCGGGACACCGGCGGTTCCATAGATGCTTTCGCCGTTTTTTTCCAGCCATGCGCCCACTTCGTCCAGAACCGCACAGCTCCCTTCCGGAATGTTCCCAAGGCCGTCCGGCCCCACATTTAACAGCAGATTTCCGCCTTTTTCGACAACCTCCACCAGCCGTTCGATTACCTCGGCGGGGGATTTCCAATGCTCGTCCACGCTGGAATAGCCCCAGGTCTGATTCAGGGTCATGGGCGTTTCCCAGGGCTTTTCGTAGGGAAGAACGGGGATTTCATTGTCGGCCATTTCGCGGTAATCGCCCAGGTTATAGCCGATCCGGCCGTTGATCAGGCAATTCGGCTGAAGGGCATTTACTGCCGCACGAAGCTCCTCACAAAGCTCTTTCGGCATGGAATACGGGGTGTCGAACCACATCAGGCCGACCTTTCCATAATTGGTCAGAAGCTCTTTCACCTGGGGAAGGGCCTTTTCGTGAAAATATTTTGCAAAATCCTTTTCGGAGTTGGGCGGAAAGTCCAGCTCATTTCCCCAGCCGTTCGGATCTTCCCAGTCCTGGTTTTGGGAATAGTAGATGCCAAGCATAAGCCCCTGCTTTTCGCATTCGTCGGCCAGGGCGCGAAGGGGGTCCTGCCGATAGGGCGTATGCATGATATTATAGGAAGAAACTTTGGAATCGTACATGGCGAATCCGTCTACGTGTTTTGCGGTGAAGACAATGTATTTCATGCCCCATTTTTTCGCCCGGCGGACAACTTCCGCCGCGTCGAATTTCACAGGGTTAAAGCGGGCGGCAAGCTTCCGGTATTCGTGCAGAGGAATGCCCGCGTTTTTCTGAATCCACTCCGCGCCGTAAGGGATTTCCTTCCCTTCATGCACGCCGCCCATCAGGGAGTAAAGCCCCCAATGAATAAATAATCCGTAATGTGCGTCTGAAAACCAGTTCATTTCTTTCATAGCTGCTCCTGTTCTGAATGTTTGATCACAAACGAAAAATGAATATTTTTGTCGCCGTAGAGGCGATAAGGCGGTTCCACGTCGGAACCCCAGGTGTCAATGCCGCCGACGCCCCGGACGCCGCCGCAGACTGTCAGAACCGTGCGCGTCACCGGGGGAAGTTCCTCCTGGTGATCGGCAAATTCCATCTGCTGGGGCGTGTAGGGCAGGCAGGAAAAAGCGAAGGGGCTGCCGTCGGAGACGATGCGCAGGCAGAATTCCCGGCGGTCGGCGTCGCGGTATTTTCGGGTGGCATTGCGGGTGATTTCGAGCCAGTCCGTTTCCATGTGCATGCCGCATTCCTGGGGAACCAGGTAGGGCGTGACGGGAAGGCCTTCGATTTCGTAAATGCCTTTCTGTCCGCCGGCCATGCGATCGGGATACGTTTCGCCGGACAGGCCGCTGTAACGGTAGCGGACAGCGGGAGTCGGGAAAAGGAAACGGACGCCGAAAACCGGAAGCTGGGGAAGGCCGGCCTTTCCGTGATAGGCCGCTTCGATCCGGACCCTGCCGTCGGCATGGACGGTATAGCGGATTTCGGCGGTGGTGGGCGGAAATGTCAGCGTGTCATAGAGGTAAGTAATGGATACCGTGTCGGCCTCTTCGCTCCCGGAAAAACGGTTGTTCTGCGGGGCGCGGAAGTCCGGAATCTGTTCGCCGTCGACGGACAGAGCAATGGAGCGGCAGCAGGGATAGCTGTCCGCGAGAAGCCACATGCCGGAGGTCTTATAAAAAGAAGCGCCCCGGTCATTGTCCGTCATGGCGCGCCAGAAGGCCGGGCGCGGGGGACGGTAAAGCCATTCTTTCCCAAGGATATTTAAGGATTCCATACCGCCCGCCTGATAGGAAAAAATGTAGTGGAAGGATTCTCCGGAAACGCCAAGGGTCACGTCCCCGAAAATCAGTTTAAGTTTCATAGCGTTCATAAAAATAGCGCACCTCCTGCATGGCTGGTTTTTCTGTCCGGTCGGCGAAGACAAGGCCGTCGGCGGAATAGGCGTAATCGGAAGGGCGGTCGTCGAAATCGCCGCCATAGCGGATACAGTCCTGGCCGGTGAGGTTGTCAGGGACGATCAGTGCTTTGTCGATGTAGTCCCAGATGAATCCGCCTACAAATGCATCCGAAAGGTCAAACAGCTCCATGTATTCTTTAAGGCCTCCGGTGGAATTCCCCATGCTGTGTAAATATTCGCACAGAATAAAAGGTTTGGCCGGATCCTCGGAAAGGTATTTCGCGGCCGCGGCCGGAGAGGCGTACATCCGGCTTTCCAGGTCGGAGATTTCGTTCTCGTACTTCCGGTTTCGGGTAACGCCTTCGTAATGGGTGAGGCGGCCGTCGTTCTTTTCCTTATAATAGCGGTTCATGGCAGCCAGGGCGGTTCCGGCGTAGGCTTCGTTTCCCAGCGACCAGAATAAAATGGACGGGTGATTTTTCAGAAGCTCATACTGATTCTGCGCCCTGTCCAGGACGACGGTTTCCCAGATTGGGCTGTTGCCGGGAATGTTCCAGGAGGGTTCGGTTTCACCAAGTTTCTGCCAGCTCCCGTGGCTTTCCAGGTTCGTTTCCGCCATCACGTAGATGCCGTTTTGGTCACACAGGCGATACCATTCTGACTGGTTTGGATAGTGGGAGGTACGCACTGCATTGATGTGATTCCGTTTAAAAATGGCAATGTCCTGAAGCTGGTCTTCAAAGGTGAGGCAGCGTCCGGTGCGGCCGTTCCATTCGTGGCGGTTGACGCCGCAGATGCGGAGCCGTTTTCCGTTCAGCAGAACGGTTTTTCCGGAGATTTCGATGCGCCGGAAGCCAAGGCTGCTGACGGCGTATTCGAGGGTGTTCCCGTCCCCGCCGATGATTTCGGCGGAAAGCTTATATAAGGAAGGGGAAAAATGGCTCCAGGGCTTCAGACCGTGGAGTTCCGGGAAAACGACCAGAGTTTCCGAGGCCAGCGCGCAGGTTTTTTCTGCAATGGGTTGGCGAGTCTCATCATAAAGAGTGACTTTTACAGCACATCCGGAGAGAGAACCGCTGCTTTTTAGCCGGACGGACAGGGAACCGGAGGTCAAATCCGGATGGAGTTCCGGGCGAAGATCCAGGTCTTCGATGTGGGCTGCGGGCAGGGCCAGCAGGGTGACGTCCCGGAAGATTCCGAAGAACCGGAAGTAGTCCTGATCCTCTGCGAAAGCGGCGGTTGACCATTTGTAGATTTCCACACAGAGGAGATTTTCCCGGCTTCGAAGGAAGGGAGTCAGGTCGAATTCCGCGGGGGTGTAGCTGTCTTCGGAATAGCCGATGAAATGGCCGTTCAGCCAGACGAAGAAGGCTTGTTCTGCGCCGTCGAAGCGGAGGCGGACGCGGAGGCCGGCCATGGCGGGGGGAAGGTCGAAGGTGCGGCGGTAGGAGCCGACGGGGTTATAGGGGGTGTCGGCAAAGGAGCCGCATCCATGCGGCTTCTCCGAAAGCACATGGGCCGGGCGGCGGAATTGGCGGCTTTCCCAGGGGTACATCTTATTCAGGTAATGGACATGGCCATAGCCCGCCAATTCGATGTGGCCCGGAACGGAAAGCGCCCCGAACTGCCCTGCGTCAAAATCCTCCCGATAAAAATCTGCGGGGCGCGCGTGCGGATTTTCGGAGTAACAGAACTGCCACGTGCCGTTTAGAGAGAAGGCGAGGGAGGAGCGTCCCCCGGACGCCTCCCGCGCGTCTGCGAACCAGGCATGGTCGCTGTGCGGGGGGAGTTTTCCGACCCGGAAGACCGCTGGATCGTCAAGCCATGCCAGATTTTGACACTCTTTCGAATTCACAATAATTCCTCCTTTTTCTATATGATAATTGGTAATAATTTCCAAACGCGTCCGCGATACCCCGTAGAAGTATGTGATTATTGCTGAATTTAATATATAATTTTCTTGAAAATTAGTCAATAAAATAGAAAGAATCCATCCCTGCGAAAATTTTGCACGCCTGTCATCTTAAAATTTCAACGCTATCTTAAAAAAACATCCCCTGCAATTCCGGAAAATCCGGCGCTATCTGAAGAATCGCTTCTTGTCGGCCGGAAGGATTCCCGCTATGATGATCTCAGAAATTTGACAGGCCGTTTTTGGAACGCCGGCAGGGAGGTGCTATCAATGGAGAAAAGCCAGAGAAAAAAAGAGTCGGTGGGCGTCAGAATCCGAAAGGAGCTGAAACGGAACGGACAGTTATATGTCATCATTGCATTGCCCGTCCTGTATCTGATCGTCTTCCAGTTTGCTCCGCTACTTGGAAATGTACTTGCTTTTAAAGATTACAAAATCAAGCTGGGAATTTTCGGGAGTCCCTGGGCGGGGCTGAAATATTTCAAACAGTTTTTCAGTTCCCCGCAGTTTGAGAACCTGCTTTCGAATACCTTACTGTTAAGTATCGGACAGCTTCTCTTAGGGTTCCCGCTTCCGATCATTCTGGCCCTGGCCCTGAATGAAGCAATGAGCGCCAAATTTAAAAAGGTGGTACAGACGGTGACGTTTGCCCCCTATTTTATCTCAACGGTGGTGCTGGTGTCGCTGATTATGCAGCTTTTAGATCCGCATATGGGGCTTCTGACAAAGGTGCTGGCGAAATTTGGAATCGAGGGAAATCTTTTGGGGATGCCAAGCGCATTCCGGCCCATTTATATTCTGTCGGGAATCTGGCAGACCACCGGATACAGCGCGATCATTTACATTGCCGCGTTATCGTCCATTGACCCGAACCTGTATGAGGCCGCTGCGGTGGACGGGGCAACGCGGTTCCAACGGATTCTGCACGTGAACATTCCGGGGATCCTCCCGACGATCGTAGTCATGCTGATCCTGGAATCCGGGAAAATTATGAATATCGGGTTTGAAAAGGTTTACCTTCTGCAAAATGACATGAACCTGGTGAATTCGGAGATTATTTCGACGTATGTGTATAAGATCGGGCTGGTGAAAGCGCAGTACAGTTTTTCGACGGCCGTGGGCCTGTTTAATTCGGCTGTGAACGCAATTCTTGTGATTTTCGTGAACTGGGTTGCCAAAAAGTTCGGGGAGGGAGGTCTGTGGTAAATGCGGATTGGAAAAAAGAAGAATCACATCCATGTGGGAATGCGGGATCGGATTTTCCTGATCCTGGTGCACGCGTATCTGCTGCTGTCGCTGCTGATGGTTCTGTATCCGCTGATTTATGTGGTCAGCGCGTCGTTTTCCTCGCCCCATGCGGTGATTTCCGGTCAGGTTTGGCTGTATCCGGTGGAACCGACGCTGGAAGGGTACATTCGGGTGTTTCAGAATCAGTCGTTTTTATCGGGGCTGCGCAATTCGCTGTTTCTGCTGGTCTGCGGGACACTGTGCAATATTGTTATGACGATTCTGGCCGCGTATCCATTGTCCCGTAAGAAATTCGCGCTCCGGAAGCCGCTGATGTTTCTGTTTGTGTTCTTTATGATCTTTACGCCGGGCATTGTGCCGATGTATATGGTGATCCGGAATTTGAATCTGATTGATTCGTATCTGGCGCTGATTCTTCCGAGTGCGCTGAGCGCTTATTATGTGATCATCACGCGGACGTTTTTTGAAAGTTCGATCCCGGAAGCAATTTATGAGTCGGCGAAACTGGACGGGGCTTCGGAGTTTAAGGTTCTGCGGCATATTGTACTGCCGCTGGCGAAGCCGATTCTGGCGGTGCTGGCGCTGATGTATGGCGTAGGCCATTGGAACAGCTATTTCAATGCATTGATGTATATCAATACCCAGGAGAAGTTTCCGCTGGCGTTGGTTCTGCGGCAGATTTTGATCCAGAATACGGTGGATATCAGTTCGGTGGCGGATATGAAGACGATGATGGAACTGGAGGGTATGCGGGATTTGCTGAAGTATTCGATGATCGTGATTTCCAGTATCCCGATTTTAGCGTTTTATCCGTTTGTGCAGAAGTATTTCGCGCAGGGGATGATGCTGGGAGCTGTTAAAGAATGAGAAAAGGAGGGACAAAAGGGCAGGAAAAGGTTTCAGGCAATGCAGCAAAAACGAAAAATAATATTTAGGAGGTTCTATCTATGAAAAAAGCAATGAGTATTTTGATGGCGGCGGCGTTGGCCGCGGGTGCATGTTCCGGGATTTCCGTAACGGCGGAAGAGTCCATTGTGACGGAAGCGGGGACGTTCCCAATTGTAACGGAGCCGGTAACGCTGAAGGTGTTCCTGGTTCAGCCGGCGAATATTTCCAGTCTTGATGACAATGAGGTGACGAAGTACATCGAGGAGAAGACGGGCGTTAATCTGGAAATTATCAGTGCGACGAATGATTCGGCGAAGGAAAAAATGTCTGTCCTTCTGGCCAGCGGCGATTATCCGGATATGTTTTTGGCGACGGGGCCGAGCCACCAGTTTACGAATGAAGAACTGCTGCTTTATGGGGCAGAACAGGGGATTTTTATTCCGCTGAATGATCTGATCGAGGAATATGGCGACAGCATTAAGACTGTGATTGAAAGCGATGAGGAGTATGCTTCCAGCATTGTTGCGCCGGATGGAAATATTTACGGGCTTCCGTCCTGGGAGCTGGCGTACCATTGCAGTTATCCGGCAAAGGCGTGGATTAACCAGACCTGGCTGGACAATCTGGGGCTGGAAACACCGACTACGACCGACGAATTTTATGAGGTATTGAAGGCGTTTAAAGAGCAGGATGCCAATGGAAACGGGGATCCCAGCGATGAGATTCCGCTGACGGGCACCTATACGCCCACGGTTTTCCTGATGAATGCGTTTATTTACACGAGCGATTCGAATTATTTCTATATCAATGAGGACGGCGTGCTGGATTATGCGCCCATGCAGGAAGAATGGCGGGAAGGCCTTCGCTATATGAAGAAGCTTTATGATGAAGATTTGCTGGATTCCGGCGCGTTTACCCAGTCCCGTGAGCAGATTAAGACCATGGGAACGAATCCGGATGCGGCCCTGCTTGGAACCGTGACCTGCCTCCATCCGGGACATTTTGTGACGATCAGTGACGATGATCTGCGCCACACCGAGTATACGGCGCTGGAACCGTTGATCGGGCCGGAAGGTGCACAGTATGCGATGTACGGTGTGGAATATACGGGCGCGAGCTGCGTGATCACAGATACCTGTGAGTATCCGGAAGCGGCATTCCGGCTGGCGGATTATCTGGCGAGCGCGGAAGGCACCCTGCTGACAACGACGGGCCTGGAAGGCGTTGGCTGGCGGAAAGCGGAGGAAGGCGAGCTGAACATCCTCGGCGAACAGGCGGATTACACCCGCATTGAATACACCCATGTCAGCGGAACGGCGAATGCGGATAACTGGGGCAATGAGAATTTCCATTTCACGGGTTCGGAAATGACGGGGCTGCGGGGAAAATGGACGTACAGCCAGGATGTCAATACGCTGGACGGCTATGAGACAAGGCTTTTCCAGGAAACGGAGACAAAATATGAAGGCAAGCGCGGGGAGCAGGAGTGCATTAACGTGTTCATTTCTCCGGAGGAAGTGGACGAGGCTTACCAGCTCAAGGTGAACCTGGAAGACTACGTGAGCCAGAGCACGGTGCGTTTCATTACCGGTGATCTGGATATTGAAACGGATTGGGATGCGTATCTGAGCCAGCTTGAAACGCTTCAGGTTTCCAAGTATCTGGAAATTTACAACACGGCATATCAGAGCAAATAAAAATTTCGGGGCTGTTGCAAAACAGCCCTATTTTATAAGCGGGAGAGGAGCTTTTTGATGAAGATTACGGATTTGGAATTATTTAAGGTGCCGCCAAGATGGCTGTTTTTGAAAATGAGTACGGATGAGGGGCTTGTCGGATGGGGCGAGCCGGTGATCGAGGGCCGGGCGGATACGGTTCGGACGGCGGTTCTGGAATTTCGGGAGTATCTGATTGGGAAAGACCCGTTCCGGATCGAGGATCACTGGCAGTACATGTATCGGTGTGGGTTTTACCGGGGTGGCCCGGAGGTGATGAGCGCGATTGCAGGGATCGACCAGGCGCTTTGGGACATTAAGGGGAAGGCGCTGAACGTGCCGGTGTACGAGCTGCTGGGCGGTGCGTGCCGGTCAAAAATCCGGGTTTACCGGTGGATTGGCGGGGACAGGCCGGACGATGTGGCGAAGGAGGCGAAGCTTGCCAGCGAGCAGGGCTATACGGCCATTAAGATGAATGCGACGGAGGAGATGCATTACATTGACAGTTATCGGAAGATCGACGCGGTGAGTGCGCGGGTGGCAGCGATTCGGGATGCCCTGGGGCAGAAGATGGATATTGCGGTGGATTTTCATGGGCGGGTGCATAAAACGATGGCGAAGGTGCTGGCGAAAGAGCTGGAGCAGTACCGTTTGATGTTCATCGAGGAGCCGGTGCTTCCGCAGAATAATGAGGCGCTGCGGGAGATTGCCCGGAATACCTCCACGCCCATAGCCACGGGGGAGCGGATGTTTTCCAGGTGGGAGTTTAAGAATCTGCTGGAAGACGGATATGTGGATATTATTCAGCCGGATCTGTCGCATGCGGGCGGAATCAGCGAGTGTAAGAAGATTGCGGCGATGGCGGAGGCCTATGATGTGGCGGTGGCGCCGCACTGTCCGCTGGGGCCGGTGGCGCTGGGGGCATGCATCCAGCTTGACAGTTGTACGCCGAATGTGTTTATCCAGGAACAGAGTCTTGGGATTCACTATAATCAGGGCGGGGAACTGCTGGATTATCTGGAAAATCCGGAAATTTATCAGTACCGGGACAGCTTTATCGATCTGATTCCGCTGCCGGGGCTGGGAGTGCAGATGAATGAGGAGAAGATTCGGGAGGCTGCGAAGGGTGCGCCTACCTGGAAAAATCCGGTTTGGAGAAATGAGGACGGCACCATTGCAGAATGGTAGATGGAGGGCTGTAAAATGGATATGCATGCGGTTGTGAGGGAGAATCCGGTGCTGGCGATTTTCCGGAATGTGCCTTCGGAGATTCTGCTGGATTATGCGGAGGCGGTTGTGAGAGGCGGAATCCGGTTTTTTGAGGTGGCGTTAAATAGTGAGGACGGATTGGAGCAGATTCGGAAACTGCGCGGACATTTTGGAGAGTGGTGTCTGATCGGCGCGGGTACGGCGATTACCGTGGAGCTGGCGGAGGCGGCGCTGGATGCGGGAGCGCAGTTTCTTTTGACGCCGGGGACGACGCGGGAGGTGTATGAATTTTGCGCAAAACAGGAGGCGGCGCTTTTGCCGGGGGTCTGTACGCCGGGGGATGTGGCGATGAGTCTGGCGTATGGGTTTCGGACGATGAAGCTTTTTCCTGCGCAATGTGCTGCGAAAGGTTACGTGAAGGCATTGCAGGGGCCTTTTGACGGGACGGAATATGTGGCAATCGGTGGCGTCAGCCCGGAGAATATCCAGGAGTTTTTTGAGGAGGGCTACGCAGGGGTGGGCCTTGCGGGCGGGCTGATGCCGAAGGAGATTGTGCGGGAGGAAGACTGGGACGCGGGGGCGGCCTATGTGCAGAGTTATGTGAAGAAAGTGACAGAATGGAGGAGACTATGCGGGTTGTCAGATTAAAGACGGATGCGATGGAGACGCCTCGCTGCATTGAAAAATCAGAAGTAGTTTTTTCATGGAATGTGGAGACGGAGGAAGCGGGATGGAAGCAGGAGGCGTACCGGATTTTTGTGACGAAACGGGAGGAGGGCCATCTGGTTTGGGACAGCGGGAAGGTATGTTCTGACGAGATGTGCCAGGTGACGTATGCGGGGGAAGCGTTGGAGCCGGATACGGTTTATGACTGGGAAGTGTTTGTCTGGAGGGGAGAAGAGGTAGCCGCCGGAAGTTCGTTTTTTCAGACCGCGCTGTTTGGCGCAGAGGAGTGGCATGGGAAGTGGATTGGGGAGACGGAGGATTTTACCTATCACATTTTTCGGAAGACGTTTCTGTGCAGGGGCGGAATCAAGGGGGCGAGCCTGTATGTATGCGGACTGGGACATTATGAGATGTACCTGAACGGGAAGCGCGTGGGGGATGCGGTGCTGGAGCCGGGCTGGACGGATTATGATAAGAGCTGCCTGTATTCTTGTTATGAT
Source organism: Eubacteriales bacterium (assembly GCA_030536575.1). Lineage (GTDB taxonomy): Bacteria > Bacillota > Clostridia > Lachnospirales > Lachnospiraceae > Limivivens. The sequence continues at coordinate 32,527 of JAUNPS010000007.1, read as the reverse complement.
GTGACGGATCTGTTGGAGGAGGGAGAGAACGGATGCGGCCTGATTCTGGGAGACGGGATGTACAATGTGCCGGGTGGGCGCTATGTGTATTTTCCGAGAAGCTATGGGAAATGTAAGTTTTTGGTACAGATGAATATAGCGTATGAGGACGGCGGGCGGCAGGAGATTGTCAGCGATGAATCGTGGAACATGGCGAAGAGCGCGCTGACGTTTTCGTGCATTTATGGCGGTGAGGATTTTGACGCGCGGCTGCGAAAGGCGGGATTTTCAGGAAAGGCTTATGTGGAAGACGATTCATGGGAACCATGTCAAATTGTCGAAGCGCCTAAGGGAAGGCTGACGGCGCAGACGATACCGGCGCTGAAGGTTATGGAGTCGTATGAGCCTGTGAAGGTATCGGAGGTCGGAGACGGAAAATATCTGTATGATTTTGGAACGAATTTTTCCGGATGGATTTCGGTGGAGATCGGCGCCGAGCGACCTCTGGCGGGGAGCGAGATCCGTTTTACGCCTGGTGAGCTGGTGGATGCGCAGGGTATGGCGGATCAGCGGGTGACGGGAAAGGGATATCAGTGGAAGTATACGATGGATGGGGCGTTGCGGCAGAAGTATCATCCGCGGTTTACCTATACGGGATTTCGGTATGTGTTGGTAGAGGGCGCGGTTCCGGCGGAGGAGCGGACGGCCGGGGTGCCCTGGATTGAAGGGATAAAGGGAGAATTTCTTTACCCGGATCGGCCTGCGGCAGGAGGATTCCGGTGCTCGAACGAATTGTTTAACCGGATTCATCAGATTATTTGTCAGGCGATTTTGAGCAATACGAAGAGCATTTTTACGGATTGTCCGCACCGGGAGAAGCTGGGGTGGATGGAGCAGACGCATTTGATCGGGCCGGGAATTCTGTATAATTATGATGTGCGGAAGCTGTATGAGAAGATTGAGCGGGATATGGCGGAGGCGCAGGATGCGAAGGGGCTGGTGCCGGATGTGTGCCCGCGGTATGTGACGTTTCATTCGCATGAGGGGTATAATGATTCGCCGGAGTGGGGGAGCGCGTGTATCATAAACCCGTGGTACTTGTATCGGTGGTATGGGGATCGGGAGATATTGGTAAATTCTTATGATAACATGAAGAGGTATATTCAATACCTGCGCAGCCGTACCTGGCACGCCACCCTGCACCACGGCCTGGGGGACTGGCTGGATATTGGGCCAATGACGCCGTTTTCGCAGAATACGCCGGTGATGGTGGTGGCGACGTGCATTTATTATTATGATATTCAGATCATGCGGCAAATTGCGCAGATTCTGGGGAAGGAAGAAGACGAACAGGCGTACCGCAAGCTGGGGGAAGAGGTGTTCCTGGAATATAACAGGCAGGCCTATGACGCGCAGACGGGGCATTATGGGAGCGGAAGCCAGGCCGCGCAGGCAATGAGCCTGGCGGTAGGACTGGTGGAGGAAGACCAAAAAGAAAAGGTGCTTGGGGAGCTGGTGAAGGATCTGGAGCGCAGGGGCTATCAGACGACAGCGGGGGATGTGGGATTCCCCTTTGTGGTGGCGGCGCTGATGCTTTCCGGGCGGAATGATGTGCTGGATCGGATGCTGAATATTACGGACAGGCCGGGCTATGGCTATCAGGTGAAGCATGGGGCCACGACGCTCACGGAAGAGTGGGATGGGCCGGATCCGAACGGGCCCCATGGGTCGCAGAATCATTTTATGCTGGGAGCGGCGGAGGAGTGGTTTTACGGCGGATTGGCCGGGATTGGCGGTGTGAGGGACGGGAGGCCGGCGGAGAAGATTGTGATTCGGCCGGGAATTGTGGAGAGCTGTGAGTGGGTGGAAGCGTGGACGATGCATCCGTGCGGAAAGGTTGAGGTGAAATGGAGGAAGAGAGGGGAGAAGGTTGAGATTGAGGTTGTGATTCCGGCGAATGGGAGGGGGATTTTGGTGATGCCGTTTTCGGGGGAGGAGGTGGAGATTGGGGCGGGGAGACATTGGTTTGTGGTGGGCCGCGGGTAGCGCGGCCTTCCTGGTGAAATAGTATGGATCATCATGGCCCGTAATTGTACAGGATGGTATGGAAGTATGCGAAAGGTGAGCTTTTGTTAAAAATATAGTGACAAAAATGTCATTTCATTGTATAATGGTGTCACTTTAGTGAAAAGAGGCGAGCTTTATGAATCTGGGGAAAGAAACAGAGACGCTTGAATTTAAAAAGACTACCGGGGAAATGAAAGAGGCGATGATTTCTATATCGTCTATCTTAAACAAACATGGCATTGGAACATTATATTTTGGTGTAAAGCCGAGCGGAGAAGTTGTTGGACAGGATGTTTCAGAGTCATCATTAAGAGATGTTTCCAGAGCGGTTTATGAGAACATAAAACCCCAAATATATCCTGTTATTGAAGAGGTAATCCTTGGTGAAAAGCATTTGGTTAAGATAGAATTCAGCGGTGAGAATGCCCCATATTCAGCATCGGGAAGGTATTATTTAAGAACAGCAGACGAAGATAGGGAGGTTACGCCGGAAGAACTAAAAGCTTTTTTTGTTGCAAATAAATATAGAGAAAAATGGGAAAAAGGAAAATCGGATGCATCAGTCAAACAAATAGATAAATCTGCAATAAAATCGTTTTGGCAGAAAGCTGTTTCTGCGGGAAGATTGCCGGAAGGAAGATATACGTGCCCGATTGTGCTTAAAAGATTCGGCCTTATTTATGACAACAATTTAACGAATGCCGGCGAAGTCCTTTTTGGAAGTACGCACCCAGTTTCTTTAAAAGCCGGAATATTTGCAACAGATGAGAAACTGACATTTCTTGATATGAAATTATTTGAGGATAATATCTATAATTTGCTTAATATCGCGGAAGGATACATATTAAAGAATATTCGATGGAGAAGTGAAATTACCGGAACAGAACGGAAAGAAATTCCTGAAATCCCCGTAGCTGTCATTAGGGAGACATTGGCCAATAGCTTTGCTCATGCGATATATAATGGAAGGACAAGTCATGAGATATGTATTCATCCCAGCATGATTACGGTTTATAGCCCCGGAGAATATGCAAGCAGGCATAAACCGGAGGAGTATATAAAAGAAAATGTTGAATCAGAAATCAGGAATGTTACGATAGCGAAAATCCTGTACCTGAATAAGTCTATAGAGCAGTTTGGAAGCGGATTTAAGAGAATCCACAGTTTGTGCAAGGATGTAGGGATTCAGTATTCCTACGAAAACAGAGAAAATGGATTTAAATTTATTATTTTTAGGCCTGAGATCCAAAGTGACATCCAAAATGTCACTTTAGATGTCACTTTGAATGGTACAGAAATGGCGGTTCTTGCAATATTAAAGCAGAAACCAGATTCGTCAAGAGATGAGATAGCTGAAAAGATTTCCAAGACTGTGAGAACGGTACAGAGGGCATTGGATTCACTTAGAGATAAAGGCTATATCAGACGGGTCGGATCAAAACAGAAGCCAGTGTGGGAAGTGTTGAAGCGATTGTAAATAGCATGTGAGGCGTATTTATGGACACGGTTTATTTAAAGAAATTTGTACAGGAGTTAAAGACCAGGAAAGGAGCCGTCCATGAGCTGATTGAGGTAGACGATGAGTGAAAAAATATGGAATTTCCTCTGGTATATATTGTAGGAAGTTTGGGATTATGTTAAGCTATGAGATAAAGAAAAATAGCTGGCTGCGGGAATAGCCGGGCGGGCAGGATACGAAAGCGAAGAGGGGAATGGGATATGAGACGGACGGAGCGCGTAGAGCTGACGACATTGTGCATGGTATACGAAGAGGATCGGGTTTTGCTGCAGAACCGGGTGAAAGAGGATTGGAAGGGCTATACGTTTCCGGGCGGGCATGTGGAGCCGGGGGAGTCTTTTGTGGAGGCGGTGAAGCGGGAAGTGCGGGAGGAGACGGGGCTGGAGATTCGAAATCCGGTGCTGTGCGGGGTGAAGCAGTTTCCGATTGAAGGGGGAAGGTATTTGGTCTTTTTGTTTAAGACGGAGGAGTTCCGGGGGAGCCTGCGGTCGTCGGAGGAGGGCACGGTGGAGTGGGTAAAGAGGAGCCGGTTGAGGGAGCTGGAGTTGGTGGAGGATTTTTTTGAGCTGCTGCGGGTGTTTGAGGAACCGGGGCTGACGGAGTTTCAGTATACGATTGTGGATGGGGAGTGGGAGGCTGCGGTTCGGTAAGTTTGGAAAGGAGCGGTTTGGATGCGGGTTCAGGAAGTGATTGAGGAAGCGGTGCGAATTTGTGGAAAGTATGCGGTTCGGAGGGTGGTTTTGTTTGGGTCGCGGGCGAAGGGGACGGCGCTGGAGCGCAGCGATATTGACCTGGCGGTTTCGGGAGCAACGGATTTTGAGGCGCTGAGGGAAGAGATTGAGGAGATTCCGACGTTGTATACGGTGGATCTGGTGGATTTGGATGTATGTAGGAATGAGCTTTTGTTGGAGGATATTGCGCAGTATGGACGAGAAATTTATAAGGCGGTATGAGTCGTTTAAAAGGTCGTTGGATTCGTTGGCGGAGGCCAGGGAGAGGGACTTGGAGGATTCGTTTGTTTTGAGTGGAACCAGTGCGAAGTTTAGTATTACGTTTGATTTGGCTTGGAAGGTTATGAAGGATTTGATGGTTCAGTATTATGCGGTTACGGATTTTGTGGCGGGGTCGCCGAGAGAGGTGCTGCGGGCGGCTTTTCGGATGGGAATGATTTCTGAGGATGTTTGGATGGAGATGCTGAAGGTGCGGAATCAGCTTGCGCATGATTATGATGGGGAGATTGTGAAGGCGTATTGCCGGGCGATTACGGATGTGTATCTTGATAAATTTTATGAGTTCCGTGGAAAGGTGGATGAGCTGCTGGATGCGGAGTAAAGAAGGCGAAACGTCTGCCAGACAAAAGGCCCTTAGAACCGTAGGGGGGAGATTAGGGGTGAGCGAGGGATTTGGATGAAAAGGTAAGTAAAACGGAGTGATTCTTTCTGAGTTCCTATAGCACTAACGGTTCCTATGCGCCTTCTGGGATACAATAACCGTGTTATGATACAAGAAAAAGATTGACTTTGCAGGGAGAGAAAGATATACTAAAAATAAAGAAATTGAAAAAACCAAAAAGTAGGGTTAAAAAGCTAGAAGTCAGAATATTCTGGTAATTACATGCAAAAATGGGCTTGGGAAGCCTTTATTTATAAGGGTTTCAGAGGGATACCGTGGAAATGAAGAGAACCCGTTAGAGGGTATTGTCACTTGAAATTGCAAAAGGGACGTGTATCCCTGTTTGAGTGGAAATGAAGAGAACCCGTTAGAGGGTATTGTCACAGATATCCCGCTTTCCAGGGCATATTTTTTGGTTTGTGGAAATGAAGAGAACCCGTTAGAGGGTATTGTCACAGTGTTTGCCCATTTTATTTGTTTTTCACTTCCTTTTGTGGAAATGAAGAAATCCGCACAGCTTGGAGGTTCAAAAGCATGTTCGTAAATTTTACAAATCATCCGAGCACCCACTGGAGCCAGGAACAGCTGGCGGCATCGTCACCATATGGGGCGATTATCGATATTCCATTTCCCCAAATTGACCCTATGGCATCCACAGAGGAGATTGTTAGTGAAGCGCGGAAATATACCGCACTGATTCTGAAGCGGAAGCCGGATTTTGTGCTCTGCCAGGGAGAATTCTGTATGGCGTATCATGTGGTAAGGCTTCTGAAAGAGCATGGCGTAGTGGTAGGTGCGGCGTGCAGTGTGCGCAGAGTGCAGGAAAGAGCAGGAGAAGACTGCACGGAGAAGACAGTTTTTTATCAGTTTGTGCGGTATAGAGAATACTAAAATCGTAGAAAGAGCGGGCACAACGAAAGTTTAGAGGTCATTCAGCACAGAGTCAGGAGAACGTCTTGAGGAAAAGTGGAAGAAAACAAAAGAATATCGGGAGGTTTGAAAGTTGTGAATTCAGAACTGGAAACGATATTAAATATACGGTATGTGAAGCTGCATTTTACACTTGCATTTACAGAGGCTGTGAGGATGCCGCGTCACAAATCATCAGCGCTGCGCGGAGGCATCGGAGAGATGTTGCTCCGCGCAAATTGTATTCGGGACAGAGAATGCGAGTTATGCGACTTTCGCAGGGAATGTCTGGTGCAGCGGACATTGTATTCCCAATTTGACCGAAAACCGGATTTTGTGACCTCCGGAGAAAGCATTGGATACGTTCTGGAATGTGAGGATACAAGGGAATATTTTGAGTCGGGTGAGCTGCTGGAGTTCTCACTGGTACTGTTCGGAAAGACGATCGTGTATTTTAACCAGTTCTTGCAGGCGCTGCATCAGTTGGGTGCATACGGCATTGGAAAAGACCGGGCGAGATTTAAGATAGTTTCTATTGCGAATACGAGGAATCAGCAAATTCTGGAGAAAAACAATATATACATGGAACGGTATCAGGTAGAATGCGTCCGCGACTATGTGAGACAGCGGCTTGCGCAGCTGGGGACGTCAGAGGGAGCAGTGTATACAATGCATTTCATGACTCCCTTGACGGTAAAATACCACGGTGAATTTGTACAGGAGTTTCAGACAGAGCCGATACTTCTGGCAGCCATGCGAAGAATCTATATGCTGGACTGCTTTGAAAATATAGATGGCGAATCGTATTACCGGAAGGAACTGAACATTCCCAGACGGCTGGAGCAGAGAGCTTTTTCATGTAGCGTTCCGAGAGTATCCTTCCGGAAAAACAAGAAAATGGTGTTGAAGGGAATACGAGGCCAGATGACATTTACGGAAGCCTTTGAGGAAGAGTTCGCATTGTTGCTGGCAGGCGAGCTGGTTCACATCGGGAAGCATACGAGCTTTGGATTTGGAAAATACAGGATCACAAAGTGAAAGGAGAAAAAATGGGAAAATCCATAGAGAAAAAAGGATTAAGGACAGAAGAAAACGTGCTGCTTTTGAGTATGAGTATCCTGCCCAAAAACAGGATGATGAATCATTATCGGATGCAGGATCAGGAACGAACATACCATTTTAATGGAATTACGCAGCTCGAAGCCGGGACGAAATATGTTCTTTCCAAACTTGCCGCAAAAGGGCAGAAAGTAAGCCGGATTATTATTCTGGCGTCTGATGAAACACAGATTCCAGAAGAAAATTATGATAATTTTACAGCAGTTGATTTTTACAAGGAGCGGATTAAGGATTTTATTACCGGCACAGATGGCCATACGCTTGGATTGGAAAATAAAGTAGAGGAATTCCGGTTTACCAGAGCAGAATATTATCCAGATCCTGAAAAGCTTTTTCAGATCATAAAAACAGACGCGAATAAAAATACAATTTATTTCTGGCATGCAGTAGAAGCAATCAGGGGCGTTGATAGAACGAAAAAGATCAACTTATATATGGATATGCAGGGCGGAGACCGGAGCGCCATTGCACAGATGAATGCGATTGTTGAACTGCTGAAAGATCAGAATGTAACGATTCGGGGAAGGTACGCTACAGAGTTTAATCCTGCAAATGCAGTTCAGCCAATGTCGGAAGTAAGCGAGAGCTACAGGACGTATGAACTGATGACCGCCATGCAGGTGTTCAAAAACTACGGCTGGGGTCAGGAACTGGTGAATTATTTTGGGACGCAGGAGAGTGAGAGGGACAAAAAGCTGGTGGAAGCGATCCAGAAGGCCTCGGATGCCATCCGTATGAGTGATGTGGGTGGGTTTGACCAGGCGGTTACCATTATTCAGGAGCTGTCAAAAGAGTTCGGAGATCATAGCCAGCCAGCGGATGAAAAGACGCAGCTTGATATTGTATTTGAGGATATCCTTGAGGATTATCGGCCGCTGATTGAAAATTCCAGATATCGATATATTGAGCAGATTCGGTGGTGCCTGAAAAAGGGATTTTTGCAGCAGGCGCTTACGATTCTTGAGGCGAAGATGCCATATGAATATGTAAACAATGGACTGATTTATTATTGTGACCAGAATGATGACCGGAAGAATGTACTTGGTGATTTTGCGAAAATCTATAAAAAGTATAAGTGCACGGCTCCATATAAGATGAAGGATCTGAATCATTATTTCATCAGATATTATCTTGTATATGACACAGATTTCGAAGGAATAAGCATATCTGCAGAATACGGATGCGATGACCTGGAGAACAGGATCGAAAACAGTTTGAGCGAATATAGGTGTTTATGTTGCAAAAGAAATATGACAAATCATGCAGCCTCTTCTGCAAGCAGAAATAAGGATGGTTTCTTTTATTATATGCAGAGCAAATATCCGAAGGATCGCAACTGGAAGGACAGCCCGGAAGATGGTTCTGGCAATCTAAAGAAAAGAATAGAAAACTTTCTGGCTGAGTTCACAGCGATTGCAGACGAGATCAAAAAGAAAAATCCAGAGCTTCGTGTTGTTGATCTGAGTTAAAGGCGAAAAGGGAGCGGAAATTACAATGGGAAAAGGAAAAGTTCTGGCCATGTACGACGTCCGGGGAATTCAGGAATACATTTTTCGGACTGCAAAGGTAAAAGATGCAATCGGGGCATCCGCGATCGTGGAGGATATTATTCAGGAAGCGCTAGAAAATGCGGTTAATAAGCTTGGCATCTCACAGGATGCAGACCTGAAATGGTGTACGGAGACAGGAGTAATGGAGTACCGTACCAGTGAGAAAAAGGTACAGGTGCTTTATATCGGCGGCGGAAATGCGTACATCATCTGTGAAAGTCGCGAATTATGCCTCCAGATGAATCAACTGATGGCAAAATATACGATGGAACAGACCTATTCCCTGCAGCTTGCGGCTGCCTGGGTGTATGTGAATGGAAATTATCAGAAGGATTATCAGGAGCTGCTGGACAAGATGGCCCGCGTCAAGGAAAACATGGTCGTGTCAAAACCGCTTGGCGCATTGCCGGTAATGAGGATAGAAGTGAAAACAGGATATCCGGCTGTCCGATGGGGCGATCCATATGGAAACGAAGGGAAAAACACGGCAAAGACAGGCGATTTCGACATAACAGAGAACAACGTCCAAGCGCTTGGAACAGAATCGCTGCTCAAAAAGAAAAAGGGCAATAAGGCGCGCGAGGGAATAGGGAAGCAGATCAAAATACTGGACAGTTATGTGACGAAAAAAGGTGTGGACAGCACCATTGCAGTGGTGCACATAGACGGCAACAATATGGGCCTGCGTATTCGCGAGCAGATCAATGGACTTGAAGATTATGAGACTGCCGTAAACCGGATGCGGAGTATTTCCTTTGCAATTAATTCTTCGTATAAAAATACATTTGAAAAAATGAAATCGTATTTTAACAGAGAGGCCGGAAAGCGGAAAGAGTATGCGGAAAAGGAAACCGAGAATTTTGTCCTGAAAATTCTGACGGCAGGGGATGATATCACATATGTGTGCAATGGAAAGATTGCGCTTGCAACGGTGGAGTACTTCTGCAGGGAAATTTCCCGCCATACAATGACTGGAAAAACAGATGCGGAAAGCATTCGGAAATACGGTTTCAGCGTGTGCGCGGGGATTGCTTTGATCGGCAGCCATTTTCCGTTCCATGTGGGCTATGATGTGGCGGAGGAATGCTGCAGCCAGGCGAAAAAATGCGCGAAGCAGGCGAAATATAAAGACGGAGACCGTATTGGCAATTGGGTGGATTTTCAGATATGCAAAAATATTCAGGCGCGGGACCTGAAAGAAATGCGCAGACGGGAATACGTAACCAGCCACGGCGAAAACCTTTTGCGGCGTCCATATCTGATCTCCACGGAGACGGACGGGATCATCAGGGAGCAATGCAAAGAGGGCGGCGGCCAGCTTCTGGATGATTTTAAAAAGGCAATTTTATATTTTCAGGACGATCTTGAGGAAGGGAATCAACTGCCCCGTTCCTTTGCCAAGAAGCTGCGCGATCTCTATCCGCAGGGAGCGATGCGTGTCAACCAGTTTCAGGTGTTTCTGGAATCAAGAGGCTGGGCGATGCCAGATGGCAGCGATGAGCTGTACCTGAAGGATGAAGAGGGAAGGATGACGGCCAAATGGTTTGATGCGCTGGAGATGATGGATGATTATATTGACCTGGATCAGATGGAAGAGGGCGGGGAAACATGAGCAGTTATTTGTTGAAAATAGAACTGAAGAGCGATATGTGTGTATCAGACGGCGGCGTATATAACAGCTCTCTGGATACGGATATCTGTCACGATGAGTACGGTTTTCCTTATATTCCGGCAAAAAGAATCAAGGGTTGCCTGCGGGAATGCGCCGAGGAGCTGAGAGAGTGGGGGATGGAGCTGCCGCTTGAAGAAATGTTTGGAAAAACGGACAGGTATGGCAGTACAGCGGCTATCCGGATAGGAAATGCAAGGCTCCAGAATTATGAGAAAAATCTGGAATATGTCAGAAACGCATCCGGGAACCCGGTGTTCCATCCGCAGAATGTATTGAACCATTTTTCTTATGTCCGTTTCCAGACGAGCCTGGATTCAGAGACGGGCTCGGCTGATCCGACTTCCCTGCGTTCCATGCGTGTGGCGAAAAAGGGGCTTGTATTTGAAGCGCAGATCGAAATGGATGAGAAGTATCAGAAAGAAATGGAAATATGCTGCAATGCATTCACGAGTATCGGAATTGCGAGGACACGAGGGCTGGGTGAGATCAGTACCAGCCTGATTCAGCAGCCGAAGGAAAAAGAGGAGTGCAGGCATGCAGCTTATGTGCCGGGCGCTGTACGATTGGATTATGAGCTGTACCTGGAGGAACCAGTAATCTGCAAAAGTGTGAATGGCGGAGAGGCAAGAACGCTGGATTATATTGAGGGCAGTAAACTTCTGGGACTGATCGCGCAGGAACTCAGAGGCAGACGGAAAGATTTTATGGAATTTATGGCAGCAGGAGAACTGTTCTGTTCCAATGCGTATCCGGCATGGGAGGGAAAACGCTGCGTTGAAGTACCAGCCACTCTGTATTCCATTAAAAACGAAGAGGACAGTTATGTGGATCAGCTATACCCGCTTCCGAAAGAGTTGAAGGAGAAGCAGATGAACCGGATGAAACATTGTTACATCCGGATGGATGCTCAGGGGAATCTGAAAAAAGGGAATGTGAATATCGAAGAGCGGTATCATCACAGGCGGCCGGAGGACAAATCAATCGGGAGAGTGGCGAAAGAGGTTTCATCTGTAAAAGAGGCAGACAGAGGTGAAACAGAAGGCAGCCAGTTTTATCAGATGTCCAGCATAGAGGCAGGACAGAGCTTTCGGGGGTATGTGATCGGAAGCGAAGACCAGATTAGGCAGGTCTATGACTGCCTTACCGTCCGGGAAACATTTTATATGGGTTATTCCCGTTCTGCCGAGTATGGCAGAACCAGAATACGCATTACGGATACGAGCTGCCGGAAGGAAGAAAAGAAAGTGATGGCCAACGAATGGATCGTGAAGCTGGAGGCGCCGACAATTGTCTACAACGACAGAGCGTTTTACAGTACGGATATCAGGGACCTGGATGCAGAAATAAGGGCAGCTCTAAAGCTGCCGGGGGATATTCAGCCGGAGGTGAAGCCATTTGTCTGCTATACGTCGGTCGGCGGATACAATGTCACATGGGGAGCAAGAAAGCCGATTGTAGAAGCGTTCGATAAGGGAACCGTGCTTTGCTATCATCTGAATTGCCCGGTGGAGTTGGAGTTGCCGGAAATACTGCTGCTCGGCGAGCGCGTCAGTGAGGGATTTGGAGAAGCTACACTTCGAGTGGTGGACACTTCGGATAGCAGCCACGCAGTTGGAAGCGTGGTATCTTTCGGAGAAGAATCCAGCAGTACGGTGGCAGTGATCGGGGATTCTGAGTTTGCTGAGAGTATTTGTGATGAATTATTTGAAGATTATGTGCGGACTGCGGCAATCGAGGATGTGAAAGCACTTCCCGATAAGGGCGGCAGGAATTGTTCTGCTGCAAATGGGCAGGCAGAGTTGGCCGTTTTAAAAACACCAGACGCGAGACCGACGATCAGCAACATGCTTCTGATGTGTATGCAGAGCAGTTCGTTTGCAGACATTTCCTGGATGACGGAAGAACGCTATGGAAAGAAGTCCGATAAAAAGAAGGAGAAATTGAAAATAGCGGATACCATATTGGAGCAGGTCGAAAAAAGGAGCACCGGACTAACGGACAGCTTTTGCGAAGCGTTTAAAATCAGCAGATACTCGTATGATACGGATCGATGCAAATGGCTCTATTTAACAGCATATCTACAGCAATTAAAGTATGTAATCCGAAAAAAGGAAAAGCACGGCAAAGGGGGAGGGCAGTCATGAAAAACCCCATTAGAAAAAGATGCTACTATGCAGCCGAGGTTACGCTATGTTCACCGCTGAGCGTTTCCAGCGGTATGAATGAATATACGGATTCCGATGTACTGGTGAACGGGAGCGGAGAGGTGTTTGTGCCTGGTACGTCCCTGGCAGGGGCTATGCGCGGATACCTTGGAATGGATAAAAAGACGGACGGGATATTTGGATTTTCAGACGGAGAGGACGGGAAAATGAGTCGGGTTGCTGTCTGCGATCTGTATTTCGACCGGAAGTCAGTTGTATCCGTGCGTGACGGGGTACAACTGAATGAATGGAAAAATGTTCAGAATAAGTTTGATATGGAGATTGTAGAGACTGGAGCCAGAGGCACTCTGTATCTGAATTATACGATGCGGGGAACGGACAAGAAAGAGGATTATGAAGAAGAGATCGCCAGTATTTTTCAGGCGATACAGAAGGGAACGATCCGCATTGGAGCCAATAAAAACAGAGGATTTGGAAGGCTGAAGCTCGGAGCTGTCTATCAGAAAAGTTTTTCACAGGAAGATGGCAGAAAGATTGATATCGAAGAATGGGTGAATTTTAAGAAGAATTTCAGGGATACCAAGCTGTATGAGAAGAAAAGTTATGAGGAATGGGCAAAAGGGAAAGAGCAAGTTCCGGAACGATATGTGAAGGTGACTGTTCCATTGAGGCTGAAGGGAGGTATCAGCATTCGCAGATATTCCGCCAGACCTCAGGAAGCAGATTTTGAGCATATCACCTGCGCAAGCATGCCGGTGATTCCTGGGACAAGCTGGAACGGGGCAATCCGGGCGGATATACGCACGATTCTGTATTCGATTGGAAAAACAGAAGCACAGACGGCAGAACTCATAAAGCAATGGTTCGGATATGTACCCCTGAAGAAGAACGAAGCATCGGAGCAGTCCATGGTGGTGATCGGTGAGAGCAGAATTGAGGAAGCCGCTGCGGTGCCGATGACCAGGAACCGGATCAACCGGTTTGACGCTTCCACGAAGGACGGTGCGCTTTATTCGGAGATTGCTTACTTTGGAGGCAGGACGGAGCTGGAAATCATGGTGAAAAAGGACGAATCGAAGGCTTATCATGCCCTGATTGGTATTTTGAGTCTTGTGATTGCGGATATTCAGGACGGATATGTGGCGGTTGGCGGCCAGACTGCTGTAGGGCGGGGAATCTTTTCAGCAGATCCGGAGAGACATATTCAGTACAGCGAGGCAGTTTCTATAGAGACATGCCTGAAAGAGTTGTATTCATTATGACGGGAGGAGACGGAATGTATTGGAGTGATCTGAAAGAAACGGAAAAGGCTCCGGAGAGGGGACAAATTCTGGCTTATACCAGGCTGGAACGGCCGATTTTCCATGCTTATGAAAGCCTCGGACAGATTGAGGAGGAGATTGCGGGAAAGGAACTGATCGAGATCCATCTTTTTGATCGGGAAAGAGAATATCGCGCGGTGGCAGCCAGAAGGAGAATCATAGAAACACTGGCTGATTTTCCGGAAAATGATAGGGAACGGGTCTACGCGGAAACGGTTCTGCTGGAGGACGGCGGTACGATTACGGTTCTGAATCATATCAGATATGATGTGGAAATTTCTGGAGATGAAGACGCGACAGGTATGGCGGTCATCGATAATTACCGCCTGAGGATGTGAGGTGGATTGTGATGAGCAAATACCAATTCGTAAATCCATATAATTTTATTCCTCTTTCAAAGGATGGAAGAGGGAAAAGAGAAGCTTCTGCTGGAGAGAAAGAGTACATGGCAGAAGAAATGGCCAACTATACAGGGGTCATTCATTATTCTGTTTTGACTAAAACGCCGCTATTTATACCGAATACCAGCAGCGGCCGTGCATTTGCTGTGGGGACGGAGGATCATAAGTCCTATGACTTTTTTTCCTATACCGACCTTTCGAAGTGCCAAACTGCTCCTGAAGAGCCGACAGCTTTGCCAGTAATTCCGGGGAGTGAGATGCGGGGGATGCTCAGGAGCAATTTTGAGATTCTGACAAATTCATGTATGTCAGCGATTGATGACGATGTGACGCTGAGTAAACGTTCGCAGGAGAGGTATCTGCCTGGGCTGCTTCGGCGAAAGGAAACAGGCGGTTATGATCTGTATCCTGCAGAGGATCATTTGATGCGGACGATGGGAGCAAACAGTCTGGAGGATGACTGGGAGGATGATCCGAAGCACTGGAGCAGGCGGTGCTATATTCAAGAAGACATGAAAGAGGGGGACAAGGTTTATTTCAAGCGAGAACTGCGCTCGCGAGGAAAAAATCTTGCAAAATGTGTAAAACTGGAGAAAAAGTCGTATCATAATGCGGAGGGCTATGTTATCAAAGGTGAGGATGGCATCGAGAGTACACAGAAACAGCAGAAGCACTGCTGCCATGTGTTTACGCCGGTTATGGAAAAGCAGATCCAGGAACAGAAAAAGCAAAAAAAGAATAAACAAGTGGAAGAGATCAGAAGGGGTGTTTCTCTGGATACGCTGGAGAAGGCGCTTAATGAATATACAAAAAATAAAAAACATCTGTATATAGAGTATACAAAAAAATTTCAGGATTTTCAGAAAGGAAATGGGGAAGAATATTTCCCGGTTTATTACAGCGAAGCTGTGCATGGACATCTGATGTTGTCACCGGCGTGCATTACACGAGAAATTTATGAGACGAAGCTGAAAAATCTGATTGGGGAGGAACACAGGACATGTACGGATCCCAAGCGGTTGTGTCCTGCATGCTCTTTGTTTGGAACGGTTGTAGATAAAGGGGCTTCGGAGTCTGGTGAGAACTTTGCACATACGTCCCGCATCCGTGTGTCTGACTTGAACTGTGTTTGCGATAGAAATGAGGTCAAAGACTATTACAGCAGCAGTCCGATTACGCTGCTTCCGCTCTCCGGCCCCAAGCTGAATAATATGGAATTCTATCTTCAGCGCCCGGAAGGGGCAGTTTTTTGGACGTATGACTACTATATAGATGCCAATGGAACGATACACCCTTACAATGGAAGTATCAGCGGCAGGAAGTTTTACTGGCATCAGCCGGAACTGACGTGTGGCAGGCTGGAAAAAGATATGGAAACGCTGGAAAAGAATCCGGAAGTCAAAATACCGGGAACAAGAGTCAGCGGTCAGCGTGATCAGATGAATGTAACCATTCGCCCTGTGAGGGAAAACGTCTCCTTTACAGGAGAGCTTTATTTCCAGAATCTGACACGGACAGAGCTGAACCAGTTGATCTATCTTCTGAGTGCAGGAGACGAGGAGGACATTTCTCGGAAAAAGCATGGCTATAAGCTGGGAGGAGCGAAACCTCTTGGTTTTGGCAGTATTGCGGTGTCAGTGGACAAGGTGGAGCTTCTCGTCTATGAGAGAAATGAGGAGAATAGGCGGGTGGAGAGAAAGGTGGTTCCCTATAAAGAGTATCAGGCTCCTGAATTTGATGGAGAAATTGAGAAGGATTTTCTGGAGATGACCGCCTTTGATGCTGTAGAAGGAGAAAACGTCCGATATCCGTATGTGCATGGAAAAGAAAATATTTATGATTGGTTTACGCAGAATCATGTCAGGTATGCGAAGGGACGAAGCGGACAAAAGGAAGTGTCTCATGGTATGCCGATGGGGCGTAGAGAAATGGCATATGCGGAATATATGGAAGCAATGAAGCCGGGACTTATGGTCATCGATTATGGCGGTGCGGGCCAGGGGATGCGGCAGGAGAGGCAGAGAGCGGGAGAGGCTGCAGCGGTTCGGAGAAGTGTGCAAAGCCGAAAAGAGACGGGCGCTGCGACGGTGGAGACGGCTGTGGTGAACAGGATTGCGAAGAGTGGGAATGTCATGATAAAGGTGAATGGGGAAGAAGGAACCATTTACGGGGATTCGCTCGGAGAAAGGACGCTTTCGGCAGGGGAGACGGTAAGGGTTAGGTTTACGCGGGAGAAAACGTATCCAAATGGAACGAAAATGAAATTTTATAGGTTGGTATAATGGAGCGGATGGCCGTCGGGAGGATGAAAAATGCTGCTGACGGTCATTCATTTTATATGAATGAGACAGGAGAAAAGATTGACTGTTCGGTGACAAAAGAGTATACTGAAAGCAGGAAAAATTGAAAAAACCAAAAAACGTGCTTAAAAAGGTTGAAATCAGAATATTCTGATAATTACATGCGAAAATGGGCCTGGGAAGCCTTTATTTATGAGGGTTCCAGAGGGGTACAGTGGAAATGAAGGAAACCCGATAGAGGGTATTGTCACAGTTTCCGTGGACGCCTTTTTAATGCGTTGTAGATTGTGGAAATGAAGGAAACCCGATAGAGGGTATTGTCACTTTTCAAGGTACAAGCCCGCCGTCTTCCGGCGCATGGTGGAAATGAAGGAAACCCGATAGAGGGTATTGTCACAAATCCGTATTTTTTGCCCATGTCCGGCACCTCCTTGTGGAAATGAAGGAAACCCGATAGAGGGTATTGTCACCGTATTAGCGGCTACGTATGCGCCGTCTACGACCCACGTGGAAATGAAGGAAACCCGATAGAGGGTATTGTCACAATACAGATATCTGGATTTGGGCTGAAACAGGGACTGTGGAAATGAAGGAAACCCGATAGAGGGTATTGTCACAGATTATCCAAAGATTATTGTGCGTACTTCTGGTGTGTGGAAATGAAGGAAACCCGATAGAGGGTATTGTCACAAGATTACTTTCATTCTCAACCCATCCACCGAGATCGCGTGGAAATGAAGGAAACCCGATAGAGGGTATTGTCACAAGGTCACAGTTCTACCGCGCTCATTAACGAGCACTTTGTGGAAATGAAGGAAACCCGATAGAGGGTATTGTCACAATTAAATCTTTTTGTTTCTGCACTTCTTTTAAGCGGTGGAAATGAAGGAAACCCGATAGAGGGTATTGTCACTTTTTTTCGAGTCGTTCCGACTCTTTGGCTTTAAGGAGGTGGAAATGAAGGAAACCCGATAGAGGGTATTGTCACAGATACTTCCTACACAATTCCATTCTGCCATCAGGAGTGGAAATGAAGGAAACCCGATAGAGGGTACTGGCTATAAAGTAAAATATAATAGGTAAGTAGCATACGTAAACGAAATCGGCACAGCATGATCTGCATCGGAGCAGTGTGAAAAGCGATGGTTATTATAAAAGATTATTTTCTGGAACCAAAGGAAGGCTCTGAATTTTTCTATGTCAGAAGCAGAGAAATCTCCCATTGTCCATACTGCAAGGGAGCTTTTAAAGTGATTGGAAGCCGCAAACGTGTGCTGTATCAGCAGGATGGCACATCTGTTTTTCTGATAATTCGGCGACTCAGGTGCATAAGTTGCCTGAAAATCAGCCATGAGCTGCCAGATCGGATCATCCCCTACAAACGCTACGAGACGTCAGTTATCGCGGCCGTTTTAACAGAAGCAGAATGTGCGGAACAAGATTGCAGTCCATGCGAGAACAGCACAGTTTTTCGATGGAAGCTATGGTTCTTTTTGCTCCGTGAATATTTTGAAAATTTTATACGTAATCAAATCAATCAATTTCAATGCAAGGCAATTATTCTTTTGCCGCTATATCCCCTAAAACGTCAACATAAAAAATGGCTGAATACTCTTATTTATCATTTGGTAAATGAAAATCAGTGGGAGCAAACCCGCTATGCATAGTCGGATCCTGCATTTTTTGGTAAGATTTGCTCATTAACAGACCGAAGCACAGGGAAGAAGAGAAAAATTTTCCCTCTCGTAAATTCCGGTTAAAAAGGAGCAGTGAAGCATGAATAAAAAATTGCAAAAGATGACGCAGGAATGGATGCAGCTGGAACGGAAAACCCTGGAACAGAGACATCAGGCAGATGAATTCTATGAGACAAATCTGATGGGATTGATCGAAGAAGACTATGTGAAAAGAAACAAGAAAAAGGTATATGAACCAGTGGAATACCTGGTAATGTCGGTTGGCACATCTTATGAACCGATTATTTTGAATATTAAATTATTTAAGCCTCGGAGAATCCTTTTCTTATATACAGAGAAATCAATCCATACATTGAATAAAATTGTGAAATATTGTGAGATGACACCTGATTCTTACGAAAAAAGCAAAATCAGTGAAACGGAACCGTTGGGAATATACAAGGAAATTAAACGGAGCTATTTAGAATGGAATAAACCGGAAAAAATGTATATTGATTTTACTGGTGGAACAAAAGCCATGTCGGTTGCGGCGGCGATGGCAGGAGCAATGATCAATGTACAGCTTGTATACGTTGGAACGAATGATTATCTGACAGATTTCAGAAAACCGAATCCAGGAACGGAAATACTCTCTTATATTTCAAATCCGTTAGCTGTTTTTGGAGATCTGGAAATTGAAAAAGCGCTGATACTATTTTCCGAACATAACTATGCAGGGGCACAGGAAAAGTTGAAAACATTAAAAGAAGAGATTCCTGATCCCAATATACGTCAGCAATTGAATTTTGTCTATTTGCTGGCAAGGGTTTATGAAGCGTGGGATGCTTTGGAGTTTACAGCGGCCTATGACTATATTTCGATATTAAATAGGCAGTTAAAACGTGATCGTATCACGCACGGTACTTTTCTGCTGATGGATTTTTATGAAACTTTGCAGAAACAGGAGAAAATCCTTCAGAATTTACAGCAGATCCCGGGGCTTATCCAGGAACGAAAAAATATAGATATTTTGACAGATTTAGATGCAATGACTGCATTAATGTTTACAATGTTCCAGAGCGCATTGACACGAGAGGAACAGGAGAAATATGATATGGCGACGTTGCTGCTTTATCGTCTTCTGGAAATGATAGAGCAAAGAAGGCTGGCTTTATATGGATTATATGTTTCTAAAATGAATTATATGGCATTAAAATACAATGCAAAACAGTGTCCGGAATATGGAGGGCTTTCTACACAAGAACAGTTTGCGCTGCTGAAAAATAAAGTTCACGCAATAAAGGGTAAATTGTTTAAAAGTGATACAGGAGACTATTTACCGGAACAAGTTTCACTGTTGGAAGGTTTTATTATCCTTCATGCATTGGGAGATCCTGTTGTTTGCAATGAGGGAAATCAGGGTATTAATGAATTAAAAAGAATTCGCTCTATGGTTTTTCTGCGCAATAATTCCATTTTTGCCCATGGCCTGGGGCCAGTGTCACAGGAAGACTTCCGAAAGTTCAAACAGTTTGTTCATGAGTTTTTGAACCGATTTTGCAAAATCGAAGGAATCGAGTATGAAAAATATTGCCAGGATGTGAGATGGCTGAATCCGCTTGAATCCCGAAATTACGCCGTAAGGATGGAGGAATAGGAAGTGGCTGTTTTGTATGTGAGGGAACAAGGGGCATCTATACAGAAAAGCGGTGAGAGACTGATCGTCACAAAAAACGGAGCTCGCCTTTTAGAAATGCCGCTTATACATATAGAAAATGTGTCTGTGGTAGGAAATGTACAGGTTACAACGCAGGCGCTTCATATAATGATGGAGCGAGGAATCGATGTGAGTTATTTTTCCCACTCAGGAAAGTATCTGGGGCACACGGCGGCAGAAAGCTCGAAAAATATTTTCCTTCGGCTGGAACAATATGAGTATTATTTAAATGAGGAAAAACGTCTTTCCATGGCAAAAGTTATCGTAAAAAATAAAATCTGCAACCAGATTGCGATGCTGAAAAGGCACAGATGGCAGGGTTCAGACTATAATTGGAAGAAAGATGTACAGCAGATGGAGAAATATCTTAGTACCCTGGATGCAAAAGAAACAGCAAATGAGGTGCTTGGAATAGAGGGGATATGCAGCAATATTTATTTTGGCGCATTTGGAAATATGCTGAAATGTGACTTTTCATTTCAGGGAAGAAATCGCAGGCCGCCCAAAGATCCAGTGAATGCGTTGATCAGTCTTGCATATACCTTTTTGACAAAGGAAGTAAGCAACGCTTTGGATGCGGAATCTTTCGAGGTGTATTTTGGATTTTTACATGGCATCCGATATGGCCGGAAATCTTTAGCATTGGATATCGTAGAGGAATTCAGACAGCCAGTGGCAGACAGAATGGTTATTTTTCTTCTGAATAAGAGAATTCTCGGAAAATATGATTTTGAACTTCCGGAGGATGGGAGCGTAACTTTAAATGAAGAAGGTTTTCGAAAATTTTGTTCGGAATATGAAAAATGGATGAATGGGAAAAATGCAGCGACAGATGGGAATTCTTACCGGACAATCATTCATAGTCAAACTGCAAAATTGAAAAGAGCAATTATGCGTGGAGAACAGTATGAGCCGTACTGTATGGGGAATCATGTATGTGGTTAGTTATGATATTCACAGCGACAAGATAAGAAATAAAGTAGCAAAAATACTGGAAGGTTATGGGGTGCGGGTACAATATAGTGTATTTGAGTGCCGTCTGTCGCAGCGCCAATACGAACAAATGTATGAGAAACTGGTACTTTTAAGTATGGATACCGGTGAGAATGGAATTCGCATTTATCATTTATGCGGGAAATGTGAGAAGGGCATAAAAGTAATTGGGAACGCAGAAAACGTGCTGAATCCAGAAGAGGAAGATTTATTTGTTGTTTGAGGAGAAGCGGGATGAGTTTATATAATAAGATGATTGATTTACAAAAGCTTGAAGCCGCATGGGTGAAGGTAAGGAAAAATAAACCTTCGTGTGGAGTTGATCAGGTGACATGCGAACAGTTTGAAGAGAATAGAAAACAGGAATTGAAACAGCTTCATATGGAATTGAAGGACCATACATACAAAACGCTGCCTGTCAGAAAAACAGTTCTTTACAAAGAAGAGAAGACAAGGGAGATTGCGCTTTATTCTATGAGAGATAAGGTGGTGCAGCAGTCAATAGCGTTTGAATTGAACAGAATATATGAGGGACAGTTTTCGAGCCAAACTTATGCATATAGGAATCATAAATCAGCATTGCATGCAGTTGAGGAAATCGAAGAGAGGATGAAAAGGGACGCACATCAGGCAGTATTGAAGCTGGATATAAAACATTTTTTTGACCGGATACAATGGCCAATATTGAAGAAAATTCTAAAAAGAACCATTTTGGAAGAGGATGTATTGGATTTAATTGAGGACGCTGTAAGGGCGAAGATGATCCAGGATACGGGAGAATTGTCAGAGAAAACAGTCGGCCTTTATCAGGGTTCCTCTATTTCGCCGATTTTATCGAATGTCTACCTGATGGATTTCGATCAATGGCTGGCAGGGAAGAATTTTTATTTTGTGCGATACTCGGATGATATGCTTGTTATGGGAGAAAATAAGAATGATTTGGCCAATTTATTGTCTGAAATACGGGCACGGCTCTTGAAACTGGGGCTGGAATTGAACGAAGAGAAAACAGTATTTTCGGATACAGAAAAAGGAATTGATTTTTTGGGATATCATATATCAGCGAAAGGAAAGACCGTTCCGGTAAAAGCCGAACAGAAATTGCAGGACAGACTAGAATGGATGTGGCTCTCATCACAAGGACAGACATTAAAAGAAAAAATAAAAAAAGCAACGGAAATCATAGGCGGATGGGAGCAGTACTTTAAAGAAGAGCAAAGAGAAATATCCGTTTTCGAATATGTGACTTTGCTTGAGATGGGGAAAAATGATCCCGAAAGACTGGAAGCACTGAAGGACAGACGAATATTTGTGGACAATATTTACCTGGATATTATGCTATATCTTGCCGATCAATGGAAAGCAGGCGGCGAAGAGGAATTGGAGTTGTTGGAGTACGAGCAGTATTATAGAATCTGGAGCAGGCAGGAAAAAACGACTTTTCAGCCGAAGCAATTGGAACAAATCCTTATGTATTATCGCAAGCTGGTGATCCAGGAGACGGAAGACAGTATAGTAGAATTGATGCAGTTGTATACCGATGCAGGTGATTATAAAAAGGCAGCATATTGGATGGAGAGAAAGGAAAAATTGCTGCTGAAACCGAATAATTCCAGGAAGTGTATAATACAGGCAGACTCTTTGGGACAGGCTTTGATCTACAATAAAGATACGGCCAGGAGAATGCTGAAAATTTTGGCGGGACGGGAAGATCTATATGTGTCAGAAGTCATAGACAGCCAAGGACATCGACAGATGGAATTGCAGACGGAGCCTTTGACAGAGCAGAAAGTGTTGGAACATCTGGAGGGAGGAGTTACGATTGGAACTTATATTCAAAGACCAAATGGCACTGCGAAATATTTGGTTATCGATATTGATGTTTCAAAGAAGATTCTGTTGCAGTATGAAAGAGAAACAAGTGAATTTCAGGCTTATCTGGAAAAGGCATATGCGAAAGCATGTGATTTTGTAAAATTACTCCATGAATTTGGTATGGAAGGATATATCGAATATTCCGGGTGTCGGGGATATCATGTATGGACTTTTTTCTCCGAATGGATTCCTGTCAGATATATTACGATGTTCACAGATATCCTGGAGGAAAGAGTGGAAAAGAATCTGGAGAGCTGCATCAGTACAGAGTTTTTTCCAAATAAAACGCGGATAAAGCCAGGTAAGTTTGGACAGGTATTAAAGCTTCCGTGTGGCCGACATACAGCCACAGGTTTTCAGTCATTCTTTCTTGACGGGGACGGTGGAAAAGTGACGGAATTGAATTTGTTTTTGGATGGTATAGCAGAAATTTCTTTGAATACTATGAAAAAGATATTGGCGACAAACAGTCATGCGCAGGAAAAGATAGAGGAAAGAATGGTTGATCAGAATCTGGATGCATTTGAAGGAGCATCTGCGAATGTGATGGAGATTTTAAAAAACTGCAATTTGATGAGATATCTTTGCCAGAAAGCTCAGAAAACGGGTTATCTGACGCATTTTGAGCGTTTGTCTGTTTTATATGTGTTCGGGCATTTGGGAGAAGAAGGGAAACAGTTTGTACATCAGGTCATGGCGTATACTCTGAATTATCAATACCATGCGACAGAAAAGTTTATCCGTAAAATGCCTGAGAAGCCGATCAGTTGTGTTAAATTGCGTGATCAGTATAAGAGTGTGACTGCTGAGTTTGGATGTAACTGCAGCTTCAAGCGTTCAAAAAATTGTTATCCGTCACCTGTGATGCATGCAATATCGCTTTCGAATCAAATGCAGGGAGATATCACGCTGCCAACCAGTCGCAGCATTCCAAGGGAAAAGCAAAAAGAAGTAATCAATGAGATTAATATTCACAAAAAAGCACAGGAATTGGCGCAGAGGATATTGAAACTGAAAAAAGAGAAAAGAAGTTTGGATATTTCTATATCCAATGTAGAGAAGGAATTGGAGCAGATTTATGATGACACCGGAACAGACTGCCTGGAGATAGAGATGGGAATTTTGGTACGGAGAAAAAATGAAAAGGGGTATGAGTGGCTGATTGAAATTTGAAAAGGGCGGGAGGGACGGCGTCTGACTTTTTGGGTGTGGTGGTGTATGCACTAGCCAAAAAGGGAGTTTCACGAAGCAGAAAATTGGATAATATATGCATTGCAAAGTGGGGTGCTGAACGTTAGGCGAACAGTACCTCGCGGATTTTTTTATGCATGATATTAGATAAAAGGATTGACTGTTTGAGAATAAAAAAGTATACTGAAAGCAGGAAAATTTGAAAAAACCAAAAAATGTGTCCTAAAAGCTTAAAATCAGAATATTCTGATAATTACGCGCAAAAATGGGCTTGGGAAGCCTGGATTTATGGGGGGGGGTTCAGAGGGATACCGTGGAAATGAAGAGAACCCGTTTGAGGGTATTGTCACAATATGTCGTCGCCGCAACTGCTTTTTCCGTTACCGTGGAAATGAAGAGAACCCGTTTGAGGGTATTTGGGTTTTAGCAGACAGAGCACGATGGTAAGGCAGACGGAGATGGACTTTAGAAGCTTTTAATCAGGAACGAAAAGAACATGAAAAAAGAGCGGAAAATAAGGGATTATTGAATCCCGAAACCGCTCTCATAGTCATGTATTGTACGAAAATGGATTAGGAAGAAAAGTAATAAAAAGAAAGCAAGAATGCTAAATGGAGAGGTCGCCAGAGCCGCAGGGCAGGAGCAAGCTGACGGGATAGCCAGAGCCGGAAAGCCGCAGGGCGGCGGGGACGCGAGAGCAGCAGAGTAGCGGAGTGGAGAACCGCCAGCCAGCGCAGGCGTCCGCCCCACACGCACAAAAAAGGAGGGGCCACCCCTCCTTTTACAGCGCCGAGTCCAATGGAATCCCCAATGAAACCTCCGTCCACTCTCCTTTCACACTCTCAATCCTCAACCCATACGTATTTCCAAAACAAAGCCTCAGCCTGGCATCAATATTACTCAGACCGATCCCCTCATTGCTCTTACTCTTCACATACTCGATTTCTTCCGGTGCCATGCCGCAGCCGTTGTCCCGGATATGGAAGACGGCGTCGTCCCCGGTGCGGACGAGGGAGATTTCGAGTTTTTTCATGGGCTTTTTGACATTTCGCAGGCCGTGCTCAATGGCGTTTTCGACGATGGGCTGGAGGATGAAGTTCGGCATGCGGATTTCTAAGAGGGTTTCGTCCAGGTCATAGCAGACCTGGAAGTGGTCGGTGTAGATCATTTTCTGGATTTCGATATACATTTGGATGTTTGTGATCTCGTTGCGGATGGAGGTAATGTCTTTGCCGTGGTTTAAGCAGGTGCGGTAAAACTGGGCGAGGAGGAGGGTCATGTGACTGATGTCGTCCTGCTCGGCCATGATGGCTTTGTTGTTGATGATCCCCAGGGCGTTGTAGAGGAAGTGGGGATTGATCTGGGCGTAGAGGGCCTTGATCTGGTACTCGCGGGCCTGCATCTGGCTGATGTAGACGTCCTGAATCAGGTGGTTGAAGTTTTGAGTCAGGATGCCGATTTCGTCGGTGCGGTTGGTGGAAATGGGGTCGTGGGAGGAAGCGTCCGCGACGGCCTTAACCTTTTGAGTAAGTTCTTCCACCGGGCGAATCAGTGTGCCGGAAAGAAAATACGTGCACAGGAACAGGAGCAGCGCCAGCAAAATCGCAATCCCCCAGAGCATCGTAATCGCAGGGAACGTCTCCCGCCGAAACGCAGACATGGAGTAGGAAAACGTAACCTCCCAGCCATTACTGAGCGTACTGGAGCAGGTCAGATAATCCGCGCCGCGCCAGAGAGTCCCCGCAGAATCCGTATCCGCCGCGCCAGAGCCGTCCGCCGCTTCCTCCAACCCCATCTCTTCCACAAAAAACCTCTCCCCCTCACCTCTCTCCACCACAATCCCCGTCTCTTCCGTCAACATCGCCCGAAACGGCAAAAAAAACGCCTCATAATCCACCGTAATACAAAGATAATTCGTCAGCGTATACGTCAAATTATGCAGCATCCTCCTCACCAGCAGCAGCTTCGCCCCGCCATCCGTCTCCTCCGTCAGCCACACCGTCCCATACTGATCCTCCACCAACGGAAACCACTCCTTCTCCGTCAGCTCCGCCAGCGGATACACATACTTCTTATAAGAAGGCAGCCCACTGTCCGTATAAATCACAATCGAAGAAATATTCGGGTTCAAAAGCTGATAATTCTTCACCGCCGGCAGGATCGTATCCTCCAGCGCCTGATACATCTCATAATAATTCTCCTCATAAATCTCTCCCAGCACTGCCGCCAGATCCGTATTATTAAAAATATAGTCCGACAGCGAACTGTAAAGCGTAATCTGCGACTCCATCTGCTGAACCGCCTGATCCAGGGTATGGGCCATCGTCTCCGTTTCCCGTTTTTTGAGGTAATCATACAGGGCAATGCTCATGCAGGCCGAAACCGCGAGACTGAGCGCAAGGCTCCAGACCAGATAAAGCGTCAGCGCCTTCTTCCGCAGCGACTGCTTCCGATACCACATTTTCCAACGCTCTTTCATGTCCGCCCCAGCTCCTTTCTGTGCGCCCGCGGCGTACTACCCGCTTTGACGTCACCTGCGCAGCCTGTGGCCCCAGCCTGATCCTTTCTATGCGTCCGCTGCGCACTGCTCTCTTCACGGAATTTTTCGGGGCTCACCCCGTAAAAATCATTAAACGTCTTGCAGAAATACGAACGGTTCCCATACCCGACCGCCTCGCCCACCGCAGAAACCTTCATCTGCGTCCGCGTCAGCAATTCACGGGCCTTCTCCATCCGAAACCGCTTAATAAACTGATTCAGATTCATTCCGGTTTCCTTCTTGAACAGCCGGGAGAGGTAGTCCGGATGCACAAAAACCAGCGCGGCCAGTTGGTTCAGGCTCAAAGCCGTCCCATAATTCTGATAAATATACTGCTTTACCTCCCGAATTTTCCCGGAAGCGCTCCCGGACAGAGCGGAAAGGGCGTCTTCCTGCTGTTCGTCCATTTCCTGATAGAGAGACAGCGGGAAAATCTGACGTTTCGGGGAGAGAAACGCATTTTCCAGAAGCTCTTCAAGCTGTCCGTAGACCGCACGCAGCTCCTCCAGGGAGGAAAACGAACCATAGCTGACAAAACCGGTACTGCGGCAGACCTCCTTCGCCCACGCAATCAGATCGGAGGCCAGGGCGGAAGCCCGCGGCGTCAGCTTGGCATCCAGCAAAAGCAGGCTTAACGAGGGCGTGATATTCAGATAATAAAAATGTTCTGTCCCAAGCTCCTCTTTCAGGTGTTCTTCCAGCAGGCCGTCGTTTTTCGCAAAGCTGTCCTGCTTTAATTCCAATAAGAGAAGGGTCTGATAGTTTTGGAAAAATTGAGCCAAAAGCCGCTGGGACTGGGGGCTTTCGATGGAGGGGTCGTTGTCAAGAAGCTGAAGCAGCAGGTGATTCCGGATATAATCGGAGGCAATGGCTTCGAAGTTTTTCTGTGCCTGGGCGCTCTCGATGGACGACAGAATCCGCTCGGTCACGGACTTCAACTCTGCCGGTTCGATGGGCTTTAACAAATAATCCTGCACGCCAAGGGCAATCGCCTGTTTGGCATAAGAAAATTCTTCGTGCGCGCTGATGATGATCACCCGCAGGTCCGGCTGGAGCGCAAGGGCTTTCCGCGTCAGTCCGAGGCCGTCCAGAAACGGCATCTGGATATCCGTCATCAGGACGTCAAAGCGCTTTCCGGAAAGAATTGCCAGGGCTTCTTCCCCGTCCGGCGCGGTTGTGATCTGAAATGGAAAAGAAAATTTCCGAAGAAGATAAACAATGCAGTTCAGCTCCGGCTCCGAATCGTCTACAAGCAATAATTCATACATGGCGCGTTCCCTCCTGTACGGTTTTCACTTATTTCCACATAAGTGTACAAAAAAATTTACTAACCTATTTACAATATAACAAAAAACTGCCACGGAATCCAGCAAAATCCGTGATATTGACAAAGTGGTCAAAAAACAAAAACAAAGGTCAATTTATTGTGATTTACATAGAATCCCGAAAATGTTATGCTTATGTCAACCTGAAGACGGACATAATTACCAAGAAAAAAGAAAGGAATGAAACAGTAATGAGTAAAATGACCAAAAGATTGCTCGCCGTTACCTTAACCGTCGGAATGCTTTCCAGCACCGCCGCAGGCTTCGCCTTCGCAGAAGAAGAAACCGATCCGGCCTACGCACCCATGGAGGAGACCGTAACCATCCACATCGGAAGATCCGAGGATGCAAACGCTTCCTACCTTTCCGGCCAGGACTCCCTGAACAACTACGTGAACGACTATATCCGGGAATCCCTGAATGTAGAATTCGTCTATGACTTCTCCGTAGCTTCGGATTACGAGACAAAAGTTTCCATGGCCATCGCATCCGGAAGTATGCCGGACGTCATGATCGTTACAGCTTCCCAGCTTCGGGAACTGCAGATGGCAGGCGCGGTGGAAGACCTGACAGATGCTTATGAAGCTTATGCTTCCGATAATCTGAAAGCCGCTTACGACAGCACCGAGGGCGCGAGCTTCTCGAATGCCACCTTTGACGGCAGACTGATGGCAATGCCGAGCATCTCCCCGGGCGCCGACGCGATTCCGATGCTCTTCGTCCGCGGCGACTGGATGGATGAGCTGGGACTGGAAGCCCCGACAAGCGTGGACGACATTGTAGCGATCGTCAATGCATTTAAAGAGAACAAAAACGAAAACAGCTCTCTGGTCGTATCTCAGACGATCACAAGCGAAAGCGGAAACAACACCTACGGAATCGACGCCCTGTTCGCATCCTATGG
The DNA here is from genome assembly GCA_030536575.1 of Eubacteriales bacterium. Classification (GTDB taxonomy): domain Bacteria; phylum Bacillota; class Clostridia; order Lachnospirales; family Lachnospiraceae; genus Limivivens. Next base: position 3,912 of record JAUNPS010000007.1, on the reverse strand, counting down.
CGCCTATCCGAAACACTGGATCACCGATGCAGACGGCAATCTTGTATACGGCTCCAACACCCCGGAAGCCAAAACCGCTCTGCAGGAAATCCGCAAACTGGTGGAATCCGGCGTGATCGACAGCTCCTTTACAGTACGTGACAGCGACCAGTGCGCAGAACTGGTGACCAGCGGCCAGAGCGGCATCTTCTTTGGCGCATGGTGGAACATGAGCTGGCCGTTAAACAACATGGTAGAAGAAGATTCCTCCATTTACTGGAACGCTTATCTGGCGCCCCTGACCGAAGACGGAATTTACAATACCGCAACCCTGAACCCCAGCAACAGCTTCCTGGTAATCAAAGCCGGCGCTTCCGAAGAAGTCATTGAAGCTGTTATCAAGGTTATGAATTATCAGTTTGATATCGACCAGGATCAGGCCGTAAGCCTGAAAGCAAGCCCGGAAGATCCCTATAGCTGGACCGAAATGCCGCTTTCCATCCTTCTTTCGACCTATACCGACAAAGAAGACAAGGCAGAAGCCGTCCTGAAGGCAGCTTCCGGAGAAATTGCAGCGGAAGAGCTGAGCGGAGAAGCAGCACAGTGGTATGAGTCTTATGTAGCTGCTACGGAAGACGTCGAAGCAGCAGCAAGCGCCAACAACCTGAGCGGCTGGGCTTATGTACGCGGCTGCCAGCCTCTGGTAGAAAATGCGGACAACATGAACAAAGTCTTTGACGCAACCTATGCAAAGACCGATTCCATGGACAGCAAATGGGCAACCCTGGAGAAACTGGAAGATGAATTCTATCTGAAATACCTGAACGGGGAAGCGACCGACGAAGATTTTGACAGCTATGTAGAACAGTGGAATTCTCTGGGCGGCACGGACATTACCGCTGAACTGGTAGAATTAATGGGTGAATAAGTAAGAAAAGTTCCATGGCAGGCCGGAGCGAAAACTGGCCTGCCATGAATTTTAAAAGGCGGAGGGTACGCGATGAAGAAGAAAAGCAAAAAGAAAGTAACGCTGAAAAATACCTGGCCGTTCCATCTGATGATGCTGCCAGGGGTCCTGATCCTGCTCATCTATACGGTGATTCCGTTCCTCGGAAACGTGATCGCGTTCCAGGATTTCAAACCCATTATGGGTTTTACCAAATCCAAGTGGGTGGGGCTGGAAAATTTTATCTATATGTTCAAACTGCCGGATACCTTTAAAATTTTCCGGAATACCCTGGTCATCGCCGTTGGAAAAATGGTGTTTAACCTGGTAATGTCTGTTTTTTTTGCCATCCTGCTAAATGAAGTTACGCAAAAGCATGCCAAAAAACTGGTTCAGACGGTCTGCTTCCTGCCGCATTTCCTTTCCTGGGTCGTGCTGGCAATGGTTTTCCGGAACCTTCTGGACGGCTCCGGGATTATCAATTCCGCATTGATGAGCCTTGGCATTATCAAAGAGCCGATCGTATTCCTGGGAAGCAATTCCTGGTTCCAGGGCCTGATGATCGGAACCGATGTATGGAAAGAATTCGGCTATGGAGCGATTATTTTTATCGCGGCCCTGACTGGAATTAACACGGAACTGTACGAGGCAGCGGCCATCGACGGAGCCAGCCGTCTGCAGAGAATCTGGCACGTAACCCTTCCGGGTATCGCGGTAACGGTGGTCCTGGTGGCGACGCTGAACATTGCGAACGTTTTAAACGCGGGCTTCGACCAGATCTATAACCTGTACAGCCCCATCGTTTATGAAACCGGCGACATCATTGATACCTATGTTTACCGGATGAGCTTCCAGAACGCACAGTACAGCCTGGCAACGGCCGTAGGGCTTATGAAGTCGCTTGTGAGCTTTATCCTGATTGTCGTTTCGAATTTCTGCGCGAATAAATTTGCAAATTACCGTATTTTCTAAGGGGGAAGGACGATGCGAAAATATAAAACAATGGAAAACCGGATTTTTGACACCATTGTGTGGCTTCTGCTGATTCTGGTTACGCTGGCGTGCCTGCTTCCGCTTATGCATATCGTAGCCCTTTCCTTCAGCAGCAAAAATGCGGCGGTATCCGGAAAAGTAAGCTTCTGGCCGGTGGAATTTACCTGGGCTTCCTATAAATATCTGCTGGAAGACAGCCGTTACTTCAAGGCGTTCTTCGTATCGGTGGAACGGGTGATCTTAGGCGGCGGCCTGAACCTGATCATGATGGTGACAATGGCGTATCCGCTGTCCCTGGAAAAAGAAGAATTTCCGGCCAGAAACCGGTATATGTGGTTCGTGATCTTCTGTATGCTCTTTGGCGGAAGTATCGTTCCGTGGTACTTCGTCATTAAATCCACCGGATTGATGGATACGATCTGGGCGCTGGTGGTGCCGTCCGCGGTTCCGGTGTACAATGTGATCCTGCTGATGAACTTTTTCCGCAATGAGCCGAAAGCCATCAAGGAATCGGCGAAAATTGACGGCGTAAACGCCTGGCAGATGCTGATTAAAATCTGCGTGCCCCTTGCGAAACCGGCGCTGGCCAGCGTTATGCTGTTCAGCATTGTAGGCCATTGGAACAATTTCTTCGACGGCCTGCTTCTGATCAACTCGCCGGATAAGGTTCCGCTTCAGACCTATATCCAGTCTCTGGTGGTAAAACTTTCCGATGCCAGCAATCTTTCTTCCAGCGAGCTGGTGCAGGTTATGTCCCAGAGAACCTTTAACTCCGCCAAAATCGTGGCTTCCACGATTCCGATCCTGATCATCTATCCGTTTATGCAGAAATATTTCGTAACCGGAATCACCCTCGGTTCCGTGAAGGAGTAATAATATGGAAGAAATGAGAAAAAATCCGGTGCTTCCGGGCCTCTTCGCAGACCCGGATCTCTACTGGGAAGACGGCGTCTGGTATCTTTATCCGACAACGGACGGTTTTCCGGGCTGGTCGGGCCACGAGTTTTTCGTGTTCACGTCCAGGGACGGAAAGCGGTTTGAGAAAGCGGCGCGGGTGCTGGACGTGGCTTCGGAGGAAGTTCCGTGGGCGACGGGCTATGCCTGGGCGCCCTGCATTGCAAAGAGAAATGGAAAATACTATTTTTACTTCTGCGCGAAAGATAAAAATGGGGTGTCCTGCATCGGCGCAGCGTCGGCGGATTCCCCCACAGGCCCCTTTACGGCCCAGCCGGAGCCGCTGATCACAATGGATCTGATGGCGGAATGCGGCATTGGCATGTGTCAGACCATTGACCCGTCCATTTACCGGGAAGGGGAGGATGCGTACCTGCTGTTCGGAAACGGAGCGGCGGCTGTCGTGAAATTGACAGAGGACATGCTCCATATTGAAAAAGGAACCCTGCGGAATATCTGGGGGTTGGAGGACTTCCGGGAGTCAGTGATTGCGTTTAAAAAGGACGGCGTTTACCATTTTACCTGGTCGTGCGACGATACGGGAAGCGAGAATTACCATGTGAATTACGGCGTGGCGGATTCTCTGTACGGCCCGGTACAGTATCTGTATCCGGTGCTGGAAAAACGGCCGGAGAAGGGAATTTTCGGAACGGGCCATCACAGCATTGCATGGATTCCGGCCGAAGAACGGTATGTGATCGCGTATCATCGGTTTGCAACTCCGGTGGAAGACTATCCGGAGGGGAAAGGCTGGCACCGGGAAACCTGCCTGGGCAGCGTGGAATTTGACGAAAATGGGCGGATGAAACCGGTGGATCCGGCATTGCCCTGAGAAAACAAGGCCTTTGTGAAAATGAGGGCCTTGTTTTTTTGTACTGTAGAAAATACAATCTGAAAATTGTGCAGTTTTCACAAAGAGAAAAAAGAAGGAAAGGTAAAAATAGTTTGAAAAAGGAAATCTTTTATCCGATTTTATGAATAATATCCAGCTCTGACGCTTAAAAAATTTTTATAAAAAAACCTCCCATTTTATGGGAAAA
>JAUNPS010000006.1:130269-131144 GCA_030536575.1 Eubacteriales bacterium | reverse complement strand
CAGCACATAAACCCATATTTGATTTAACAAACGCTGACGGAGTAGTAGGCGCTCATTATCAAAAAGTGAAAGATTATGAAGAACTGATGGAACAGATTGCGAATCGAACAATAAGCAATATGGAGACAATAAGATGATTGATTGGCCGGAATATTTAATAGAAGCCATTGCAAGAAGAAAAAGCGTTTTGTTTTTAGGCTCAGGAATATCAGCAAATTCTTGTAATGATGCTGGTAAGCGTCCATTAACATGGGAAGCGTTTTTAAGAGATATCTTAGTAAAGAGATCTGCCAAGTTAGCAGGACAAAAAGATGTTATTGAACAAATGATAAAATTAAATGATTATTTGACAGCCTGTGAAATTATTGTTGAAACATTAGGCGATAATGATTTTGGTGAATTAGCAGCAAATGAGTTTAGACGCCCTGGATATAAACCAAGTGATATTCATGAAGCAGTTTATAGGCTTGATTCAAGATTAGTATTAACGCCTAATATTGATAAAATTTATGAACAGTATGCTATGAACGAATCCCATTCTACTGTAGTTGCAAAATCATACTATGAAGACGATATTGCAAAATATTTGAGAACGGATGACTTTCTTATCATCAGAGTACATGGATATGTTGATGACGTATCAAAAATAATTTTTACTCATAAGCAATATAGTGAGGCGCGTTGCAAGTACGCATCGTTTTACCGTATATTAGATGCTTTGATGCTTACACATACTTTTATATTCCTGGGATGCGGAATAAGTGATCCAGACATTCAATTAATATTGGAGAATATGAATTTTTTATATCCTGGATGTTTGCCCCACTATTTTGTGGCGGCAAAAGATACATATTCTAAAGAGATTGAACAAAGCC
>JAUNPS010000006.1:0-130259 GCA_030536575.1 Eubacteriales bacterium | reverse complement strand
GTTACATAATAGGAATTTGGAACTTTGGACATATGATAATTCAGATGGGACGCATCAACAATTATTGGCTGAGTTAAAAGCGTTAATAGAAAAGGTTGAAGAAAAAAGACAAGAAATATCTTCTAAAGGAATTTGGTAATAATATGTTACTACACCGTTTCTTAATAAATCTGCGTAGATATATGGAGATTTGCGTAGATTTAGGGCAAAAGCAAAATAGTTAAGAAAGTGCTAAGAAGCCTGTAATATCAAGGATTAAAGGCTTATGAGAGGATACAATTAAGATGATAAAAATACTATTTATATGCCACGGCAATATTTGCCGCTCCACAATGTGTGAGAGCGTTTTCACCCATATGGTAAAACAAAGAGGTCTCGAAGCCCAATTCCACATCGACTCCTGCGCCACCAGCACAGAGGAAATCGGAAACCCGCCGCATAGGGGAACCGTAAAGAAATTACGCGAAGAAAACATCCCCTTAGTCCCCCACCGTGCAAGGCAGATCACCTGGAGCGATTATGCCAGGTTCGACTACATCATCGGGATGGACACCTGGAACATCCGGAACCTGAACCGCATGTTAAAAGGAGATCCGGAAAAGAAGGTGCACCGCCTGCTGGACTATGGAAAGAACCCGCGGGACATCGCAGATCCCTGGTATACGGGAAACTTCGATGTGACCTATGAGGATATCTGCGAAGGCTGCGAGGCCTTTTTGGATTATCTGAAAATAGAAGGAAAACTGCGCTGACCTGGCGGCGGGACATTGACTTGCGGACTTTTTTGATGTATAACATCATCAGAGGAAATTCCTGGCGGACGGGGTAAAGAACAGAAGGAAAGGAAAAATCTGCAGACGCACACGCTGCCCCGTTATGCGACGGCGAAAAGCAGATGAAGGGATAGAAAAATGCTTGTACAAAAATATGCGGACATGTTAAATGCAAAATCTGTCATTCGGGAAATGGCCGCCTTTGCCGCGGAAAGAGGGAAGGAGATCGGTTACGAGAACGTTTTTGACTACAGCCTGGGGAACCCCTCCGTGCCCGTGCCGGAAAAACTGCGCGAGGTCATGGCGAAAATGGTTCTGGAGATGGATTCCGTGGATGTGTTCGGCTACAGCCCGACGCTGGGAATCCCGTCGGTGCGGGAAAAGCTTGCCGCGAATATGAGGAAACGCTTTGGTGTGCCCTATGAAGGGAAGCACATCTTTATGACGAGCGGCGCCGCCGGCGCGCTGGCCCATGCGTTCCGCTGCGTGGCAAAGGAAGGGGATGAGATCCTGACGTTTGCACCGTATTTTTCGGAGTACGGCCCGTACATTGATCCCATTGGCGCGAAGCTTCAGGTAGTTCCGGCGGATACGGAGAAATTTCAGATCAATTTCGAGGCCTTTGAGGGCATGATGAATGAAAACGTGGCGGCGATCCTGATCAACAGCCCGAATAATCCCAGCGGCTCCGTGTATTCGAAGGAGACGATCCAGCGGCTGGCGGATTATCTGCGCCAGAAAGAAAAAGAATATGGCCATGAAATCTACATTATTACGGACGAGCCTTACCGGGAGATCCTGTACGGAGGCGTGGAGCTGCCGTTTATTCCGGCTTATTATGACAATACGCTTTTGTGCTATTCCTATTCGAAATCGCTGTCACTTCCGGGCGGGCGTATCGGCTATGTGGCGATTGGCCCGGCATGCAGGGACGCGGAGCTTTTCATCAATATGTGCGGCCAGATTTCCAGAGGGATCGGACACAACTGTCCGACATCCCTGATGCAGCTTGCGGTGGCGGAAGTGGGCGACCTGACGTCGGATATGGCGGTTTATGAGAAGAATATGAACCTGCTGTACGACGAGCTGACGGCGCTTGGATTCACGTGTGTGAAACCGGGCGGGACGTTTTATATTTTCCCGAAGGCGCTGGAAGAGGATGCGAAGATTTTCTGTGAAAAGGCGAAAAAATATGACCTGATTCTGGTTCCGGGCGACGGGTTTGGCTGCCCAGGATTTTTCCGGATGGCTTACTGCATCGAGACGGAGAAGGTGGAGCGTTCTCTTGGGGCGCTCAGGCGCTTTGTGGAGACGGAATATCCGAATCAAAATCTTAAATAAATGTGAAGTCTTCCGGAAACATTGACGGGTATTCTGGTTTTTCGTATAATGGAATTTGAAAGCCAAATGTGCGGCAGTCCGTGCATTTGGCACTTGCGGCATTCGTGAAATGTCCGGACAGGCATGGCTGGTCAGGCCTGCGTTTCGGTCCGCGCGAAAGGTGTGCCGGCGGCACGCTGCGCCATTGGTTGCCGCGAGAATAAAAAGAGGACGTGTGAACAACCATGAATATAATGTTTTTTTTAACGCCAAAGAGCGAGGTCGTCTATCTTTATGAGGATTACTCGCTGCGCCAGGCCCTGGAGAAGATGGAGCATTACCGGTTTGGCGCCGTTCCGGTGCTGAACCGGAAGGGAAATTATGTGGGAACCCTTTCGGAAGGGGACTTGCTCTGGAACATTAAGGACAAGTATGGTATGGATCTGCACAAGGCGGAGGAGATCCCTATTTCCTCCATCGAACGGCGCTGGCATAATGAGCCGGTAAATGTCGGATGCGATATCGAAGACCTGATCCTGACTTCCATGAATCAGAATTTCGTACCGGTGATTGACGACAAGAAGATTTTCATCGGGATCATTACCAGAAAAGACATTATCCAATATTGCTATAACCGCTACAAAGAGGCGGAGAAAAGCCCGGAAGTCCCGCAAAATCCGGGCGCTTTCGCAATTCACCGTTGACAAGTAAAATAATACTTGATAGAATAGCAATAGTTTTTTAGAAAAGGTGGAAATACCATGAATAAACGAGTTTTATCCTTACTGGTGGATAATACCTCCGGTGTACTCAGCAGAATTGCCGGTCTGTTCAGCAGGCGCGGTTATAACATCGACAGCCTTACCGTAGGAGAGACCGCCGATCCCAGATATTCCCGTATGACCGTTGTCGTAAACGGCGACGACCAGATCCTGGATCAGATCACGAAGCAGGTGGCGAAGCTGGTGGACGTGGTCGATATCAAGCCCCTGGCGGAAGGGGAGAGCGTATCCCGTGAGCTGGTGCTGGTGAAAGTGCGTGCGGACGGCGAGAACCGCCAGGCGATCATTGCGATCACCGACATTTTCCGGGCGAAGATTATCGATGTGGGCGTTGATTCCCTGATTATTGAGCTGACCGGAAACCAGAGTAAGATCGAGGCCTTTATCCGGCTGCTGGAAGGCTATGAGATCCTGGAGTTGGCAAGAACCGGTATTACCGGCCTGTCCAGAGGCGCCGAGGACGTGCGGTATCTGTAGTTTCATACATATTTTGTTGGCTAGAGGCATTGATTGCGATACCTTTAACTATATTACACTTATTGACTGTGGAGGAGTAAAAAAATGGCAGTAAAAATTTACTATCAGGAAGATTGTAACCTGTCTCTCTTAGAGGGAAAAACAATTGCGATCATCGGTTACGGAAGCCAGGGCCACGCCCACGCACTGAACCTGAAAGAGTCCGGATGCAATGTAATCGTAGGTCTGTATGAAGGAAGTAAATCCTGGGCCAAAGCAGAAGCCCAGGGCCTGAAAGTATATACCGCGGCAGAAGCAGCGAAAAGAGCCGACATCATCATGATCCTGATCAATGATGAAAAACAGGCGAAAATGTACAAAGAATCCATCGAGCCGAACCTGGAAGAAGGCAACATGCTGATGTTCGCCCACGGTTTCGCCATTCACTTCGGCCAGATCGTTCCGCCCCAGGGCGTTGACGTAACGATGATCGCCCCGAAGGGACCGGGCCACACCGTAAGAAGCCAGTACCAGGAAGGCAAAGGCGTTCCGTGTCTGGTTGCCGTACAGCAGGATGCCACCGGCAAAGCAAAAGATCTTGCACTGGCTTACGCACTGGGAATCGGCGGCGCCAGAGCAGGCGTTCTGGAGACCACGTTCAAGGATGAGACGGAGACCGACCTGTTCGGTGAGCAGGCTGTTCTGTGCGGCGGTGTCTGCGCTCTGATGAAAGCCGGATTTGAGACGCTGGTAGAAGCTGGCTACGCCCCGGAAAATGCTTATTTTGAATGTATCCACGAGATGAAGCTGATCGTTGACCTGATCTTCGAGAGCGGTTTCGCGGGCATGCGTTATTCTATTTCGAATACGGCAGAGTACGGCGATTACATCACCGGGCCGAAGATCATTACCGAAGACACGAAGAAAGCGATGAAGCAGATTCTGAGCGATATCCAGGACGGTACGTTTGCAAAGAACTGGCTGCTTGAAAACCAGGCTGGCTGCCCGTCCTTCCGCGCGATGAGAAGAAATCAGGCGGAGCATCAGGCAGAGGCCGTAGGTGCAGAGCTGCGGAAGCTGTACAGCTGGAACGACGAGAATAAGCTGATCAATAACTAATTTCATTGACCTGACTTAGCCAGGGGCTGTGAGAAATGCGGAATTTCCTGCATTTCTTCACGGCCTCTGTTTTTATGGAAAGCGCACTTCTGCAATGTCAGCTTTTCGGATAATTCCTGCAAAATTTCAAAAAATCCTTCAGCGCCGGATTTCGCAGCTCCAGCGTTCCATAAAGAAATCCCACTTCCCGTTCCGGAATCGCCACAGGCAGCGGAATCTCCACCAATTCCTCCCGTTCAAGCTCCGGCCGCACGAAATCACGGATCACGCAGGCCACACCCAAACCGATTTTCGCAAAATCAATCAGAAGATCCATTGTCGAAACTTCGAGCACATTGTTCGGATGCAGGCGGTTGTTCTGCAGATAGGTATCAATGTACTGCCGAGTCAGGTTTTCCCGATCCAGAAGCATCAGGGTCGCCGAGTCGAAGACGGTTTCGCCGGAATTTTTCCGGAGGTTCAGATTCTCCAGATATTGCGGCGTCGCCACAAAAATGTCTTCAATGCTGCCAAGGGATTCGAAAGAAAAGGGGCCCGTATGCGAGGGTGTTCCCACAAGCCCCACATCGATCTTTTCCTCTTTCAGAAGGTTGAGCGTGTGCGCGGTGGACTGACAGAAAATGGTAATCCGCACGTGCGGGAAGGCCTGGATAAAGGGCTTCAGGTAGGGCAGCAGCAGGTATTTGCACAGGGTCGTGCTGACGCCGATGCGCAGGTGGCCGATGCCGAGAGTGTGGATCTGGCGAAGCTCTTCCTCCCCCAGACGGAGGGTGTGGAAGGCTTCTTTTACGTGGTCAAAGAGGATTTTTCCTTCTTCGGTGAGCTGGACGCCTCTGGAATTTCGCAGGAAGAGGGTGGTTTCCAGGGATTCTTCCAGCTTTCGGATGGATTTGCTGATAGCGGGCTGGCTGATGAACAGGCGCTCCGCGGCCCTGGAAATGTTCCCTTCCGTGGCAACGGTATAAAAAATGCGATAGGATGACAGGTTGGATTCCATTGTTTCCTCCATAACTTTAAATTATAGTAAATATTCATAATATGTATTTCTATTATATCTCTGCCTGTGCTATAATGCAAGATATCAGAAAGGGAAGTTAAGGAGGAATACCAAGATGGGTATGACAATGACACAGAAAATTCTGGCCGCCCATGCCGGCCTGCCCTCTGTGGAGGCGGGACAGCTGATTGAGGCGGATCTGGATCTGGTACTGGGAAATGACATTACCTCCCCGGTGGCGATTCATGAAATGGATAAATTTAAGTCGGACGCCGTGTTTGACAAAGAGAAGATCGCGCTGGTGATGGATCATTTTATCCCGAACAAGGACATTAAATCCGCAGAACATTGTAAATGCGTCCGCGAATTTGCCTGTCGCCACGACATTACGAATTATTTCGACGTCGGAGAGATGGGGATCGAGCATGCGCTGCTGCCGGAAAAAGGCCTGACGGTGGCCGGAGACGTGGTGATCGGCGCGGATTCCCACACCTGTACCTACGGTGCGCTGGGGGCGTTTTCCACGGGCGTTGGAAGTACGGATATGGCGGCCGGGATGGCCACCGGAAAGGCCTGGTTTAAAGTGCCGTCGGCCATCAAATTTAACCTGGTTGGAAAGCCTTCCAAATGGGTCAGCGGAAAAGATGTGATCCTGCATATTATTGGGATGATCGGCGTGGACGGCGCCCTTTATAAATCCATGGAATTTGTCGGGGAAGGCGTTGCCAATTTGACGATGGACGACCGCTTTACCATTGCGAATATGGCCATTGAGGCAGGCGGAAAGAACGGCATTTTCCCGGTAGACGAGCTGACGGAAGCTTACATGAAAGAGCACAGCAAGCGCGCTTACACGAAGTATGAGGCGGATCCGGACGCGGTTTATGAGGCGGAATATACGATTGACCTGAGCGCGTTGAAGCCGACGATCGCATTCCCGCATCTGCCGGAGAATACGAAGACGATCGATGAGATTGCGGAAGACGTCGTGATCGACCAGGCGGTGATCGGCTCCTGTACGAATGGCCGGATCGATGACCTGCGCTGCGCGGCCGAGATTTTAAAGGGCAGAAAAGTGAAAAAAGGTGTCCGCTGTATCGTGATTCCTGCTACGCAGAAGATTTATCTGCAGGCAATGCGGGAGGGGCTGCTGGAGACCTTTATCGAGGCAGGCGCTGTGGTGAGTACGCCCACCTGCGGCCCGTGTCTGGGCGGCTATATGGGAATTCTGGCGGCGGGTGAGCGCTGTATTTCGACGACGAACCGGAATTTCGTGGGCCGTATGGGACATGTGGATTCGGAAGTTTATCTGGCAAGTCCGGCGGTAGCAGCGGCGAGCGCCGTAACCGGGAAAATTTCCGCGCCGGCGGAACTGGGATTATAGGAGGAAAAGGAAATGCAGGCAAAAGGCAGAGTTTTTAAATATGGTGATAATGTAGACACGGATGTGATCATTCCTGCGCGCTATCTGAATTCCTCGGATCCAGCGGAGCTGGCGACCCATTGCATGGAGGATATTGATAAGGAATTCGTGCAGAAGGTGCAGAAGGGCGATATTATTGTAGCGGAAAAGAATTTCGGATGCGGTTCGTCCAGGGAGCATGCGCCGATTGCGATTAAGGCGGCTGGGGTGAGCTGTGTGATCGCGGAGACGTTTGCGCGGATTTTTTACCGGAATGCGATTAATATCGGGCTGCCGATTATTGAGTGCCCGGAGGCGGCGAAGGGGATTGACGCCGGGGATGAAGTGGAGATCGACTTTGACAGCGGGATGATTTATGACAGGACGAAGGGGACGAGCTTTAAGGGGCAGGCGTTTCCGGAGTTTATGCAGAAGATTATTGCGGCTGAAGGATTGGTTAATTATATTAATCAGAAATGAGAAAATAAACCATTTTCTCTGTGCAGCATTCGAAACCGAAGAGTAAATTTTAACCAGACAAAAGAGCAGATAAAAACGAAAATGCCACAATCTCCCTGTAAAAGGGAAAGGGCATTTTCGTCGAAATCTGCTCTTTTAATTCTTTTTCAATTTCTCTAAGTTTATCCTGTTGGCCTTAATCGGCGGGTCAGGGAACCGTAACTTTACATTTTGCAATTTTTCCGCTCGCGCTTTTGACTTTGATGATCGTCTTCCCGCTTGAAAGGGCGGTGATAACACCTTTGGAGCTTACCTTTGCCACGCCGGGCTTGGAAGAAGAATACGTGAGCTTATCGTTTGCGGTAAGCGGTGTGCGCGTGATGGTAAGGGTGTATTTTTTCCCTTTTTTCAGCGTCAGGGACTTTTTGTTCAGGGCGAGTTTTGTGGTCTTTACGGTACTTTTCTGAACTTTTACCAGGACGGAGGCAGTCGCGCCGCTTTTCATCGTGAGGGTAATGCGGGTGGTGCCTGTTTTCAGCGCTTTGATTTTCCCGGTTTTGGCCTGAACCGCAGCAACGGACGTGTTGGAAGAAGTCCATTTGCTGATCACATCGCCGGAGGTCTTGGTTTTGATTTGGATTGCAGTGGTCTTCTGCCCCACCTGCATGGTGACGGAAGATGCGTTTAAGGTGACTTTTGCCGTCTTTTTCGCGATTTTTTTGGCCTGTGCTGCGCCGCACAGTTTACAGGTGCGGGTTTTGGTTCCGGTGGAAAAGATGGTCGCCTGTTTGGTGGTTGTCCAGCTTCCGTAGCTGTGGGAAAGCTTTTTCAGGGTGCGGGAGGTAGAAGCATTGCTTGCGCCGCAGATGGTACAGTGTTTGGAAGAACTTCCAGCGGAGGTACAAGTCGCCGCCACATCTGTGGTGTAGGTGCTGGCCCATGTGTGCTCGTGGGTGCCTTCCAGGTCGTAGGAGGCGGAAGACATGGGATACTCTTTGTAAAACTGCGTAGTCCGGTATTTCGCGTCGCGGACATGATTGACAAAATCCGCGTCGCTCTTTAAAAAGTAGTTGTAAGTAGTCTTTCCGGAGCTGCTGTCCCAGGTGCTGTCCAGGTTATAGCAGGAGCTGCCGATTTGGACAATATTCCAGCCATGGCGTTCGCCGCCGCCGTCTCCGGAGATGAAACGGGTCTGGAGACCGGCCATGCGCAGCATGCGGTAGAGGAGGCTGGCGTAGCCCTGGCAGACAGCAGTGCCTTTTTCGAAGGCATTGTAAGCGCTGAATTTGCCGAGAGTGGAATCCTTCAGGCCAGCGTAGTCGTAGGTGACATGGCTGGTTACGTAATCATAAATGATTTTTGTTTTTTCAAAGTCGCTTTTACCGGTCAGGGACAGGGAAGTCATCAGTTTTTTTAAATCTGTGGTGAGCTTTTTTTCCTGAGCGGCAGTGGAAAAGTAAGTAAGGGCCAGAGTTATGGTATAGCGGTGAGTGGAGCCGGACTGCGTGTGCTCATAATTTCCATGGTAACCGCCGTAATGCCAGCGAAGATAATCCCCTTCATCCGGAGCACTGGCGGAGCTGTATTCCATGGTACTGTAAATCAGATCCGATATGGTGGTTTGCATATCTGCAATGGCAGAGGAGGACACCAGACAGAAGGTGACCAGGGTTTCGCGGGACAGCATTTGCTCCTTTAGGTAGTCGGATGCCGCAGACTGGGTACTGAAGGAGGGAATTTGGGTGAGGGAGCGTGCGTTGGCTGCGTCTTCGGAAGCCTGGTCAAGAGTCAGAAGGTCTGAGGACGTGAGCAGGTCTTCGTAGGAGGAGTTGACAGCAGCGATGGGGTGGGACTCTTCGGCGCAGGCGGAAGCGGCTGACAGCAGAAGGAGCAGGAGTATAGGCAGTAAGAAGTTGTGCAGTTTTTTCATAAGTGCCTCCAGTTTTTTTCTTTTGTGTACACGGATACTTTTTTCTATCATACCGGAAATGAACGGAAGAATCAAGTGGTTTTCCAGGTTTCGAGCAGATGTTCCAGGGATTGGAAAGTGTAGCCCATGTCCTCCCATTTCGTCAGCAGCTCATCCAGGATTTCCCCGTTGGTTTTGGACGTGTTGTGAAGGAGCACCACCGCGCCCGGATGAATGCGCCCCAGCAGCTTTTCAAAAGCTTCCTCCTTTGTCGGCTGGTCATCCACATACCAGTCCACATAAGCCAGGCTCCAGAAAAAGGTGTGATAACCCAAATCTTTTGCCATCTGCAGATTTGCTTCGCTGTATTTTCCCTGGGGAGGGCGGTAGTAGGGAGAAATGGGCTGGCCTGTGATGCTCTCAAAGAGCTCTTCCACGGCTTTCAGCTCTGCGGAAAACTGTTCGGTCGTCGAAATTTTGGACATGTCCGGATGATGGTAGGTGTGGTTGCCGACTGTGTGGCCTTCCGCTACCATCCGTTTGACGAGGTCGGGACTGGTTTCCAGGAAATTTCCGACGACGAAGAAAGTGGCCGGGGCCTGATGCTTCTTCAGGGCTGCCAGGATGGCAGGAGTATTGCCGTTTTCATAGCCGCAGTCAAAGGTCAGATAGAGGACTTTTTCGTCGGTATCCTGCGCGTAGTAGGCGTCATAGGCTTTCAGTTCCTCAAAGGTGGCGTTTGCGACGGGCGGTTTGCCCTCTTCCTGGAAGCTCAGTCCCCAGCTGCCTTCCGCGGAAGCGTTTATGGAAGCAGTTTCTTTTGGGGAAAAGGTATGCGCCGCCAATTGCCCCAGGAAAAAGGCGGACAGGAAGAGAAAGGCGGTTAGGAGAAGGGAAATCCAGGGGAGTTTTTTGATCCGTTTCATAGCAAAACTCGTTTTTTTATTTCAAAATATAGTTGTCGAAAGGAAAAACATACCATTTTTTTAAGATTTCTTTAGAAAAAGTTTCTGGACAGCTCCCTCCTGCCGTGCTAAAATAGTTCAATAGTAAACAGTTTACTTGGAAACTCAAAGAGGCGTGCATATGAAAAATAATGTGGAAGCCCTGATCAACGGTCAGATGCTCCGGAAACTTTTTGATAAAAAATTTCAATCCGTGCGGGAAGAGTACCAGCTTCGCCAGATCGAACTGGATATTCTCTATCTGATCGCCCGCTATGACGCCCAAAAGACTGAGAAAGATCTCGTAAAAATGTGCGGCGCGTCCAAGGCCCATGTGTCAAAGTCTGTTGAAAATCTCAGACAAAAGGGCTTCGTTGCCGTCGAGGGAGGAAAAAAAGACCGAAGATGCGTATACCTCCATGTTACCGAAGAAGGGCAGCGTGCAGCTGACCGCATCCGGGAACTCCGGGAGGAGGTCACATCCCTGGTATGCCGTGGAATAACCGAAGAAGAAAAGGCTGTGTTGCTCCGGGTGGTTCTGAAAGTCAAAGAAAACATCCAAAACAGCCTGGAATCGGAATCTTAAAAAATGGAGGGAAATCTATGGAAGAAAACATGAGAACGATGGAAGAATACTGCCGGGACTACGCGGCCATTTGCGAAAAAGAAGACGACATTCCGGAGGAATTGCTGGAAAAATTCGGTGTCCAGCGCGGCCTTCGCGATAAACAGGGGAATGGCGTCCTGGCCGGCCTGACGAACATTTCCAGGATCGAAGCATTCCAGATGGTAGACGGTGTAAAAACCCCCTGTGATGGAAAACTCTGGTATCGCGGCTACAATGTACTGGATCTGGTAAAAGGCTTCACCGGAAAACGTTACGGATTCGAAGAAATTGCCTACCTGCTTCTGTTCGGCGATCTCCCGAATGAGGGCCAACTGAAAGAATTCACCGAAATCCTGGCGAAAGGCCGTACCCTTCCGACGAATTTCACCAGAGACGTCATCATGAAAGCGCCCAGTGCCGACCTGATGAATTCCATGACCAGAAGCGTCCTGACACTGGCGTCTTATGACGACCACACGAACGAGCTCACCCTGGAAAATGTCCTGCGTCAGTGTCTGGGGCTGATCAGCGTGTTCCCGATGCTGGCCGTTTATGGTTATCAGGCCCATAACCATTATAATTGCAATGACAGCCTTTATATCCACCGCCCACAGGAAGAGCTTTCCACCGCAGAAAACATCCTTCTGATGCTGCGCCCGGATAAGCAGTACACGCCCCTGGAAGCGAAGGTTCTGGATATCGCGCTGGTTCTTCATATGGAGCACGGCGGCGGAAATAACTCCTCCTTTACCACACGCGTCGTGACCTCCGCAGGTTCCGATACCTATTCGGTCATTGCGGCGGCGCTTTCCTCCCTGAAGGGGCCCAAACACGGCGGCGCGAACATTAAAGTCGTGGAAATGATGAGCGATCTGCGGGAAAAAGTTTCCGACTGGTCAGATGAAGATGCGGTTCGGCATTATCTGGAGCGGCTTCTGGGGAAAGAAGAATTTGACCGGAAGGGCCTGATCTACGGGATGGGCCATGCGGTGTATTCCCTTTCTGACCCGCGGGCACAGGTATTTAAGAGCTTCGTCGAGCAGCTTGCACGGGAAAAAGGGCGCGAGAAAGATTTTGCGCTGTATTCCATGGTGGAGCGCCTGGCGCCCCAGGTAATTTCCGGAAAGCGGCACATTTATAAAGGTGTCAGCGCGAACGTAGACTTCTACAGTGGATTCGTGTACAGTATGCTGGATATTCCGCTGGAACTGTATACGCCGATTTTCGCGATGGCGCGAATCGTCGGATGGAGCGCTCACCGGGTGGAAGAGCTTGTGAATATGGATAAGATCATCCGTCCGGCTTATAAGAGTATTATGAAAGAAAAAGAATATGTGGCGCTGGAAGAGCGCTGAAGAAATCGGGGCGGCGTTGGCTGCCCCGGTTTGGCGTTATAGAATATGAATTTTTTCGAATTTTACTGTTCCTGAACGGAGGTTTATGGTAAAATAGGAATGACACCACAGGCAATGCATTTCGAAGAGAGGAACCTTTGATGAAACTTACCGGAAAAATCATTCTGTTTCTGTGCATGCTCCTGGCGCTTCCGTTCCATGCGTATGCGGCAGAAGCACAGACCGCGGGCAATGCCGCAGACGGGCCGGTCATCGTCCTCGACCCCGGCCACCAGGGAAGCTGGGTCGACATGAGCGCCCAGGAGCCCGTAGGCCCCGGCTCCGACCGCACCAAGGCCATGGCCACAGCCGGAACCACCGGCGCCTACACCGGAATCCCGGAGTACCAGGTAAACCTGGAAGTCGCCCTGGCTCTGCGTAAAGAGCTGGAATCCAGAGGCTACCAGGTCGTCCTGACCAGAGAAGATAACGATATTGCCATCAGTAATAAAGAACGCGCCCAGCTCGCCACCAAAGCGAACGCCGCGATTACCGTCCGCATTCATGCCAACGGCAGCGAAGACAGCAGCATTTCAGGTGCGCTTACCATGGCTCCATCCGCCGAAAATCCTTACGTTCCGGAGTTAGCGGAGTCCAGCTATAGGCTTTCTTCCTGTATCCTGGAGCATTTCTGCGAGACCACCGGGCTGGAGAACCTCGGCATTTTGACCACAGACGAAATGACCGGCATAAACTGGAGTACCGTTCCCGTGACCATCCTGGAAATGGGCTTTATGAGCAATGAACACGACGACCGCTATATCACAGACACCAGCCACCACGAAACCATGGCCCAGGGAATCGCAGACGGCATCGACGCCTATTTCGGTATCGCCCGTGAAGCAGATTCCACGGAAGCAAAAGCCGAAGAACCGGACATGGAAGCCCTGAAAGAGCTTCTGGAAACCACCTATTTTAATGATCGGCAAGCCTCCGGCGAAACCTGGTCGGCCGCAGTCCTGGATCTGAACAGCGAAGCCTCCTGCCTGATCCATGCAGATCAGAAAATGCAGTCCGCAAGCGTCATCAAACTTTTTATCATGGCCACTGTGTACGAGAGAGCCGTTTTCGCGGAAGAAATGCAGAAAGACCTGATCAACATGGCCGAGAGCTACGACGGTGAACTGAAAGACCTGCTGACCAGCATGATCACCGTCAGCGACAATGACGCGGCAAACGAACTGGTTCGCCGCCTGGGCCAGGGTGATTTTGAAGCAGGAGCAGCGATCATAAACGCTTTCTGCCAGGAGCATGGCTTCACGGAAACTCACATGGGCCGTCCATTCCTGGCGGAAAATCCTACGGATGACAATTACACGTCAGCTTTGGACTGCTGTAACCTGCTGGCTGAAATCTACAAAGGCAGTTTCATCAATGAGGACGCTTCCTCCCGGATGCTGGCCCTTCTAAAAGCCCAGACCCGAACCGGGAAAATTCCGGCCGGTGTGCCGGCCGATGTGGAAACGGCCAATAAAACCGGCGAAATGTCCGCAGGCTACGGACTTGGCAGCATTGAAAACGACGCGGCGATCGTATTCGACGCCAGTTATCCTTATGTGATCTGCGTTTTCTCGAACGACATTGCAGAAAACGGAGCCGCCCAGGAAACCATTGTCAATATTTCAAAAGACGTGTATACCTATCTTTCCAACGCAGAACGTTACTGTTCACTCGTACCTCGTTCCAGTAACGATTCACAGGCTCATTTTAAGTTTTGCTTCGCAAAAGAGCCTGCTCACACCTGAATCACGTTCTTACGTACCTGAGCAGCTAAGTGCTCAGGTACTGCCTGAATAGTAACCGCAGAACGGTCATAAAATTTTCTATAGAAAAAGGAGGAAAAGTCATGAAAAAGAGAAAAGGATTTTCAGTACCGTTACTTGTGCTCTTGTGCGCCCTGTTTGTGAATTTCTTCGCCGTGGAGACGAAGGCAGAAACGAAAGCATTTGAGTACATCATCGCAGACAGCGACAGCCGTTACCTGACAGCCGAAGACATCAGCGGCATGTCCGTACAGGTTGTCTGCTTCGCGAAAAATGAGATTTATGCCCGCCACGGCCGCACCTTTGTCTCGAAAGAGCTTTCCGGCTATTTTGGCGAACAGCCCTGGTATTACGGATTTTTAAGCCCGGAAGAATTTTCGTCCGCGGTGCTGAACCAGTATGAAACCGCAAACATTCAGCTTTTAACAAACCGGGAAAAGGAACTGGAACCAGGCGGCTACGTGCTGGATCGTTCCGGCTATACTTATGATGCCGTTTATCAGTATGTCTACGGCGAACAGCTCACCGATACCCTTGTGGATGACAGCTACATTTTCCCGGACAGCGATACCCGCTATCTGTCAGAAAGCGAGACCACAAACCTGTCCCAGCAGGCGATCTGTTACGCGAAAAATGAAATCTATGCCCGTCACGGCCGCCTGTTCAAATCCCAGGAACTGACCGACTATTTTAACAGCAAGGACTGGTATAACGGAACCGTCCAGCCGGAGAACTTTTCTACCGCGATCTTTAATGCCTACGAGAACGCCAACGTCCAGCTCCTGTCCCAGTGCGAAATGGCCAGAAGTTCCGGCGGCTATGTCCTGGATCAGCCCGGCTATGACATTACAAAAGTGCTGTCAGCAGGCGCTTCGGACCAGGAACTCCTGAAAAATGACTACATTTTCATTGACAGCGATACCCGCTATCTGACCAGCGATGAGGTGAACGGCCTTTCTCTGAAGATGGCATGCTATGCGAAAAATGAGATTTATGCCCGCAGAGGCCGCCTGTTTAATTCCCAGGAACTCCGGGAGTATTTTGAGGGGAAGAGATGGTACTATGGCAGGATCAGCCCGGAGAATTTTTCGGATGATGTCTTTAATAAATATGAGCTGGAGAATATCAGAGTGCTGACAGAGCGGGAGTTTTCTTTGGATTCTAATGGATACCAGTTGTATTAAGCCGTCGAAACACAAGAAAGTCCATAAAAAGGGAGTCCGAACCCATGAAAAAAGCTGCCTACATCCTCCGTCCATACCTCCCCACTGACTGCTCAAACCTCCACAGTCTCTACCAGGGCACCATAAAAACCATCGCCTCCCGCGACTACACCCCCGCCCAGATCACCGCCTGGCTGAACACGCCCTTCGACGAATCCGCCTGGAACCAGCGTTTCCTCGAAAGCCGCACCCTGGTTGCTGAAAAGCTGGGGGAAATCATCGGCTTCGCGAATATGGAACCAAACGGCTATCTGGACTGCCTGTATGTCCACCGGGATTTCCAGCGCGAGGGAATCGCGGGAAATCTGGTAAAATTCCTGGAAAATGGGATTCAGGGCGAGGCGGTGGAGACGTTTACGGTTTATGCGTCGATTACAGCGAAGCCGTTTTTCGAGAGCCGGGGATACCGCGTGGTGCGGGAGAATTTCGTGGAACGGGACGGAGTGGTTTTGAAGAATTATCTGATGGAAAAGAGCAGAATAGAGATGCTGCAAAGGCAGGAGGAGGTCTGCCGGAGGGCCGTGGAGGAGCTGAAGGCATGCCAGTCGGAAGCGGAAATGCCGCGACTATTGTGGGAAGTGATTACGCAGTATGAAGGGCAGCTCTTTTTTACGAGTAAGAATCTGCCGTTCCAGTACCGGGTCCGGGGCGGCGAGCTGTTCTGCGACCGGAAGGCGAAGTCCATCACCCAGGCAACGGTGGTGAAAGCCTATCAGAAAATCTGCGCGGCCAGAAACGCGGGGGAACCGATCACTGGCCCGAAAATGCTGGGGATTTTCGGCGCGCCTTATATCTGGAGTATTTTAAAGACGGTTGGATTGGCCGGAGAAGCGGAAGGGAAAAAAAAGAGGAAGAAAACGGATTGTTAACCAATAAAAATAAAATAGTTGACAATCAAAAAGAAATGGAATATAATGGGCGCAGTAAATGATAGGAGTGGAGAATATTATGGAAAAATCAAGAACCAAAACGCAAATGCTCGCTCTGAGCGCCCTTTTCGCGGCCCTGACAGCCGCCTGCAGCCAGATTCAGATTCCGCTTCCGATGGTGCCGATTAATCTGGCGCTGTTCAGCGTGCACCTGTCTGCGCTGCTTCTTGGAAAGAAGTACGGGGCACTGAGCCAGGCGATTTATATTCTGCTGGCGGCAGTCGGCGTTCCGGTTATGGCAGGCTTCACGGGAGGCCTGGGAATCCTGATGGGAAAGACGGGCGGCTATGCGATCGGCTACATTTTAAGCGCTTTTCTGACCGGGCTGATCTGTGAAAAATGGGGGACAGAGTTCTGGAAAATGTGCATTGCAGCGGTGGTTGGATGTGCGGCCTGCTATGTGCTGGGAACGATCTGGTTTATGGTTGTCACCGGGCTGGATCTGGGAACGAGCCTGGCGTACTGCGTATTGCCGTTCCTGCCGGGGGATGCGGTGAAGATTGTGCTGGCGGGAGCGCTGGCGGTTCGGCTGCGTCCGGCGCTGAAGCTGACGATGGCGAATGCATAAGATGGATGGGAAACTCCGGCTGCGCGGACATCATGGTCTGTGCCTCCAGTTTTATATGGGAAAAGGATACAGCAGCGAATTTGTTGCGCACATGACGATGGTTCAGGAGCAGCTTAAGGTATATGAAGATACAGTCATTGAACTGGCGGACAGCGCGGATGCGCTGTGTGCGAAATGTCCGCACAGGCGGGGAGAGGCCTGCGAGAGCGGCCAGAAGGTGAAAAAGTATGACCGGTCAGTCATGGAGCTGTGCGGCTTGGAGCCGGGAATGGAGCTTTCGTGGAAGGAGTTTTCGGTGACGGTGAAGGAGAAGATTCTGGAGACAGGCAGTCTGGAGCGCGTGTGCGGCGACTGTGAGTGGTTTCCGATTTGCAGTAAAACAAAAGCAATATTCTAAGCGGATGAGATGGTACTTGGGACAGCCGCAGACGGCATAGTGCCTTTGCGGCGCCCGGAAGAAAGACAAAATCCTGCGGAAAAGGTTCCGGTATGGCGGCCTCCTGCATATTCTATAAAGAATAGGCAAGGAGGTCTTTTTATGCCCCCAGTTGTAGTAATCGACGCCGGACACGGCGGCGGACAGGACAGCGGCGCGGTCTATCAGGGACGCGAAGAAAAGAACGACAACCTTTCCCTGGCCCTTGCGGTAGGGGAAATTTTGCAGAGAAATGGTGTGGATGTGATCTATACACGGACGGAAGACGTTTATCAGCAGCCTTTTGAGAAGGCACAGATCGCAAACAATGCCGGAGCGGATTTTTTCGTATCCATTCACCGGAATTCCGGTGCGGTGCCGGGACAGTATTCAGGCGTGCAGACGTTGGTCTATGACAAGTCCGGCGTAAAGCTTCAGATGGCGGAGAACATTAACAGCGAACTGGAGAAGCTGGGTTTCCGGAATCTGGGCGTAGAGGAGCGGCCGGGGCTGGTGGTGCTGCGCAGGACGCAGATGCCGGCAGTGCTGGTAGAAGCGGGTTTCATTAACAGCGAAGAGGACAACCGGATTTTTGATGAGAAATTCCAGGAGGTGGCGCAGGCCATTGCAGATGGGATTTTAGAGACGATCCGGGAGGAGAATTCCAGGGGACAAGAGGAGGAGACGCCGTCCGGCCAGATGGTTTACAGTGTGCAGACAGGGGCCTTCCGGAACAGGCGGTATGCATGGGAGATGCTGTTTGAGCTGGTAAGTCAGGGATTTCCGGCTTATCTGACGGAGGAGGACGGGTATTTCCGGGTGCGGGTGGGATTTTGCCCGCAGATGGACTGTGCAGTGGAGATGGAGCGTGTGCTGCGCAGGTATGGGTATAATACCTGGATTGTGACGGTTGATTACTGAAGGAAGGCGGTGCGGCAGGTTTTGCCGTGCCGCTGTATGCGCTGGGACATTTTCTGGCATAATAAGGTTGTATGGCGTCCGGCGCGGCGGGAACGGCAGCGACTTATTAGTTACTGCTCAGGTACGTAAGAATATGATTCACTTATTAATTTTTCTTAAGGATTCAAAAAAGGACTTTCTCAACACGGAAGAAAATGTTATGATAGTCAGGTAGAAAAGCGCAGGCCATACACTAATTCCGGCTCCGTATATCCGTGTGCCTGGCAGCACCGTCCGGCGGAGCCAGGATTTTCAGGGGAAAATGAGTGGGGATATGAAAGAAATTACATTAGCGGATCTGACAGAAGAAGAACCGCAGGGGAGAGCGAAGGGCCAGCCGCCCCTTTCGGAGCACGGGGAATCGCCGTCCGATACGGCCCCGCCTCCATCCAGCCGGCGAGCCCGCAAAAAAGCAGAAAAAGCCAGCCGAAGAAGGGAGAAGCGCAGGTTAAAAAGAATGGAACAGCAGACGAATTCCAGCAGCGAAGAGTCCTTGCACCGGAAAAAATATTTCCCATGGGGCAGAGCCGTCCTACTTCCGGCCGGTATCCTGGCAGCCCTGTGCGCCGTCCTGTACGTAGGCGGCATGATATACTTTCAGGATAAATTTTTGCCGAACACGACGATTAACGGGACGGATGCATCCGGCTGTACCGTCGAAGAGATCGAGGCGCGCCTGGCGAAAAATGCCGAAAAGTACCACATTGAGCTGGCAGAACGGGGCGGCGAGCGGGAGTATATCGACGCCGCGGACATTGATTACCATTACGTATCCAGAAACGAAGTCGAGCTGTTCAAGGTCGAACAGGGCGCTTTCGAATGGCCCGTCAGCTTTTTTAAAACCTACGATTATTCGTTCGATTCCAGCACGGCCTACGATCCGGAAAAGTTAAAAGAGGTGCTTTTAAACCTGAAATGCATGCAGGACATGGAAGCTCCCGAAGACGCCCGCATAGAGTTCAAAGGCGGCACCTATCAGCTCATCCGGGAAAAGGAAGGCGACCTGATCGACTTTGAACGGCTGGAATACATTATCAAAAAAGTCATCCAGGCAGGAGCCGCCGGCGTTTCCCTGGAGGCCCAGGGCTGCTACGCGGAGCCAAATGTGACCAGCGAAGATCCATATCTGAAAAACCTGTATCAGAATCTGAAGCATTACACCGACACCAGAGTGGAATATACCTTCGGGGACGAATCGGAGATTCTGGACGGGAACACCATCAAGGAATGGCTGACCGCAGACGAGGAGGGCAATGTAACCGTTGACCAGGAAGCCGTCGCGCAGTACGTCGCAGAACTGGCCGCCCGCCACGACACCTATAATAAAACCAAAGAATTCAAGGCGACCGACGGCACCTATATCCAGGTCAGCGGCGGCAGTTTCGGCTGGATGATCGATCAGGCGGCCGAGATCGAAAACCTGAACAATGATCTCAAGAACAGCCAGCAGGAAATCCGCGACCCCGCCTACGCCCAGACCGCGCTCAGTTTCGATAACTGCGGCATGGGAGACAGTTATGTGGAAGTCGACCTGACGAAACAGCACCTCTGGATGTATGTGGACGGCCGTCTGCTGCTGGATACCGATTTTGTGTCCGGGGATATTGCGAAAAACCATGCGACGCCCGCGGGGATTTATACGATTTATTATAAGAAATCTCCGGATGTTCTAAAGAGCGATACGCCGGGCGACTCCTATGAGACGCCTGTAAACTATTGGATGCCCTTTAACGGTGGAATCGGTTTCCACGATGCCACCTGGCGGGGAAGTTTCGGCGGAAGCATTTACCAGAACGGAGGTTCCCACGGATGCATTAATATGCCATTGGACCAGGCAGCGCTGATGTACGAAAATATTTATGCAGGATTTCCGGTGGTCTGTTTTTACCGATGACCGGATGGTAGGAAGGATGCAGTATACAAAGGTAGAAGAGGCAGTTTTCCAGTCCAGGCCGAACCGTTTCATTGCCCATGTGCTCCGGGACGGACAGACGGAAATCTGCCATGTAAAAAACACCGGAAGATGCCGGGAGCTTTTGGTTCCCCAGACCACGGTCTGGATTTCGAAAAGCGAAAACCCGGCGCGTAAGACAAAGTACGATCTGATCAGTGTGAAAAAAGGAAATACCATCATCAATCTGGACTCCCAGGCCCCGAACCGTGTCACGGAAGAATGGCTGAGATCCGGCGCGTTCATCCCGGAGCCGCTTTTCGTCCGGCCGGAAACCAGATACGGAAATTCCCGTTTTGATTTCTATATGGAAACGGAAAAACGCCGCATATTTCTGGAAGTCAAGGGCGTGACCCTGGAAGAAGAGGGGATTGCCCGTTTCCCGGATGCGCCCACCGAGCGGGGCGTCCGGCATGTCCAGGAGCTTGTCCGGTGCGTGCGGGACGGCTACGAAGCCTGTCTGCTGTTTGTGATCCAGATGAAAGGCATTTCCTGCTTTCAGCCCAACGACCAGACGCATCCGGCCTTTGGGGAGGCCCTGCGGGACGCCCAGAAGCAGGGAGTGCGGATTTTCGCCAGGGACTGCCTGGTGACGCCGGATTCCATGCGGATCGATCAGCCGGTGAGAGTGGAGCTGTAAAAATGGAAGAAAACAGACTGAA
This sequence comes from Eubacteriales bacterium, assembly GCA_030536575.1. Classification (GTDB taxonomy): domain Bacteria; phylum Bacillota; class Clostridia; order Lachnospirales; family Lachnospiraceae; genus Limivivens. Next base: position 109,626 of record JAUNPS010000006.1, on the reverse strand, counting down.
AAACATTGTGGAACCCCTCCTGGCCTGGTTCGACGGGAATGCCAGGGTTCTGCCATGGAGAGAAGAGCCGACGCCCTACCGGGTGTGGATTTCGGAAATCATGCTGCAGCAGACGCGTGTGGAAGCGGTCAAACCCTTTTACGAACGTTTTCTGGAAGCGCTCCCGGATATTCCGTCCCTGGCGGCCTGTCCGGAGGATCGGCTCTTGAAGCTGTGGGAGGGCCTTGGGTATTATAACCGGGCGAGAAATTTACAGAAAGCCGCGCAGGTCCTGGTTTCTGAGTACCAGGCTGAGATGCCGCCAGATTACGATGCCATACGCGGGCTGCCGGGAATCGGCCCCTATACGGCCGGTGCGGTGGCGTCCATTGCATATGGGATTCCGGTTCCGGCCGTGGATGGGAATGTGCTGCGGGTGCTGTCCAGGATTCTGACCCTGGAAGAAGATGTGCTGAAGCAGTCGGTGAAGCGCCGGATGGAAGAGCAGATTCAGGCGGTTATCCCAAAAGAACGCCCCGGCGCGTTTAATCAGGCGCTGATGGAGCTTGGCGCTACCGTCTGCGTGCCAAACGGCCCGGCAAAATGCGGCGTCTGTCCGCTGCATGGCCTGTGCCTTGCAAATCAGGAGGGGCGTACCGGGGAATTCCCGAAGAAAACGCCGAAAAAGGCACGGAAGATTGAAGAACGTACCGTTCTGGTGATCCGGGACGGCGAACGGGCGGCCATCCGCAAAAGGCCGGACAAAGGCCTTCTGGCAGGGCTTTACGAACTGCCGAATCTGCCGGGAAGGCTGGGCCGGGAGGATGTGCTGCGGCAGTTGGAGGACTGGGGAATGGTTCCGGTTCACATCCGCCCGTTAAAAGAAGCAAAACACATTTTCAGCCACATTGAATGGCATATGACCGGCTATGCGGTTCGGGTGGCGCAGTTGGAACAGAGCGTCCAGGAGGGGCTTCTTTTCGTGGAGCCGTTCAGGACAGAGAAAGACTATCCCATACCGGCGGCGTTTGCGGCCTATACGGAGGAACTGCAGATCCGGCTGGGACAGGAAAAATACGAAGCGGAGATTGGATTATGAAGATTTTATCAGTAGCGATTCCCTGCTATAATTCGCAGGATTATATGGAAAAATGTATCGAATCCCTCCTTCCGGGGGGAAATGACGTGGAAATTCTGGTGGTAGACGACGGCTCCCACGACCGGACGGCGGAAATTGCCGACGCATACGAAGCAAAGTATCCCGGAATCGTTAAGGCCATCCATCAGGAAAACGGCGGCCACGGCGAGGCAGTAAACGCCGGAATCCGAAACGCCGCAGGCATCTACTTTAAAGTTGTAGACAGCGACGACTGGGTGGATCCGAAAATCCTTCTGGAAATCATCGAAACCCTGAAGGAACTGTTAAAGGGCCCGGACACCGTGGACATGTTTATCAGCAATTTCGTCTACGACAAAGTCGGCGTCCGCCGGAAAAAAATCATGCAGTACCGGTCCGCTTTTCCGAAGGAAGAAGTCTTTACATGGGCCCAGATGCACCCGATGATGAAGGGGCATTATATTTTAATGCATTCCGTGATCTACCGGACAAATTTGCTGCGGGAATGCGGCCTGGAGCTGCCCAAACACACCTTTTACGTGGACAACCTGTTCGTGTTCCAGCCGTTTCCGCACGTGAAGAAAATGTATTACCTGGATAAAGTTTTCTATCACTATTTTATCGGACGGGAAGACCAGTCCGTGAATGAAGAGGTGATGATCCGGCGGATTGACCAGCAGATCCGGGTGAATAAAATCATGATCGACACCCTGTCCGGACTGAAGATCCAGGAGAAAAAGCTGCGGAACTATATGATCAGCTACCTGGATATCATTACCACGATCTCTTCCATCATGCTGATCCGCTCCGGTACAGATGAAAACCTGGAAAAGAAAAAGCAGCTCTGGCAGTATCTGAAGCAGAAAGACCGGCGCCTTTATTATAAACTGCGCCATGGCCTGTTGGGAGAGGTAATGAACCTGCCCGGAAAAGGCGGACGGCAGGTATCGGTGGCCGCTTATAAGGTTACAAGAAAATTTTTCGGATTTAATTAAGAGAAAAATTGTATTTTTTGCGGGTTTATGCTATGATGGGGTATTATAACATGAGAATCAGGAGGCAGTTATGGAAAATGAAGTAGTTTCCAAGAATTTTATTGAACAGATCATAGAAAAAGACCTGGCGGAAGGACGCTGCGATACGGTCTGCACCCGTTTCCCACCGGAGCCGAACGGCTATCTGCACATCGGACACGCCAAATCCATCCTGTTAAACTACGGGCTCGCCCAGAAGTATCACGGGAAATTTAACATGCGTTTCGATGATACGAACCCCACCAAGGAGAAGACCGAATTCGTGGAAGCTATCCAGGACGATATCAAATGGCTCGGTGCAGACTGGGAAGACCGTCTTTTCTTCGCATCGAATTATTTTGAACAGATGTATGAGGCAGCTGTGAAGCTGATTAAAAAAGGGAAAGCGTTTGTCTGTGATCTTTCCGCGGAAGAAATCCGGGAATACCGCGGCACCCTGACCGAGCCGGGGAAAAACAGCCCCTACCGTGACCGCAGCGTAGAGGAGAACCTGGAATTGTTCGAAAACATGAAAAACGGCGTCTACCAGGACGGCGAAAAAGTCCTTCGCGCCAAGATCGACATGGCATCCTCGAATATCAACATGCGCGACCCGGTCATCTACCGTGTGGCCCATTTAACCCACCATAACACCGGAGACAAATGGTGCATTTACCCGATGTACGATTTCGCCCACCCCATCGAAGACGCCATTGAAGGAATCACCCATTCCATCTGCACCCTGGAATTTGAGGATCACCGCCCATTATACGACTGGGTAGTCCGGGAGCTGGAGTACGAAAAGCCGCCCAAGCAGATCGAATTCGCCAAACTCTACCTGAAAAACGTTGTGACCGGAAAGCGTTACATCAAAAAGCTGGTGGAAGAGGGAAGCGTAGACGGTTGGGACGACCCGCGTCTGGTTTCCATCGCGGCCCTGCGCCGCAGAGGCTTCACTCCGGAATCCATCAAAATGTTTGTAGAACTGTGCGGTGTCAGCAAGAGCCAGTCCATTGTTGACTACGCGATGTTAGAGTACTGCATCCGCGAGGACTTAAAGCTGAAGCGTCCCCGCCTGATGGCAGCCCTGGATCCGGTGAAGCTGATCATTGACAACTATCCCGAAGACCAGATGGAAGAGCTGGAAATCGAGAATAACCTGGAAAACGAAGCCCTTGGCAAACGGAAAGTGCCTTTTGGCAGAGAACTCTACATCGACCGGGAAGACTTTATGGAAAACCCGCCGAAAAAATATTTCCGCCTCTTCCCAGGGAACGAAGTACGCCTGATGGGCGCTTACTTTGTGAAATGCGTAGACTACAAGAAAGACGAAACCGGAAAAGTCATCGAAATCCATTGCACCTACGACCCGGAGACGAAATGCGGAACCGGATTTACCGGCCGGAAAGTGAAGGGAACCATCCACTGGGTAGCCGCGAAAACCGCCATCCAGGCGGAAGTCCGCCTCTACGAGAACCTGATCGACGAGGAAAAAGGCGTTTACAATGAAGACGGCAGCATGAACCTGAATCCCAATTCCCTTACCGTCTTAAAGAACTGCTACTTAGAGCCGAACTTTGCCGGGGCAAAAGCCTATGACAGCTTCCAATTTGTCAGACAGGGCTATTTCTGCGTGGATTCCCACGATTCCAAACCGGAGGCTCTGGTCTTTAACCGGATCGTCTCCTTAAAGAGCTCCTTCAAACTGCCGAAACCGGAGTAACGAATGAATGAAATCACCATGGGCCTGGACGTCAAATCGGACAGGCCCTTATACGAACAAATTTATCAGTTTATAAAAGAAGAGATCAAAAGCGGCCGTCTGGCCTTTGGCGAGCGGCTTCCCTCAACCCGGAAACTGGCGGAGCATCTGCAGGTGAGCCGCAGTACGGTGGATATGGCCTATGAACAGCTCCTGTCGGAAGGATATATTGAATCTGTCCCATGCAGGGGCTATTTTATCAGCGAATTGGACGGGATTTATCACCTTGTGCCGAAAAACCACGCCAAAAAGCAGAAAGAACCGCTTCCGGAAAAATGCTATGCTTACGATTTTTCGCCAAACGGCGTTGACCTGGGGAGTTTTCCCTATAATGCCTGGCGGAAATTGTCCAAAAATATTTTGATGGATGATAAGAAAGAGCTGTTTATGCTGGGAGCACCGGCGGGAGAGGCGATCCTGCAGGAAACCATTGCGGATTATCTCCATCAGGCGCGGGGAGTCGCCTGCCGGCCGGAGCAGGTGATCATCGGCGCGGGAACGGATTACCTTTTGATGCTTCTTTGCAGTGTCTGGGGCGGTCGGCGGAAAATTGCCATGGAAAACCCGACCTATAAACGGGCTTACCGCGTCCTGAAAACCCTGAATAATGAGATGTATTCTGTAAGCCTTGACAAAAACGGCATGCGCATGGAAGAGCTGGAGAAATCCGGAGCGGATGTGGCTTACGTCATGCCGTCCCATCAATATCCGCTCGGAACAGTGATGCCAATGAAGCGCCGGATGAAGCTGCTTGGCTGGGCAGGCGAAAAGCCGGGGCGCTACATCATTGAAGACGACTATGACAGCGAATTCCGCTACAAAGGCAAGCCAATCCCATGCCTGCAGGGCTTTGACCGAAAGGGATGCGTCATTTACTTAGGAACCTTTTCGAAATCCATTGCCCCGGCGATCCGTGTCAGCTACATGGTTCTGCCGGATTCCCTCATGGAAGCTTACAAAAGCCGCGGAAGCGTCTTTGCCTCCACAGTGTCCAGAGTCGACCAGATGATCGTGGCCGGATTTCTGCGCGAAGGCTATTATGAGCGCCATCTGAACAAGATGCGCGCCCTGTACCGGGGGCGTCATGACGCGCTTCTGGAAGGGCTGAAAGAAATTCCGGGAATCACCGTCCACGGAGAGAATGCAGGTGTCCATCTTCTGGTAACATTCGAAAACGGAATGACCGAGGCAGAGGTCATCGCGCGGGCCGGGAAAGAAGGCATCCGCGTCTACGGCCTGTCCGGCTACTATACAGAGAATACCCAAGAAACACAGAAAGCGACCGTCATCCTGGGCTACGCGAACCTGGAAGAATCTGAAATCCGCCGGGCTGTTTCCGATTTGAAAAAGGCGTGGACTGTCAGGAATGTTTCTATGAAAAAGGCAGGTGAAGACAATGGCGACCATTAAAGACGTTGCGGCAAAAGCAGGCGTTACCGCGACCACCGTCTCCCGCGTGCTGAATAACCGCGGCTACATCAGCGAAGCCACAAGAGCCAAAGTCATGGAGGCCATGCGTCAGTTAAACTATCAGCCAAACGAGGTGGCGCGCTCCCTTTCCAAACAGAGAACCGATACCATCGGCGTCATTGTGCCGCACATCGTCCATCCCTACTTTGCAAAGCTGATCAGCAGCCTGGAAGCAGCCTGTGCCAAACAGAAATACAAAATGCTCCTGTGCAGCACGAAAGGCGAACCTGACAAAAACCAGGAATTCCTGGAATTGTTTGCAGGCAGCCGGGTCAGCGGAATCATCCTTTGCAGCGGGAAAACCGATGTCAAAATCCTTGCCCGGCTCGCAGTCCCTATTGTCTGCATTGAGCGTGACGCCGCAGAAGGCATTGCAACAATCCATTGCGACAACTACCAGGGGGGTGTACTCGCTACCGAGCATCTGATTGCCTGCGGCTGCCGTCGGCTCCTTCATTTTGGGGCCGTAGAGGGGCTGGGTATGCCCGCAGACCAGCGCGGCGCCGGTTTCCGGGATGTCTGTCAGGCTCATGGTATCTGGCACCAGGAGAGAACCAGCCCCTTCGAAGCGTACCGTTCCATGGCCTACTATGAAGAAATCGAGAAAGCGCTTCGGGAAGAGCCGGAAACAGACGGCATCTTTGCCAGCAGCGACCTGATCGCCGCCCAGGTCATTCAAGTCTGCGGAGAACTCCAAAAAAAGATTCCCACCGAAATCAAGCTGGTCGGCTATGACGATACGCAAATCGCCCAGCTAACCCTCCCCCAGATTACGACCATCCATCAGCCTACCGAAGAGATGGCCGAGCTGGCAGTCCATACGATTCTGAAAAACAGGGATGGAAGCGAAGAGCCGGAAGACCGGAAGCTGGCGGTAAGCCTGGTAAAGCGGGGGACGACGTGAGCGGGCGGGAGATTCCTGCCTGACCCTGCTGCAAAATTTTTTTGAAAGTATATGTCAACCGGTTGACATATACAAAAAACCCGATTATACTAAAAGAAAAAACACCCTCTGCCACCCCAGAGAAAAGGAGATCCCATGGAACTAAAACAAGCCTACTACGACCTCTACGGCGCCAACGACCTCACCGCCTACCGCTATAACCAACTCGAACAAATCCTCCAAAAAGCCAAAACCGACCGCAGCCCCGCCCTCAAAGCCCAGGATCAGCAGGGCAACGCCTGGTATCTCTCCGAAAAAATGGTCGGCATGATGCTCTACGTCGACCAATTCAGCAAAGACCTCTACGGCTTCGAGGATAAAATTGACTACCTCGCCGAACTGGGCATCACCTACGTCCATTTCATGCCCCTCCTGAAATCCCGCGAGGGCAATAACGACGGCGGCTACGCGGTTTCCGACTACCTCTCCGTGGAAGAACGCCTCGGCACCATGAAGCAGCTCGAAAAAGTCGTCAGCCTTCTCCGCGAAAAAGGCATCCGTACCTGCATCGACTTCGTCCTGAACCACACAGCCAAAGAACACGTCTGGGTCCAGGAAGCCAAAAGCGGAAACCGCGACTACGACGACATGTACCACATGTTCGACAATGACCAGCTTCCCCAGCAGTACGAGCGCACCATGACCCAGATCTTCCCCGAAGTCGCCCCTGGGAACTTCACCTACTACCCGGATCTGGGAAAATACGTCATGACCCGCTTCTACGAATTCCAGTGGGATCTGAACTACGCGAACCCCCAGGTCTTCAACAAAATCGTTGAAGTGCTCCTGACCCTGGCTAACAAAGGCATCAGCATCTTCCGCCTGGACGCTATCCCCTACATGTGGAAAGAAGTCGGAACCTCCTGCATGAACCACCCAAAAGTGCACACCCTGCTTCGGATGATGTACCAGATTGTCCAGGAAGTCTGCCCCTCCGTCGTATTTTTAGGAGAAGCCATTGTAGAACCCCACGAGATTGTGAAATACTTTGGAACCCGCGACGAGAAAGAGTGCAATGTCATGTACAACGCCTCTCTGATGGTTCTTTTATGGAACTCCCTGGCAACCCGTGACGTCCGCCTGATGGAGCGCTCCCTGGCCAAAGACTACAACGTCCCCTCCGACGCCGTCTGGATCAATTACGCCCGCTGCCACGACGATATCGGCTGGGGATTCGAAGAAAACATCCTGCGCGACCTGGGATTCGACCCGGAACAGCATAAGCAGTTCATGATTCAGTACATGCTGGGCCGTTATCCGGGAAGTTTCTCTGTCGGCGAGCTTTATGAGTACAACCCGGTGACCAAAGACGCAAGGAACAGCGGAACCATGGCCTCCATGTGCGGCCTGGAACAGGCCCTGAAAGAAAAGCACAGCTACAAAATTGAGATGGCCGTCAAGCGCATCCTTCTGCTGAACTCCGTCATCATTTCCTACACCGGAATCCCGCTGTTCTACAGCGGCGACGAGATCGGCCAGCTCAACGACTGGAGTTACAAAGAAAACAAAGAAATCGCCGGCGATTCCAGATGGCTCCACCGCGGAAAAATGAACTGGGAACTGGCAGAAAACCGCCACGACCTAGGCACCATCCAGGGCCAGATATTCATGGGGATCAAAAAAATGCTCGATATCCGCAAGAGCAGCACGAATTTCCGCTCCGACTTAAAATCCATCCCGGTAGACACCGGAAACCAGTCCGTTTTCGGTTTCCACAAAGAAAACCGCATGATGGTGCTGGCAAACTTCTCAGAGCGGGAGCAATGGGTAGACGCCAAGACCTTCGACTGGTTCGGCCTGCCGGGCGAAATGCACGACCTGCTGACCGGCCGCCCGATCCGTTCCTATAATAATCAGATCCTGTTAGGGCCCTACGAATATCTGTGGCTGGTATAAAGAAAAAGCCCCTTTCGCTTCTTGGCGGAAGGGGTTTTTGCGGTCGATTCAGTTCTTTTGGGCAGCTTTTTCGGCAAACTCTGTCGTTACAAGATCGGTATAAGGAACGCGCGCACTTAATTCCCCGGCTTCCTCCAGAATATCCTGCAGCAGATCAAAACTGCTTTCCTCAAAAATCAGATTTTCTTTCCAGGTATCCTGTTCATAATACCGCGTGACAATGGCGGTGATAGTTTCCAGGTCTGTTTCCTGAAACTGCGGCTGGATCGTTTTGGCAATGTCTTCCGGCGTATGGGACTGCACATAATCCATCCCTTTCTGCAGCGCATTGGTAAAACGCTGCGCAACGTCCGGATGTTCTTCCAGAAGGCTTTTCTTCGCACAATAAGCAGTATAAGGCACATAACCGGAATCCACGCCAAGAGACGCCACAACATAACCAGTGCCTTCCGACTCCAAGCTGGTAGCCGCAGGCTCAAACTCCACGGAAAAATCTCCTTTTCCGCCCGTAAAAGCAGCAGCGGTCGAACCGAAATCGATACTCTGGTCAATGGAAAGATCCGAGGCCGGATCCAGGCCATTCTGGCGGAGAATGTATTCGAATACCATTTCAGGCATACCGCCTTTCCGACCGCCCAGGACCTCCGTGCCCTTCAAATCACTCCACTCAAAATCTTCCATTTCCTCCCGCGCCACAAGGAAATTCCCGGCGCGCTGGGTAAGCTGGGCAAAATTCACGGCATAATCGCTGGCGCCCTCGCTGTAAGCATAAATCGAAGACTCACTTCCCATAAAGCCGATATCCGCCTCCCCGGATACGACAGCCGTCATTGTCTTATCTGCTCCAAAACCAGTCACGAGGGTCAGCGCAATGCCTTCTTCTTCAAAATATCCCAACTCAATCGCCACATACTGCGGCGCATAAAAAATCGAATGCGCCACCTCGTTCAACGTAACCGGTGTCAGCGAATCCTCCTCTTTGCCGCATCCGCAGAGCAGAATCCCCGCACAGCCCACAGCGGCAGCCGCCCGCATCCATTTTTTCATGAAAAACCTCCTGATTTCAAACGTCTCTGTTTTATAGTATTGAAACCAGGGGTGAAACGTGACAAAAGTCAGGCATAGTGATATTTTGTTCTCTTTTTCACCAGGAACGTTGCCGTCACAAGCAGAGCAAGCAGCTCGGCAACGGTGATCGCCAGCCAGATGCCGTCCAATCCGAAAAAGACCGGCAGAATCAGCAGGACAGCGATCTGAAACACCAGTGTCCGCAGGAAAGAAATGATTGCAGAAACAACGCCGTCTCCCAGGGCCGTGAAGAAACCGGAACCCCAGATATTAAACCCATTGATCAAAAAGGAGAGGGCATACAGCCGGAATCCGCGGCAGGTCATAGCCCAGAGATCCCCGTCATAGCCGACAAACAGCCTGGTCAGAGGAGCAGAAGTCCCTTCGGCCAGCAGCGTCATGGCCAGCCCGGCGATGGCGATCAGTGTGAGACTCTTCTTAAAAAGATTTTTAAGCTCCGGATGATTCTGCGCGCCGTAATGATAGCTGACCACCGGGGCGCTTCCCATGGAATACCCGATAAAAATCGCGGCAAAAATGAAGTTTGCGTAGAGAATGACGCCATAAGCGGCTACGCCGTCTTCCCCGGCCAGCTTCATGAGCTGGAAATTATAGAGGATATTGACAACCGAGGACGAAAGATTCGTCATCAGCTCGGAGGAACCGTTGACGCAGGTGTTTTTCAGGACATTTCCATAGAACTTCGTCCGGGTCAGGCGAAGCAGGCTGTTATTCGGGCGGGAAAAGTAGAGGATCGGAACAATGCCGCCGACTACCTGGCCAAACGCGGTAGCAGCCGCGGCTCCGGCAAGCCCCCACTGGAATACCACAATGAACAGGAAATCCAGAAAAATATTCGTCAGTCCGGATGCAATGGAGATGCCAAGACTCAAAACAGGCTTCTCCGCAGTAACCAGGAAACTCTGGAACATGATCTGAAGCATGAAGGCAGGCAGAGATGCGCACAGAATCCTTCCATATAAAACGCAATAGTCCAGAAGCTCCGGCGTCGCGCCCAAAACGAGGGCAATGGGGCGCATAAACAGGATTGCGATGGCGGAAATGGCAAGACCAATACCGATGGCAATGTAAATGAGCATGGAAAAGTATTCATTCGCTTTTTCCTTTTCCCCTTTGCCGAGGGTGATCGCTACAATCGCGCTGCCTCCGGTTCCCAGCATAAAGCCCACGGTGCTGAAAGCCATGATGATGGGATACATCAAGTTCAGCGCCGCAAAGGGTGTCTTTCCTACGAAATTCGACACAAACAGGCCGTCAATGATGCTGTACATGGAAGTGCAGACCATCATGATGATCGAGGGAATGGTGAACCGCAGCAATTTTTTGTAAGTAAAGTGATCCGATAACTGAATTCTCATAGCTTTGCAATTTTGTCCCGAAGCCGCTCCATGTATTCCTGGGAAAGGCGGAGAAGCTCCTGACAGTCCTCCTTTGACATTTCATTCAGGATTTCGTTTTCCATTTCCATAACAGGGACAATTTTTTCATTGACCAGACGGCGGCCTTCCGGGGTCAGGAAAATTTTCTTTTCCCTTCGGGTGTCCTGGCTGAGGGTGAGATAACCGTCCTGTTCCAGTTTCCGGATGGAAGAGTGGACAGTCTGTTTGCTGACAGAGTGCATATCGCAGATGTCTTTTTGGAGACAGCCTTCGCCAAGTTCAAGGATCGTATAAAAGATCAGGAAGGCGCTGTCGGAGAGGCCGGCGTTCAGGGCAATGGTGTGGTAGAGCATGTCCGTTTCGCGGGCCAGGCGATTGTACTCTGCCAGCGTGCTGCTTGGAGTAAAATGCATGTTGAAACCTCCTTTAGTCTGAAATCATACGAAATATCATAGTATGATTCCGGACTAATGTCAAGGAAAAAGTGGGTTGAAATTTTGGAAAGGGAAGGGTATACTAGAACTGGGTAACTTCGTCGGAGGTTGCCCAGTTATTGAAAAAACAGGACAAACGATAGAAAGAAGGCATCCCATGACCTACCTCCTCGACTCCCATACCCATACCCTTGCCAGCGGCCACGCCTACGCCACCCTCCACGAAATGGCCCATGCCGCCGCTGCTAAAGGCCTGCAGCTCCTTGGCATTACGGAACACGCTATGGCCATGCCCGGCACCTGCCACGAATACTATTTCCAAAATATGCGTATCCTTCCCCGTGAACTCTACGGAATCGAAGTCATGCACGGCGCCGAAGTCAATATCATGGATTACGAGGGCGGCCTGGACATGGAAGAAAGCCTTCTGAAAAAAATGGACGTCACCATCGCCAGCATGCACACCCCCTGCCTCAAGCCAGGCACGAAAGCCGAAAACACCCACGCCTACATCCAGGCCATGAAAAATCCTTACATCAACATCATCGGCCATCCGGACGACAGCCGCTACCCGGTAGACTATTTAGCCCTCGTCCAGGCCGCCAAGGAATTCGGCACACTCCTGGAACTGAATAATAATTCCCTGCACCCTCTGGGCGCCAGAGTAAACCCCATCCCAAACGATGTTGTCATGCTGGAATACTGCAAAAAGTACCAGGTTCCGATCATCCTGGATTCCGATGCACACACCCTGGAAGACGTCGGAAATCATTGTTTCCTGGATCCGCTTTTGGAGACGATCCATTTTCCGGAAGAACTGATCGTCAACCGCTCCGTTGCGGAATACAAAAAATACATTAACCGATTCCGACACGAATAAACTTCTTTACAGCGCAATTTTACTGTGGTAGAATAAATAAAGATGTACGATTACAGGTAAAGGGGTGCCTTATGAGTAAAAATATCAGAACTGAGGCGGTAGATAAGCTGTTCGAAGCGATCTTAAGCCTGGAAAATAAGGAAGAGTGCTACTTATTCTTTGAAGACGTCTGCACGATCAATGAACTTCTTTCCTTATCTCAGAGATTTGAAGTCGCGAAGATGCTGCGGGAACGGAAGACCTATCTGGAAATTGCAGAGAAAACCGGAGCTTCCACCGCCACCATCAGCCGGGTAAACCGTTCCCTGAACTACGGGAACGACGGTTACGAAATGGTATTTAACCGCTTAAAAGAATCCTGAAAAAGGCCCTGCCGGAAAGGCAGGGCTTTTCAAAACTCATTTCTTTCCCGGAGAAAATTCGGGAACCGTATCGATCAGCTTTTCAATCAACTGTTTCTTCAGATAGACGTCAAAACTCAGCATGCAGATAAATGCAAACAGATGCAGGAACTCCTGGTCTTCCTCCGGCGCATCCCGGAAAGTCCGCATGGAAACATTATACTTGTCCAGAATGTCCGCTTTCAGGGAATCCACCTGGGTCTCTTCCAGGCTGAACACCTCCTCATAGAGCTGCTCGATGGAAAAATCCGGGTTTCCCTTAAAATATTTTTGGGTGATCGGATTTAAAAGAGACTGGATATCCGTAATGGACAGGATACTCTTAAAATAATAGATGAAGATCATGACCAGCATATGTTCTTTGGAATATTTTTTCTTCACGGGAGGGGGAAGAAGGTCATTCTTCGCATAATTGTTAATCATGGTTTTCGTCAAAATTTTATCGTTCTCATACCGTCTGGTCGACGCCATGTGTGTATCCATAAAAGTCGTGACCTGATCCATATACAGATCAATGTCCGGAATCTCCTCCGGCTTAATGTAATCCACGCGGGAAAGACTGCTTAAAATACTATTTATTAAATCATCAGGATTAATTGTCATTTGTTTCACCTCTATTACATTATATAGTTTTCAATACTAGATGACAAGTGTTTTTTATCGGGAAAAATTTTTCAAGGAGCCTTTCTTTGGGATGACAGAACCCGGAATTTATACTATAATGAAGGACAGGTGAAAAAGAGAGGAGTACAGTATGAGTATTTACGACAGTTTAAATACCGAACAGAGAGAGGCGGTTTTTCACACGGAGGGGCCGCTTCTGATTCTGGCCGGGGCCGGTTCCGGAAAAACGAGAGTGCTGACCCACCGGATTGCTTACCTGATTGATGAAAAAAAAGTAAATCCCTGGAACATCCTGGCCATAACTTTCACAAACAAGGCAGCGGGAGAGATGCGCGAACGTGTCGACCGGCTGGTGGGCTACGGTTCCGAAAGCGTCTGGGTGGCCACCTTCCATTCCACCTGCGTGCGGATCCTCAGACGCTACATCGACCGGTTGGGATACGATACAAAATTTGCCATTTACGATGCGGACGATCAGAAAACCGTGATGAAAGACGTCTGCAAACGCCTGAACATTGATACCAAAGTCTACAAGGAACGCGCTATTCTGAGCGCCATTTCCTCTGCAAAGGACGAATTGATCGGCCCGGAAGAATATGAGATGCGCCAGCAGGGCGATTTCTCGAAAAAACGGATCGCCGAGGCCTATAAAGAATACCAGAAGCAGCTGAAAAACAACAATGCGCTGGACTTCGACGACCTGATCGTCAAAACCGTGGAGCTGTTCCAGAATTGCCCGGACGTCCTGGACTATTACCAGGAACGTTTCCGCTATATCATGGTAGACGAATACCAGGACACGAACACCGCCCAGTTCCAGCTGATCAGCATCCTGGCGCGGAAATACCACAACCTCTGCGTGGTAGGCGACGACGACCAGTCCATCTACAAATTCCGCGGGGCAAACATTGGCAATATCCTGAACTTCGAACAGGTATTCCCCGATGCTTTCGTTGTAAAGCTGGAACAGAATTACCGCTCCACCCAGAACATCCTAAACGCCGCCAACGACGTTATCCGGAACAACGTAGGAAGAAAAGAGAAGTGCCTCTGGACCGACAACGGCGAAGGTGAAAAAATCGAATTTCATCAATTCCTCACTGGCTATGACGAAGCCGAATACGTGGTCGGCGACATTGGACGGCGAACCCGGCTGGGCGAATGCGAATACAAGGACTGCGCGATTCTCTACCGCACAAACGCCCAGTCCCGTCTGTTTGAAGAAAAATTCCTGATGGCGAACATTCCGTACCGGATCATCGGCGGGATTAATTTCTACGCCAGAAAAGAAATCAAGGACTTGCTCTGCTACCTGAAAACCGTGGACAATGCGCGGGACGATCTGGCCGTCCGCCGGATCATCAATGTGCCGAAACGCGGAATCGGCGCGACTACCCTTGCGCGTGTCCAGGATTTTGCCCTGGAACACGGCATGAGCTTTTACGACGCACTGCGTGCCGCAGACCAGATTCCAAGCCTTGGCCGGAGCGCGGTGAAGCTGAAGCCCTTTGTGACATTTATCCAGACCCTGCGCAGCCAGACAGAATTCCTGTCCGTAAAAGAACTTCTGGAACAGATCATCGAACAGACCGGATACGTCAAAGAACTGGAAGCGGAAGGAACCGAAGAGGCCCAGGCACGGATCGAAAACATCGACGAGCTTCTTTCCAAAACGGCGGATTATGAAGAGTCAGCAGAAGAGCCCACATTGAGCGGATTTTTGGAGGAAGTGGCGCTTGTTGCGGACATTGACAGCCTGGACGACGACGGGAACCATGTCGTCCTGATGACCCTGCACAGTGCGAAAGGCCTGGAATTTCCATACGTTTATATGGCTGGAATGGAAGACGGCATGTTCCCCAGCTATATGGCTGCGACGTCCGACGACCCCGGCGATCTGGAGGAGGAACGCCGTCTCTGTTACGTCGGCATTACAAGAGCGATGCGCCATCTGACTATGACCTGCGCCAGACAGCGGATGGTGCGCGGCGAAACCCAGTATAACCGCACCTCCCGCTTTATGGAAGAAATCCCCAAAGACCTTCTGACCTTCAGCAACATTTCCGCATCCCGGAAAGAAGAGGCCGCTGTCCCAAGGGAAAAGGCGAAAAACGCCTTTCAGCAGGCAAAAGAAGTCTTCCAGGCCAAGGCATTTGACCCGAAAGATTTCCAGGTGAAAAAATCAGACAAACTGGATTATGAAGTGGGCGACACGGTGCGCCATATCAAATTCGGCGTCGGAATGGTTGAAAAAATCGTGGACGGCGGAAAGGACTACGAAGTCACCGTCAATTTTGAAAAATACGGGATCAAAAAGATGTTTGCCGCATTTGCAAAACTTAAGAAAATTTAATCATATTTCATATAGTAAAATTGGAAAAATCGTGATATACTATACCCAAAATATTCTTTAGCAAAGGAAAGGACGTGCGTATTATGAACAGACTGGAAGAATTACTGGTGAATCTGCAGAAAAAAGAGGACGACAGACAGAAGAATACCGTATTGTGGATTCTGGCGATTATCGGCGCCGTATCTGCTGTAGCAGCGATCGCATACGCTGTATACCGTTACTTTACGCCCGATTATCTGGAAGATTTCGAAGACGATTTTGACGATGATTTCGACGATTATTTTGACGATGACGAAGAGTCTGCCGCCGAGAAAGTAAAAGAAAGCGTAGCAGAAAAAGTAGAAGCAGCCGCTGAAAAAGTGGAAGAGATGGCAGAAAAAGTAGCCGCGAAAGCAGAAGAAGTAAAAGCAGCTGCAGAAGCAGAATAACCCGTCAGAAAAAGGATGCAGGCAGATGTCGAAAGGCACCTGCCTGTTTTTTGAATTCTGCGCAGACAGCAGCACATGCTTCACGCGGCCGGAAGCGGAGCGCGGCCCCAAACAGCCATGCAGGCATGGAGCCTGGACGGTATGGGATGCCGGCGGCACACGTCTGAAGTGAAGCCAAAAGAGACAGAAAACAGATAAAAAGGATGGAACGATGAGCATAAAAAAAGGAGAAATCTACGAAGGAACCGTAAAAGAAGTAATTTTTCCCAACAAAGGGATTGTGGAAATTCAGGAGCGCCCGGTGATCGTAAAACATACCGTAAAAGGCCAGAATGTGCGCTTCCAGATTAACAAAGTACGAAAAGGCAAATGTGAGGCCCGCCTGTTGGAAGTCCTTGAAAAAGCCCCTGCGGAAATCACGCCGCCATGCCCCCATTTCGGCATCTGCGGCGGCTGCTCCTGGCAGAACCTTCCCTATGAAGAACAGCTAAAGCTAAAAGCGGAGCAAGTGCAGAAACTCCTGGACGAAGTCTGCCAGAACTATATTTTCGAAGGAATTAAGCCAAGCCCCCGTCAGTTTGCTTACCGGAACAAAATGGAGTTCTCTTTCGGCGACGAAGTAAAGGACGGCCCCCTCGTCCTCGGCATGCATAAACGCGGGAGCTTCTACGATATCGTCACCGTAGATCAGTGCCAGATCGTTGATTCCGATTTCCGGCAGATTCTATCGTGTGTCCTGAAATTTTCCCAGGCTCAGGGCTGGACTTTTTATCACAAAATGCGCCATGAAGGCTACCTCCGCCATCTCCTTGTGCGCAAGGCGGCAAGAACCGAGGAAATCCTGATCGACCTGGTGACCAGCACCGAAAAGACCTACGAGTCCGGCTTCCAGGAATTTGTGGATGCCCTTCTGGCGCTGCCCCTTTCCGGAAAAATCACCGGCATCCTGCATACCGCCAACGACAGCCTTGCGGATATCATCCAAAATGACGGAACAAAAATCCTCTGGGGCCAGGACTATTTTTACGAAGAACTTCTGGGCCTGCGTTTCAAAATCACGCCGTTTTCCTTCTTCCAGACCAATTCCCTGGGAGCGGAAGTCCTCTACGAAACTGCCAGAAGCTATGTAGGCGAGACGAAAGACAAAGTGATTTTCGACCTTTACAGTGGGACCGGCACGATTGCGCAGATGCTTGCGCCGGTGGCGAAGAAGGTTGTGGGGGTGGAAATTGTGGAGGAGGCCGTGGAGGCGGCGAAGACGAATGCGAAGCTGAATGGGCTGGAGAACTGTGAATTCCTTGCGGGGGATGTGTTGAAGGTGGTGGATATGCTGGAGGAGCGGCCGGATTTGGTGGTGGTGGATCCGCCGAGGGATGGGATGCATCCGAAGGCGCTGCAGAAGATTGCGGGGAGTATGGGGGCGGAGAGGATGGTTTATATTTCCTGTAAGCCGACGAGTTTGGCGAGGGATTTGGTGGAGATGCAGGGGTATGGGTATCGGGTGGAGCGTGTTTGCTGTGTTGATATGTTTCCTGGGACGAGCCACGTGGAGACAATCGCTCTGCTCACACGAGAAACACAGAAATTAAAAGACTTAGAAATAGAGTTTTGATATTTGATAGAATTGGAACGAAAAAGGGGAAAACTATGCAGGAAGAGAGATTCACAAAGAAGGACTGGACACTTTTCAAAAATAAAATCGTCGATTGGCAAGAAGCCTATATGGATAAGCTCAATAAGAAATACATTGAAATATTAAGGAAAGACGGCTCACCATCCGATAAATTCTGGGAATTGGAAAAAAGGATTAACAGAGATAAAAAGAAGAAAGGCGTCTGCCTGGAAATGAAACGTTCCGAACTGATTTTTTATTTGGTCGAACTTCTGAATGAGGGCGTTATTCGACTTGAGGATCTCGACGAATTCAGCGATGGTCTGAAAGAAACGGTAAGACTTTTCTATAAAAGATAGAATGGAGCCGGAAGGAAAATGGAAATTTTGAACAGGGAGACGCGCGAATGCGGAGCGGACGGCAGAGGTTATTTGCGGTTTTTACGTAAGAAATAGGGGGGACGAATTTTGAAGAATTTTACAAGAGAAGACTTGCTGTTTTCCTTGTGCGGGCTGAACTGTGGCCTGTGCCCGATGCATCTGGACGGGTATTGTCCCGGCTGTGGCGGCGGGGAGGGAAACCAGTCGTGTAAAATCGCGAAATGCAGCCTCCGGCACGGCAGTCCGGCATATTGCAGCCAATGCCGGGAATTTGCCTGCGAACTTTATGCGGACATTGACAAAACGGATTCCTTTATCACGCACCAAAACCGGAGAAAGGATTTGGAAAAACAGCGTGAAATGGGTGTGGAGGCGTATCAGGCGGAACAGAAAGAAAAAATCCAGCTTCTGCAATGGCTGCTAAAAAACTGCAACGACGGCAGAAAAAAGACATTTTTTTGCGTAGCCGTAAATCTGCTGGATATGGAAACTGTAAAACAGACGGTGGAACAGGCGAGAAACGATGCGGTATTTGAAACATTGTCCGTAAAAGAGAAAGCGATTCTCATCACAGAACGTTTTCGGCGGGCGGCAGAAGAGCAGGGCATTTTACTGAAACTGCGCAGGAAATGAGTGCTTTGTATTTGCTTAGGAGGCGGCTGCGGCGAACTCATTTATTCCAGTGAGCAGCAGAGCAAGCGGCCGCATTTGTGCGGATATTTGGCGGTACTGTGTGCCTGTGGCACGCGCACATGTTTCAAAAAATAAGGGCTTCCATTTCTGGAAACCCTTGTTTTTGCAATAAAAAATCGGAGTAACAGGATTTGAACCTGCGACCTCTCGGCCCCCAGCCGAGCGCGCTACCAAGCTACGCCATACTCCGATATTGTAAGAAATATTCAATTAATTTCTGACACTTAGACAGTATATCTTATAAATGTCCGTTTGTCAAGGAAAAAATAAAAAATTTCAAAAAAAATGGAAGCAAGGAGGCTCGAACTCCTGACCTTTCGCGTGTGAGGCGAACGCTCATCCCGGCTGAGCTATGCTTCCATGTGTTTTATTATAGCACTTGTGGCGAAAAATACAAGTGTTATTTTTGTTTTTCCTGCAAAAAAATTTTGAAAGAAAAGAGAAGGCGCAATGGGGCAAAAATTTATAGTTTCTTTATTGATTTTACAGATAGGATATGATAACATTCCCGTTAGCTGTCTAACTAAATAAAAGGCGCCGCGATTGAAAGAGTATACCGGGCAGGAACCGAAACGGCGTGTCGGGCGGGAAACAAAAGGGCCCGGCGGGCAGGAGGAGAAAACAGGAGGTGAACAGACATTGAAGGAAAAATTACAGGAAATCCGCATTCAGGAGACGCACATCCGAAAGCTGGAATTCCGTTTTATGAGAAGCAAGCTGGATCGGGAAAATCTGTACAGGGGCGACCCCAGACTCCTGATGACCGTCGCAGAGCACGACGGCCAGACGCAGATTGAGATCGCGAAGAAGCTGTGCGTGAAGCCGGCGACCCTGACCGTGATGCTGAAGCGGATGGAAAGCGCCGGCCTGATCATCCGGCGGCCTTCCCCGAAGGATCAGAGAAGCCAGCTTGTCTACATCACAGAAGAAGGAAAGGCGGTCAGCGAGCGCACCCGCGAACTGCTCACCGAAGCAGTCGCAGAAATCTACGAAGGTCTCACAGAGGAAGAACTGGCGGCCCATAAAAAGATTTTGGAAAAAATCCGGGGGAACCTGGAACGGCTGGCCGGAGAGGAGCCCGGAAAGGGCAACAGCGCGGGAAGCTGCGGGATGGAGGAGTAAAGCATGCTGAAATTAATGAAACATCTGAAGGAATTTACGTGGGAAATCCTGATCATTGTGGTGCTGCTGTTCGTGCAGGCCAACTGCGACCTGTCTCTGCCGGAGTATACCTCAAACATCGTGAACGTAGGGATCCAGCAGGGCGGCGTGGAGGACGCCGTGGCCCAGGATCTGCGGGCGGAAACCATGGAGAAGCTATTTTTGTTTCTGGATGAAGAGGAAAAGGCCCTGGTGGAGTCTCATTATACAGAGGAGGGCGATCTTTGGCATTTGAACAGCGTCAGCAAAACGGAGCGGGAAGCGCTGAATGCGGTTTTCGAGAAACCGATGCTGGCCGTTTACGGCCTGACCTCCGGGGAAAATGCGGGACAGATGCTGGCGGCTATGGGACTTCCGGAGAATGCCGATCCTTTTGAACTTTTTCAGGCACTCCCGGAAGAACAATTTTCAATGATAAAAGAGGCTATGTACGAAAAGTTTGCGGACTATCCGGATACGATGCTGAGCCAGGCTGCCGTTGCGTTCGTGAAGGCGGAGTATGAGGCCCAGGGCGTGGATATGGAAGCGCTTCAGACACGGTATCTTTTGAAGGCCGGTGTAAAAATGCTGGGGTTTGCGCTGGTGATCATGCTGGCTGCGGTGACGGTGATGTTCCTTTCCTGCCGGGTGGCGGCCGGAATGAGCCGGAAGCTGCGGGAAATGGTATTCCGCAAGGTTATGTCCTTTTCCAATGCGGAATTTGACCGGTTTTCCACGGCATCCCTGATCACGCGCAGCACGAACGATATCCAGCAGATCCAGATGCTTCTGACAATGGTGTTCCGGATCGTGCTGTACGCGCCGATTCTGGGAATTGGAGGCGTTTCGAAGGCATTGCAGACGAATGTGGGTATGGCGTGGGTGATCGTGCTGGCGGTGGTTTTGATCATTTTGCTGGTGCTGATTCTGATGACGGTGGCGATGCCGAAATTCCGCATCCAGCAGACCCTGATCGACCGCCTGAACCTGGTATCGCGGGAAATTCTCCAGGGAATCCCGGTGATCCGGGCATTCAGCCGGGAAGAGCGGGAGAAGGAGCGGTTCGAGGAGGCGAACCAGAATTTCAAAAGGGTAAACCTGTTCGTAAACCGCTGCATGACCTTTATGATGCCGATGATGATGTTCATTATGAATGGCATTACCGTTTTGATCGTATACTGCGGGTCGCTGGGGATTGATAAAGGGACAATGCAGGTGGGCGATATGATGGCCTATATCCAGTATACAATGATGATCATCATGTCGTTTTTGATGCTGACGGCTATGTCGATCATGCTGCCGCGGGCGCTGGTGTCGGCCGGGCGGATCAATGAAATTTTGGACACGGAAGTAAACCTGGCTGATCCGGAAGTGCCGGAGCATGCCGATCCGTGCAGGAAAGGCTATGTGGAATTCCGGGACGTTTCCTTTGCCTATCCGGGAGCGGAACAGCCGGTTCTGGAGCATATCACCTTTACGGCGAAGCCAGGGGAGACGACGGCGATCATCGGAAGCACCGGATGCGGAAAGTCTACGCTGGTAAACCTGATCCCGCGTTTCTTTGACGTGCGGGAGGGGCAGGTGCTGGTGGACGGCGTGGATGTGCGGAAGCTGTCTCAGCATGAACTTCATGACAAGATTGGGTATGTGCCCCAGAAGGGCGTCCTGTTCTCCGGAACCATTGATTCGAATATCCGGTATGGCTGGGAAGAAGCGTCGGAAGCGGAGGTGGAAAGGGCGGCCCGAATCGCGCAGGCGTCCGAATTCATTGAGGCGAAGGAAGAGCGGTATGAGTCGCCGATCGCCCAGGGCGGGACGAATGTTTCCGGTGGGCAGAAGCAACGGCTTTCCATTGCCAGGGCAATCGCGAAGAATCCGGAAATCTATGTGTTTGACGACAGTTTTTCGGCGCTGGACTATAAGACGGATGTGGCCCTCAGGAAGGCGCTGAGGGAGGCCACGGCGGAGGCGACGACGATTATTGTTGCGCAGCGGATCAGCACGATCCTGCATGCGGAGCAGATCATTGTCCTGGATGAGGGGCGGATTGCCGGAATCGGGACACACCGGGAGCTGCTGAAAACCTGTGAGGTTTACGAACAGATTGCAACGTCACAACTGTCAAAGGAGGAACTGGAACATGAGTGAGACAAGGCCAAAGGGCAGAGGCGGTATGGGCCACGGAAGGGGACGGGGCGAAAAGGCAAAGGATTTTAAGGGCGCCATGAAGAAGCTGGCCGCCTATATGGAGCGCTATAAATACCGGCTGCTCCTGATGCTGGTGTTTGCCATTGCCAGTACGGTTTTTTCGATTATCGGGCCGACGATCCTGGGCAATGCGACGACGGAGATTTTTAACGGGCTTGTGGCGAAGATTAACGGAACCGGGGGCATTGATTTTGCGAAGGTAGGGCAGATTCTGCTGACGCTTTTGGGACTTTATGTGATGAGCGCCTGCATGTCCTTTATTCAGGGATTCATTATGTCCGGAATTTCGAACGATGTGACGTACAGCCTGCGCCAGGAAATTTCGGAGAAAATTCATAAAATGCCGCTGAAATATTTTGAAAGCAGGCCGACGGGCGAAGTGCTTTCCCGGATTACCAATGATGTGGATACGCTGGGACAGAGCCTGAACCAGAGCATTACGCAGCTCATTACATCGGTGACAACACTGGTGGGCGTATTTATCATGATGCTGCGGATCAATGTGCTGATGACGGTCTGCGCGCTGCTCATCCTGCCGTTTTCCATGCTGATCATCAATATGGTCATGAAGCGGTCTCAGCGGTTTTTCCAGCAGCAGCAGGCTTACCTGGGCGAGGTGAACGGTCAGGTGGAAGAGGTCTACGGCGGCCACAATATCGTAAAGGTATTTAACAAAGAAGAAGCAGTGGTACAGACTTTCCGGGAAACGAATGATAAGCTGTACGAATCTGCCTGGAAGTCCCAGTTCTTTTCCGGCATGATGATGCCGATCATGCAGTTTGTAGGAAACTTGGGGTATGTGATGGTTGCGCTTCTGGGCGGGTATCTGGCGGCCAGGGGCAGCATTGAAGTGGGGCAGATCCAATCCTTTTTCCAGTATATCCGGAATTTTACCCAGCCGATCCAGCAGATCGCGCAGGTGACGAATTTATTGCAGTCTTCGGCGGCGGCTTCCGAGCGGGTGTTTGAGTTCCTGGAGGAGGAAGAAGAGGAACAGACCGTAGAGAATCCGGAACATATCGATGCATTGAAGGGAAATGTGGAATTTTCCCATGTAAGCTTTGGCTATACGCCGGAGAAGATTACGATCCACGATTTTTCAGCGAAGATCCGGGAAGGACAGAAGGTGGCGATCGTAGGCCCCACCGGAGCGGGGAAGACGACGATGATCAAGCTGCTGCTGCGGTTTTATGATGTGAATTCCGGGTCGATCCAGGTGGACGGCCGCGATCTGCGCAGGTTTAACCGAAGTGAACTGCGGGATATGTTTGGAATGGTGCTGCAGGATACCTGGCTGTTTAACGGGACGATCATGGAAAATATCCGGTATGGACGGCTGGATGCTACGGATGAGGAAGTGATTGCGGCGGCGAAGGCTGCGCATGCGCATAACTTTATCCAGACGCTTCCGGGCGGCTATCAGATGGTGCTGAATGAGGAGACGAGCAATCTTTCCCAGGGCCAGAAGCAGCTTTTGACGATTGCGCGGGCAATTCTGGCCGATCCGCCGATCCTGATTCTGGACGAGGCGACCAGTTCGGTGGATACCAGGACGGAGATCCGAATTCAGAAGGCGATGGATAACCTGATGCGGGGAAGGACGAGTTTTGTGATCGCGCACCGGCTGTCGACGATTCGGGATGCGGATCTGATCCTGGTGATGAAGGACGGCAATATTATCGAACAGGGAACGCATGAAGAACTGATGGAGAAGAATGGGTTCTATGCGGGCCTGTATAACAGTCAGTTTGTAAAGACGGCGTAAGGCCTGACGGACGGTTAAGGAGAGAGAAAATGGAAGAAATCCCTGCGAAGACCATTGTGACGAAATGCAAGGCTCCGGCGGAATGGTTTGGAATTGATTACAATATGAACATTTATAAGGGCTGCTGTCACGGGTGCATTTACTGTGACAGCCGTTCGGCCTGCTATGGCGTGGAGGAGTTTGACCGGGTGCGGGTGAAGGCGGACGCGCTGCGGGTGATCCGGGATGATCTGCGGCGGAAGACGAAAAAGGGCGTGGTGGGAACCGGGGCCATGAGCGATCCGTACAATCCGTTTGAAAAGGAGCTGCTTCTGACACGCCATGCGCTGGAGCTTGTGGATGCGTTCGGATTTGGGGCGGCGATTGCGACAAAAAGTACGCTGATGCTCCGGGATGTGGACATTTTGAAGGAGATTTCGGAGCATTCCCCGGTGCTTCTGAAGGTGACGGTGACGACGGCGGATGACGGGCTTTGCCGGAAGATCGAGCCCAGAGTGGCGCTGTCTTCGGAGAGGCTGGATATGATCGCGAAATTGTCGGCGGAAGGGCTGTTTGCGGGGGTGCTGCTGATGCCGGTGCTGCCGTTTCTGGAGGATACGCCGGAAAATGTGCTGGAGATTGTGCGGCGGACGGCGGAGGCGGGAGGGAAATTTATCTATCCGGCTTTTGGGATGACGCTGCGGATGAACCAGCGGGAGTGGTATTATGAGAAGCTGAATGAGGTGTTTCCGGGGGAGGGGCTGGTGGTGAAGTACCAGAAGCGGTATGGGAATCTTTATGAGTGCAGGAGTTCGCGGGCGAAAGAGCTCTGGGAGGTTTTTGCGGCGGAGTGTGAGAGGCGGAAGATCCGTTACCGGATGAGGGATATTATTGCGGGATACCGGCAGAGGTATGAGGTGCGGCAGATGAATTTGTTTGACTGTTACGATTCAGACAGTACCTGAGCACTTAGCTGCTCAGGTACGTAAGAAAGTGATTCAGGAGTGAGCAGGCTCTTTTGCAAAGCAAAACTTAAAATGAGCCTGTGAATCGTTACTGGAGCGAGGTACGAGTAACAGTAACGTTTGATTTCGGCTCTTGACAAATGGCGGGAAGAATGGTATGCTGTTTCTCAGTTGAATACTCAAATGCTGAGAAGAGGAATAGTACGATCGGACTGGAATCCAGAAAGCTGCCGGATGATGCGAGACAGCAGAAGGGATGGTCAGAACTCGCCTCGGAGCGGCTGCCCGAAATCCAAAGGAGAGTAGACGCAGACGGAGTCCCACCGTTAGAAGGGAAAGGATATAAAGCTGAAAAGCCCGTATCCGTTGAGTGTATGAAGAAATTCATAAAATAGAGTGGTACCGCGTGAGATTTTTATAGTCTTTCGTCTCTACGACAGCATTTGCTGGATCAGAGACTGAAGGCTTTTTTATTTTCAGAAACGCCCGTGCCACGGCTCCCAAAAGCATTGGATCAACAAGAATGGAAAGTATCGCGAAAAGGAGAATGAATATGCAGAACGTATCCAAGTACACAAGACAGTATTTTATGCCCCCGGTTCCCTCCATGGAGTGGACGAAGAAAGACCACATCGAAAAAGCGCCGATCTGGTGCAGCGTAGACCTGCGGGACGGCAACCAGGCGCTGATCGTCCCGATGAGCCTGGAACAGAAGGTAGCCTTTTTCAAACTTCTGGTAAAAATCGGCTTTAAAGAGATCGAGGTAGGCTTCCCGGCCGCTTCCGAGACCGAATATCAGTTCCTGCGGACATTGATCGAGGAAAATCTGATCCCGGACGACGTGACCATCCAGGTGCTGACCCAGGCCAGAGAACATATCATCAAAAAGACCTTCGAGGCCCTGAAAGGCGCGAAGAAGGCAGTCGTACATGTTTATAATTCCACCTCGCTGGCACAGCGGGAGCAGGTGTTTAAAAAATCCAAAGAAGAGATTTTGCAGATCGCGGTGGACGGCGCGGCGCTTCTGAAGAAACTGGCTGCGGAAACCGATGGAAACTTTTCCTTCGAGTACAGCCCGGAGAGCTTCACCGGAACGGAAGTGGAATACGCCCTGGAAGTCTGCAATGCCGTTCTGGACGTCTGGCAGCCCACCCCGGACAACAAAGTCATCATCAACCTGCCGAGCACCGTCCAGCACTCCATGCCCCACGTCTACGCCAGCCAGATCGAATACATGAGCAAAAACATGAAATACCGGGAAAACGTCCTGCTTTCCCTGCATCCCCACAATGACCGCGGCTGCGGCGTTTCCGACGCGGAAATGGGAATCCTGGCAGGCGCGGACCGGATCGAAGGCACCCTGTTTGGAAACGGGGAGCGCACCGGAAACGTGGACATTGTGACGCTGGCAATGAACATGTATTCCCAGGGCGTGGATCCGGAACTGGATTTCACGGATATGCCTGCCATCTGCGAAGAATATGAAAAATACACCGGCATGCATGTGGATATGAGAAGCCCGTACAGCGGCGCGCTGGTCTTTGCGGCATTCTCCGGTTCGCATCAGGATGCCATTGCCAAGGGCATGAAATACCGGGAAGACAACAACTGCGAGCATTGGACGGTTCCGTACCTGCCCATCGACCCGAAGGATATCGGAAGGGAATACGAGGCAGACGTGATCCGGATCAACAGCCAGTCCGGCAAGGGCGGCGTCGGCTATGTCCTGGAGCACAATTTCGGGCTGAATCTTCCGGCCAAGATGCGGGAAGCCATGGGCTATGCGGCCAAGGAGGTTTCCGACCACCAGCACAAGGAGCTGATGCCCAAGGAGATTTTCGAGCTGTTCAAGGAGCGTTTCGAGGACATTACGACGCCGTACAACATCACGGAAGTCCATTTCAAGCAGCATAACGGCATCATTGCGGAAGTAACCGTGGAATATAACGGCGACACGAAGGTAGCCATCGCGGCAGGAAACGGACGTCTGAACGCGGTCAGCAATGCGCTGAAGAAGCAGTTCCGCCTGAACTACGACCTGATCACCTACCAGGAGCACGCCTTAGAGCAGAGCTCCAGTTCCAGAGCGATCGCCTATGTGGGAATCCGGAGCAAAGAAGAAAAACTGTTCTGGGGCGCCGGCGTTGACCAGGATATCATCCGCGCCTCGATCAATGCGCTGCTGACCGCCATCAACAACATGGTAGCAAGCGGCAAATAAAAGCGATGTGCCGCTACGGCCGGACGCAGGAATAAAACGAGAAAGCTGTTCTTAGGGAAAAGGAACGGCTTTCTTTTTTTATGCATATCGTAATACAGAATATCAATGATAGAAGAGGGTTCGAACATGCAGGAAAAAGAGGCGCTTATATCCAGCCCGTGCAGTTTTGCGGGCGTGAAACCGATTATGATGGATCTGCCCTATCCGCCCATGCAGGTAAAGGAAAAGAATCTGGCCTATGCGCAGATGCTCAGTTTCGATTACTGCGGCTCCGTTTCGGAGATGACCGCGATTGCGCAGTATATTAACAATGAAAACCGTCTGTTCTGCGAGCGGTGCCCGCTGGCGAAGACGATCCTGGGAATCGCGATGGCGGAGATGATCCATCTGCAGAAACTGGGCGAGCTGATTCATCTGCTGGGCGGTTCTATCGATTTTCTGGCAAAGCACCAGAATGGACGGAAAAGCATGTGGACGCCGGAATACCTGACTATTCCGGGGAATGCCCGCAATATGCTGCTGGCGGATATCGAGTCCGAGAAGGCGGCGATCAACCAGTACCGGATGCATGAAAAGATGATCCGGGACCCGCATATCAATGCGGTTTTGGAACGGATCGTGAAAGATGAGGAGTATCATATCCTGATTCTTAGGACGCTTCTGAACGAATTGGCGGCTTCCTGAAGAAATTGTAATATATTTCGAAATTATTAACTGATGGAAATAAATATGTAAAAATGACGAAAATTTCCGAAAAATCGGGAAACAGAAAGAAGCGCGGCGAATGAAATTTTGTGAAAAGTGCTGAAAAATCACGGAAAAATCGGCAGAATCCGACTGGATACAGGTCGAAAACGGGCGTTTTGACGGGGAAATAAAACGAAAATGTTGAATAAATAAAAAATATGTCGGCGAAAATATTACAAAAATATGAAATAAAGCTTGACATTTCATTAATATTTCCGTTATAATACAGCTACACAGAGCTTACCGCAGGATTGTACTTTTGGATGTAGGTGTTTTGTAGCGGCCCTCCGTATGGACGGGGGGTTACTACCTGGATAACAGGAAAAGAGAGGAACACAGACATGCAATTACGCAGTGCAATATTAAGGAAAGCTTTCAGTTGCGTTATGAGGTGGAAACGGAACGGATACGGGGCGTTCATGATGCTCCTGTCCGTGACAGTGGGCCTGGCAGTGATCGTGCTGTGCGCCAGTGTTTTTACGAACAGTGACAGCGGCACGGTTTACGCGGTGCGGAGCAGTTCAGGCTTCGCGGGAAACCAGGAGAGCGGCCAGGGAGAAGGGGGCAGCAGGCTCCAGGCAGGCCTGATGGGCATTGTCAGCAGTGTCAATTCCATGGAAGAATATTCGCATGCGACGGAAAAAGTGAGTCTGGAAAATGACTATGAGAGTATTCTGGTGGGATCTGACAGTGTCTGCCGAAATACGCTGAACCGGCTGAGAGTGGAACAGGGAACGGAAAAGATCAGTGAGATTGGCTATTATGCGCAGCAGACTGTGCGCGAGAACCATATGGCTTCCCAGGACTATTATACCCTGCTGAAGATTGTCGAGGCAGAAGCGACGGGAGGAGATATGAAGAGCAAGATCCTGATCGCGAATGTGGTCCTGAACCGCGTGAAAGACCGTCGTTTTCCGGATACGATTTATGATGTGGTCTGGGAAAGGACAGGAAATGTAGTGCAGTTTTCGCCCACCGCGGATGGGCGGATCGACAGCGTGACGATCACGGATGAGACAATCGAGGCCGTGGACCGGGCGCTGGCAGGGGAAGATTATTCCCAGGGAGCTCTGTGCTTCATGGCGAGATCCGATTCGGACAACCATAACATCGAGTGGTTTGACGCGAATTTGACGCTGTTGTTTGAATATGGAGGCCACGAGTATTTTACATTTACAGACTGAAAGTACATGACGTGCGGGAAATGGGGCTGCAAAAGCGGCCCTGTTTTTTTCTCAGATGGAAACTTTCACCTTGTGAAGCGGCAAAAGGTATGCTATAATCTGACATTAAAGATGCAGACTACAGAAAGAAAAGGATGGATAAGATGGAATTATTATACAACAGTACCCGGAACAAAGACGAAAAAGTGACGGCTTCTTGGGCGATTCTGCAGGGACTGGCCCCGGACGGCGGGCTGTACGTGCCGGGATTTCTGCCGAAGCTTGACCGGACGATGGCGGAGCTTGCCGGGATGAGTTATCAGGAGACGGCGTATGAGGTCATGAAGTGCTTCCTGACGGATTTTACGGAAGAAGAGTTAAAGGGCTGCATTGCCAGGGCTTACGACCAGAAGTTTGACACGGAAGAGATTGCGCCGATTCAGAAGACGGAAGACGCCTATTATCTGGAGCTGTTCCACGGCGCGACCATTGCGTTTAAGGATATGGCCCTTTCGATCCTGCCGCACCTGATGACGACGGCTGCGAAGAAGAATCATGCCGACCACGAGATCGTGATCCTGACCGCCACCTCCGGCGATACCGGAAAAGCGGCGCTGGCAGGCTTTGCGGACGTTCCGGGAACGAAAATCATTGTCTTCTACCCCAAGGACGGCGTAAGCCCCATCCAGGAGAAACAGATGGTGACCCAGAAAGGGGCGAATACCTTTGTGGTCGGGATTCGCGGGAATTTTGATGACGCCCAGACCGGTGTGAAAAAAATGTTCGGGGACGAGGAGCTGGCAAAGGAGCTGGCCAAGGCCGGTTATCAGTTCTCTTCGGCCAATTCGATTAACATCGGCCGTCTCGTACCGCAGGTCGTCTATTATGTTTATGCCTACGCGAAGCTTCTGGAAAAGGGCGAGATTTCGGACGGCGAGAAGATCAATGTCGTCGTACCCACCGGAAATTTCGGAAACATTCTGGCCGCTTATTATGCGAAGCACATGGGCGTTCCCATCGGGAAGCTGATCTGTGCCTCGAACGAGAATAAAGTGCTGTACGATTTCTTCCGTACTGGGGCTTATGACCGGAACCGGGAGTTCCTGCTGACCAGCTCCCCGTCGATGGATATTCTGATCTCCAGCAACCTGGAGCGTCTGATCTATAAGACCGCCGGAGAGGATGCGAAGAAGGATACCGACCTGATGGCGGCACTGGGTGAGAAAGGCCGCTATGAGATTACGGAAGAGATGAAGGGACAGCTTGCGGATTTCTATGGAAATTATGCATCCGAGGAGGAGACGGCGCAGGAGATTGCGGACGTTTACCGGAAGTCCGGCTATGTGCTGGATACCCATACGGCTGTGGCGTCTGCGGTTTCGAAGAAATACCGGGCGGAAACGGGCGACTGTCAGACGAAGACGCTCATCGCTTCCACGGCAAGCCCCTATAAGTTTACCAGAAGCGTCATGAACGCCATTGATGAAAAATACGACGCGATGGGCGATTTCGAGCTGGTGGACGAGCTGTCGAAGCTGGCAGGGACGAAAGTGCCCCAGGCGATTGAGGAAATCCGCACGGCGCCCGTCCTGCACAAAACGGTGGTAGACGTCTGTGATATGAAGGCGGCTGTGAAGCAGTTCCTGAATATCCGCTAAAAGGAGAAAAGCTATGGATAGTATGTTTATTATGGTTGACCTGATCATAACGGGCTTTGGAGTTTATCTGCTGTACGCCTGGTTCCTGATGGCGCAGAAAGGGGAAGTCAAAGAGAATCTGGTTCTGCCAAAGAATATGACGATGAAGCGCTGTAAGGACAAGGATGGGTTTGTGAACTTCATGAAGCCCAAGATGCTGGGATTCGGGATCGTGATGCTGATTTGCGGCCTGTTTGGACTGCTGAATGATTTTACGGGCGTGCTGGGGAATTTTTCCCTGCTGATCACGGTGATTTTCCTGGTGGCGGCGATTTGGTACGGCGTTGGGACGAAAAACGCGATTAAAAACTATTTTTAGAAATTAGATTTGAACTGGTCTGGGAAACGGCGTAGCTTTGGCTATGCCGTTTCTGTGTTTGACGATTCCCCAAAAATCTACACAATAGATTCAAATTCCTTTGTTATACTTAGGACAGGAGGTGCATTATGAGCAGGATTTTAATTGTAGAGGATGATTTCGCGATCCAGGCATTGCTGCATGATTTTATAGAGGAAGCCGGGCACAGCGTTGTACTGGCCTCGGATGGCGTAGAAGCGCTTTCAAAATACACGGAACAGGAGTTTGATCTGATTCTGCTGGATCTGATGATTCCCAAAATCGACGGCTACGGCGTCTGCGAAGTGATCCGGCAGAGGTCGGACGTACCGATCATCATGCTGACGGCCCTGGACAGCGAGGAGGATCAGATCAGGGGATTGGACTTACAGGCAGACGATTATCTGACGAAGCCGTTTTCGGTGCCTGTCCTGCTGCGGAAAATAGCAGCTGTCCTGCGGCGTTCGGCAAAAAAGGATGATGCGCCGCAGACGATGCGTTATAAGGATCTGACGTTGGATTTTGACGGTTATAAAGCGTACAGAGGGCAGGAAAATCTGGAGCTGACTCCGCGGGAATTTGAAATCCTGCGGGAATTGCTGACGCACAGGGGGAGGATCCTGACACGGCAGAACCTGCTTCAGACGCTTTGGAAATATGAATTTTTCGGGGAAGAACGGATTATTGATACGCATATCAAAAATCTGCGGAAGAAACTTGGAACGGCCGATTACATTGAAACGATCAGAGGGGTGGGATACTGCATTGAGAAAGAAGAGGAAAAGCCGGTTATCCGTTAAGGTCTTTTTGCTGACCTTTGTCTTGATTCTGGCATGCTGTTTCGTTACATATTGTTTCCTTGCGTGGGCGGTTCCCAAGAATTATCAATATGACCTGGAAGATGCCGAATGGTGGATCTGCTTTCTGCCGGATGATTTAGCGGGAGAATCCAGCGAGAACGCTCCAATCTGGCTTGAAGAAACGGAGAAAAGCATACGGGAACAATACGAAAATGAATTTGAACTGCATTTCTTCCGGGCGGATGGGCAGGAAGTGAGTCTTGGGAACGTGAATCAGCTTACAGGCGGACAGATGGAGGATTTTGAGAAGGCTGAAAAATCGAAAGCCTACACGATTCGCTTTGCGGACAGCAATTCGCCTTATACGCTCTTGCTGACAAGGAATTTGGCCAAACGCACGGAGACGGAGAAGGCGATTCAGAGAACGCTCCCGCCGCTTTGCATGGTCGTTTTGGCTGGCGCGGCGATTGCGGCGTTCTTCTGTTCCTGGTATCTGACAGCGCCGATCAAAAAAGTGAGCAGGCGTTCGAAGCAGATGGCGGAACTGGATTTCAGCGGCGTTTGTGTCACGGGACGCACGGATGAGATCGGGGTGCTGGCGGACAGCTTAAATACGCTTTCCAGGAAACTGGAGGCAACCCTTTCCGAATTGCAGGAAGCGAACCGGAAGCTTCAGGCAGACATTGCGGCGGAAAGGCAGCTCGAACGGCAGCGAACAGCGTTTTTTTCGGCTGCGTCCCATGAGCTGAAAACCCCGATTACGATTCTGAAAGGTCAGCTTCAGGGGATGCTCTATCAGGTTGGGCGTTATAAAGACCGGGAAACCTATCTGAAGCAATCGCTGGAAACGGCGGATACGTTGGAAACGATGGTACAGGAGCTTTTGACAATTTCCCGCCTGGATACGCCGGGATACTGCTGCAGGAAAGCCAAGATTGATCTTAGCGGGCTTTTGAAGGAGCGCCTGCTCACGTATGAAGATTTTTTCATGCAAAAAGAACTGACCATTACAAGAGCCATCATGCCGGGGCTGGCTGTTTGGGGCGACCTTTCGCTGCTTCAAAAGGCGTTGGACAATCTTCTGGGGAATGCTGCGGCGTATTCGGAGGCTGGAAATCAGGTGAGCGTGCATTTGTGGGGAGAAGCGGGCAAAGCAAGGCTGACGGTGGAGAATACGGGCGCATCGATTCCGGAGGAGGAGATTCCGCGCTTGTTTGAAGCGTTTTACCGGGTGGAACCTTCCAGAAATCGGCAGACGGGCGGGACAGGACTGGGACTGTATATT
Organism: Eubacteriales bacterium; assembly: GCA_030536575.1. Taxonomy (GTDB): domain Bacteria; phylum Bacillota; class Clostridia; order Lachnospirales; family Lachnospiraceae; genus Limivivens. The sequence continues at coordinate 76,866 of JAUNPS010000006.1, read as the reverse complement.
GTGAAAAAAATTCTTGAACTGCACGGAGCGGAAATCAGCATTGCGAATTCGGCTCAGGGCGTTCTTGTTTCCGTACAATTTCCGACCATCTCCACATAAAAAACATCTTCACTCCAAGACCAGTTCAAGAAAAAGCGGTACCCTAGTACTGTTCAGGTACGTAAGAACGCGATTCAGGTGTGAACAGGCTCTTTTGCAAAGCAAAACTTAAAATGAGCCTGCGAAATGTTACTGGAACGAGGTACGAGTAAACAGTAACGTATCCTGGTTACTGTACCAGGAAAAGGACAGGAAGGAGTTTCAGCTATGAAAAAATATTTACCAGTGGTTCTTGCCGCTCTTTTTGCTGTGAGTATGCAAACAGAGTGTGAGGGGGCGGAGCAAAATGCTTCGGAGGCGTATACAAAGCTGATTGCGTACAAAACGGAGAATTATTTACAGCAAAGCGTCGCCGATTTCAATGCCGCGCTTGCTTCGACACCCGATGAACTGACGGAGCTGCTTGCGGCACAGGCGGATGTGATCAATGCGATCGATCCGGAGGATGAAAACTATGATTTTTTTCGAACGACGATGCAGTTTTCGACGAATGAATTGTACTGCAGGGAGGTGGGAGAAGCGCTTGGTTTTTATGCCGGAATTAAAAAAATGAGCAGGCCTTGCCGGGAACCGGGTGAGGATGGAGAAAGAACGTATGATTTTGCCTGCTTTGTGGATTTTCAGGTTCCTTATGTTATCGTGGAACCGGAGCTTTTAACCGTAGCGGAAAGAGACGATACTTTGCTGTCGTTTCAAGAGGAAATGCAAACGTATCTGGACGGACTTGGCGAAGCAGAGATCACGGCCGGCAATTTCAGAACAATGCTCACAGACAAAGCGGAGGAACTGACAGAACGTTTATCTGATGAAAAGATGGAGCTGTCGTCCTGCGAAATTTCATTGCTTGAAATCAATGATGCAGGAGAAGATTAGAACAGGGAAAGAGCGCAGGCGATTATACGTCTGCGCTCTCGATGCCTTCTGCTATTTCCGGCGTTTTAACGGGGTATATTTCTGATGCCCGGCAACGCTTTTGTAGGCCGGACGGATAATCTTTCCGTTGTTGGACAATTCTTCGATCCGGTGCGCGCTCCAGCCCACCACACGCGCCATGGCAAAGATCGGGGTGAACAGCTCGGTGGGAAGATCCAGCATGCTGTAAACGAAGCCGCTGTAGAAGTCCACGTTCGCGCTGACGCCTTTGTAGATGCGGCGTTCTTCGCCGATAACCTTGGGAGCCAGGCGCTCCACGGCGGAATAGAGCTGGAATTCTTCTTCGCGTCCTTTCTCTTTCGCCAGGCTGTGGACGAAGGACTTGAAGATGTTGGCTCTGGGATCCGAGATGGAGTAGACGGCATGGCCCATTCCATAGATCAGGCCTGCATGGTCAAAGGCTTCTTTGTGCAGGAGATCGCGCAGGTAGGCCTGAATGGCGTCTTCGTCTTTCCAGTCTGTGAGGACACTTTTCATGTCATCGAACATCCGGACGACTTTGATGTTTGCGCCGCCGTGCCTTGGGCCTTTTAAGGAGCCTAAAGAAGCGGCCATGGAGGAGTAAGTGTCCGTGCCGGAGGAGGAGACTACGTGGGTGGTGAAGGTGGAGTTATTTCCACCGCCGTGTTCCATATGAAGGATCAGGGCAATGTCCAGAATCCGCGCTTCCAGCTCCGTGTATTTGCTGTCCGGCCTAAGAAGGTAGAGGATGCTTTCGGCGGTGGAGAGGTCTGGCACGGGCGGATGGATGAACAGGCTGTTTCCGTCGTGGTAATGGCTGTAGGCCTGGTAGCCGTAAACGGAAAGCACCGGAAAGAGTGCAATGAGCTGCAGGCACTGGCGCAGGACATTTGGAATGGTAATATCGTCCGCGCGGTCGTCATAGGAATAGAGTGTCAGGACGCTTCGGGCCAGGGTGTTCATCATGTCGCGGCTTGGCGCTTTCATAATGATATCGCGGACGAAACTGGTGGGAAGGGAACGGTAACTGCCGAGAAGCTCCGAAAAGGAGGAAAGCTCTGCGGCAGTGGGAAGGCTTCCGGTAAGAAGAAGGTAGGTGATTTCTTCGAATCCGTAGCGGTTATCTTTTAACAGGCCCTGGATCAGTTCTTCGATGTCATAGCCCCGGTAGAAGAGTTTTCCTTCGCAGGGGATCATTTCGTTGTCGACGACGATGCAGGAGCGGACTTCGGAAATGTCGGTGAGGCCGGCCAGGACGCCTTTTCCGTTGATGTCGCGCAGGCCGCGTTTGACTTCGTATTTGGTGTATAATTCCTGGTTGATCTGGCTGGTTTCGTAGCTTTGTTTGGCCAGGTTCAGGATTTCGGGGGTAATTTCGGAATAAGTTGTGGTATTCATGCTAAACCTCCTTGAAAAAATCAATTGTGCGTCACTTTTCGGTGTTAAATCGGCACATCAAACATATCTTACCATAAAATGGGCGGGTTGTACAATGAAAAAAAGTTGTTGACGGGGGAAAAGAAGTACGGTATGATGAAGGGGCTTGAGAAGACAACGGGGACGCAAGTCGAAATTTGTCGGAATTCTGTCCAAATTTTGGGAATAAAATCTGGATAGAATTATCTATTGAAAATAAGCAGATACTGGGGTATAATCATTACAGATACCAAAACGAGAACTTCCTGGGGTGTTCGACAATCCTGCTATTTTGAACCTACATTTACTTTTATGGGATTCTTATATCGCCACAGGTGATGCCAGGCCGCCTCGAATCAGCGGAAGGCAGAGCTTGCGGCTGCGGTTACCCACCTAGCTTTGCTAGGAGTCAAAGTGCAGGAAACGGCATTCTGGGTGTCTAAAAGGGAGCGAAAGCTCTCTTTTTTTTGAATAAGGAGGATAAGGATATGGAGCGATGTGCTTTTGGAAAGACTGGAAACGGAGCGCAGGCCAGTCTGTTTACACTGACAAATCGAAACGGGATGCGCGTTTCCGTGACGGATCTGGGGGCGACGCTGGTCGCAGCCTGCGTGCCGGGAAAAGACGGAAAGCTGACAGATGTGATTCTGGGATATCGGGAAGCGAAGGATTATGAAACTTACGGCGGCTTTTTCGGGGCGGTCATCGGCCGGAATGGAAACCGGATCGGGAATGCAGAAGTGGAATTAAACGGAAAGACCTACCACCTGGAGAAGAATGAGAAGGAAAATAACCTGCACAGCGGAAACAGCGGATTCGATAAACGGATCTGGGAAGCTGTATGCCTGGAAGAGGAGAACGCCGTGCGCTTTACGCTGGAAAGCCCGGATGGAGACGAAGGATTTCCTGGAAATATGACCGTATCCGTGACCTATACATTGACAGAAGAGAACAGCATCAAGCTGCATTATCAGGCGAAAGCGGATGCGGATACGATTGCGAACCTGACGAACCACAGTTACTTTAACCTGGCAGGGCATGACCGGCCGGGGACGATCACGGATCATGTACTGTGGCTGGATGCGGACGCGTTTACGCCTACGGATGCGGATTCGATCCCGACGGGGGAGATCCGTCCGGTGGAGGGGACGCCTTTTGATTTCCGGTCGCCCAAGGAGATCGGGCTGGAGATCGATTCGGATTATGAGCAGATCGTGAAGGGCGGCGGTTATGACCATAACTTTGTCCTGAACCATCAGGGTGAGGGGATTCGGAAGATTGCGGAGGTGACGCTTCCGGCGATGGGAAGGAAGATGGAAGTGTTTACGGATCTGCCGGGCGTGCAGTTCTATGCCGGGAATTTTATCGGGGAGGAGAAGACCGGGAAGGGCGGTGTCCATTATGGGAAGCGCCAGGGGCTGTGCCTGGAGACGCAGGTGTATCCGGATGCGGTGCATCATGAGAATTTTCCGAGCTCGGTGCTGAAGGCGGGGGAGGTTTATGATACCACCACGGTTTACCGCTTTGTATGGGAATAGTACATTGTACGCATGTTTTGGAAAAAAGAAGATATAATGGAAGCAAGAGCCGGACATGCCAAAGGAGAAGCTGAGTGGACGGGAAGAAATATGGGGGGCTGCTGGCGCTGGTGATTGTGGCGCTTTTGGGAGTGACGCTGTGGCGGTATGAGAGGTGGAAGGGACAGACGGCGCAGGCAGGCGTGACGGAGCGGGCGGACGAAACGGCATGGCCGGGCGAAGATGCGCAGGAGGACAGGAATTCGCAGGCAGATGCGGCGGGCCAAACGGACGAGGCTACGCAGACAGATGCGGCAGAGCAAACGAACGGGGCCGTGCGGACAGATGCGGCGGGCCAAACGGACGGGGCCGCCCAGGCAGATGCGGCAGGGCAAACGGACGAAACTTCGCAGTCAGCCCATGAAACGCAGGTATCAGAGGTTTTTCAGGAGGCAGAACCCGGAAAAATCCGTGTCCTGCTCCGGTCGGACTCCTTCAAGAGCTATTACCACAGTGAAGAAACGGTTGTATTTCAGTCCGCCTATGTCTGTACGCTGGAAAATGGCGAGAAAATCCGCTGTGAAGCCGGCGAGCAGATTTATTTCCCGGAAGAAAACACCGAAACGGAGAACACGGTATGGCTTCTGGAACCGGAAGGCGAGAACGGCAGCTTTACCATGCCGCTTTTAAAGCGCAGCTATGAAAACCCTCTTTACGAGGGCAGCCTTCAGGTAACGCGCACGGAGGAGGGTTATCTGTTTTTGAACACATTGGATATCGAAGCCTATTTAAGCGCAGTGGTTCCGAGTGAAATGCCGGCGCGCTATCCCCTGGAAGCCCTGAAAGCCCAGGCCGTCTGCGCCCGGACTTACGCTTACGCGCAGATTTCCTCCGGCCGGTTAAAGGCCTTTGGCGCGGATGTAGATGACAGCGTGGAATTCCAGGTTTATAACAATTTCCCGCGGGACGCCCGCAGCACCCAGGCCGTAGAAGGCACCAGAGGGCTCGTCCTCATGGAAAACGGAAACCTGGCCGACGCCAGATATTATTCCACCTCCTGCGGCATCGACCTGACCAGAGATTTGTCCGAAGAAGCCGTTTTCTGTGCCTATCTTTCGGACGGGCAGCGGGAAGACTACGAAAAAGACGAACCGTGGTATCGCTGGGACACCGCCTTTTCCCTGGAAGAGCTGACGGAAATGGCGAAGGAGGCTGGCCTGAAGCTGGGAGAAATTACGGCGCTTTCCGTTACGGAACGGGAAGCTTCCGGAAGCGCCCGTATACTCCGTGTGGAAGGGACGAAAGGCAGCACGGAAATTTCGGGCGAATATGCCATACGGAAATTTTTAAAACCCGCCAGTACCCCAGTGACGCGCCAGGATGGAAGTACGGCCCCGGATCTTGGCCTGCTGCCGAGCGCCTTTTTCTATTTGACGGAGGAGACCGAAGAGGAGACGCTGACGGGCTATCAGATAGTCGGAGGAGGATACGGCCACGGCATTGGGATGAGCCAGAACGGCGCTATGCATATGGCCGAGGCCGGGGAAACCTTTGAGGAAATTTTAAAGTATTATTACGGAGAGGTAGAACTCGATGAAAAAGGCAGTTCAGACAGTCAGACAATTTATGGAGGATAACAGAGAAGCGCGCATGGATGCCTATGCTGCCCAGTCTGCTTTTTACATTATCATGGGACTGATCCCATTCGTGATGCTTTTGCTGATTCTGATCCAGTACACGCCGCTGACCGAAGAAGATCTGTTAAACGCCCTGCATGATGCGCTGCCGGAGGCGTTCTGGTCCTATCTGGAGGATCTGGTAAGAGGAATCTTTGTGAAAAATACAGCAATCCTGTCCGGAACGGCCATTGCGGCGCTCTGGGCCTGCGGGCGAAGCGTCATGTCCATATCCAACGGCCTGAATTCCATTTACGGGCTGAAAGAGACCAGAAACTATATTCTATGCAGGATACGGGGCGTCTTTTATGTGATGATCCTTCTGGTCAGCCTGCTTCTGGCCCTTGGCATGCTGGTGTTCGGCAACACCATTCATAGCATCCTTCTGGTGTACATTCCGGCCTTGACGAGGATTTCTGATCTGATTATCTTGGTCAGAACAGGAGGAGTGCTGGTGGCTCTGATGCTGTTGATTGCTGCAATGTACACGTATCTGCCGAATATCCGGCGGAAATTTGTAACGCAGCTTCCGGGAGCGGCGCTGGCGGCCATTTCCTGGTCGGTGTTTTCCTATGTGATCTCGCTGTATGTGGGATGGAAAGAGAAGTTTACTTCGATTTACGGCGGCCTGACGATGATCGTTATGATCATGCTGTGGCTGTATTTCTGTATGTGGCTTCTGTTTGCCGGGGCGCAGTTCAACCGGTTCTATGAGCGGGCAAAAATTAAAAATATGCTTGACAAAGGGATGAAAATTTGATAAAATTTTGACAAAGAAAAGGGAGTAGGGAGTAGCTGCCACCGTTTTTTTTGAATCAGGTGGTACATGAATCGTCAGAACGATAGAAATTATCCGTTTCATGTAAGCAAATAGCAAGACTTTTATTTCAGGGCGACCTGATGTAAAAGTCTTTTTTTTACACAGAAAACAACAGTACATGTTTTGCACGGAGGGAAACGGAGAATACGCTGCGCGCCAGCGGTACATGTTTCACGTAAAGACCGCGATACCGTGAGGAACGTGGATTGAAACAGAAAATGGCCGGCTGCCACCCGCTTTGGAACTGTGCTCCAGTTGTAAAGCACCTAAAAAGGAGGAAACGTATGTGGAAGAAAAAGAAACAAGCGGATGAAAATGTTGTTTACGAAGAAAAACCAAAGAAAGGAAAGATGGGAAAGGCGGCCAAGGGCGGCATCATTGCCGTCTGTATCGTGGCTGTGGCAGGCGTCGCCCTCACAGGCTCCTTCTATCAGATCCAGGAACAGGAGCAGGCCGTGCTGGTAACCTTCGGAAAGCCCAAGGCAGTGACCGAGACGGGCCTTCACTTTAAAATTCCATTGGTTCAGCAGGTGACAAAGGTCAACACCACGATCCAGGGCTTCGCCATCGGCTACAACGAGACGAACAATGAATCAAACGAGGACGAGAGCGTCATGATCACCTCGGACTATAACTTTATCAACGTAGATTTTTATGTAGAATACCGGATTACCGAACCTGTCCAGTATTTATACGCATCCAGCGAACCGGAGCTGATTTTGAAAAACATTTCCCAGAGCTGTATCCGTACCGTCATCGGGAGCTATCCGGTGGACGACGTGCTGACCACCGGAAAGAGTGAGATCCAGGCGAAGATTAAGGAAATGATCCTGGAAAAAATGGAAGTTCAGGATGTGGGAATCCAGCTTGTGAACATTACGATCCAGGATTCCGAGCCGCCTACGGCCAGCGTCATGGAAGCTTTCAAAGCGGTGGAAACGGCGAAGCAGGGGAAAGAAACCGCGCTGAACAATGCCAACAAATACCGCAGCGAACAGCTTCCGGAAGCGGAGGCCCAGGCAGACCAGATCATCAAAGAGGCCGAAGCCGAAAAGCAGACCCGCATCAACGAGGCGGAGGCCCAGGTGGCCCGGTTCAATGCCATGTATGAGGAATATCAGAAGAATCCGATCGTGACGAAACAGCGGATGTTCTACGAGACTATGGAAGACGTGCTCCCTGGCATGAAAGTGATCATCGACAGCGGAGACGGGATTCAGAAGGTACTGCCGCTTGATTCCTTTACCGGAACGGATGGCGGCGAGACGGAAACCGCGGCGACGAATGCGGCGGCGAATACGGCGGAAGGAGGAAATTAGGTATGAAGAAGAAAATAATTGCAGGAGTTGTTGTGATTGCGGCGCTGGTGCTGGCGGAATCTTCGATGGTGATTACGGAACAGAATGAATACAGTCTGGTGCGCCAGTTCGGAAAAGTGGGACGTGTGATCGAGGAGGCGGGCGTAAGCATGAAAATTCCGTTTATCCAGACCGTGTCCACGCTGCCTAAGCAGAACCTGCTGTATGACCTGGTTCCTTCGGACGTGATCACGCAGGATAAGAAGACGATGATCAGCGACAGCTATGTAATCTGGCGGATCAGCGACCCGCTGAAATTCGCCCAGACCCTGAATTCTTCGATCAGCAATGCGGAGAGCCGGATTAACACCTCGGTCTACAATGCGACGAAAAACGTTATCAGCAGCATGCCCCAGGATGAGGTGATTTCCGGGCGGGACGGGCTTCTGGCGGAAAAGGTCATGGAAGGGATCGGGAACAATTTATCTCAGTACGGAATTGAAGTCGTGGTGTTTGAGATCAAGAAGCTGGATCTGCCCAATGACAACAAAGAAGCGGTTTATGAGCGGATGATTTCCGAGCGGAATAACATTGCGGCCACTTATACGGCGGAAGGAAATTCGGAGGCGAAGGTGATCCGCAATACCACGGATAAGGAAGTGGCGATTCAGCTTTCCGAGGCGGAAAAGCAGGCGGAGATCCTGAAGGCGGAGGGTGAAGCGGAGTATATGCGGATCCTGGCGGAGGCCTACTCGGATGAAGAGAAAACGGATTTTTACTCTTTTGTCCGCAGCCTGGACGCGCTGAAGGCTTCGATGACCGGGGAAGATAAGACTCTGGTTTTGCCGGAGGATTCGCCGATCGCGCAGATTTTTCGTTACGATTGAGACAGTACCTGAGCACTTAGCTGCTCAGGTACGTAAGAACGTGATTCAGGTGTGAGCAGGCTCTTTTGCGAAGCAAAACTTAAAATGAGCCTGTGAAGCGTTACTGGAACGAGGTACGAGTGAACAGTAACGAGTGGTAAAAAAAAGTGGGTTGACAGATTTGGACTTTGTGGTTACAATAGGTATCATCAAAGAAGTAAAGGCATGGAAGGTGTCAGTAGAGTCTTATTTTTCTTCCAGAGAGAGGAGGCCACCGGCTGGAAGCCCCCTTAAGTTCCGATAAGCACTCGAATTTCCCACCGGAGCCGCACTCCTGAACGAGCAGTAGGGAGTGACGTGAGTGCGCGTTAAGCATAAGAGAGCCTGCTGGTTATTGGCAGGAATCTGGGTGGCACCGCGGAACAGTTATGCTTCGTCCCTTTTTGGGACGAAGCTTTTTTCGTTTGGAGCCGATACAACCGAATTTACGAAAAGGAGATCTACCATGAAAGACAAACTGCAAGCGATCAAAGAAGAAGCGATGAAGCAGATTCAGGAATCGGACGCCCTGGATAAATTAAACGACGTCCGCGTGGCCTTCCTTGGGAAAAAGGGAGAGCTGACCGCCGTCCTGAAGAGCATGAAAGACGTGGCGCCGGAAGAGCGGCCGCTCGTGGGACAGCTCGTGAATGAAACCAGGGCTTCCATCGAAAAATTCCTGGATGAGACGAAAAAGAATCTGGAAGCCAAGGCAAGGGAAGAGCAGTTGGCGAAAGAGGTCATCGACGTAACCCTTCCGGCCAAGAAAAATAACGTGGGACACCGCCATCCGAACACGATTGCCCTGGAGGAAGTGGAACGTATCTTCATTGGCATGGGCTATGAAGTTGTGGAGGGGCCGGAAATTGAGTACGACCTTTACAATTTCGAGAAGCTGAACATTCCGGCGAACCATCCGGCGAAGGACGAGCAGGACACCTTCTACATCAATAAGGACATTGTGCTGCGTACCCAGACCTCCCCGGTCCAGGCGCGTGTGATGGAGCAGGGGAAACTGCCGATCCGTATGCTTGCGCCGGGCCGTGTATTCCGCGCGGATGAAGTGGATGCGACCCATTCGCCGTCTTTCAATCAGATCGAAGGACTGGTCATTGATAAAAATATTACCCTGGCCGACCTGAAAGGAACGCTGGAGGAGTTCGCGAAGGAGCTGTTCGGGACAGAGACGAAGACGAAATTCCGTCCCCATCATTTCCCGTTCACGGAGCCGAGCGCTGAGATGGACGTTTCCTGCTTCAAATGCGGCGGAAAAGGCTGCCGGTTCTGCAAAGGCTCCGGCTGGATCGAAATCCTTGGCTGCGGGATGGTGCACCCCCATGTGCTGGAAATGTGCGGCATCGATCCGGAGCAGTACACGGGCTTCGCGTTCGGCGTGGGGCTGGAGCGTATCACCCTGCTGAAATATGAAATCGACGACATGCGTCTGCTGTATGAAAACGATATCCGGTTCCTGAAGCAGTTCTAGTGCAGGCTGCGGGAAATCTGAGAGTTTGAGCGAAGAAAGGAAAAAGACTATGAATACATCATTATCATGGATAAAAGCTTATGTGCCGGAACTTTCCTGTACCGCGCAGGAATACACGGATGCGATGACCCTGTCCGGTACGAAAGTAGAAGGATTTGTAAAACAGGATGCGGATCTGGAGAAGATCGTTGTGGGCCAGATCGAATCCATCGAGCCCCATCCGGATGCCACGAAACTGGTGGTCTGCCAGGTCAACGTGGGGACGGAAACCGTGCAGATCGTGACCGGCGCGCCGAATGTGAAGCCGGGCGAGTCCGGCCAGAAAGTGGTCGTGGTGCTGGACGGCGGCAAGGTGGCCGGAGGCCATGACGGAAAAATGACGCCGGGCGGGATCCAGATTAAAAAAGGAAAACTGCGCGGGGTGGAGTCCAGCGGCATGATGTGCTCCATCGAGGAACTGGGTTCCAGCCGGGAACTGTATCCGGAAGCGCCGGAAGAAGGCATTTATATTTTCCCGGAGGACGCCGAGGTACAGGTGGGCGAGGACGCGATTCACGCCCTGGGGCTGGACGATGTGATTTTCGAGTATGAGATTACGTCGAACCGGGTGGACTGCTACAGCGTGCTGGGGATTGCCAGGGAAGCGGCGGCGACCTTCGGAAAAGAATTCGTACCGCCGATTGTGACGAAAACCGGAAATGACGAGGACGCGAACGATTATGTGAAAGTGACGGTAAAAGACCCGGATCTCTGCACACGTTACTGCGCAAGAGTTGTGAAAAATATTAAAATCGGGCCGTCTCCGAAGTGGATGCAGAGACGCCTGGCTTCCAACGGGATCCGCCCCATTAACAACATTGTGGATATCACGAACTACGTGATGGAAGAATACGGCCAGCCGATGCACGCTTACGATTACGACACCATTGCAGGCCATGAAATCATCGTGCGCCGTGCCGAAAAAGACGAGAAATTCGTGACCCTGGACGGACAGGAGCGTACCATGGATGAAAATGTGCTGATGATCTGCGACGGAGAAAAAGCGGTCGGCATTGCCGGAATCATGGGCGGGGAAAATTCCATGATCACCGATCAGGTGAAGACGATGCTGTTCGAAGCGGCCTGCTTCGACGGGACGAATATCCGCCTTTCCAGCAAGCGGGTGGGCCTTCGCACCGACGCTTCCGGAAAATTCGAAAAGGGGCTTGACCCGAACAATGCCCAGGCGGCCATCGACCGCGCCTGCCAGCTGGTGGAAGAGCTGGGAGCCGGAGAGGTGGTCGGCGGCATGGTAGATATTTATACGAAGAAGAAAGAGCCGGTCAGAGTGCCCTTCGAGCCGGAGAAGATCAATGCGCTTCTGGGAACCGAGATCCCGGCGGAGCAGATGCTTGGGTACTTCAGGAAAATTGACCTGGAATACGATGCAAAGACGAATGAGGTCATTGCGCCGACATTCCGGCACGATTTGTTCCGTACCGCGGATCTGGCGGAGGAAGTGGCGCGTTTCTACGGCTACGATAACATTCCGACGACGCTGCCGACCGGCGAGGCGACTACCGGAAAGCTGTCCTATAAGCTGCGGATTGAAGAAATTGCCAGAAATATTGCGGAATTCTGCGGATTCTCCCAGGGCATGACCTATTCCTTCGAAAGCCCGAAGGTGTTTGATAAGCTGCTGCTGGCGCCGGATGCGCCGGAGCGCCAGGCGATTACGATTTCGAATCCGCTGGGAGAGGATTTCAGCATTATGCGCACGATTTCCCTGAACGGCATGCTGACTTCTCTGGCGTTTAACTATAACCACCGGAATAAGAATGTCCGCCTGTACGAACTTGGAAATATTTACATTCCGAAGGAGCTTCCGCTGAAGGAGCTGCCGGATGAGCGCATGCAGTTCACCCTTGGCATGTACGGAGAGGGCGATTTCTTCCATATGAAGGGCGTTGTGGAAGAGTTCTTCGAAAAGGTTGGCATGCGGAAAAAGACGCAGTATGACCCGAAGGCCGGAAAGCCGTTCCTGCATCCGGGACGTCAGGCGAATATTATCTATGACGGCCAGATTGTGGGTTATCTGGGTGAGATCCATCCGCAGGTGGCGGACAATTACGGCATTGGCGAGAAGGTTTATGTGGCGGTTCTGGATATGCCGTACATTGTGGAGGCGGCAACCTTTGACCGGAAGTACAACGGCATTGCCCGGTTCCCGGCTGTGACCAGAGACCTCAGTATGGTGGTTCCAAAGGAGATCCTGGCGGGCCAGATCGAGGCGATGATCGAGCAGAGAGGCGGCAAGATTCTGGAGAGCTATCAGCTTTTCGATATTTATGAAGGCGCGCAGATTAAGCCGGGCTATAAGTCTATGGCCTATTCCGTTGTGTTCCGGGCGAAGGATAAGACGCTGGAAGAGGCGGAGATTACCGCTGCCATGAAGAAGATCCTGAACGGTTTGCAGTCCATGGGAATCGAACTGCGTCAATAAGCGGAGAATTTCGGATGAAAATTTATATCATACGGCATGGGGAAACGGACTGGAACGTGGCAAGGCGGCTCCAGGGCCGTTCCGATACCGATTTAAATGAAAATGGAATGCGGCTTGCAAAAATTACGGGGGAAGCCTTTTTGGGCGTCCCCTTTGCGTGCGTTTTCACGAGTCCCCTGAAGCGGGCTGTGGAGACGGCCAGGCTGGTGCTGGGAGAGAGGGAGATTCCGCTGATTCCGGATGAGCGGCTGATTGAGGTGAGCTTTGGAGAGTACGAGGGATTGTGCAGCAAGGCTTCGCATTATGAGATTCCGGATCCGGATTTTCCGAATTTTTTTGAGCATCCGGAACTTTACCGGACGCCGCCGGGAGGGGAATCCCTGGATCAGGTGGAGGCGCGCACGGCGGCTTTTCTGGAGGATATTTGCAGCCGGAAAGAGCTGGAAGACCAGACTGTCCTGGTGTCTACGCACGGATGTGCGATGCGGGGGCTGCTAAACAGTATGTGCAAGGCGCCGCGGACGGACTACTGGAACGGCGGCGTGCCGAAAAACTGTGCGGTGGCGCTGATTGAGAGCCATGGAGGAGAGCGGAAGCTTTTGTGGGAGAACCGTGTATTTTATTAAAGGGGACAAAAGAATGAAGACATCGGATTTTTATTATGATTTGCCGGAGGAGCTGATTGCGCAGGACCCGCTGGAGGACCGGGCGGGCTCCCGGCTGATGGTGCTGAACCGGGAGAACGGGACGCGGGAGCACCGCACGTTTCGGGATGTGATCGAGTATCTGAATCCGGGGGACTGCCTGGTGGTGAATGATACGAAGGTGATCCCGGCCAGGCTTTTTGGAAGCCGGGAAGGGACGGAGGCCAAGATTGAGGTGCTTCTGCTGAAACGGCGGGAGAACAATATTTGGGAGACCCTGGTGAAGCCTGGAAAGAAGTGTAAGATTGGGACGCGGATTTCCTTTGGAGAAGGGCTGCTTGTGGGGGAAGTAGTGGACATTGTCGAGGAAGGGAACCGGCTGATTCAGTTTTCTTATGAGGGGATTTTTGAGGAGATTCTGGATCAGTTGGGACAGATGCCGCTGCCGCCTTATATCCACCATCAGCTTCAGGATAAGAACCGGTATCAGACGGTTTATGCGAAGCATGACGGCTCTGCGGCGGCGCCTACGGCCGGGCTGCATTTTACGCCGGAGCTGCTTGCGCAGATCCAGGCGAAGGGCGTAAAGCTTGCGCATGTGACGCTTCATGTGGGGCTTGGGACGTTCCGGCCGGTGAAGGTGGAGGATGTGACGGAGCATCATATGCATTCGGAGTTTTATGTGGTGGAAGAGGAGCAGGCGGCGCTGATCAATGAGACGAAGCAAAATGGCGGGAAGGTGGTTGCGGTCGGGACGACGAGCTGTCGGACGCTGGAGTCGGCGACGGGGGAGGATGGTGTTTTGCGGGCCGGGAGCGGGTGGACGGATATTTTTATTTATCCGGGGTATCGGTTTAAGATGATTGACCGGCTGATTACGAATTTCCATTTGCCGGAGTCGACGCTGGTGATGCTGGTGGCGGCGCTGGTGGGGAAGGAGGAGATTTTGGGGGCTTACCGGGAGGCGGTGGAGGAGAGGTATCGGTTCTTTTCGTTTGGGGATGCGATGCTGATTCTGTGAGAAGGGAAAAGAATTTCTTCTTGAAAAAATGGGAGAGACATGTTATAGTAGACGTGTAAAAAGAACAGCCGCCCACAAGGTGGGTTGACCTTATGTTGGGATAGAAAAACCACCCTGTACTCGGTCAAAGTTTAGGGGTGGTTTTTCTATGTATGGTTACTTACAAAACGTAAAAACGAATGTAAGCAATGCCAAAAGGAAAAGACCAAAGGTCATCAAATCCTTAAAATCAAAATGATTTTTCATAGGCATCACCCCCATTCTGTAAAAAATGAGAGGTCAGCCCACCCTGCAACACGGCTGTCCCTGTGGAATATTCTACCATAGAGCCGGGGAAAACACAATCATAATTTGCATGATTGTATTAAAATAATACAGATGTAAGAAAAGGCTATCAGCGATTGCGGGTGGCCTGACGGATAGGATCATTAGTTAGGAAACCATTCAAGCATGGTATGTGCTTGGGTGGTTTTTTCTATGAATGAAATAGCGAAAGCGCAGCAGTCCGAAAAAACTTGCTTTTATGGGAGAGATAGCATAAGATAAAAAAGACAAACAAACCTTAATACAAATAAAAAAGATCTGACAGAGCGGGAAAAGGTTAAGATTACAGCAGCTTCTCAGGGGTGAACGAAATGGATAAACGGACATTTTCTTCAATCATTGTAAAATATTGGTATCTTCTGGAATTTTTCGGGCAGCCCGATTTCCCGGTACAGAGCAGGGAAGGCCGGGAGGCCTGCAGGAAAGCGGCGCGGGGCGAAGCCCGAAGCAAACAAATCAAACTGTACCGCCCGCTGGCGGTTCGGGAAGAACCGGATACGGAGACACAGGACCCGGCAGCCGGGGATCTGTGCGCGGCCATGCAAGAGGATGCGGCCCTGTACCCTGCCTATGGAATCCCATCCGCTGAAATCCAGATTTGCCTGGGGAAAATGGAACGGGATCTTTTAGCCGAGCGCCTGCGGCAGGCCTTTCGGCTGGATCTGGAACTGCCGGAGAAAAATCATAGATCCATCTGCTTAATCGGCCTGAAATGTGACGTCGAGGGGCGGTATGTTCTGGAAAGTTTTCAGATATCGCCGTTGGCCTGGGGCGTCCATCAACTTCTGAAGCATTCGGCAAAACTAACGAAAGCGAATATGGCAGATTTTTTGGAAAGGGGCGCGTATAAGGCGGATCTGCAGGCTTACGAAACGCAGTTGAAAGAGACGTTGGATGGAAAGATCGTTGGAAAGCAGCTCACCCCGTCTCTTCTGAATGCGCTCATCGGGCAGGTCGAAAAGAAGTATCTGACGAATTTAAAAGAACTGGAACAGAAGATCGACTGGAATGGCGTCATGATTTACCGCCGGTATCAGACGGAAGAAGCCAAAGCAAAAGATACGGAGGTTTTTCGGGACAGTGACCTGGCCAACAGCTTTTTCGCAGAGGATCTGGCCATGGTGGAAGAGGCGATCAGCGATGGAACGCTTGGCAGGAACCCGCTGGAACGGGCGCTTTTCGATTACATAGCAGGGGCGTATGCGGAAGAAAATCCGGAATTGCATTGGATGGATTTTCAGAATCGGCTTGATGTGCGCAATGCATGGAAACAGGGGAAGGGAGAAGAATTGGTTGATTTCTTCCATAGCCGTCTGGACATTACCAAAGCGCCTTTGGGTAAATGGCCTTCGAAATTTATGCCGTGCCTGATGCAACAATTAGCCGTTAATATGAGCTGGCGTCCGTCTGAGGATAACCAGCCGATTTTTTCGGTCAACGGCCCGCCGGGTACGGGAAAAACCACGCTCCTGAAAGAAATTATCGCCGGAAATATTGTGGAACGGGCAAGACTTTTGGCGGCTTATCACGATCCGGACGACGCCTTTCTTTTACGCCGTTTTCAGGGCGGCGACCAAAGGAACCGGGGCTATTCCCAATTTTGCTGGGGCTATTATGAATTTGCGGACGACCGTGTGAAAGACTATGGAATGCTGGTGGCCTCCTGCAACAATGCTGCGGTCGAAAATATCACGAAGGAACTGCCGGATGGGACGGCGCTGTTAAAGGGGCTGGAACTTGGGAAAACGGAGGAGGAATCCATACGCAAAGGCTTAGGCGAAGTACAAAAATTATTTTCTCTCAATGCGGCAGGGCAGGAGAATTATTTTGTCTGGAATGCGCAGGATGACAGGCCGGAGTATCGGTCATACCCGGACATCTATTTTACAAAGCTGGCCAATGACCTGGCCCACAGAAAGGATGGAGAGTGGGATCGCTGGGGGCTTATATCCGCCCCATTTGGGAAAACGAGCAATCTGAAAGAATACATTTATGCCGTTTTAAAGACTTATATCAAAAGTTTCGGATCGAATGATTTTATCCAGGAACGAAAAGCGGAGTACCCCAAAGCCGTCGAACGGTTCTGGAGGCAGTATCAAAAAGTTGAAGAGATGGGAGGGGAACTTCGCCGGGGCGAGCGCGCAAGAACGCGCTTTTTACAACAGGAGGCGGCGCTTTCGAAAGAAGAGCAGAGAGTCCGGAGCCGGAAAGAGGAAGAAGAATGTCATGCGGTATCGCTCCAGGTGGAGATGGAAGAGCTGGCTGCGAAGAAGAGAGAGACGGAACAGGCTTTGAAAGATTACGAGGAAAAGCTGTCCGAGTTACAGGGCCAGGTCGCGCAGCAGGAGCAGAAAAAGGAAAGCGCCGAAAAGCAAATCGAGCTGATCCGACAGCAAATTATGGAGCTGGAGGATAGCCGCGGGCTGCGGGATATCATTCTGGAAATATTTCATTGCTCGACGATGCGTTCCCGCACCATTCAGGAACAGTACCAGGTATTGGCCAAGGCAGAACAGGCTTTGCGGGATGAGGCAGAAAAGGCGGAACAATGGAAGCAGGAATTTGAGCAGCAAAGTCAGAAATGCGAGGCAGAAAGGGAAGAACGGGAACACTGGAAATATGAGCAGGATCGGCTTTGGGATGAACAGCGGATTTGTCAGGAGCAGTTAGAGGAGCTGCAATTGCAGATTGAGGACTGTATCGAGAAGACCGCAGAGGCCCGCGAATTCTATTTGGGGATTTTACAGGAAGAAGCAGGGCGTCAGGGCGATCAGGCAATGACCGTTCTGGATGAAGCGTTCTTTCGTCGGTATCAATGTGAAGACGATCAGGAATCGACCGCGGCGCAGGCAGCGAACCCCTGGCAGACGGCGGCCTATAACCGGGAGCGGGAGAAGCTGTTTTATGAGGCATTGCAGCTTCATAAGGCATTTTTATTCGGTTCCAAAGCCTGTTTATGGAATTTTAAAAACCTGCTGCTCTTCTGGAACGAACCCAGAGACGATGATAAAAAAGTGGTAAAGATTTCCATAAGCGACCGGGAAGAGGCATTTAGCCCACTGCTGAATACCGTGTTTTTGCTGACTCCGGTGCTTTCCACAACATTTGCGTCCGTTGGGAGAATGCTGAAAGACATCCGTCAGCCGGGAGAAATCGGGTGCCTGATCATCGACGAGGCCGGGCAGGCCGCTCCGCAGATGGCTTTGGGAGCACTTTTCCGCTGCCGACGCGCCATTGTGGTGGGAGACCCCAAACAGGTAGAACCCGTTGTGACGGATGAACTGGATTTGATCAAACAGATCATTCAGGACGAGTATACCGGATATTATCAATCGAAAGCGCATTCTGTCCAGGCGTTTGCCGACCGTCTGAATCAGGTGGGAACGGCGTATACGGAGGATGGCCAGAAGACCTGGGTGGGCTGCCCGCTGGTGGTGCACCGGCGATGCATCAGTCCGATGTTTGAGCTGTCCAACGCATTGTCTTATGAAAATATGATGAAGCAGCAGACCGCTTTGCCAGGGCCGGAAAAAGAAGCCGGATTCTGCCGGGAAAGCTCCGGATGGATCAACGTCAGCGGGAGCGAAAGCAGCAAAACGGGCAAGGATCACTTCGTGGAAGCCCAGGGACAAAAAGCATGGGAACTGATCAGGAAAGCGTTCCAATTGACGGGAGGAATTCCGAGCCTGTTTGTGATTACGCCGTTTACGACTGTGCGGGATGGGATGAGGAAGCTGATCCGGTCGCAGCCGGAATACCGTACAGATCAGCGTTTCGGGGTATGGATGGAGCAATGCATCGGAACCGTGCATACGTTTCAGGGTAAGGAAGCGGATCAGGTGATCTTTTTGCTGGGATGCGATAAAAATGCATTGTCGGCAGTACGGTGGGTCAACGCCAATATCATCAATGTGGCAGCGACCAGGGCAAAATACCGCCTGTATGTCATCGGCGATTACAACGTCTGGCAGCATTCGGAACTGTTCCGGAAAGTGAAGCGGATTTTGGACAGCCATGCGCTTCGCATGCTGCAAAAAGCGGCGGATCATCCGGAAGAACTGCAGGATGTAAAACGGATCGGGCGCTTGTTAAAAGAGGTGCCGGGAGCCGATTCGCTGACAAACGAGGGTGAATTGGACGACAGCCTGCTTACGCCCCTGTTTCAGGAGTTAAACAGCATGTGGAAAAATCAGACGCTTACACCGGCGCAGATGGGAGCGTTTGGGATTACGGAGGAGGAAATGAGGAGTTTGCCGCCGGAAATCCGGCAAAGGCTTACCAGCAGCATTTTCGTTCATGAGCTGTTTGCCAGGATGCGGGAACAGTACGGGATTGAAGAGATGGACGCGTCCTGCGCGGGGATTTTGTTCTGTAAAACAATGGAATCCCTGCTGAAAAAAATGCTTTTGGGAAAACTGAAAGAACTGTTTCCGGATGAAAAAGTAAAAAGGGGAAGACTGGGCGATATCAAGGAGGAACGGGCAGAGATTGGCGTATTTACACATCTGCTACTGCAAAAGAACTTACAAGTCCAATTAGCTTCCCGCAAAGCAATCCTGTTTGGAAAGGTTTGTGATGAACCGTGGTGGAAGACGTATGCGGAAGCGTTAGACCAGTTCCGCGGACTGCGAAATATCTGCTGCCACGCCGGAATCCTGAACTGGCAGCAGGAAGAGGAAATAAAACAGATTTTACTTGACCGCCGGGAGCTCGTAAACACCCTGGTCGGCAACGCATTGTAATAACTTTGTGAAGGAGGGAGCGCCATGTACAGCCTCTTAGTCATCGACGACGAACAGTACGCCGTGGACGGCGTCACCCAGGCCATCGACTGGGCCAGCGAAGGAATCACCTCCGTCTACGGCGCCAACAGTGCCGAAGAAGCCCGTGAAATCCTGGAACAGCACCCCATCCACGTCATCGTCTGCGACATCGAGATGGCAGAAGAAAGCGGCCTGGATTTCCTGAAATGGCTCCGGGAGGAAGGCCATACGGCCAAGCTGATCTTTCTGACAGCCTATGCCAGGTTTGAGTATGCCAAGGAGTCGGTGGCTCTCGGAGCCGCAGAGTATCTGATTAAGCCGGTGGATCATGCGGTTTTGCGGGAAACGGTGGCCGACGCGCTGGAAAGCTGGAAGGAGGAAGCGAAGCGCCAGAGCCAGCTGCGGGATTACGAAACCATCTGCGCAAAGCTGTCCAAAGAAGAGCTGAAAAAGCTGCTGGACCCCTTCCAGGATCAGCCGGAGCTGATTCCGGAGCCGTTGTCCAACAACCTGATCCTGCGGGTCAAAGAGTACATTGACCAGAACATCGAAGGCGATTTAAACCGGGAAACCATCGCCGGGCAGGTATTTTTAAACGCTTCTTATCTGTCTCGGCTCTTCCGGAAGGAAACCGGGGAAAAGCTCTCCGACTACATTGTGCGGGTGCGGATGGAACATGCCAAGGAACTCCTGGCCCAGACTGGGGAGAAGGTTACGTTTATCGCCCAGCGGCTGGGGTACAGCAACGATTCTTATTTTATCAAAACCTTCCGCAGCAGCGTCGGCATGACGCCCCACGAATACCGGAAACGCTCCAGGAAGAAGGAAAGGGAGGAAATAGGCGATGCAGGAACGCTCCCGTAAACAGAAATTTTTGGATTTTACAGGTACGATCCGTTTTAAAATTCTGGTCATTCTTCTGGCCTTTCTGATGGTCTATGTGGTCACCTTTTCTTTCTTTCTGCTCCATACCGTCCGCACCGCCCGCGAAAAAATCCTGAGTTCTTATGAGGACATGCTGGATTTGTATGTGGATCAGACCGAACAGTCCCTGGAGAATGCGGATGGTTGGCTTCGGAATGTTGCCGGCAATTTTAATCTGAATATGATGGCAATCCAGGACGTGGAGACGGACGACTATGTACTGTCAAAGTACAGCACCCATTACGAGATCCGACGGAATTTTCCAACCTATACGATTCTGGATGCCGTCTACCTCTACGACAGCCGGAACGACAGCTTCCTCGTGGTTCCGGACGACGTTGATCACTTCGAAACCCTGGTTCGCCGCTTCTGGGACGAGGAAGGGGAAACGGCGGAAGGCTGGCGCTTGATCGGAGAAGAGGGAAATTACACGCTTTTCCGCCAGTATGTGGTGAATGCCTCCGTCCACCTGATGGCCTTCGTTAAGCTTGACAAGGTGGCCGAGGAGCTTCAGACGCTTGCGGCGGGGAACAACCTTTCCTGGGAAATCTGCACCAAAGAGGGAACGCTGCTTTTTGGAGACGAAACCGGCGCGTCTGACAGGGGAGGACACACGCTGGAAAAAGCTTTTCGAAATGTCGGCCTGGAATTTCGCATGGCAGCGGACAATGTGGAGCTGTGGAAGATGAATCTGAGCTCGATCCTCGTTTTTCTGGGGACAGTGCTGCTTCTGTTCATCGCAGGATGGTTTGGCGTTTTTTATGGGGTGCGCAAAAGGCTGCTTGCGCCGCTGGAACTTCTGATCGGCGGGATGCAGGAATTCGCCGGAGGAAAAGAAGAAGTGACGCTTTCGCCAAACGGGAAAATCGAGCGGGAAATGGCCTTTGCCATCGATACCTTTAATGGGATGGTCAGTCAGATCCGGCGCAACCGCTTCCTGATTTACGAAGAAAAACTGGCCAATCAAAAGCTTGTGATCCAAAACCTGTTTTCCCAGATCAATCCCCATTTTTTCTCGAATACGCTGAATATGATCTACAATCTGATCGCCACCGGGCGGGACGAAATTGCCAAGAAAGGCCTGCTTCTGCTTTCTTCTTATTACCGTTTTATGTGCGGCCTGGATCGGGATCGGATTCCGCTGGCGAAAGAAATGGCGTTTCTCGGCGATTATCTGGAAATTATGAAGCTGCGGTTCCCCAATAAGCTGGATGCCCGGATTTTTCTGGATGAGGAGCTTTCGGAACTGAAGATTCCGCCGATGCTCTTACAGCCGCTGGCGGAAAACAGTATGAAATACGGGTTTGTAAACCGGAGCAAGCCGTTTCATCTGTCCTTGTCGGCCAGGGTCAGCGGGGAGGATGCCGTCCTTTCCGCGGTGGACAGCGGAAAGGGATTCCCGGAAGCCTATCGGGGGACATTTGGCGCAGGGCATGCCCTTGCGGTTCCGGAAAGCCCGGAGGAGGATAACCAGGTAGGGCTCCGGAATATTTACCAGCGTCTTCAGATGTACTATGGAGAGGATGCGGATCTGGAAATCGACTGGGACGGGACGTGGACGGTGGTGCGGATCGTCATCCGGAACTGGAAACAGTATGTATGAAAACTTAAAGTAACAATAATGCTGTTTTTTATCACAATTTTTCCTATTTTCCTGTGCAGTTCTTCTATATAATAAAGAAAAAAAGGAGGACTGTATGATGAAGAACAAGAAACGTTTCGTAGGAACCCTGACCGCGTTAAGCCTGGCCCTGTCCGGTTGCGTACTCACGGCAAGCGCGTCCGAAAGCAGCCAGGAGGAAATCCCGACCCTGACCTGGTATCTTCCGGGCAACCCCACAAACATGACCAGCGACGGCTACAACGCCGTGATGGAAGAGGTAAACCAGTACCTGGAAGAGAAAATCGGCTGTCATCTGGAAGTAAAACTCTTCGCATTTTCCGAATATGCGCAGAAATGCTCCACGGTCATCAGCGCCGGGGAACCCTACGACCTGATGTTCACCTGCGACTGGCTGAATAATTTCGCCACGAACGCCGGGAGCAATGCATACCTGGCCCTGGACGACCTTCTGGCGGAAAACGCGCCGGACGCCATGGCGGACATTCCGGAATACATGTGGAAGGCAACCACGGTGAACGGGAAAATTTTCGCAATGCCTGCTCTTCAGACCTATGCGAAGAACGACGGGATTTTCCTGCGGGCGGATGTGGCAGAGGAGCTTGGTATCGAGGGAAGCTCCTATGACAATGGAGTAAATACCTACACGCTGGAAGATATTGAAGAGATTTACAGCCAGATTGTGGAAGCGTATCCGGGCGTGATTCCGGCGGACTGCGGCGATATTTTCTGGATGCATATGGACGAGGCCTACGGTTTTAACTTCCTGGGCGGCTTTGATGTACCGGGCGTTGTCCGGTTCTCGGATGAACATACGGTCATCGACCAGTTCCAGACGGAAGAATTCATGGATTACTGTAAGACGATGTATGAGTGGGTGCAGAAGGGCTATGCGCAGCCGGATTGGGCCACATATGTGACCATGACCGACCAGCTTGCCATTGACCGGAAGTCCCCGGATCATATGACGTATCAGCAGGGCTTTACCGCTCCGAACGTGGCCAGCATGGCCGTCAGCGACTGTGGCTGGACGGAAACGCCGGTTCCGCTGATCATGAGCAACAAATACGCGGTGACCTCCGGCGTTACCCAGTCTCTTACAGCCGTGGGCGTGAATTCCCGCTATCCGGAAAAGGCCGTTCAGCTCTATAACCTGGCATATTCTGACCCGTGGTTTGTGAACACGCTGGTCTATGGGATCGAGGGTGTGAACTATACGAAGGTTTCCGATACCGAAATAGAAATTATCCGGGAATCGAATTATGCGAACCCGCTGGCAACCTTTACGCTTGCGAACCAGTTTATCACCTGGGTGGAAGCCGGCGCTTATCCGGCAGACGTATGGGAGCAGACGAAAGCCTTCTGTGAGGATGCGACGCCTTCCGAACTCTTTGGATTTATCTTTGATTCGTCCAATGTAAAGAGCGAAGTTGCAAACTGTTCGGCGATTTATGAAGAGTACAAGTATCCGCTGCTTTGCGGCGCAGTGGACCCGGAGAGCGTGATCCCGGACATGTTGAGCCGTCTGGAAAACGCCGGTTCCGCGAAGATCATCGAGGAAATGCAGCGGCAGGTAGACGCCTTTTTCGAGAACTAACTGCGTATCGGTTTCGGGGTGTGCGTCCGGCGCACACCCCGCCATTTTTCGGAGGGAACGTCTATGAAGAAAAAAAATCTGCCGCTTCTGTCCCTGGCGCTGCCGGGAATCATCCTGATCTTTTTGTTTGGCTATCTGCCCCTGGCCGGGCTGGTGATCGCTTTCAAAGATGTGGATTATGCGAAAGGGATCTGGGCCAGCGATTGGGTGGGGCTGAAAAATTTTGAATTCTTTTTTAAATCCAGCGACGCGCTGCGTGTAACGCGCAACACGCTGGTGATGAACGCCTTGTTTATCGTGTTCACGATGGTTATTTCCGTGACCATTGCAATTATGCTGTACTATGTAGGAAAACGGATGCTGCGTGTGACCCAGACCATTCTGTTTCTGCCGTATCTGATTTCCTGGATCGTGGCCAGCTATGCGCTGGAAGCCTTTATTGACGCCCGTTATGGGGTGGTGAATCAGTTTTTAAGTTCCATAGGCCAGCGGACGGTCAATTTTTATTACCTTCCCAAATGGTGGTATCTGATCATCGTGGTCTGCTATATCTGGAAAAACGCCGGTTATTATTCGATTCTGTACTATACCCGCCTTTTGAGCATCGACCCTTCGCTTTATGAAGCGGCAGAGATCGACGGGGCGAGCACCTGGCAGAAAATTCGCTATATTACGCTGTATATGCTGCGTCCGCTGATCGTAATGCTGTGCCTGATCCAGATTGGAAATATTTTCTATTCGGATTTTGGCATGTACTATTTCCTGACCAGGGACAATGGGATGCTTTATCCGGTTACGGATGTGATCGACACTTATATTTTCCGTGCCCTGAAAACCGTCAATGATCCCGGCATGGGGGCCGCTGTCGGGCTGTTCCAGTCCCTGATGGGCTTCCTGTTGGTGGTATGCTCGAATAAGATTGCGCGGAAGATCGACGAAGAAGGGGCCATTTTCTAAGGAGGGGACGGTTATGAAGAAAAAATTCGGCATAAAGCAGGCAGCGCTTTATGGTGTGCTTGCATTGATTTGCGTACTCTGGATCATTCCGGTGCTGTTTATTTTTTCCCTCTCCGTGACGCCGGAGACGAGTATTTCAGAAGTGGGATACCGGCTGATTCCAAAGGAATTTACGCTGGATGCGTATAAATATATTATCAAAAATCCAGCGCAGATTTTGAATTCCTATAAGATTTCGATTATTGTGACTGTGGTCGGAACCGTGGCAGGGCTGCTATTTACGACCGGAATTGCCTACGCCATGTCGCGGAAAGATTTCCGGATGGGGAAATGGATTACCCGTTTTGTGATGTTTGCAATGCTTTTCCATGGCGGCCTGATTCCGACGTATATCGTGGTGACACAGGTGCTGCATCTGGGGAATACCATCTGGGTATTGATTTTGACCATGCTGGTTTCGCCATGGAACATTTTCCTGATGCGCAGTTTCCTGTCCAGCATTCCGACCGAGCTTTTGGAGGCCAGTTTTATCGACGGGGCGACGGAATATCAGACGTATTTCCGGATCGTGCTTCCGCTTGCAAAACCGGGCCTTGCGACAGTGGGGCTTCTGATTCTGTTTGGATACTGGAACGACTGGTATCAGGCCATGCTCTATATTGACAATATGGATCTGGTTCCGCTTCAGCTTCTGCTGTACAAAATCATTTCGAATATTCAGTTTGTGCTGCAAAATTCCTTCTATATGGCCAGCCAGGGAGGAAGCTTCCCAACGATTGCCGCCCGTATGGCAACTTGTGTCATTGCGATTGCACCGATGCTTGTGTCTTTCCCCTTCTTCCAGAAATATCTGGCGAGAGGGCTGACGCTGGGGTCTGTGAAGGGCTGAAGATACGCAGGAAAGGAGAAAAAGAATGAATCCGATTTTACCGCTTGCTCATGCGGTGCCGGATGTGGAGGCCCATGTGTGGCCCCAGGATCCGGGACGCGTGTATCTGTATTGCTCCAATGACCGGATCGACGGAGGAGGGATGGCGCCTTACCAGCACTGTTTTTCCTCGGAGGATCTGGTACATTGGACGGATCATGGAATCGCTTTTGACGCCAGGACGGCGGTTTCGTGGGCGGACATCAAAGACCTTCCCGCGGTGGATGCGGCACAGAAGGACGGGCGCTGGTATTACTATTTTACCGCTCCGGTGGACGGGGTGATGATGCAGTGTGTGGCGTCTTCCGACCGGCCGGAAGGGCCGTTTACGAATCCGGTTCCGATCCGGGGGACGGAATTTCCAAGCTGCGGGGATCCTTCCGTGCTGGTGGACGACGATGGAAAGGCTTATCTGTTCTGGGGGCAGTTTTCCCTGCGGGGCGCAAGGCTGAAAGACAATATGTGCGAGCTGGAAGAGGACACGGTGGATACGATGATCCTGACAGAACAGCAGCACGGGTTCCATGAGGGTTCCTCGATCCGGAAGCGGGGCGATACCTATTATCTGCTATATGCGGACACTGACCGGGGACGCCCGACCTGCCTTTCTTATGCAAAAGCGAAATCGCCGCTGGGGCCATACCGGAAAGGCGGCGTGATCATCGACAATGCGAAGTGTGATCTTGCATCCTGGAATAACCATGGCTCCATGCTTTGTTTTCGGGATAATTGGTACATTGTCTACCACCGGGCGACTTTGGGGCTGGAAATGGGCGGAAGGAGGGTCTGCATTGAGCCGATCACCTTCGATGAAAACGGCGATATTCAGGAAGTCCCGATGACGTTAAACGGCACAGAGCTTCCGCCGCCTGCCGGGGAATGGATGGATGCTTTCCGGGCAGTGGAATTTTGTTTTGGACGGAAGGAGCAGCCGCAGGAGGGGCCGTTTTTCATCCACCTGCCGCTGAAAGGCTGGAATCAGGCCATGATGGACAGCGCAATGAAAAATGCCAAGGACAACGGTGTCCGCACCGCCCATGTGATCCGGGCGGATCAGCATTTTGAATATCTGACCCGCTTTTCCGACGGGGACGCTGCTATCTATCGGTCGCTCCGGTTTACGGGAACGGAGACGGAATTTGTCTGTGAGGCGGCCAGCTATCAGTCCCGGACGCTTCTGGAAATCCGGGCGGACGCCCCGGACGGGTCTTGTATGGGCGTCTGCGAGATTACACATTCCGGTGGATGGGCAGACTGGAAGGAATACCGCTGTCCGGTTTCGGCGGTTTCCGGGGTTCATACGCTGTATCTCGTTGCCAGGGACGGCGGGGAGAGCCACCGGCTTTGCGATTTAAAACGGTTTCGCTTTGTGCAGGGAGGGACGAGATGATTACAGATTTGAAGGTCAATGGGCTGCGGAGCCCCCAGGGTGTTCCGGCGGTCTCTCCGGTGTTTTCCTGGGAAGCGGAAGGGGAGCGGCAGTTTACGGTTCAGATGTCCGCAGAGCCGGGATTTCGCGAAGCGGTGATGTATCTGGATACGCGGAACCCTTACTGCGTCTATGACGGGTTTCCGCTGAAATCCGGAAAGACCTATTACTGGCGGGTGCGAAGCGGCGTGGGAGCCTGGACAGAGAGCCAGTTTACGACGATTTGACGAAAGGAGTGACTGCAATGCAATATACATTTCCAAAAGACTTCCTTTGGGGCGCGGCCACCGCGGCGGCGCAGATTGAAGGAGGAGCTTTCGAGGACGGGAGAGAGCCTTCCATCTGGGATGTGTTTTCACGGATTCCCGGAAAAATTAAAAACGGCGATCTGCCGGATATTTCCTGCGATTCCTATCATCTTTATGAAAAAGATATCGAGGCGATGAAGGCACTGGGGCTGAAAACTTACCGTTTTTCGTTTTCCTGGTCGCGGATCATCCCGGACGGAACCGGGGAGGTGAATCCGGCGGGGATTCAGTATTACAAACGGCTGATCGCCGCGCTGAAGGAAAACGGCATTGTGCCGAATGCGACGATGTACCATTGGGATCTTCCCTACGCCCTTCAGATTCAGGGAGGATTCGGGAACCGGGACTGTATTTCGTGGTTTACGCATTATGCGAAAGTTTTGCTGGACAATTTCGGCGAGGATGTGGATTTCTGGGTGACGTTTAACGAGCCCATTGCCCTGTATGTGGGACATGCCTATGGATTTTTCGCACCTGGTCTGAAAAATGAGAAATACGCCCGTC
Source organism: Eubacteriales bacterium (assembly GCA_030536575.1). GTDB lineage: Bacteria > Bacillota > Clostridia > Lachnospirales > Lachnospiraceae > Limivivens. The sequence continues at coordinate 49,253 of JAUNPS010000006.1, read as the reverse complement.
AGTGCCTGCATCATCTGCTGCTCTGTCACGGGGAGGCGGTGAAGCTGTTCCGGACATATGGATTTTCCAAGGCGAAAATCGGGATTGTGGTGGACGTCTGGAAGCATTATCCGGACAGGCCGGGCAATGCGGAGGATGAAGCTTACGCGGTCTTTAACAATGAGATTGCGGGCTATGGGATGTTCCTCCATCCGTTGTTCCTGGGCGGCTATTCGGAGGAGCTGAACGCCTATCTGGAGAAGAATGGAATGGTTCCCCAGATGGAAGAGGGGGATTTTGAGACGATGCGCCAGCCGCTGGATTTTTACGGCCTGAATTTTTACAATGGCCTTTACGACAATGCGGAGGAAATCCGGAAGAAAGAGGCGGTGTTAAAGGCGGGCGGGAATTATCAGGATCAGCCGAAGCAGCATCCGGAAGCGGTTCGCGACGTTTTACATATGCTGGTGGAGAAGTACCGGATTCAGATTCCGATTTATATTACGGAAAACGGGCTGCCCCAGGAGGACGGGCCGCTGGAGGAGGTGTTGGACGACCGGGAACGGATTGCCTATGTGGAGCAGGTTCTGATCGCGGTTCATCAGGCGATTGCGGACGGCATTCCCGTGAAAGGGTACTATTTGTGGTCTTTGATGGACAATTTCGAATGGTCGGCCGGGTTCTCCCTGCGCTATGGCCTTCACTATACGGATTACCAAACAGGGAAACGCATTCCCAAAAAGAGCGCTGGCTGGTATGCCCGCGTGATCCGGGAAAATGGATTTACGATCCCCTGAGGTTACAGTTCACACATCGCCAGCCTTTCTAGTTTTTAACCACTGTGGTATGATCGAACGTCACCGTGCTGTCGAAAACCTTCCGGGGAACGGGGCAACGTCATCGTCAAACTTCCCCTAACTGCGACTAAGACGCTCAGGAGAGCCTTCGCGCCTAAGTCTTAGTAAGGGGCGATTTCGACTCTTCCTAAATGCGCCCCTCGAAACACGTCCCCGGAAGATTTCCGACTTCCCGGTAACTGTATATAGATGACAGGGAAGTTCCAGAAGGCTGGCATAGGTGTGAACTGTATCCCCCTGAGGCGGCGGCTTCAGGGGATTTTTGCGTTATAGTTGTATTTTTTTGCCGGATATGATAGAGTAAGGGGGCAGAATGTTGTCGAAAGAAAGGGGAAAAGATGGAATATACATTTTATGAACTGGTCTGGTTTTATCTGATTTACTCGTTCGCTGGCTGGTGCGGGGAAGTGTGCGCGGCCGCGGTCCAGAAACGGAAGTTCGTCAACCGGGGATTTGTCGCCGCGCCCCTGTGCCCTATTTACGGAACGGGAGCGGTTTTATTTGCCATTTTTCTGAATGAATTGAAAGGAAACTGGTTTATGCTGTTCCTGTTCGGGAGTCTGATCGCTTCGCTGGTGGAGTTTTTCACCGGAGCCCTTCTGGAAAAGATTTTTCATCGGAAATGGTGGGATTACTCCAAAGAGAAGTTTAATTTTGACGGCTATATTTGCCTGAAATACTCGATTGTCTGGGGAATTTTTGCGATCCTCCTGGTTCAGTTCGTAAATCCGTTCCTGAAAAATCTGGTGGATCTGATTCCGGAGGCCCTGCAGGTGATCCTGGCCTGGGCGATGCTGATCCTCCTGGCACTGGATACGGTGGGAACGGCGCTGGCGATCTGGGGGATGCAGAAGAAGCTTCAGCCGGTTTCGGATTTGACGGAAAATATCAAGGAAACGTCGAAAATCCTGGAAAATTTCATCACCCGCCACATCCAGAAGCGGATGGAGCGGGCGTTCCCGAACTTAAATCCGGAGGCGCTTGCTTCGGATGCGGCGAAAAAGAAGGAAAAGACCGGAGTTTTTGCGGAAGGGTGCAGCTTTTATAAGCTGGCGTACCTGTTTTTCCTGGGATCGTTTATCGGAGACATTGTGGAGACGATCTTCTGCTGGATCACCACCGGAAGGCTGATGAGCCGCAGCAGCGTGGTCTACGGGCCGTTCAGCATCGTCTGGGGGCTTGGCGTGATGCTGATTACCTGGATCCTGTACCGCTATAAGGATAAAAGCGACAGCTATTTGTTCATAGCGGGGACGCTTCTGGGCGGTGTGTTCGAGTACACTTGCAGCGTTGTGCTGGAGATGGTGTTTGGAACAATTTTCTGGGATTACAGCGGGTTTACCTTTAACCTGGGAGGCAGGATTAATCTGTTGTTCTGCTTTTTCTGGGGAATAGCGGCTGTGGTGTGGTTCCGGATTGTGTATCCGTTTTTATCGCGGATGATCGAGAAGATGAAGCCGAAGGTCGGGAAAACGCTCTGCTGGATTTTGATTGTATTCATGATCTTTGACTGTGCGGTTTCCGCGCTGGCGCTGTCCCGCTATACGGAGCGGAATACGGAAGGGACGCAGAGCACGAATCCGCAGATTCAGGAGCTGAACGAATTCCTGGATGAGCATTTCCCGAATGAGCGGATGGAGCGGATTTATCCGAATGCGAAGATCGTTGAAAATATGTAAGCGCCAGGCAAACGGCGGGAAAACTGCCGCCGGGATTTTCGATACGAAGAAAGGGGACGGTAAAGATGTTTGAATATGAACATAAGGTGCAGTATTATGAGACGGATCAGATGCAGATCGTCCATCATTCGAATTACATCCGCTGGTTTGAGGAAGCCCGGATGGCGATGATGGAAAGCACAGGGTTCGGCTACGAAAAAATGGAAACCCAGGGAGTGATCATCCCGGTGGTGGAGGCGCAGGCCTCCTATCGTTCCATGGTGCGCTTCGGGGAAACGGTACTGATCCGGCCGAAAATCAAGAAGTTTAACGGCGCGGTGCTGGAGATTATCTATGATGTAGTGGATAAAAAAACAGGCGTCCTCCGGTGCCAGGGAAGGACGAAGCACGCCTTTCTGGATGCGGAGGGACACCTGATCTCTTTAAAGTATGCCAAACCGGAGTTCTATGACTATTTCCGGAAGCTGGAAAGCGCGCAGACCGAGCCGGTCACGAAAGGCGCGCAAGATCCTGATAAAAATCCGGATAGCTGATCCGGACGCAGTCGGCGTCCAGGATTTCCGTTTCGCCCTCGGCGGCCAGCGCGGCCACCGCAAAGGACATGGCGATGCGGTGATCCAGATGGCTGTCGATCACGGCCCCGTGAAGGGGATGGCCGCCTTCGATGATCATCCCGTCGTCGGTGGCCTGTACGTGGGCCCCCATGGCTTTTAAGTTCTCCACAACGGTGTCGATGCGGTTCGATTCCTTGACTTTCAGCTCCGCCGCGTCCCGGATGACTGTGGTTCCCGAAGCGAAGCAGGCGAGGACGGCGATCACCGGAAGCTCGTCGATCAGGGTCGGGATGAGGGAACCGCCGATGGAGACGGCTTTTAAATCCGAAGATTTTACAAGGAGGTCACAGGCGGGTTCGCCCTGGCCTTCTTTTTTGTTCAGAAACGTGATGGAAGCGCCCATTTCCCGGCAGACGCGCAGGATGCCGTCGCGGGTGGGATTGATCCCCACATTTTTAATCAGAACTTCGGAACCGGGCACGATCAGCGCGGCAGCAAGGAAGTAGGCGGCAGAGGAAATATCGCCGGGAACTTCGATTTTCTGGCCGGTCAGCCGGGGGTTTGGAAGGATGGAAGCGGTATTTCCGCAAGTGCGCACGTCCGCGCCAAAGGAATGCAGCATGATCTCCGTGTGGTTCCGGGAAACGGCCGGTTCGGTAACGCTGGTTTCCCCCTCCGCGTAAAGACCGGCCAGCAGGACGGCGGATTTTACCTGGGCGGAGGCCACGGGCGACTGGTAGCGGACGCCGTGCAGGGGCGCGCCGGTGATCTTTAAGGGGGCGCAGTCATTCCCGCGCAGGCTCTCGATCCTGGCTCCCATCATGGAGAGGGGAGTCATAATGCGTTTCATGGGACGCTTCTGGATGGAGGCGTCGCCGTTTAAGACGCTTTCGAAGGTCTGGCCTGCGAGGATGCCGGAAATCAGGCGGGTGGTGGTGCCGCTGTTTCCGGTGTCCAGGGTGTCTGCGGGGGCCAAAAGGCCGTGGAGCCCCTTCCCGTGAATCAGGATAGTGTCCGCTGTCTCTTCGATGGAAATCCCCATCTGGCGGAAACAGGCGATGGTGGAGAGGCAGTCCGCGCCGTGGAGAAAATTCGTGACTTCGGTCAGGCCTTCGGCGAGGGCGCCGAACATCACGGCACGGTGGGAAATGGATTTGTCGCCGGGAATGGCGACTTCGCCTTTAAGCGGCGTGGATTTTGTAAATTTCATAGGTTTCTCCCTTTTAATGTTCGTAAATGACGTAGCGGTATTTCCGCAGCAGTTCGGCGGCTTTTTTCAATGCGCTTTCTTCGTAGAATTCCACGTAGAGAACCGCTTCTTCGAACTGGCGGTTGTGGACGATGCCGATGTTTTTGATGCTGATGCCGTTTGTGGCCAGGATCGTAGCCAGGGCTGCGATGCCGCCGGCCTCGTCAACCATGTCGCAGTAGAGGCTCCATACTTTCGGAAGGGAGCCTTTGGCGCCGTCCGGGATGGAATTGCGGTATTCCCTGGAATCGGCAAACAGGCTGTGGATGGCCGCGTCGTCGTGCTCGGCCAGGGCGATTTTCGTCTCAATGAGGCTGTTGATGTACTCGTCCAGGATCTCGATGATATTTTCCCGGTTCGTGGCGCAGATCTGCTCCCACATCTCCGGGGAGGAGGAGGCAATGCGTGTGATATCCTTAAAGCCTCCGGCGGCCAGGGTCTTCATGGTCTGCTTTTCGGAGTCCGAATCCCGCACCAGGTTCACCAGGGAAGACGCGATGATGTGGGGCAGGTGGCTGATGCCGGCCGTGGCATAGTCGTGTTCCTGGCAGGTGAGGATCATCGGGAGGGCCTTTAAGGAGCGGACGAGTTCTTCGTAGCGGGCCACTTTTTCCGGGGCAATGCCGGGGGAGGGGGTCAGAATGTAATAAGCGTTTTCCAGAAGGATCCGCTTCGAGCTGCGGATGCCGCTTTTCTCGGAACCGGCCATGGGGTGGCCGCCGATGAACCAGGGTTCCAGGCCGCATTCCTGCGCTTTTTCGTGGATATCGGTTTTCGTGCTGCCGACGTCGGTCAGGATCGCGTCTTCTTTTAAGAAGGGCTTTAAGGCCGGCAGGTAGGCAAGGTTATTCTCCACGGGCGCACAAAGGAAAATGTAGTCGCAGGCGGAAAAGGCGGGGCCGATGGCGCAGGCCTCGTCAATGATGCCCTCTTTCAGGGCGTAGTCCAGGGTGCTCTGGCTGCGGGTGTGGGCGAGTATCCGGGTATCCGGGTAATAGTATTTTAAAGCCCTGGCAATGGAGCCGCCGATCAGTCCCAGGCCCACAAAGCCAACGCACAGGCCGCTCATCGGAAGGTCCTCCGCTCTAACTGGGCGTAGGAAGCAAGCTCCTGGCAGAGGTCTTCGAACTGCTCGCAGGTCAGGGACTGGGGGCCGTCTGAGAGGGCGCAGGCCGGGTTATTGTGGACTTCCACCATCAGGCCGTCGGCTCCGGCGGCGATGGCGCATTTGGACAGGGGCTTGACGTAGGCGCGCACGCCGGTGGCATGGCTGGGGTCTACGATGACCGGAAGGTGGGTTTTCGCCTTCAGGACGGGAACGGCGCTGATGTCCAGGGTGTTCCGGGTGGCGGTCTCGTAGGTGCGGATGCCGCGCTCGCACAGGACGATGTTGTGGTTCCCTTCGGCCATGATGTATTCGGCGGCGTTCAGCCATTCGTCGATGGTGGCGGCCATACCGCGTTTTAAGAGGACCGGAAGGCCGGAGCGGCCCACTTCCCGCAGAAGCTGGAAGTTCTGCATGTTCCGCGCGCCGATCTGCACCATGTCTACGTATTTTACGGCGGCTTCCAGGGATTCTTCGCTGATGACTTCACAGATGGTGGCAAGCCCGGTCTCTTCTTTGGCTTTTTTCATGTAGCGTAGGCCTTCTTCCTCCAGGCCCTGGAAGGAATAGGGGGAGGTGCGGGGCTTGTAAGCGCCGCCGCGCAGGATCGTGGCCCCGGCTTTTTTGACGGCGTGGGCGATGGTCAGAAGCTGGGCTTCGGATTCGATGGCACAGGGACCGGCCATGATGGTGAGGTTATAGGGGCCGATCTCGGTCTTTCCCACCGGGATCACGGAAGGATAGGGGTGGAATTTTTTATTGGTTAATTTATAGCTTTCGGTGACCTGGACGATTTTGTCCACTTCGGGGGCAATTTCCAGGTTCCGGTTGGAGAGCTTTGATTTGTCGCCTACAATGCCGATGATAGTGACTTCTTCGCCCTGGGATAAGTGGGGCGTCAGGCCGCTTGATTTGACCAGTTCGACCACGTTGTCGATGGAGGACTGGGAGGCATGGGGTTTCATTACAATAATCATAGTTTTAACCTCGTTTTCGTTCTTTTGTCTGCACTTCATTGTACTATCGAACCGGGGAAAAGTCAATGCTTTGGCACTTTAAAGTGCGAGTGAAAAGGGCTTTTTTGGGGGTCGGAAATAAAGTTGTTAAATATGAATAAAAAGGTTGAAATTTCCTGTAAGTTTTAGTAAAATATATCCATGGCAAAATATTATAACGAGTATTGGAGGAATATCCTATGAAAGTTTACACAACGGACAGAATTCGAAACGTCGTGCTCTTAGGTCACGGCGGCGCAGGCAAGACCAGTCTTGTGGAAGCGATGGCATATTTAGGCGGCATTACCAGCCGGCTGGGAAGCGTTTCAGAGGGAAATACGATCAGCGATTATGATAAAGAAGAAATTAAGAGAAAGTTTTCCATCAGCACCACGATGGTTCCGATCATCTGGGGCGATGTGAAAGTGAATGTTCTGGATACACCGGGCTATTTCGATTTCGTCGGCGAGACCGAAGAAGCAGCCGCAGCCGCGGACGCGGCGGTGATCGTCGTATCCGGTAAGAACGGCGTGGAAGTCGGCACCCAGAAAGCCTGGGAACTCTGCGAAAAGTATAAACTGCCCCGGATGTTCTACGTTTCCGACATGGACGTGGATAATGCCAGCTTCCGGAAAGTCGTGGAAGACCTGACTGAGCTGTACGGCAAGAAGATTGCCCCGATCCATCTGCCGATCCGTGAGAACGAAGAGTTTGTGGGCTACGCGAACATCGTGAAGCAGGAAGGCCGCCGCTGGATTGGAAAAGGCCAGAAAGTGGAGTGCCCCATCCCGGATTACTGCATGGAATACATGGAGAAATACCGCGAGATCCTTCTGGAGTCCGTTGCGGAGACCAGTGAGGAGTTTATGGACCGTTACTTTGGCGGAGAAGAATTCTCCATTCCGGAAATTCTGATGGCCCTGACCGCGAATGTGGGCGACTGCAGCATGGTTCCGGTAACCCTTGGTTCCAGCGTACAGTTAAAAGGCGCAGCGAACCTGCTGGACGATATCGTTCAGTATTTCCCAAGCCCGGATAAGAGAAAGAAAGCCGGCATCGATACGAAGACGAATGAAGTCTTCGAAGCCGATTACGATTTCTCGAAAGCGAAATCCGCCCAGATCTTCAAGACCATTGTAGACCCGTTCATCGGAAAATATTCGCTGATCAAGGTATGCTCCGGCGTTATTAAGAACGACGACAGCCTTTATAACATTGACAAAGACGTGGAAGAGCGCATCAGTAAGCTGTATGTATTCGAAGGCAGCAAGCCCGTGGAAGTTCCTGAACTGCACGCCGGCGATATCGGCGCCATCGGAAAACTGAGCCATGCCCGGACGGGAAATACCCTTTCCCTGAAGGCCCACCCGATCCAGTATGCGAAGATCGACGTTTCTACGCCGTATACATACAAGAAATATTCCGCCAAGAATAAAGGCGAAGAAGATAAGATTGCACAGGCCCTTCAGAAGATGTCCCATGAAGATCTGACCATGAAAGTGGTAAATGACGCGGAAAACCGCCAGACGCTCCTTTACGGTATGGGCGACCAGCACCTGGATATCATCCAGAGTAAGCTTCTCGCAAAGTATAAAGTAGAGATGGTTCTGGAGAAACCGCAGGTAGCCTTCCGTGAGACGATCCGGAAGAAATCCGATGTGGAAGCGAAGTATAAGAAACAGTCCGGCGGACACGGACAGTACGGCCATGTTAAGATGCGTTTCGAGCCCTCCGGCGATCTGGAGACTCCGTATGAGTTCGCCCAGGAAGTGGTAGGCGGCGCGGTGCCGAAGAACTATTTCCCGGCAGTGGAAAAGGGAATCCAGGATTCGGTGCAGAGAGGCCCGCTGGCGGCGTATCCGGTTGTGGGTGTGAAAGCGATTCTGTACGATGGATCGTATCATCCGGTAGACTCCTCGGAAATGGCGTTTAAGACGGCTGCGATCCAGGCGTTTAAGAAGGGCTTCATGGAAGCTTCTCCGGTGCTGTTAGAGCCGATTTCTTCGCTGAAGGTGACGGTTGCCGATAAGTATACGGGCGATGTGATGGGCGATCTGAATAAGCGCCGCGGCCGTGTGCTGGGGATGAATCCGGATCACAAGGGAAATCAGATTATTGAGGCGGATATCCCGACGATGGAGCTGTATGGGTATTCGACGACGCTGCGGTCGATGACGGGCGGAAGCGGGGAGTTCTCTTATGAGTTTGCGCGGTATGAGCAGGCGCCTTCGGATATTCAGGAGAAGCAGGTGCAGGAGCGTGCGAGCAAGGTGAATACGAACGAGGAATAAGGCAAAAAAGATTCAGAAGATATTTTCGAAACGGCGTGGCTTCGGCTATGCCGTTTCTTATAGGGAGCGAGGTGTTGGCTATGACCATAAAAGAAATCCTTGCCGGAGAATCCCGGAATGTAGAGTTTAAGGTTCAACGGCTCGATAAAAGCATCAAGTATATGAAATCTGTGGTAGCTTTTGCGAATGGGAAAGGCGGGAGGATTCTATTTGGCGTTGATGATAAGACCAGAGACGTGGTTGGTATTCCGGAAGAGGAGGTGTTCCAGGAGATTGACGCAATTACAAATGCGATTTCGGACAGTTGTGAGCCGGCTATTATTCCGGATGTCTATCTGCAAACGATCGATGGAAAAACAATTATTGTCGCGGAAATTGGCGCCGGACGGCAGAAGCCCTATTATATTAAGGCGGATGGCATGGAAAAGGGAGTGTATATCCGGGTATCCGGCACAACGCGTCTTGCGGATCGGGAGATATCCAGGGAACTGTATTATGAATGTGACGGCCGTTCCTATGATTCTGTGATGCGTACAGATTTCGAAGTTTCGGATGAGGATATTCAAAACTTGTGCAGGCAGATGAAGGAGGTGGCACTGGCAAACAGTAAATCAGATATTCAGCGGGAAGCTGTAAAAGATGTGACGAAAAATGTATTGTTAAGCTGGGGAATCCTGAAGAAAAGTGATGGTGGAAAAATCTATCCCACTAATGCTTATGTATATTTAACTGGCCAGGACAGTTTCCATTCCAGGATTCAGTGCGGCGTGTTTAAAGGAACGACCCGATCGGTATTTGTAGACAAACGGGACTATGATGGGCCGCTTTGGGAACAGGTGGACAATGCATTGAAGTTTGTGCTGAGAAATATTTGTTTGGGAAGTCGGCTGGAAGGCGTTTACCGGCAGGATATTTATGAGCTGCCACCGGACGGCATCCGTGAGCTGCTGATCAATGCGGTGATGAATTGCAGTTTCATCCAAGCTTCCCACATTCAGGTAGCACTCTATGATGATCGGCTGGAAATTACTTCACCGGGAGGGTTGCTTCCGGGTGTGACTATTGAATTGATGAAAGAAGGATTTTCGAAAATTAGGAATCGCGCACTTGCAAACGCGTTTGCCTATATGAATCTGGTGGAAGCATGGGGCAGCGGAATCCCGAAACTGCTGCAGGCTATGAGCGAATATGGACTACGAGAACCGGAGTTTATTGATATGGAAGTGGCTTTTCGTATCAACCTATATCGGAAACGAAGCAATGAACAAATAAGCACTCATGGCATAGATTTACTTCAACAGGATTTTGACGGCACAAAAGATGCCGGGAAAGTGCCGATAAACGAACAGGAACAACGGATTTATGAATTTGTGTTGAAATATGGAGCTATTACAACCGCACAGGTAATGGAGTTATTAGGAATCAAACAGCGCAGGGCCAGAAATATCCTTGCAAAAATGGTATCCGATCATTGGCTGAAAAAGGAAGGCGCTTCACGAAGTACTGTTTATACGATCACTACAAAGGCATGAAATAGAATGTTTTCGGCATATCGATTCGGCAAATAAACAGCCGGACTTTTCATGCCCGGCTGTAATCCTTCTGTTTCGTTTATGATTCTGTCTCGGTATCCACGGATTCGGTGGCTTCTTCCGTCTCTTCGGTGTCTGTCTCATCCAGTTCTTCCACATCATCCAGAATCTCCAGATCTTCGTCTAACAGCACTTCCTCCTCGGAGAGTTCCTCTTCCTCCAAATCTTCGTCATCCCAATCCTCTTCATCCCCATATAAGTCTGCGTAATATTCGTCCTCACTCACTTCGGTAATACTCGCGTTTTCAACCAGGAAATCCTGGACTTTGTACTGAAGCAGCTCTTCCATGGTAGATTCTTTGGAGTAATCGGCTTCGAAGTCCTCGACGGAGTCATAGCCGTAGTCTGCGTAGAGGTCGTTTACGTAGTCGGTGTATTCGTCGTCGGTAACGGTGAGTTTTTCTTTTTCTGCAATGGCGGTGATGACCATTTTTTCATAAACCATTTCTTCGACGGCGGCTTTCGTGTCTTCTTCGCTCAGTTCGAAATCTTCGACGTCCATGCCGAACATTTCGGCGTACATGGCATTGATGGCATCGTAGGTTTCTTTGCAGGAGTCGTAGAGTTCGTCGGGGTAGCCGCTGAAGGTGGCGTTTGCTACGGCAGCGGCGAGGGCGTCGTAACCAGCCATGTAGTCATTGCTTTCTTCCATCTGCTCTAAGAGGGTGGCCTTTAAGTCTTCCTCGTATTCGGCGGTGGTGGTGAAGTCGGAGATGCTGGCGACGAATTCGTCATTGTACTCCGGAATGGTGACTTCATAAATGGCGTTTACGGTAACGGTGAAGACGGCTTCCTGGCCGGCCAGATCTTCGCCGTAGTCTTCCGGGAAGGTCATGGTGATGTCTTTCGTTTCCCCGGTTTCCATACCGACAATGCCTTCTTCCAGCTCTTCGATGAAGTAGCCTTCGCCGAGGTCCAAGTCGTAGTCGGTGGCGGAGCCGCCGTCGAATTCTTCGCCGTCGATGGTGCCGGTGAAGTCGATGTTCACCATGTCGCCGTTCTGGCAGGCGCGGTCGGTGATTTCGTTGTACTCGGCGTTGTCTTCCAGGAGGTATTCGATTTCTTCCTGGAGGGTGTCGTCGGTGACTTCGGATTTGATTTTGGTGATTTCAACGCCTTTGTAGTCGCCCAGGGTGACGTATTTGCCGTAGGTTCCGGAGGAACTGGAGCCGCAGGAGGTGAGAAGGCCGGCGGCCAGAAGGGTAACGGCGAAAAGGGTTTGGTTCTTTTTCATAATTTGGATTCCTTTCTTTTGACATAACGTTACCCTTACTATACCATAAAACGGTGAAAAAAGTGTGTTAAAATTATGGAAAATCAAATCTTTCCTGCGGCGGTATCGCGTGGCTCGGAAAAGCCTGGCGGGCTGGCGGGGGCGTGGACGGAATGTTTACGCCTCGATTTTCAGCGCATAAGCGTGTTCACAGGGCTTCTCGGCGGGAAGATGGACTTCCAGGAAGCCGGGATACTGCTGCCAGGTCAGGGGCGCTGGGGAACCCAGAAGGGACAGTTTTGAGGTTTCCTTCAGGGAGAGGAGGCCGCTGTCCGCGCCGAGGGTGCGGATGCGCAGGACGCTGTCCGCGGGCCAGCCCATGGCGATGGCGTAAAGGGTATCACCTTTGGTAGTAAAGCGGATGTCCTCGGCGGTCAGGGCAGCGGTCTGCATGGCAATGTCTGCGCCGTTCTTGAGCTGCTCCTTGATCTTTTCGGTGTCGTAGTCCAGGTCGGCTTCGACCGTGGGGCCTTCGGCGGCCACCGCAAAGGGCCGGGTTCCGTAGATGGCTTCCCCGTTTACGGCGAGCCAGTCCCCGATTTCGTGAAGGATGCGCACGGCTTCCGGATGGATGGAACCGTCCGCATAGGGGCCGACATTCAAAAGAAGGATTCCGTTTTTGGCTACAATGTCGCAGAGCTGGTGGATGATCTTAACGGCAGGCTTGTATTTCGGCTCCTGCACCATGCACCAGGTAATGTTATCTTCCAGACGGTCGTCGCATTGCCAGGGCAGGGGCCTTGCCTGGGCCAGATGGCCGCGCTCCAGGTCAAGGACGCCGATTCCCTGGGGGAAGTCTTCCTGCTTGTAGGTAATGACGCCGTCCCGGTGCCCGGTCTGGTTATAGTAGTAATCGGTAACGGCAAACCGGGTTTCTTCATCGATGATGCAGGCACGGCTGTCGAAATAGATGGCATCCGGGCTGTACTGGTCGATGACCTCCAGGATCTTGTCCTTCCAGGTGCGGCAGAACGCCTCATCGGGATAGCGGTAGGGAAGATAGCGGTTCGTTTCCAGCGGCAGGGCCGGGCCGTAGAAGCGCTCGTTTGCCGGGGCATAGACGTCGGCCTCATTGTCCGTGGACATGAACCAGCCCCAGAGCCACTGATGATGGAAGGTGGCCAGGAATTTTAAGTCCCGCTTGCGGAAGGCTTTCGCGCATTCCCCGACCACATCCCGGTGGGGGCCGTACTGGACGCTGTTTACGGGATTGACCTGGCTGTCCCACATGGAGAAGTTATCGCCGTGCTCAGTGACCGGGCCGCCGTAGCGCGCCCCGGCGCGCACGACCAGGTCGGCCCAGGCATCCGGGTCGAAGCCGTTTCCGGTCATTTGGGGGTAAAAATCTTTATAGCCGAAGTCGTGGAGAGAGCCGTAGGTTTTTTCGTGATAGAGGTTCTGGTCCAGGCCTTTTGTGTACATGTTCCGGGAGTACCATTCATTCTGGTAGGCGGGAACGCTGTAGGGGCCCCAGTGGAAGAAAATGCCGAATTTGGCGTCGCAGAACCAGTCAGGAGCCGTCTTTGCGACGGCGGCCCAATCGGGAGAAGCAGGTTTGTTTTTCATGATGTATGGTCCTTTCTATGGATAAATTTTACAAGCAAAGCGGCAGTTGGTAGAAGGAAAGCGGCGGCAGGAAAGTCACTTCATCGATGGGGGGATGCGTCACCGGGTCGGCCTCCCAGGCAAAGGAAAGAAGCGGATGCTCTTTCGGCGCGCGGGTGAGGGTCAGGTACAGATGGTTCCGGTCTTCGCGGTTGGCGCGGATATGGGTAATCTCGATCTCGCCATCCTCGTCGGTCAGCGTAAAGCCGCTCTGGCTGCCAAGGCCGGAATAGAGGGAAAAGCCCAGACGGACATTCCGGTAGGTGAGGCAGAGCACGTTTTCCGGGAGCAATGCAGCGCTTTCCAGTTCCGGGGCAAAGAAAGGTTCTTTCCCCAGAAGGACATGGCCGCAGAGTTTCGCCAGTTCTTCGCCCAGGAGCATGTTTGCGTGGGCGCTGTTATGAATCGCGTCGGAAATGGCGCAGTTCGTTGTCGGCAGGATGTAAACGCCTGGAATGGTTTCTGCGGCTTTTCGCTGGGCTTCCCGCACGATTCCCCAGTAAGTATCAATGCCGGGAACCAGGAAACGGTTCAGCTGGAAGGTAAAAAACGGAATTTCATAGCCCAGGCGGGCGCGCAGGTCTTCCACCATGGAGCGGTAGCGGTCGTAGTAGAGGGGCGCGTTGGCCTCGTCCGCGTCGCTGCAGCCCTGATACCAGAGGACTCCGGCGTACTGGCCGCCGGTCAGGGCAATCTTATCCAGCATGTTCTGGTAGAGGTCTCCGGTTTCCGGGAGCCAGCGGCTGATCGGCGAACCGCCCAGGGTGGTCTGCACCAGGCCCACCGGGCAGCCGGAAAGGCGGCTGAACTGTTTCCCGAAAGAGAGGTAGGGGGAAACGCCCGGAATGCCCATTTCCTCGTTGGCGAGGCTTCCGGCATCGGTGCTTTCGTTCATGGGGTGGCTGGCCAGGTCCCAGCGGCTGCGGTTCCGGAACAGGTGAACCGAAAGGTCGGGCGGGTCCATGGCATAGTCTTTTCCGTATCCGGCGGAGTTCGACTGTCCGGCCAAAAGGAAGACGTTTCCAACGCCCACATGGAGGACGCAGTCGCCGCGGTACAGCCAGGTCAGATCGGGCTGGGTGCTCTTGGTTTCCAGGCTGGTTTCAATGCGGTAAAGGCCCCCGGCAGGGAGACGTAAGGTGCCGGTGAAGGTTCCGGTAAAGTGCTCGGCGGGGTGGTTTTCCAGATACGTCCAGGGGAGGACGGCGGTATTGTCGTCTTCGCGCATGACGCGGGCCATGGGGCGGGCGGATTCGACGCCTACTTCGATGGCGGCGGGGTGTACCTGATAGGTTCCGGCAAGGGAAACTTCGGCGAAGCCTTCCTTTTGCTGAAGGATTTCCCAGTCGGAAGGCGCTTTGGTCAATGTGATTCCATGCATAAGATCAATCTCCTTTTTCAAATCATGATAAGCGGATGTTTATTCCGTAATACTGTTCTCAATGGCCGTCTGGCGCTCATGGTAGAGCTGGTTTTGGCGGGCAATGTAGTCGTCCAGGCCCTGGGCCCGGTACTCCTCCATGACGGAAGCCCACATTTCCAGCGGGTCGTCGCTTCCGATGATGCATTTCACAAAATTCCCAAAAGCGTCCCCGGTACTGAACAGGGCTGAATTTTCTTTCGGAAAGAGCTGGAAATCATAGGGGCGTTCGACCTGAATGGTGTTCTCCTGGTTCCAGAGCAGGTCTTTGGAGGCCAGGGCGACACAGTGTTCCCCATAGCGCTGCACATTCATGGGCGTTTCTTCAAAATCCTCCCATCCGCCGCTGACACTGGCCAGGTTGGCAAACAGGGAGATGGACGGATATTTTTCGATGACCAGCCGGTTATGGCTCGCCTGGGAGGTATCCAGAAGGGAAACCAGATTTCCGTCTTCCCCGACCTCGTAGTCCACCCCTTCGATCCCGTATTTGGTCAGGAGAATGCCTTCTTCCGAAAGAAGGTATTCGTACAGGCAGAGGATGCGTTCCATCTTCGCATCATCCACGGAAGAGGAGAGGAAAGACTCGGACCAGAACAGAGAGCTGGAATTGCTGTAGCAGTTTCCATCCGGGGCGGCAAAAATGTGAAGGACATCTACGCAGTCTTCAAAAGGCTGATCATTGTAGAGATTCCATTTCTGCTCCAGCTCGGAAAGGGCCCCGGCGGACGATTTGTATTCCAGCGCCCCCAGGCGTCCGGCAGCAAAATCTTCCATGATCGCATCCGGCGTTTTGGTATAGAAATCCGGGTCCAGGCCGCCGCATTCATACAGGGTTCGGTAGGCGGAGACCACATCCAGAAAGGCATCGGTCGTCCAGGAAGGCACGTACAGGCCGTCGTCCGTTTTGACCCAGCCGTAGGTATTGCATTCCGGGGCAATGCCGAGAATGACCCATTTGCCAAGGGCAATCGAGTTATTGACATTGTAGCCAATGGTATCGTCAACTCCGTTTCCATCCGGATCGTCCTTTGCAAAAGCGGCGGTCATAGCCGCAAATTCTTCGAAATTCTGCGGATCGGAAATCCCCAAGGCCTCCATCCAGTCCCTCCGCACCAGCATCGCCGCATCCGAGGAACTCAAAATCGACTCGGAAAACGTCATCCGGGGAATTGCATAATACTTCCCGTCCGTATACTGGAGGGAGGGCGCTTCCTCGAAGACATGGGCCAGGTTCGGATAAGCGCTTAAATCCTCCGGGATGGCCCGGACGGTGCCGGAACGGATGTATTCCTCGTAGGTGGCGCTGTCGTTGGTATCGCTGGAGGAAATGGTCAGGTTGGCGAAGACGTCCGGAAGGTTTTCGGTGGCTTCCAGCATCTGGTAATATTCTTTATAATTGCTCCAGGAAACGGAAATGGGCTTGATTGTAATGTTAAACAAGTCCTCAATATAGGCCTGGACGGCGTCCGCCTGGGTGTTGGCTGCCATCTCTTCAATTTCCCAGTAGGAAATACTGATCTCCAGATGCTCCGAAAAATCTTTCCCTTCCAGCCAGTCCGGCGTCTCGTCGGTCTCTTTGGCCCCGCAGCCCGAAAGCAGGGACACGGCCAGGAGTGCGCATGCCATAAGAAGCGAAACGGTACGTTTTTTCACGAAGGCTCCTCCTTTCCGGAATCCGGTTCCTGTTCTTCCACCTGTTTTCCAAGGACTTCCTTCCGGTAAGCGGTGGGCGTGCTTCCGGTAATCTTTTTAAAGACTTTCGCGAAATAGAAGTAATCTCGGTAGCCCACATGGGAGGCGATCAGGAAGACTGCCATATCCGTGGTGGTCAGCAGATGGACGGCCCGCTGGATCCGCAGGTCGGTCAGATAACTGCTAAAGGTGCAGCCGGTTTCCTGTTTGAAAAGCTGGCTGGCATAGTTGGGATTAATGCAGCACAGATCGGACAGATCCTGGATGGAGAGATCCTCGCAGTAATGCTGGGTAATGTAGTCGAGCATGGTCTGAACGGTGCGGTTGGAGACGGTGCGCGTTTTCGGAACGAAATTCCCGATTGGTTCCGGTGCGGGAGGTTCCGGCGGCGCCGGCTCTTTTCGGTCTTCCAGGATATGGAAGGCTTTCTGCATGGCGTCCGTCAGCTCGCTTTTTGAGAAGGGTTTTAAGCAGTAGCCGATCGCGTTATGCAGCATAGCTTTCTGGGCGTAGGCAAATTCCGCATGGCCGCTGATAATGATGAACAGCGTCCGGCACCCGGCTTTCTGGGCCTCCTGCAAAAGTTCCAGGCCGCTCATGCCGGGCAGGCGCACATCCACAAAAGCCAGATCCGGCTGGTGCTCTTTAATATAGGAAAGTCCGGAAACCCCATCCAGGAACTCCCCGGTGATTTCGAAATAATCCTGATCGGAAATGGTGGCAATCAGACTCTTGATTACCCACTTTTCGTCGTCAATGACAATTGCCTGATACATCAGTAGTCCTCCTTCTTGGGAAAAGCCGCCTCCGGCGGGCTGTAGGGAATGCGGAGCTGGACATTCGTCCCAACCCCTTCTTCCGAGTCCAGGATCAGGGAATAGTCCTGGCCGAAATACAGGGTCATCCGGGTATTGACATTTAAGATGCCAATGCTGTCGTGGTTCTCGGCATCCATTTCCTGGAAATCCCGCCTGGCATCGCCGGATTTCATCTGGGAAGAGCGGTCGATGGCAGTGCGAAGCTGATCCCGTTTCGCCTGGGGCATCCCAATGCCCGTGTCATAGATCCAGATGGCCAGATAGCCGTGTTCCGGGTTAAAGCCGGAGCCGATCAGCAGTTCGCCCTTTTTCAGGCTTGGCTCCAGGCCGTGGACGATGGCATTTTCTACGAGGGGCTGGATCACCATTTTCGGGATCCGCCAGTCGAAAGAGTTCGGATCCATATCGTAGCGCACAGTAAACCGGCCCTCAAAGCGCATCTGCTGGATGCGCAGGTAGGATTTGACGATTTCCAGCTCCTCGGCCACAGTTACGAGATCGGAGCCTTTGATGCTGTAGCGGAAAATCTGGGAGAGGGCGTTGGTAACCGTGATGATTTCATCGGTCATGCCAACAGAGGCCATCCCGCAGATGGAAGTCAGCGTATTATAGAGAAAATGCGGGTTGATCTGGCTTCGCAGGAAGGCGATCTCGGTCTTGCGGTTGTTCATTTCCAGCTCGTACATCTGGGTGTAGGTCTCAAAGATCGTGTGGTTTAACTGGTTCGTCTCCCGGAGCATATCGTTAAAAGCTTCGTTTATATTTGAAATTTCGGTGCAGCCAAAGAATCCCTGGTCAATGGTGATGCCCTGCTTGATGGCTTTGCGCTCGCCGCCGGTGATTTCCTTCATAAACGCGGTCAGACGGTTCAGGGAGGAGATCAGCGGATGCAGGAACAGGATCAGCATTACGGCGATCAGAAGGATGATGAGCCCGGCCCAGAGAAAATGGCGGCCTAAAAGCTGCATGATCTGTGTGGAATACAGGCTCTGGTCTACGAGGGCGTAGAGATCGAAGTCGATATTGCTCAGGTTATAATGATTCACCGTATAGGACGTTCCGCTGACGGAAAGATTGAAAGAATCGCCCGCCGCGCCGGAAGCGGTAATGGCCTGGAAGACCTCTTCGGAGCCATAGATGACCTCGCTGTCCGCGGTTTCGGTAAACAGGATGGAAGGACAATATTTGGCGTCCTGGGGAATCCCGTTTTCGAAGAAGCGGTTGATATCAATGGCCAGGAACAGCACACCCAGATAGGGAGACTCGGCGCTTAAGCTGTGCACCGGCATGGACAAAATGTGGCAGTCAATGCCGTTTACCATCAGAAGCCCCATGGAACTGAAGGAAAACCGCTGGGACGTCAGGGTGTCCGCCAGAACCTGGTAGGAATCCGCGGCTCCGGTTAGAGAAATGGAGTTTCCGCTAACGCCCAGAACGGCAATATCGACGATGTAGCTGTCCAGGTTCGCGGTATTGCTCAGATAGCTCTGCTGTTCCTGATAGCGGTCGTATTTTTTCAGCGGGTCCGTTTCGGTCAGGTATTCCTGTAAGGACTGGTTAAAAGCGACGCTGTAGCAGATGTTCTTATAGGTATCGTAAGCCTGCCGGGTGCTTTTCGCAAGCTGGGTGGCGTAGAGCCGGTTATTTTCCTCGATGACGGAAGTCTGAAGCTTTTTATAGTCCCAGGCAGTATAGATGCTGACGGACAGAATGCAGACGGTGAGGAGGAAAATCAGCTCGATCAAACGGACTTTCAAAGGCCGCGGCCGATGGGTGCGTATCATTTTTTTCATGGTCTGCTTCCTTTTTGTGTTTTTTTCATTTTACCCTATCATTATAAAGAGAGGTTATGGAAAAATCCATAAAAATTATGTAAAATTCACATATTTTCAGGCGAAAAACGCGGGAAATATGAAAAATTTACATAGAACGGGAGAGTTTAATCCATTCAAAAAGAGAAAAATCTCCGCTATAATTTTCTTTAGAAAAGGAAGAAAGGATGAAGAAAGGATGGGCAAGATAAAGAAACTTTTTAAAAACCAGGGTACATTGCTCCTGATGCTTGTACCGGGGCTGGTTCTGCTGATCGTGTTTAAGTACGTTCCGATGTACGGCGTTCTGATCGCTTTTAAAAATTATAAAGCGTCCAAAGGCGTATGGGGAAGCGACTGGCTGGATCCGCTGTTTAAGAATTTTATCACATTCTTTAAAAACGTCAACTGCTGGAACATTATCTGGAACACGATAAAAGTCGGAGTGGTCAGCCTGGTGATCACATTCCCGGCAGCGATCATTTTTGCACTGCTGTTAAACGAACTAAAAGGAAACCGGTTTAAAAAAGGAGTCCAGACGATTTCTTATATCCCGCATTTCATTTCAGTTGTGGTTATCTGTTCCATGTTAAACGGTTTTGGTTCTACCACCGGTCTGTTCAACGATATCCGGGAATTCTTCGGAATGGCAAGAGTGGATATGAACAACGGCAGTAAATATTTTATGGCAGAATATGTCGGCTCCGCACTGTGGCAGACAGTAGGATGGGGCTCCATTGTTTACCTGTCCGCGCTGTCCAATGTGGATACTTCCCTTTATGATGTGGCGAATATCGACGGGGCAAACCGCTGGCACAAGGTACGCCATATCGCATGGCCGGCCATGGTGCCCACCGCGACGGTTATGCTGATCATGAATGTCGGAAACATTTTGAACTCCGATTATACGAAGATCCTTCTGATGCAGAATGATACGAACCGAAGCGCCCTGGATGTGATCGGGACTTTCGTTTACCAACAGGGTATTGTACAGGGAAAATTCTCCTATGCGACGGCGGTCAACCTGTTCTCGTCCATTGTAAGCTGTATCCTGGTAGTCGGCGCGAATATGATTATCCGGAAGACGAATCCGGAAAACAGCCTGTGGTAAGGAGGGGCCCTGATGAAAAAGAAACAATCCAATAAGATTTATATCGGAAGCAGGGCGTTTGACGTGGCGCTGGTGATCTTCATGCTGGCCCTGTGCGTGGTGTTCCTGTATCCGTTCCTGAACGTTCTGGCGGTATCCTTCTCCAGCAATTCGATGATCACCACCGGACAGGTCACCTTCTATCCGAAGGAGTTTACGACGAAAGCCTATCAGGTTTTATTCGAAGCGGAAAATATTTTCCGGGCTTACGGGAATACGATCATTATCGCCGTGGCGGCGACGGTCTTAAATCTGGTTGTCAATTCCCTGATGGCTTACGTGCTGATGGTGCCGGAATTCCGTTTTAAGAAACTGATCTCCGTACTGCTCCTGATCACGATGTTTTTTAACGGCGGAACGGTTCCGACCTACCTGACGATCATGAACTTAGGGCTGTTAAACAGCTGGTGGGCGCTGATCCTGCCAAACGCGGTTTCCGCTTACAATGTCTTCATGTACCGGGCCTTTTTCAAAGGGATTTCTCCGGAGATCCGGGAAGCGGCCAAGATCGACGGGGCCGGGGAGCTGCAGATCCTGGCGAGGATTTATGCCCCGCTTTCCAAAGCGCTTTATGCCAGCTTCGGGCTGTTTTCCATCGTCGGCATCTGGAACAACTACTATGACGCATTGCTTTATATTAAAGACGCGAACAAGCAGCCGATCCAGATGATCCTTCGAAAGATTGTTTATTCGTTTGCCACCACCAGTATGGGAGACGCACAGGTCATGATCGGCAACGGCGAACTGAACCAGTTAGGCGTCCAGTACGCGACGATTATCGCGACGATCCTGCCGATGCTTTTGGTCTATCCGTTTATCCAGAAGTATTTCGCACAGGGCATGCAGGTAGGCGCAGTCAAAGGTTAAGGTATCAAGAATCCCGCAGGGATTTGATATAAGAAAATTAAGGAGGAATTCAAATGAAAGCAAAAAAAGTAGCGGTTATGTTAATGGCAATGTCGATCCTGGCAGCCGGAAGCGCTCTGGCCGTTTCTGCGGAAGAGAGCGGCGAATGGGCGACAGCGGCCGGAAACGGAATCGAGCTTCCGGAGCTTGAGGACGGCGTGTTAAGCATCGAAGTCAGCATTCCGGACTATCAGACCACGTCGGAAGGAACCAGAATCCAGGAGCTGTGGCAGGAGCGTATGGAAAGCTATCTGGGCTGCACGCTGGACATTACCTGGACAAGGACACCGTCTTCTGACTATTCGAACAATGAGCTGGTAATCTTACAGTCCGGCGCTGTAACGGATGTGGCAACCGTGACCAAAGGTGCGGCAGTCAATGAATACGGTGAGGACGGCACGCTTCTGAACCTGTCCGATTACATGGACTACATGGTATATTATCCGGAGTACATGGAAGATACCAACGGCGGCGCGGATTTCGCGAAGAATGAAGACGGCTCCATGTACTACTTCATGGATGGTTTCTACAATCCGGAAGATATCGAAGGCGCACAATCCTTCACAGCATTCGCTTACCGTTTTGATATCCTGCAGGAGATGGGCTGGCAGCCGGCAACGACCCTGGATGAGTTCACCCAGCTCTGCGCAGATATGCAGGCAGGGATCGACGACGGTTCCATCGATCTGGATTACGTTATCATCAACAACACGAAAGATTACTCCCTGTACAGAGGTTTCGTGGGAATCTTCCACACCTGGGATTGCCTGTACTACAATGAAGGCGAGTGGAGATTCGGCCCCATCGAGGACAATTTCCGCGAAATGCTGAAATATTTAAACAGCCTCTATGAAGCTGGCTATGTAGATCCGGAATTCGCAACCGCGGATTACAATGCAGGCGTTACGAAGGCTACTACGGGCGTAGGCGGCATCTGCCCGACCCTGTGGGCAGGAAGTGTTTCCGGATGGAACACCGCTGCAACCGACGAAAACATGGAATGGGGCCTTGCATACCTTCCGTCTGACGAAACCTATGGCACCGCATGGAAATGGGGTTCCAGACAGGCCGGAAAATCCCTGAACGCAAACATGGGTATCTATGTAAGCGCAGAGACCGAGCATCCGGAATATGTCGTAGCGATGATCGACTACCAGTATTCGGACGAAATGGTTGAACTTCTGAACTGGGGCGTAGAAGGCGAAGACTACACCGTAACCGACGAAGGCAATGTTTATGCAGAGAAATACACGACCGCAGAGAACCCGGCAGTTACCACCGCAGAAGAAGGCCTGATGGCATCTTCCGTATGCCGTACCGGTATCCCGTTTGTTCCCCTTGATTTCAACGCAATGCTGGACGTTTCCGCCCTGCCTGAGCCGTGGTGGAACGCAGAGGAAGGCTACTACGAAGGCAAATACTGGGTAGAGTCCTCCAGAAACGGCGGCGAAGATTCCGTATCTCCGTATGACCGCGCACCGGTAACCTATCTGACCGCGGAAGAAAAATCTTCCAAGTCTCAGCTGGATTACGGCGGAGTTTGTGAGACCAGAGTAAAAGAGCTGGCCCTGCAGTTCATCGTTGGCGATCTGGATATCGAAGACGACAGCGCATGGGAAAACTACATTGCAGATGTAAAGAGCCAGACTGACGACGATTTCGACGGAATTCTGGAAATGCTGAACGAAAATACCGTAACGGAATAAAGAGCAAGGATTTATCCTGCGAAAGGGTCTCATCAGAGGCCCTTTCCTTTTAGAAAAGAAAAAATCTGGATGTTTCCAAGGCCAGAAGCGAATGGGAATGGAGGGCTTAAAAATGAAAGTGTGTGGACTGCGTGTTGAAAACCGGATTTCGCCGATCGACCTTTCGGCGCCAAAACCGGTGTTCGGATGGCGGGTAACGGCCGCAGAGGAAAACTGGAGACAGAAGGAGTACCGGATTCGGATGACAAAAGAAGGCCGGGAAACGGTATGGGATACCGGATTCGTGGAAGGAAACCGGATGACGGAGATTCCCTACGAAGGGCTTTTGCTGGAGCCGGACACCCGGTATTTCTGGAAGGTGGACTGTGTTTCGAAGGAAGGAGAGATCGCTTCCAGTGAGGAAACCTGGTTCGAAACGGGCTTGTTTGGGCCAAAAGACTGGAAGGGGATCTATATCGGGGAGACGAAAGACCACGAATACCATCTGTACCGGAAAACATTTGAGGTTGAACAAAAGGTTCGAAAGGCGAAGCTGTATGTCTGCGGGCTTGGCCATCATGAATTTTATATAAATGGGAAACGGGTTTCCGACCGGGTGCTGGAACCCGGCTGGAGCGATTACCGGAAAACCTGCTTTTACTCGGCGTATGATGTGACGGATCTGCTGGTTCCGGGGAAGAATGCGGCGGGCGTGAAGCTGGGAGACGGAATGTTCAATGTGCCGGGAGCCGCTTCCGAAGGCAGATATGTCTATTATGAACGAAGTTATGGGAAATGCAAGCTGAATGTCCAGCTTCATATCACCTATGAGGATGGAACGTCGGCTTTCGTTGTGACGGACGAGAGCTGGAAACAGACAAAGAGTCCGATTCTGTACTGCTGTATTTACGGCGGAGAGCTGTATGACGGGCGTCTCTGGCCGGAGGGTTTTTCAACGGCGGAATACGACGACAAAGACTGGGAACCGGTGACCCAGGTGGAGCCGCCCATGGGCCGTGTGACGGCGTCCCCGGCGGAGCCGGTGAAGGTGATGCAGACCTTTGAGCCGGTTTCCGTGACCGAAACCGCGCCAGGGGTTTATCTGTATGATCTTGGGACGAACTTTTCCGGCTGGGCGCGCATCCGGATTCAGACGGATGGAAACAGCGCCGGGAAGAAGATCGTGATGACGCCGGGGGAACTTCTGGATGAGTCCATGCGGCCAAACCAGAAAGCCACGGGCCACGATTACCGCTGGGAATACATTTTAAACGAAAAGGAAGCGCAGGAATTCGCACCGGACTTTACCTACACGGGCTTTCGTTATGTACAGGTGGAAGGGGCCGTGCCGGAAACGGAAGCGGAAAAAGGCGCTGGAATCCCGGTTCTGCAAAGCCTGACCGGAGAATTTCTCTATACGGCCGTGGAGACCACCGGAAGCTTTACCTGCTCGAACCAGCTCTTTAACGACATTCACCGGATTGTTACCCAGGCAATTTTGAGCAACATGAAGAGTTATTTTACGGACTGCCCACACCGGGAAAAACTCCCCTGGCTGGAACAGTCCCATCTGATCGGGCCGTCCATTTTTTATAATTACGGCGTGCAGAACATTTACGCCAAGATGGAACAGGATATGGCGGACTCCCAGCGGGAAAACGGCCTGGTGCCGGATATCTGCCCGGAATACGTGGTCTTTGGCTATCACGAGGGCTTCGTGGATTCGCCGGAGTGGGGGAGCGCCTGCATTTTAAATCCCTGGTATTTGTATAAACGTTATGGAACTACTTCCCTTTTGGAGCGGTATTATGATAAAATGGAACGGTACATCCGTTACCTGGAAAGCCGGACGCACCATCACATCCTGCACCACGGCCTGGGGGACTGGCTGGATATCGGCCCGTGCACGCCTTATTCCCAGAATACGGCGGTTCCCATCGTGGCCACGAGCATTTATTATTACGATCTGGGCGTGATGGAGGAAATTTCCCGGCTGCTTGGAAAAGAGGAAGAGGCCGCCCATTACCAGGAGGTCCGAAAGGAAGTTTTCCGGGAATATAACTTGCAGTTCCTGGATAACCAGACCGGACGCTATGGGACAGGCAGCCAGGCCTCCCAGGCTTTAAGCCTGATGGCTGGGCTGGTGCCAAAGGAATATGAAGAAAAAGCGGTGAAGCAGCTTCGGGACGAGGTCGTGAAGCGGAATTATGCCATTACCGCTGGTGATATCGGCCATCCCTTCCTGATTGCGGCCATGATGAAATACGGCATGTCCGATCTGTTAAATGAGATGACAAACATCACGGAAACGCCGGGCTACGGCTATCAGGTCGTAAACGGGGCCACGACGCTTACGGAAGAATGGGACGGGCCGAACCCGGAAAGGCCCCACGGTTCCCAGAATCATCTGATGCTTGGAAGCATTGAGGAATGGTTCTATGGCGGTCTTGCGGGACTGGCCAGTATCCGGAGCGGCCTGCCTTTTGACGAGGTGCTGATTAAGCCCCACATTGCCAAAGGGGTGAATTTCTGTCAGGCTTCGATGACGCATCCGTATGGAAAGGTGGAAGTTTCCTGGAAGCGGCGGGGAACCCAGGCGGAGGTGACGGTGACGGTTCCGCCCAATCTGACGGCCCATCTGGAGTCCGAGGACGGAAGCGTAAAACGGAAAGTCGGTTCCGGGGTGCATACGTATCTGGTTCCGGCAAAGTGACAAGTAGGAGGAGAGGCATATGATTGCGAACAATGACAGGCAGATTGCCGACTATCTGACGCCTTATAAATACGGAAAACCGGTGCTGACAGGCTCCGGAATTCCGGGCGCCTTTGACGAAAAAGCCGTGGACATCCCGTTTGTGTTCGTCCATGGCGGACAGTATCACATGCTTTACACCGGATTTGACGGGAAGGGATACCAGACGGCCCTTGCGGTCAGCGAGGATCTGCTGCACTGGAAGCACAAGGGCGTGGTGTTAAAAAGAGACCTGGAGAGCGGGCGCTGGGATGGCGTCGGCGCGGCAGGCACCTGGATCATTAAGGAAGACGACGATTTCCGGGCGGTTCCGCGGCTGCGAAAGGTGGATGGGAAATACTGGATGGTTTACCATTCGTACCCGATGCAGGGCTACGAGGCAGGCCCGGCGGAGATTTCCCTGGCCTGGTGCGAGGACGAGGATCTGCTTGACTGGCACAGGCTGGAAAAACCGGTGTTTTCCTGGCGGGACGGGGAAGACTGGGAGGCCGGCGGGCTTTATAAAGCCTGCATCATCCGGCATCAGGATTTGTGGTATTTGTTTTACAATGCGAAGAACCGGGAAGCGCGCTGGACGGAGCAGACCGGGGCGGCGGTTTCGAAGGATCTGCTGCACTGGGAGCGCTGCAAGGAAAATCCGGTCCTGCGCGTGAACCGGGAAAGCTGGGACGAACGGTTCGTTTCAGACCCCTATATCGTCCACGACGGCGAAAAATGGCTGAATTTCTATTTCGGTTTAGGCCCAGGTCACGCGCAGGAAGGGCTGGCATTGTCCGACGACCTGCTCCACTGGGAAAAGGTGGAAAACCCGATCCTGGGATACGGGAAAGAGGGCGAGCCGGACTGCGTGCACGCCCATAAGGCTTCGATCTTTTATGAAAATGGGACATTGTATCATTTTTACTGCGGCACAAGTCCATGGCGGGAGGGCGACCCCACGAAGAACGGCGGGGAATTCCGCTCCATCTGTGTGGCTGCCAGCAAACCCTTTGAGGAGGAGACGACGTGAAGACATTTGACGAGGCATTTCAGGGAAAGACAACCAGCCACATCCTGCCCTTTCTGTGGATGCGTGGGGAAGACAACGCATTGATCGGCCAGGAGCTGGACAAGATCCAGGAGTGTGGCATCTCGGAGGTGTGCCTGGAATCCAGGCCCCATCCGGAGTTCGCGGGCCCGCTCTGGTGGAAGAACCTGGACTACATTCTGGCGGAAGCGCGGAAACGGGACATGCGGGTCTGGGTGCTGGACGACGATAAATTTCCCACCGGACACTGCAACAGCGCGCTGGAAACGAAGTACCCGGAACTGGCGAAGACCTATCTGGCGGAGCGCCATATGGACATTTACGGCCCCTGCCGCTGCAATGCGGTTCTGGTCGAGAATTTCCTTGGCGCAGACGGAAAACTGCTGGGTATTTTAGCCTGCCCGAAGCCGGACGGGGAGACGCTGGCGGTTTCTGGAGAAGGGATCATCGACCTGACGGAAAATTATCAGGACGGGTTCGTCTATTTTGACCTGCCGGAAGGGGCTTACCGGCTGTTTATCCTGTTTTTGACCCAGCAGGGGGGCGGAAGGCCGGGCTATGTGAACCTGATCGACAGCAAGTCGGTGCAGGTCCTGATTTCCGAGGTCTATGAGAAGCATTACGAACATTATTCTGAATATTTCGGAAAAGAATTTGCCGGGTTCTTCTCGGACGAGCCGGAGCTTGGCAACGTTCCGGGCTACCCCTTCGACTGCGCGGTAGGGCAGAAAGACACGAAGCTTCCGTGGAGCGAAGAACTGCGGGAAGCGCTGACGGAAACGTGGGGCGGCGAATTTTTGGCGAACCTGATCGCACTCTGGTATGAGCGCGGCGAAAAGACGGACGCGATCCGCTATACCTATATGGATGAAATGACGAAGCTGGTGCGCAAATGCTTTTCCGGGCAGCTTGGGGCCTGGTGCGCCGCCCATCAGGTGGAATACATCGGCCACGTGCTGGAGGACGACAACAGCCATAACAAGCTGGGGTGCGGCATCGGCCACTATTTCCGGGAGATGGAAGGCCAGCACATGGCCGGGGTGGATGTGGTGCATCATCAGATCGTGCCCGGCTTTACGGAAACCTACCATCAGTGGATTGCCGGGGATAAGGACGGGGAATTCTTCCATTTCGGATTGGCGAAGATGGGAAGCTCGGCGGCCCACATCGATCCGAAAAAGAAGAACCGGGCCCTGTGTGAGGTGTTCGGAAACTATGGATGGGCGGAGGGCCTTCCGCTGATGCGGTGGCTGACTGACCATATGCTGGTGCGCGGAATTAATGAATTTACGCCCCACGCCTTTTCCATGCGCTATCCCGACCCGGACTGCCCGCCGCATTTCTACGCGGGAGGGCATAACCCGCAGTTCGAGGGCTTTACGAAGCTGATGAAATATATGAACCGGGTGGCTTCGATTTTGGCGGTAGGAGAGCATCAGGCCCAGGCTGCGGTGCTGTACCATGGGGACATGGAGTGGAACGACCCGGAGGCGATGCTGTTCCAGAAGCCGGTGCGGGCGCTGATGGAGGCCCAGCTTGACTGTGACGTGATTCCGTGCGATGTGTTTGCGGACGGAAGGGCACAGGTGAAAGAAGGAAAACTTGCGGTCTGCGGAAAGGAATACCCCTGCGTGGTGATTCCGGGATGCCGGTATCTGCCAAAGAAGACGGCGGAATTTTTAGCGGACGCGGCGGAAAGCGGGCTTCCGGTGTATGTGGCCAGCAATGCGAAAGTGTCGGAACATCTGCTTGAAGGATGCTCCGAGGGCGGGGAACTGCCGGAGCGTTTCTTAGATGCGGTGCGGACGGTTTCCCTGCGCAAGCTTCCGGGTGCGGTGGCGGCTCTTGGGGATGCTCCTGTAAGATTTGCGGAGCATGACCCTGGTCTGCGGGTATATTGTACGCGGCAGACGGACGGTCTGGTGTGCATGCTGTTTAATGAAAATGTTTCACGGCAGATCGAGACAAAGCTGCGTATCGGGGATTCAAAGGAACTGGTGGTTTACGATGCCTGGGAGAACCGGGCGTGGAGACTGCCGGTATCCGAAGAAGGAGCAGAAATTTCGATCATGCCGGGAAATTCGGTGCTGATCTTCGCGGGAGAAATGCCGGAGGATCTTGCTGCGCTTCCGATGGCAGGAAAGCTTGCAAAAGAGATTCCGGTGGAAACGGACTGGAAAGTGGCGCGGAAACCCTGGGGAACGGAAGAATTTCTTTCGTATCAGAATTTTTCTGCGAAGGAACCCCTTCCGAACCTGAACGGGCCGGGCTATGACCCGAAATTTGTGGGTACATACGCCTATGAAGGGAGCTTTACGCTGGAAATGGAAGCGGGCGCGTCCTACAGCCTGAAACTGCCGGAGGTTTCCGATGTGGCGAAAATCTGGATTAACGGCGAGGAGGCCGCCCTGCTTGGCACATTCCCAGGCAGAACGGAAATCACCCGTTTCCTGAAAGACGGCAGAAATGACCTGCATATCGAAGTGACGACTACGCTGATCTGGGAGCGCAAGGACGGCGCGTCCACCCATCTGCAGATCCCGGCGTCCGGTATGACGAAGCAGCCGGTTTTGGAGGTATGGAAATGACAGAGAGAACACAGTTATTCCCGAAGGTCGGAGCGCTGCTGCACGGCGGGGACTATAACCCGGAACAGTGGCTCGACCGCCCGGATATCCTTAAGGAGGATATCCGGCTGATGAAAAAAGCCCACATTAATACCGTGACGCTGGGCGTCTTTTCCTGGGCGGTATATGAACCACAGGAGGATGAATTTCACTTTGACTGGCTGGAACAGATCATGGACAGGCTCTATGAAAACGGGATTTATACGGTTCTGGCGACGCCGACCGGGGCGCGGCCTGCCTGGCTGGATGAGAAGTATCCGGATGCCATGCGGGTGAACCGGGACGGGGTGCGAAACCGTCATGGCCTGCGGCACAACCACTGTATGAGTTCGGAGAATTTCAGACGGCGGGTGGAGATTATCGACCGGAAGCTGGCAAAGCGGTTTGGAAAGCATCCGGGGCTGATCTTGTGGCACATTTCCAATGAGCTTGGCGGGGAGTGCTATTGCCCGGCATGCCAGGAGCGGTTCCGGAATTACCTGAGAGCGAAATTCGACAATGATATCGAGAAGTTAAACCATGCCTGGTGGACGACCTTCTGGAGCCACCGGTTTACCAGTTTTGACCAGATCGAACCGCCCTTTTCCAACGGAGAGGGGAGTATCGGCGGGCTGAACCTGGAATGGAGGCGCTTTAACTCCTGGAATATGACCGATTACATGAAATTCGAAATCAACATTTTGAAGGAACTGACGCCCGATATCCCGGTGACGACGAATTTCATGAAGATGTACGGCATGCTGGATTACCGCCAGATGGCGAAAGAGCTGGATGTGATTTCCTGGGACAGCTATCCCAGGTTCCAGAACGACTACGAAAGCCTGTGGGATACCTTCGCGGAAAATGCCTTTGACCATGCGCTGATGCGGTCGCTGACGGGCGGGAAGCCTTTCATGCTGATGGAGAGCGCGCCGGGGCTGGTGAACTGGCATCCCTTTAATAAGCTGAAACGGCCGGGAATCCACAGCCTGGCCGGGATTCAGGCGGTTTCCTGCGGAAGCGATACGGTGCAGTATTTCCAGTGGCGCAAAGGGCGCGGCTCCTTTGAGCAGTATCATGGCGCGGTGGTGGATCATCTGGGGCGGGACGATACCCGGATTTTTCAGGAAGTGACGCAGATGGGCGAAGAGCTTGAAAAGCTGCGGGAAGTGGCGGGCACGAACGTGGAGGCGAAGGCGGCCCTGCTGTTTGACTGGGACAACCGCTGGGCGATTTTCGATATGGCCGGGCTTTCGAAGGAGAAAAAACAGTATGAGCAGACCTGTCTGCTGCAATATAAGAGTTTTCAGAAACTGGGAATCGAGATGGACATTGTGTCGATGTGCGACGATCTGAGCCGTTATCCGGTGGTGGTTGCGCCGATGCTGTATCTGCTGAAGCCCGGAGCGGCTGAAAACCTGAGAAACTATGTGCGGGGCGGCGGGCAGCTCATTGCCACGTATCTGACCGGCTATGTGGATGAAAATACGCTGTGCTGGCTGGGCGGTTTTCCGGGGGATTCCCTGACGGAGCTGTTCGGGCTTTACAGTGAAGAGATCGATACGCTGTATCCGTCGGATCGGAACCGGGCGGTCTTCGCGGACGGAGCGGAGTTTGAAATCCGGGATTTCGCGGAGATTCTGAAGGTGCAGGATGCCGAGGTGCTGGCTTCCTATGGGGAGGATTTTTATGCCGGGACGCCGGTGGTGACGCGCCGGAAGGAAGGCCAGGGGACGGCCTGGTATGTGGGCGCACGCATTTCCCAGGAAGGGATGGAAAAGATTTACCGGATATGCTTAAAAGAGGCGGGAATTGCCGGACGGCCGATGCCTGAAGGGGTGGAATGCCGGGTGCGGAAAGCCGGGGAGGAAACCTATGTCTTTTATCTGAATGAGACGGAGCAGGCGGTTTCCATTTCCGGGGAAAAGGGCACAGAGCTTCTGACAGGACGGACGGTTACGGATCAGATAACGCTTAAGCCTTTGGGCGCGGCGGTGATAAGGAGGAGCATATGAACATTCTTGTGAAAACCCGGTTCCGGGAAGGGACGGGGGAGTGGGAGCTTCGGGTGCGGCTTTTGCACGAGGAAGCTTCTCAGAAAAAAGAGGTTCGGACGCTTGCGGTGGAAGATTCCCTGGGCCAGGTTCTGGCCCAGGGGCTTCTGGCCCCGGCGAAAGAACCGGAAGAAGAGCGGGAAGCAGTCCTTTCCGTTCGAAAGGCAATGGCGTGGAGTCCGGAACATCCGGTTTGCTATCGGCTTCGGATTTCCGGGGAGGAGTTTGGAAGAAACATCGGTTTCTGTCAGATCCGAAAGGAGAAAAAACGCGTATTCTTTAACGGGGAGCCGGTGAAGCTGCGGGGCATCTGCTATCAGGAGGAGCCTGGGACAAAAGAAGCGGTTCTGCGAAGAGACCTGGAGCTTTTGAAAGCGGCGAATGTGAATTATCTGCGGAGCGTGGGCGGCCCCTTTGGCCCGCTTTTTTTGTCTCTCTGCGATGAGCTGGGGTTCTGGGTGGAGAATACCGCGCCCCTGTCCGGCGTGGGCGACACGAAAGAAGCGACGCAGAACAGCCCTGCACACCTGGAAGCGCAGTATTTAGGCCCATTCCGGAAGATGGTGGAAGAGGAAGGCTATCACCCCTGTATCCTGCTGTGGTCCCTGGGCGAGGACTGCGTCTGGGGCAGCAATTTCCGTGAAATGTACCGCTATGTGAAAGCCGTTGACCCGGACAGACTGGTGAATTTCCATCTGCCGATGACCATTCCGGATGAAGACGAGCCAATGGACGTCTGGTCGGTGCACTACATCGACTGGCGTCAGCCGATGGACGAGCATTATGACCAGATGGTGATCTTCCATTCGCCGGGGGCACACAATGAGATCGGTTATGCCACCGGGCAGGCCCAGGATCTGGAAATGCCGGTGCTGCATGACATTTACGCGCCCATTGCGTACCAGAATCTGGAGCAGATCGAGCGTGACCCCGGAATCCGGGAATTCTGGGGGGAAAGCCTGAAGCGGCACTGGGAAAAGATGGAGAAGACGGAAGGGTGCCTTGGGGGCGCGGTTCTGGCGGCGGTGGACGGAAAGTTTTCCTGGGGCGTGCTGGACGCGGCGCATCAGCCCAAGCCGGAGTACCATCATCTGAAGATGGTTTACGCGCCGAAGCTTCCGTTTTGGAAGACGGAGCGGTTTGGAAGCGTCGAGGTGTCCAACGGGCGGTTTACGTATCGGTTTTCAACGGAAACCTGTCTGCTGACGGAAGGGCTGGCCGGGGAAACGCCGGTGCTTGCAGGAGGGCCGTATTTACAGGCGACCGGGCTGAAGCTGGAAGACTGGATTGGCACGGGTATGGAAGTGCTGGTACGGGAGGCGG
The DNA here is from genome assembly GCA_030536575.1 of Eubacteriales bacterium. Classification (GTDB taxonomy): domain Bacteria; phylum Bacillota; class Clostridia; order Lachnospirales; family Lachnospiraceae; genus Limivivens. The sequence goes on along the minus strand of JAUNPS010000006.1, from coordinate 16,827 downwards.
AAGCGGAGGTTCGGCTGCGTGGCAGTTATGGAAAGACCTGTGATGTGGAATTTACGCTGACGCTGTATCCGGATGGGACGATCCGGACGGCGTATGAGATTTTGAAGCTGAACGTGTGGATGCCGCATACGGTGAAGGCCGGAATCGGGCTGGATCCGGGCGGTGTGCAGGAGAAGGGCATTGCTTACCGGACGGCGGCTGGCATGGAGACGCTTTCCTGGGAACGGGACGGGCTTTGGGACTGGTATCCGGCAGGGCATATCGGCGGGAATACCGGAAGCTGTTCGAAGAATGAGCCGGAGAGCTTCCGCAGTATGAAGCACCGGATCCGCCGGGCAATGGTTTCGAATCCGGAGACGGGGGCCTGGGTTTTAGTGAAGTCGGATGGAACGCACAGCCTGCGGCTGGAAGAAGCGCCCCAGCCGGAAATGATCGTGGATGACCGGGACGGGCGGATCTCGTATGAAGGGAACTGGTATCGGGCAGAGGATGTGAGCGGCGAATGGAAGGATACAGAGACGATGAGCCGGCAGAAGGGGGATTCCTGTACGTTTTCTTTTGAGGGAACCGGGATTGAGGTTTATGGGCCTACGGATGTGATCTGCGGGGACTGCGACATTTTCCTGGACGGGAAGAAAGAAGCGGAAAGGGTTTCGCAGTATCCGAAGGAAGCGGAGTTTCCGATTATGAGCAGAGGGTATGAGAAACGGCACCGGGTGTGCCTGTTCCGGAAGTCGGGATTGGAAAATGGAGCGCATACGCTTCGGATTGAGGTGTTGGGCGAGGGGCCGCGGGAAGGCTATGTTTCGCTGGATTATCTGGTGGTGGAAGCGCCCGAATTTCCGGCGGCGGAGCGGCTGATCGTGAATACGGATTATAATTATACGAGACTGGTGCAGGGGAACTATCAGAGGGAGAAGGTTTCGCTGAAGGCGGGGGTTTTGGAGGAATGCCTGCTCTGCATCGGAAAGGAGGCGGATGTATGAGAGAGAATATCCGGGGAATTTTGAATGCTGCGCCGAAGGTGGCGGTGAATCCGGCGTTCTGTAAGGGCTGGGAAAAGGCGGCCTGGTGTCTGGACGGGGAATGGGAAGTCCTGCATGGGGAAAGGCCGGAGGAAGAGATCGGAAATGCGTCCGGGGAAGGGAAGGATGGATTCCGGAAGATTTTGGTGCCGTCGGATATGAGCGCGCACCGGGACGGGGCTTTTACCGGGAGGTATCTGTACCGGACGTGGATTACGGTGCCGCGGATGCCGGATGCAGGGTGCTTTGTGCTGAAGATGGAAGGGGTGAACGGACACGCGCAGGTCTGGCTGGATGGGAAGCTTGCTGCGGAACATGAGAATGGATTTGTGTCGTGGAGTGTGGATGTGACGGAGCATTTGGCGGGGAAGGAGAAGGTTCTGCTGAATGTGCTGGTGGATGAGAACATTGACCGGGTATGCTGCTTTAATCATGGGGGGATTCTGCACAGTGTGTGGCTGTATGGGATGCCGGAGGCGTATCTGGACGGAATGTATCTGTGTACGACGCTGGATGAAAAGTATGAAAATGCGGTTTTGAAGGCTGGGGTTTCGGTGTATGGGGCGCGGGAAGGCGACCAGGTGCGGATTGAGGCTTTTGCGCCGGAGGGAGACTGCGGCGCGGCTGACCGGGCAGGAGTGGCACTGGGCGGAGCATCTGGGAAAACGGGCGCGGCGGGAATTGCACCGGACAGTTCGGCCGGGAAAACAATGGCTGCGGCGCAGTACAGTGTTACCGTGGCGGTGCAGGACGACGGGACGGCAATCGGCGAAATTTTTATGGAAAATCCGGTGAAATGGGATGCCGAGCACCCCGACTGTTACCGCGCGGTGATTTCCGTGGTACGGGACGGCGAGGTTCTGGAGCGGGCGGAGCGGCTTTTTGGCGTGCGCCAGATTGACCGAAAAGAGAACCGCCTTTACGTAAACGGCCGGGAAGTCAAGCTCCACGGCGTCTGCCGCCACGAAATCACCCCGGACAACGGAAGGGCCGTCACCAGGGAATGGATCGAAAAAGACGTAAAACTCTTTAAAGAAGCGAACTGCAACTACATCCGCACCTCCCATTACCCGCCCAGCGAGTATTTCCTGGAACTGTGCGACCGGAAAGGCATTTATGTGGAAGATGAACTGGATCTGGCTTTCATTGCCAAGACCACGCCGTACTTCCAGCGGGATCCGGCTTACCGGGAAAAATTCCGCTCTGTGTTCCTGGAAACCTTCGCGCGGGATTACAGCCATCCAAGCGTACTGATCTGGTCGATGGGGAACGAGGCGTTCGGGGGCGCGCATTATGATGCGAACAACCGCCTGGCCCACGAACTGGACGGCGGCCGCCCGACGAAATTCAGCTACCCGATGACCATGCAGGCCGAACACGAACCTGTCGATATCTGGAGCATCCATTATGCGAATGTAGACGGCGAGATGGACAAAAAGCGGGACAATGTCAGCGTAGGCTACACGGAAGGACACGACGTGCCGGTCTTAAACGACGAATACGTCCACATTCCCTGCTATAACCGGACAGAACTGCGCCGGGATCCCAATGTGCGGAATTTCTGGGGCGAGAGCCTGCGTCTGTTTACCGACCGGATCTGGCAGACAAAAGGAGCCCTTGGGGGCGCGATCTGGGCCGGGATCGACGAGACCGACCTGTTTACGGAGACGCGGCGGCAGGAGCCGAAGAACCAGCGCCACGGGGATACCTGTCTGGAGTGGGGGATCATCGACGTGTGGCGGCGGCCGAAGCCGGAGCATTACCTGACGCGAAAAGCTTATACGCCGGTGCGGATACGGGAAAAAACGTTCCAAAGATGTGCCGGAGGCGTTCGTATTTTGGCGGAAAACCGGTTCTGCCATACGAATTTTTCGGAAGTCCGGGTGCGCTGGGGCATTGGGGAAGATGCAGGGCGGCTCATGCAGGAGCTTTTCGGGCCGGATCTGGAACCGGGAAAGCAGGGAAGCCTGGAAATTCCGATGACAGAGGCGGAAGTGGAAGAAGCGGCCGAAAAAGGATTGTATCTGGAATTTTTGGATGCCAGAGGGAATCAGGTGGATGAATATCTTTTAAGAGATGCGGGACGCAAGGACATTTCCCAGCCGGAAGGTGAGCCGGAGGTTTTGGTAGCTCCGACCGGGGAAACTGGAAAACCCTTGCAGGTGGAAGAGACGCCTGCGGAAACCATCGTAAAAGGGGAAGATTTTTCGTTCTATTTTTCGGCGGAAACCGGATTGCTGACAAAAGCGGAAAAGGGCGGGGAAATACTCCTGATGGGCGGCCCATGCCTCCATGTGCCGTACCTGCCCCTTGGCCCCTGGAAGCTTGCCCGGTTTGATGTGGAAATGCGGCAGGAAAACGCGGTTGTCACTATCCACGGAGTTTACGAAAAAAGCGCGGAAGTCCGGTTCAAAATCGAAATCAGGCCGGACGGTACCTTTACAACAAACTATAAGATCGGGAAGCTTCTGCGCGTGCTTCCGAAAGAGATGAAGCTTCGCGTAGGCGTCGATGCAGGCGGCCTGGACGAACTTGGGATTTCCTATCTCGCTGCGCCCGGAATGGACAGCCTTTCCTGGAATCGCGAGGGAAGCTGCACGATTTATCCGAAAGACCACATTGGAAGAAATCACGGAACCGCCAGACGCTGGAGTAAAGGCAGTACGTTCGCGGTTCAGCCCGAAATCCCGTGGGGAATGGAAGAGCAGAACTACATCCTGAACGGCCCTTACGATCCCGCCTACCGCGGCACCGCAGATTTCCGAAGCCTGAAAGAAAACATTTACGAAGCCGCCCTTTACCGGGAAGAAGGGAAAGCTGCGATCCTTGTGCACGCAGACGGGAATCAGCATGTCCGCGCAGAAGTCCAGGAGCCGGAAGACGGCCTGATCCAGGACACGGATGGGCGCATTGCCTATGAAGGAACCTGGTATGCCAAGAAAGATGCCTGGGGCAATTTTGCTGACACCGAAACGACAAGCTGTGAAAAAGGAGCCGCCGCTACCGTCACCTTCCACGGAACCGGAATCGTGTGGTACGGCGCAGTCGATACCATCTGCGGAATCGCACGGGTGTGGCTGGACGGACACCTGGCAGACGGGGCCATCAGCCAGTTGGTAGCCGGTGTGGACTTCCCCGGCTCCGCCGCCGGATACGACCGGAAATACCGCTATCCGCTCTACTCCGTTACCGGCTTGGAAGACGGCGAGCATACCCTGCGCATCGAAGTGACCGGCGAAAAAGAAACCAATTCCCAGAACTGCTACATTAATATTGATTGCTTCCGCATCCTTGGCCAGGAGAGCACCGAACCCGTAGAGCTTCATCTCCTGGACGACTTCAACTACCCGCAGATTTCCTGGGGAAACTACAAAAAGCCCGGAATCCGGATCGCAGACGGCTATGAGGGGTGGTTCACGATGGAGCTTCGAAAAAAAATACTTTAAAAATAAAAACACATATGATATAATGACCAAAGTGAACGAAACTTAAGGAGGCAAACTATGAAGCACATCAAAACTCTGAACACCCAGACCCTGCAGAACACCGTGAAAAAAGGCGGCTGCGGCGAATGCCAGACATCCTGTCAGTCCGCCTGCAAAACATCCTGCACCGTAGGAAACCAGAGCTGCGAACATTCCAAATAAAGCAGCCGGCGCTACACCGTAACGTCAGAAAAAGAACATGAATGGGCAGCGGACAAGTTGTTCGCTGCTTATTCCTTGAAAGGGGAAAAACCGTGATCCATCAATATAAAAACAACGGCTACAACATCGTACTGGACGTCAACAGCGGCGCCGTACACGTCGTAGACGATGTCGTATATGATGTCCTCCCGCACATGGAGAAAAAAGAACCCGCCAGCCAGATTGTAAAAGACCTGTCCGGCGCCTACCCGGAAGAAGAAATCAAAGACGCCATCTCCGAATGCGAAGAACTCGCCAAAGCCGGCGTCCTCTTCACCGAAGATACCTATGAACCCGCGCTCCAGAACTTCAAAAAACGTCCCACTGTCGTCAAAGCCCTGTGTCTCCACATTGCCCACGACTGTAACCTGGCCTGCCGCTACTGCTTCGCAGAAGAAGGAGAATACCACGGCCGCCGGGCACTCATGGACTTCGAAACCGGAAAACAGGCCCTGGATTTCCTGATCGCCAACTCCGGAAACCGCCGGAACCTGGAAGTCGACTTTTTTGGCGGCGAACCGCTGATGAACTGGGACGTTGTCAAAGACCTTGTCCGCTACGGCCGCGAACAGGAGAAGTTACATAACAAAAACTTCCGCTTCACCCTGACGACGAACGGCGTCCTTCTGAACGATGAAGTCATGGAATTCTGTAACCGGGAAATGGCCAACGTGGTCTTAAGCATCGACGGCCGCAAGGAAGTCCACAACCGCATGCGCCCCTTCCGAAACGGGGCCGGAAGCTATGACCTGATCGTTCCGAAATTCCAGAAATTTGCCGGCAGCCGGAACCAGGAGCGCTACTACGTCCGCGGCACCTTCACCCACAACAACCTGGACTTTTCCGAAGACGTCCTGCACCTGGCCGACTTAGGCTTTAAGCAGATCTCCGTAGAACCCGTTGTGGCCAAGCCCGAAGACGATTACGCCCTGCGGGAAGAAGACCTTCCCAAAATCTTTGAAGAATACGACAAGCTGGCGAAAATCATGGTCGAGCGGGAGAAAAAAGGCGAAGGCTTTACCTTCTTCCATTTTATGATCGATTTAACCGGCGGCCCCTGCGTCTACAAACGCCTTTCCGGCTGCGGCTCCGGCACCGAATACCTGGCCGTGACCCCCTGGGGCGACCTCTATCCCTGCCATCAGTTCGTAGGGGAAGAGCAGTTTTTGATGGGCAATGTCTGGGACGGCATCAAAGCGCAGGAAATCCAGGACGAATTCAAGTGCTGCAACGTCTACGCAAAAGAAAAATGCCGGAACTGCTTCGCCAGATTCTACTGCAGCGGCGGCTGCGCCGCAAACGCCTGGAACTTCCACGGCAATATCAACGACGCCTACGACCTGGGCTGCGAACTGCAGCGCAAGCGCGTCGAATGCGCGATTATGATCAAGGCGGCCCTGGCAGATACGGAAGCCTAAAGCTTCCCCTGCCCGGCCTGCAGCGATAAATCAAGAAACAAGGAGAAAAGTATCATGAAGAAAAACAAAGCGATTGCGGTTCTGATCTGTATGGTTCTCTTTCTGGGCCTGCTGACTTACACCGCCGCAGTTGGTTTCGGCCCCACCGGAACCGGTTCTGCGAAGAACATCACAACCGGCCTGGATCTGTCCGGCGGCGTCAGTATCACCTACAGAGCCGTGGGAGACGAAGCGCCGTCCGCCGAAGACATGGCAGACACCATCTATAAACTCCAGCAGCGTGTGGAAGCCTACAGCACGGAAGCGCAGGTTTACCAGGAAGGCGACGACCGGATCAACATCGAGATCCCCGGCGTTTCCGACGCAAACCAGATCCTGGCGGAACTTGGAAAGCCCGGTTCCCTGGAATTCCAGCTTTCCGACGGCACCGTCGTACTGGACGGTTCCATGGTGGAGTCAGCGGAAGCCAAGAGTACCACAGACGATATGAAGAACCGTGAATACGTTGTGGAACTGGTTCTGAATGACGAGGGCGCCGAAGCCTTTGCCGAGGCCACCAAAGAAAATGTGGGAAAACAGATCATGATCGTCTACGATGGGGAAGTGATCAGCGCTCCGGTGGTAAATGAAGCGATCACCGGAGGAAGCGCTTATATTTCCGGTATGGGCGGCTCCGAAGAGGCGAAGAACCTGGCATCCTCCATCCGCATCGGATCCCTTTCTGTGGAACTGGAAGAGCTGCGTTCGAACGTTGTGGGCGCACAGCTCGGCGAAGAAGCGATTTCCACCAGCTTAAAGGCAGGCGCTATCGGCCTGATCCTGGTGATCCTGTTTATGATTCTTGCATACCGGGTTCCGGGCCTGATCGCGGGCTTCGCCCTGCTGATCTACACGGCCATGATGCTGGTATGCTTAAATGGCTTTGACATTACCCTGACCCTTCCGGGTATTGCAGGTATCATTCTGTCCATCGGTATGGCCGTGGATGCGAACGTTATTATCTATGCGCGTATCCGCGAGGAGATTGGGGCCGGCATGAGCGTAAAAGGCGCGATTAAGACCGGTTTCCAGAAAGCGCTTTCCGCTATCGTGGACGGAAACGTGACCACCCTGATTGCCGCGTGCGTACTGGCTGTGATGGGAAGCGGAAGCGTAAAAGGCTTTGCCTACACCCTGGCCCTTGGTATTGTTTTATCCATGTTTACGGCTCTGGTGATTTCCAGACTTCTGACGAATGCCGTCTATGCGCTTGGCGTGAAAGATCCGAAATTCTACGGCTCCACGACGGAGCGGCAACCGATTGATTTCCTTGGAAAGCGGAAACTGTTCTTTGCGATTTCTGCGGTGCTGATCATTGCTGCGCCGGTTGCGATGATCGCATTCCACGCTTCCACCGGAAAAGCCCTGAACTACAGCCTGGATTTCATGGGCGGTACATCCACGAACGTGACCTTTAACGAAGACCTGTCCATTGCGGACATTGATTCCCAGGTGAAGCCCATCGTACAGAGCGTGACCGGGGATGCGGATATCCAGACCCAGAAGGTGACCGGGAGCAACCAGGTTATCATTAAGACACGTTCGCTGACCCTGGATGAGAGAGACGCGCTGAATGCGGCGCTGGTTGAAGAATTTGGCGTGGACGAAGATCTGATCTCCGCGGAAAACATTTCTTCCACCGTCAGCAGCGAGATGCGCAGGGACGCGATCATTTCCGTAATTATTGCGACGATCTGCATGCTGATCTATATCTGGTTCCGCTTTAAAGATATCTGCTTCGCGGCCAGCGCGGTTCTGGCCCTGCTGCATGACGTCCTGGTTGTCCTGGCATTCTATGCCATTTCCAGGATCTCTGTGGGCAATACCTTTATCGCGTGTATGCTGACCATCGTCGGATATTCGATCAATGCGACCATCGTTATTTTCGACCGTATCCGCGAGAACTTGAAGGGCATGAGCAAGAAAGAAACGGTGGAAAATGTGGTAAACGCCAGTATTACCCAGACGCTGACCAGAAGCATTTACACGTCCCTGACCACGTTTGTGATGGTGGCGGTGCTGTTTGTGCTGGGTGTGGCGTCGATTCGTGAGTTTGCACTGCCGCTGATGGTTGGTATTGTGTGCGGCGGCTATTCTTCCGTATGCGTCACCGGCGCGCTCTGGTATGTGCTGCGTTCCCTGAAAAAGACAGAAGAGTAAATGGTCACACCCTTTCGTTACGATTCAGACAGTACCTGAGCACTTCGCTGCTCAGATACGAGTGAACAGTAACGCCCTTTCCGTAAACCCGGAGAGGGCGTTCGTTTTATAGGAGGACAAATGGAAAAATGGGTTGTAGCCGCGAAACGGGCAGATTTTGCGGAGATTTCGAGGAAATTCGGCATTGACCAGGTGACGGCCAGGCTGATCCGGAACCGGGATGTGGAGGGAGAGGAGGCCATCCAGGAATATCTGTACGGCGGTCTTTCCAGCCTGCATGACCCGCATCTCCTGAAAGGATGTAAGGAGGCGGTTTCCATCCTTCAGAAAAAGATCGCGGAAGGAAAGACGATCCGGATCATCGGAGACTACGATATCGACGGAGTGAACGCCACTTACATCCTGTACAAAGGGCTGAAACGATGCGGGGCAGCCGTGGATTACGAGATTCCGGACCGGATGAAGGACGGATACGGGATCAATGAGCATCTGATCCGGCTGGCTTTTGAGGAAGGGATTGACACGATCCTCACCTGTGACAATGGGATTGCGGCGGTGGATCAGATTGCCTGCGCAAAAGAACTTGGAATGACGGTTGTAGTGACGGATCATCACGAAGTGCAGGATCGGATTCCGGCGGCTGACGCAATTGTGAATCCGAAACAGGAAGGATGCCCATACCCTTTTAAGAGCCTGTGCGGGGCAGCCGTAGCTTTCAAGCTGATTCAGTGTCTGTACGAAGCGTATGGCATTCCGGCTGAAGAAGCCGAGGATTTCCTGGAAGAAGCCGCGATTGCCACGGTGGGCGATGTGATGGATCTGACCGGGGAAAACCGGATTCTGGTAAAAGAGGGCCTTCGCAGGTTAAACGAGACGAAAAATCCGGGACTGCGCGCCCTGATCCAGGCGAACGGGCTGGATCACGCGAAGCTGACTTCCTACCATATCGGGTTTGTGCTGGGGCCGTGCATCAATGCCAGCGGCCGCCTGGACACCGCAAAACGGGCGCTGAGCCTTCTTTTGGAGGAAGACCCCAACCGGGCGGCGGTGCTGGCCGGAGAGCTGAAGAGCCTGAACGACGAGCGGAAGGATATGACTGCGAAAGGCGTGGAAGAGGCAGTGCGGCTGATCGAAGACGGGCCGCTGAAGGAAGACCGGGTGCTGGTGGTTTATCTGCCAAAATGTCATGAAAGCCTTGCGGGGATCATTGCGGGGCGTATCCGGGAACGCTATTACCGTCCAACGATTGTGATCACGGATTCCGCGGACGGGATCAAGGGTTCCGGGCGTTCCATCGAAGCCTACAATATGTTTGCCGAGCTGATGCAGTGCAAAGAATTGTTCACAAAGTTCGGCGGGCATCCCATGGCGGCGGGGCTGTCTATGGAAAAAGGCATGGCTCCGGTACTGCGCAAGCGGTTAAACGAGCAGGCCACATTGACGGCGGAGGATCTGATGCAGAAAATCCTCATCGATGTGCCGATGCCGATCGATTATATTACGGAAAAGCTGATAGGGGAACTGTCTGTGCTGGAACCGTTTGGGAAGGGAAATACCAAGCCGGTTTTTGCGGAAAAGGACCTTCGGCTGTTAAATGCGAAAATTCTTGGACAGAATCAAAATGTGCTGAAAATGCAGGTGATGAACGCCTCCGGAATGGTACGGGACGCCCTGTACTTCGGGGATATTGCGGGATTTCGAAGCTATGTGGCGGAAAAATTTGGCCCTTCCGAGGCAGAGAAGCTGTTTCAGGGGAGGGAAAATGCGGTTACCTTGTCCATGACGTATTATCCGTCGGTGAATGAATTCCGGGACCGGCGGACGATTCAGATCGTGGTGCAGAACTATCGGTAAGGTGCGGGAAAGGAGTTTTGTATGAAAAAAATTTTATGGAAACTGGCGGCGGTTCTGGCGGTTTTGCTCATTGGCGGCGCTTACTATTATGTGACGATTCCGGCAATTAATATCCATTCGGCCGGATTTTGGACATTTCTGTTTTTGTTTGTTCTGGCAGTCCTGGCAATTTACGCGCTGCCGCGTATGCGGCATGTCCAGGATATCCGCAAGTCCAAAGTTTTAAAGGGCGGAACCGGGCTTTTGATCCTTCTGGCTGCGGTCTATGTGATCGGGAGCATTTTATCCTCTCCAATCGTCAATGCAAAGAAATATCAGAAACTGATCACCGTGGAAAGCCGGGATTTTGAGGAGGACATCCAGGAAGCCGATTATTCGAAAATTCCCCTTCTGGATAAGGACAGCGCGACCCTGCTTGGAAACCGGAAAATGGGAAGCATGGTGGATATGGTGTCGCAGTTTGAGGTGAGCAGCCTTTACACCCAGATCAACTACCAGGACACCCCGGTGCGGGTGACTCCCCTTGTGTACGCGAGCACGATCAAATGGCTGACGAACCAGAAAAACGGGATTCCGGCCTATATTAAAATCGATATGACCACCCAGAACACGGAGTTGGTGAAGCTGGAAAAACCGATCCGCTATTCCCAGTCCGAGTATCTGAACCGGAATATTAACCGCCACCTTCGGTTCCGGTATCCGACTTATATTTTCGATCAGTTAAGTTTTGAGATCGACGACGAGGGGACGCCGTACTGGATCTGCCCGGTGAAGAAGTACAATATCGGGCTGTTTGGAGGCGTGACGATCGGGCGCGTGGTCATCTGCAATGCACAGACCGGCGAGTGTCGGGACTATGCGGTGGAGGACTGCCCGACCTGGGTGGATCATGTGTACTCCGCTGACCTGCTGATCCAGCTTTACGATTATAACGGCACCCTGAAAAATGGGTATTTTAACAGTATTCTGGGGCAGAAGGGCTGTCTTCAGACCACGGACGGCTACAATTACCTGGCCCTTGAGGACGACGTGTGGGTGTATACGGGAATCACTTCGGTCAGCGGCGACCAGTCGAATGTGGGTTTTGTGCTGATGAACCAGAGAACCATGGAATGCCGCTATTATGAGATCAACGGGGCGGAGGAATTTTCAGCTATGAGCTCGGCGGAAGGGCAGGTACAGAACCTGGGCTACAAATCGACCTTTCCGCTTCTGCTGAACGTTTCCGGGGAGCCGACGTATTTTATGGCTTTGAAGGACGGGGCCGGGCTGGTGAAGAAATATGCCATGGTCAATATCCAGAAATACCAGAATGTGGCCATTGGCGATACTGTCTCGGAGTGCGAGAAGGAATATCAGAACCTGCTGAAGGTGAATGGAATCGCAGTACAGACAGAGCCGGAGAAGACGATTACGAAGAAGATTGCGAAGGTGATCCCGGTGGTGATCGACGGAAATTCGCATTTTTATCTGGTGCTGGATGGCAGTAAGGAGATTTTCGACGTTTCTGTGGCGGAGTTCCCCCAGGCAGTTCTGTACGAAGAGGGCGATAAGGTGACGCTGGAGTATGCACAGGGAAAAGGCGTGCAGACGGTAACGGGGATTCGATAGCTTCGTTAAGGGAATCTTAGGAAATTGAAAACCGAATATTAAAACAAGAGATGGCTTCTGTGCGGTAGAATGAAAACCAGACAGAAGCCATTTTTGACAGCGCTTCTGGGAGAGGAGCGAAAAGAATGAGAAGGAAGAAAAGAAGAAGATTTCGGAAGTTGGGCGTATTCGGGGCGGCGGTTTTTGCGGTGATGGCTGGGACGGGTTGTCTGAAGGATGCCGCTTTGGAACGCACGGCGGCGCTGCGCACCAGTGGGACGACGGCGTATGCAAGCGGCGCGGCACAGAACGAGACGGAGGAATGGAATTTGATTCTGGTGAACCGTTGGAACCCGATCCCGGAGGATTACGAAGTGACCCTGACCCAGCTTCGCAATGATGAGGCGGTGGACAGCCGGATCTATCCGGATCTGCAGCAGATGTTTGACGATGCCAGGGCGGAGGGGCTGATTCCGATGATTTCTTCTTCCTACCGGACAACGCAGATGCAGCAGGAGCTTTATGATGAGAAGATTGCAGAGTATACGGCGCAGGGCTATTCCTGGGAGAAGGCGCAGGAGTTGGCGGAGCAATGGGTTGCCATGCCGGGAACCAGTGAGCATCAGCTTGGGATCGCGGTGGATATCACGACGGAGGACTGGAGCGTGCAGGATGCCAGCGTGATCTGGGAATGGCTTGCAAAGAACAGTTACCGTTATGGGTTTATCCTGCGCTACCCGGCGGACAAGACGGAGATCACGGGGGTTGCAAACGAACCCTGGCATTTCCGGTATGTGGGTTATGAGGCAGCGCAGGAGATTTTTCAGCAAGGGGTGTGCCTGGAGGAATACCTGGAAAACCGCTGATTTAAGGCGTAGGCTTCTTTTTCGCAAAACGGCGGTAGAGAAGGCCGCAGCCCTGGGTGAGAACGACCATCAGGACGGCGATGACCACGAGGCAGCGGAAGAAATAGCTGTCCGGAAGCAGATCGATGATCGGGTCGGTGGCAGGGTCGAACAGCCAGTAATCATTCCGGAACAGGAGATGGTGAAAGGCGACGAAAAACCAATCCCAGTTGAGAGCGGCCAGCAGGCCGACCAGAAGCGGGAAAACCGTGCTGATGACCCAGGTGGTAAAAAGGAAGCCATAGCGTTTTTTACGAAGCTGCAGCCATGCGCCGCTCAGGAACAGGATTCCGGAAATAATGCAGGCGTACTGCAAAAAGACGAAAATCTGCTTTACCTCTTCAAAATGGATCTGGCCGTGCTCGGACATTGGGAGGGTGGGGAAGGAAAGTTCCCCATGGAAAAACATGGAATTATAGTCGATCAGGGCATCATAGTTTGCCCTGATTTCTTCTGCGGGCAGCCCGCTTTCCTGGGAGAGCGCATCCAGATCCTGATAATACAGAAAACGGGCGTTCAGTGTCAGCGTGACGCACAGGGAGAGGAGAAAAAGCGTTCCAAGGAGGCCGAGGAGCAGATTGGCAGGTGTTAATTTTTTTTGCTTCATAGAGTGAAAGGTCCTTTCGAAAATGTTATTGGAACGAGGTATAGGTTACAGTTCACACCTACGCCAGCTTTGGGATACTTCCCAGTCTTCTATATCCAGTTACCGGGGAGTCGGAAATCTTCCGGGGACGTGTTTCGAGGGGCGCACTTAGGAAGAGTCAAGATCACCTCTTACTAAGACTTGGGCGCGAAGGCATTCCTGAGCGTCCTAGTCGCAGTTAGAGGAAGCTTGACGATGACGTTGCCCCGTTCCCCGGAAGGTTTTCGGCGGCACGGTGACGTTCGGTTATGTCACAGTGGTTAAAGACCAGAAAAGCTGGCGGTGTGAACAATAACCAGTATAACACAGAAAAACGCAAAGGAACAGCGCCATCTATTGACAAATGCTGGCCAAATGAGTAAAATTAAAAACAGTTTCAGAATTATTTCGTGAATTAACGAAGACACCAGGAGGAGAAAACAATGGCAGTTCCTTATAACCATAAGGCAATCGAACAAAAATGGCGTAAAATCTGGGAAGAGCATCCGGTGAATGTAGACGACGGCAAAAAGCCCAAATACTACTGTCTGGACATGTTCCCCTATCCGTCCGGAAACGGGCTTCACGTCGGGCACTGGAGAGGCTATGTCATTTCCGACGTCTGGAGCCGCTATAAAATGCTCCAGGGCTATTACCTGATCCATCCCATGGGCTGGGACGCATTCGGCCTGCCCGCGGAAAACTATGCGATCAAGACCGGCCAGCACCCGGCCATTTCCACCGCGGAAAACGTGGCCAACATCAAGCGCCAGATCAACGAAATCGCATCCATCTACGATTGGGATATGGAAGTCAACACCACGGATCCGAATTTCTACAAATGGACCCAGTGGATTTTCGTAAAAATGTTCAAGGAAGGGCTGGCCTACGAAAAAGAATTCCCGATCAACTGGTGCCCGTCCTGTAAAACCGGCCTTGCAAACGAAGAAGTGGTAAACGGCGTCTGCGAGCGCTGCGGCACCCCGGTCACCAAGAAAAACCTGCGCCAGTGGATGCTGCGCATCACCAAATACGCAGACCGTCTGTTAAACGACCTGGATAAGCTGGACTGGCCGGAAAAAGTGAAGAAAATGCAGACCGACTGGATCGGAAAATCCTACGGCGCGGAAGTTGACTTCCCGGTTGACGGAAGAGACGAGAAGATCACGGTCTACACCACCAGACCGGATACCCTGCACGGAGCCACCTTCATGGTTCTGGCGCCGGAACACGCGCTGGCTTCCAGCCTGGCCACCGAAGAGACGAAAGAAGCCGTAGAGAAATATATCTACGACTCTTCCATGAAGTCGAATGTCGACCGCCTCCAGGATAAAGAGAAGACCGGCGTCTTTACCGGAAGCTATGCGATCAATCCGTTAAATGGGAAGAAAGTCCCGATCTGGCTGTCCGATTACGTGCTGGCTGACTACGGTACGGGAGCGATCATGTGCGTGCCGGCGCATGACGACCGTGACTTTGAATTTGCGAAGAAATTTAACCTTCCGATCGTCCAAGTCATCTCCAAGGACGGGAAAGAGATTGAAAATATGACCGAGGCCTACTGCGCGCCCTCCGGCGTCCTGATCAATTCCGGCGACTGGAACGGAAAGCAGTCCGAGATGATGAAAAAAGAAGCTCCGGCCATGATTGAAGAGATGGGAATCGGCCGGAAGACCACCAACTACAAGCTGCGCGACTGGGTATTCTCCCGTCAGCGTTACTGGGGCGAGCCGATCCCGATCGTCCATTGTCCCAAGTGCGGGAATGTCCCGGTGCCGGAAGAAGAGCTTCCCTTACGCCTGCCGGAAGTGGAGTCCTACGAACCCACTGGAACCGGTGAATCCCCGCTGGCTGCCATCGAGGACTGGGTAAACTGCAAGTGCCCGGTATGCGGGGCAGATGCCAAGCGCGAGACGAACACGATGCCTCAGTGGGCAGGTTCTTCCTGGTATTTCCTGCGTTATGTGGATGCGCATAACGATAAAGAGCTGGTTTCCAAGGAAAAGGCGGACAAATACCTGCCGGTTGATATGTACATTGGCGGCGTAGAGCACGCGGTGCTGCATCTGCTGTATTCCCGTTTCTATACGAAATTCCTGTACGATATCGGCGTGATCGATTTTGACGAGCCGTTCCAGAAGCTGTTTAACCAGGGGATGATCACCGGAAAGAACGGCATCAAGATGAGTAAGTCAAAAGGGAACGTGGTTTCCCCGGACGATCTGGTACGCGATTACGGCTGCGACTCCCTGAGAATGTACGAGCTGTTCGTAGGGCCGCCGGAACTGGATGCGGAATGGGACGACAGAGGGATCGACGGCGTTTACCGTTTCCTGAACAAGTTCTGGAATCTGGTTATGGAGAACAAGGACAAGAATGTGGAGCCGACAAAGGAGATGCTGAAGTTGCGCCACAAGATGGTGCATGTGATTACCCAGCGTCTGGAGAGCTTCAGCCTGAATACTGTCATTTCCGGTTTCATGGAGTACAATAACAAGATGATCGAGATGGCGAAAAAGGACGGCATTGACAAGGAGACGCTGAAGACGGCGGTAATCCTGCTGGCGCCGTTTGCGCCGCATCTGAGCGAGGAGCTGTGGCAGGAGCTGGGCGGTACGGAGAGTGTTTTTGCGAACAAGTGGCCGGAGCATGACGAAGAGGCCATGAAGGATGACGAAGTGGAAGTTCCGGTGCAGATGAACGGGAAGACGAAAGTGGTGATCCGGATTCCGGTGGATATCGCGAAAGAGGATGCGATTGCGAAAGGGAAGGAAGCGCTGGGAGATCGGCTTTCTGGGAATGTTGTGAAGGAAATCTATGTGCCGAAGAAGATTTTGAATTTTGTTGTGAAGTAGGAAGAGGGGGCGCCTGTGAGTGACGGGCGCTCCTTTTTGGTGTGCCTTGCGGCGCAGGTTTTTGTGCGGGGTCTTTCGGGGCCCCAGGTTTTTCCCGGAGTGCCTTTCAAAAGCAGTCCAGGAAAAACAGATATCATTTGTATTTTGCCGGATTCCTCCTTGTGAAGTGCACAAAAAGAGATGCATTAGGGAATAAAAATGAAATCACCGGCGATGTGCCGGAAAGAGAGATCCCCGTAGGGAAACAGAAGGGCTTTCAGAAAGGGGAAAGCGGACGATCTGGTTTTATTCTAACAGGCAGTAAGAGGAAAGGCAAGGAAAATCGTTCGTGTTCTTTCGACATTGTTTTGGATTAACTTTGGGGTGTTTCGCAGTAAAGCTGGAGTTTTTCTTTTGCAGTTGGTTCGTCCAGGGTGAAGATCGTGCGCAGGCTGTCAAGGATTTCGGTTGGGGAGCAGTTTTGGCGCTGTTTGTCTAAAATGAAATTGCGGATGGTGGATTCGAACTGGAGGGTGCGGGCTTTAAGTTGTTTCATTTGTTGGTTTTGAGTTTCGAGCAGGTGGTCACGCTCTTTGACCACTGACTGAGTATTTTCTATTTGCTGTGTCAGATAAGTGATTTTTGAGTGCTGCTGTTCGATTTCCACTTGTTGCTGTTGGATTTCTGATTG
>JAUNPS010000090.1 GCA_030536575.1 Eubacteriales bacterium | reverse complement strand
TCTCGAGGGCCTTCGCATCTGTGCGCATACGATGGGAGTTACGGAAAGCGCGGTGGATGATGAGCTGCTCACATTGGTGAGCGGGCTTGTGGCCGAGTAGGCATGGAAGAAGCTTTGGAAGGACGATGCCCCGGATTTCGTTTACAGGAATGCCGATAGCATTCTTTATGACATAAAAATAGCAGGAGAAAAGGAGAAATATGGGAAACGTAAAACGTATCTATGTGGAAAAAAAGGAAGGCTTTGCGGTCAAGGCGCTGGAATTGAAGGAAGATCTGATTAACTACCTGAATATGAACAGCATTGAAGATGTCCGCATGTTCATCCGCTACGATGTGGAGAATCTGAGTGATGAAATTTTTGAGCAGGCATGCCGCACCGTATTTTCAGAGCCGCCGGTGGATATTCTTTACAGAGAGACGATTGATATTCCGGCTGACGGCCATGTTTTCAGCGTAGAATTTTTACCGGGTCAGTTCGATCAGCGCGCGGATTCTGCCGTACAGTGCGTACAGTTTTTGAAAGCGGATGAAGAGCCGATCATCAGGACTGCTGTGACCTATCTGATTACAGGCAAGCTGACGGAGGATGAATTTGCAAAGATTAAAGCTTACTGCATCAACCCCGTGGATTCCAGAGAAACCGATATGACGAAGCCCAAGACTCTGATAACGGAGTTTGCGGAGCCTGCTGATGTGAAGATTTTTGACGGCTTCATTGGCCTTGCTGAGAAGGAACTGAAAGGCCTGTATGATTCTCTGGGGCTTGCGATGACCTTCAAGGATTTTCAGCATATTCAGAATTATTTCAAAAAAGAAGAGAAGCGTGATCCTTCTATGACGGAGATCCGCGTGCTCGATACTTACTGGTCCGATCACTGCCGCCACACCACATTTTCCACAGAACTGAAAAATGTGGAGTTTGGGGACGGCTTTTACAGGACTCCGATCGAAACCACCTATCAGAGCTATCTGGATACCAGGGCTGATATTTTTAAGGACAGGCCGGACAAGTTTGTCTGTCTGATGGATCTGGCGCTGATGGCGATGCGTAAGCTCAAAAAAGAGGGCAGGCTGGAGGACATGGAGCAGTCCGATGAAATCAATGCGTGCTCCGTCATTGTTCCTGTGGAGATGGATTATGGCGAAGGTCCTGTAACAGAAGAATGGCTCGTGTTTTTCAAAAATGAAACTCACAACCATCCGACGGAAATCGAGCCCTTCGGCGGAGCGGCCACCTGCCTTGGCGGCGCGATCCGCGATCCCCTTTCCGGCCGTACCTATGTATATCAGGCTATGCGTGTTACCGGAGCCGCAGACCCCACCGTGTCCGTGAAGGAGACGCTGAAGGGAAAATTGCCCCAGAAGAAACTGGTGCGCGGAGCGGCCCAGGGCTACAGCTCCTATGGGAACCAGATTGGCCTTGCGACCGGCTATGTAAAAGAAATTTATCATCCGAACTATGTCGCAAAACGGATGGAAATCGGTGCGGTTATGGGCGCAGCGCCCCGCAGCGCCGTAAAACGAGAAACCTCTGATCCCGGCGATATCATCATCCTTCTTGGCGGGCGTACCGGGCGCGACGGCATCGGCGGAGCCACCGGCTCCTCGAAAGTGCATACGGAAGCTTCGATTGAAGTCTGTGGAGCCGAAGTGCAGAAGGGAAATGCACCCACCGAGCGGAAGATCCAGCGGATGTTCCGGCGGCCGGAGGTCAGCAGCCTGATTAAGAAGTGCAATGACTTTGGCGCAGGCGGCGTTTCCGTTGCCATCGGTGAGCTGGCGGCGGGCCTTCGGGTAAATCTGGACAAGGTTCCGAAGAAATATGCGGGCCTGGACGGGACGGAGATTGCGATTTCCGAGTCCCAGGAGCGTATGGCAGTCGTAGTTTCCACGTCGGATGTGGCGGAATTCCTGAAATATGCGAACGAAGAGAATCTGGAGGCCGTAGAAGTAGCGGTTGTGACGGAGAGTCCCCGTCTGGTGCTGGTATGGAGAGGGAAGGAAATCGTAAATATTTCCCGTGCTTTCCTGGACACGAACGGCGCGCATCAGGAAACGGCGGTGGCTGTTGACATTCCGTCCGAGGCGGACAAATACTTTGTGCGTCCGGAAGTCGGCGACGTAAAGGAAAAATGGCTGGAAACCTTAAAAGATCTGAACTGCTGTTCCCAGAAGGGCCTTGTGGAAATGTTCGACGGTTCCATCGGGGCAGGCAGCGTCTTCATGCCTTACGGCGGGAAGTACCAGCTTACCGAGACCCAGGCAATGGTTGCGAAGCTTCCGGTTCTGGAAGGAAAGACGGATACCGTGACCATGATGGCCTATGGATTTGACCCGTATCTGTCGAGCTGGAGCCCCTATCACGGTGCGGTTTACGCGGTCCTGGAATCGGTGGCCCGCATTGTGGCGAACGGCGGCGATTACCGGAAGATCCGCTTCACCTTCCAGGAATATTTCCGCCGGATGACGGAAGATCCCAGCAGATGGAGCCAGCCTTTCGCGGCCCTGCTTGGCGCTTACAGCGCGCAGCTTGGATTTGGCCTGCCTTCCATCGGAGGAAAGGACAGTATGTCCGGGACATTTAATGAAATCGACGTGCCTCCCACGCTGGTTTCCTTTGCTGTGGATGTGGCCAGCGCGAAGACCATTATCACGCCTGAACTGAAGAAAGCCGGAAATAAACTGGTGGTTCTTCACATTGAAAAGGATGCATACGACCTGCCAAACTATGGCCAGGTGATGGATCAGTACGGCAAGTTCTTCCAGGATATTAAAGACGGAAAGATCATTTCCGCTTATGCGCTGGACGGCAAGGGACTGGCGGCGGCAGTCAGCAAGATGGCCTTTGGAAACCACATGGGCGTGAAGATCGAGCACAATGTGGATCCGAGAGACCTGTTTACGGCCGGATTCGGCGATATCGTTGCGGAAGTTCCGGATGGAAAAGTGGGCGAACTGTCCATTACCTATACGGCAGTCGGCGAAGTGCTGGCGGAGCCGGTTCTGCGGTACGCAAATGTGGAAATTACCATGGACGAGGCAATCAAGGCCTGGACAGGCACGCTGGAGAAAGTCTTTAAGACCTGTTCCGGCGCAGAGCCCCAGAAGGAAGAGGAGCTTTCCGTGATGTCGGCCGATGCGGATGCTGTGATTGAAAACGGATGCTATAAAACAGACAAGGTCTATGTCTGCAAGCATAAAGTAGCAAAACCGCGTGTCTTTATTCCGGTATTTCCGGGCACAAACTGCGAGTACGACAGCACGAAGGCGTTCGAGCGCGCAGGCGCGGAAGTGGAAGTGAAGGTGTTTAAGAACCTGACGCCGGAGGATATCCGGGACTCGGTGGAAATCTTTGAGAAGGCCATCGACCAGGCGCAGATCATTATGTTCCCCGGCGGATTTTCCGCAGGTGATGAGCCGGACGGTTCTGCGAAATTCTTTGCGACGGCGTTCCAGAATGCGAAGATCAAGGAAGCGGTTTCCCGATTGCTGGAGGAGCGGGACGGACTGGCACTTGGAATCTGTAACGGATTCCAGGCATTGATTAAGCTGGGCCTGGTTCCCTACGGCAAGATTGTGGGACAGACTGCGGATTCTCCGACCCTGACCTATAATACGATCGGCCGCCATATTTCCAGGATGGTTTACACGAAGGTGGTTTCGAATAAGTCGCCGTGGCTGGCGCAGGCGGAGCTTGGTGCGACGTACTGCACGCCGGCGTCTCATGGAGAGGGACGGTTCGTGGCGAGCCCGGAATGGATTGAGAAGCTGCTGGCGAACGGACAGGTTGCGACCCGTTATGTCAGTCCGGACGGGGAAGTGCGGCTGAATGATGAGGAGTGCAATGTGAACGGCTCTTACTACGCGATTGAGGGCATTACGAGCCCGGATGGACGGGTGCTTGGAAAGATGGCCCATGTGGAGCGGCGTGGGGAGTCGGTTGCGGTGAATATTTACGGAGAGCAGGATGTGAAGATCTTTGAATCCGGAGTGGCTTATTTTAAATAAGAGGTGAGAGAAAGGCTGTGCGGCGGAGGCTGCACAGCCTTTTTCGCGGGAAAATGGAGTGACGGACGCAGCCCAGGCGACCGGACGAGCAATTGGGGTCTGGCCAAGGCTACGGGCGTGCTTTTGGGCTTTGCGACCAGGACTGTCGCGTGCGCGTGGTTCTGGTGTCTGATTGGTTTCGCAGGCGCGCAAGTGCGGTTTCTGGGCGCGTTTTATTTGAACCTGGATTGGGGCGCCGGGCGCGGGAGCAGATTTCCGGGCGTAACTCAGGCTGCGGGGCGCGTTTCGGGTTGCTTTCGGACTTTTCGGCGGTAGTAGATGCTCATGCAGAGACTGCACAGAATCCAGCCTGCCGGATAGGCGAAAGCCACCACGTAGATGCCGCCGATCAGCCGCGTCATGACAGCCAGATAAAGCTGCCGGAAAACCACGAAGCAGCTGAGCATAATGACCATGGGGCCGGTGGAATCCCCCATTCCCCGCAGCGCGCCGGCCGTAATCTGATTGAAACAGCAGCAGACATAGAAGGGGGACATAAAACGCAAGAAAATGGTTCCGTACCGCAAAACGTCCTCTTCCGGCGTGAACAGCCGGATGGCCGGAACCGCTGCAATCCACAGAATAACCGTCAGGGATACCGTGACGAGCAGCGCGATCCGCAGGGCAATTTTCCGGCCTTCCCCGGCCCGCTTCATCTGCCCGGCGCCGATATTTTGGCCTACAAAGGTCGTGGCTGACATGGAGAGACTCTGCATCGGAAGGAGCACGCATTGGTCAATCTTCGAGTAGGAAGTCCACCCTGCCATGCAGGCGGAGCCAAAGTTATTAATGTAGGATTGGACAAACACATTGGAGAAAGAGGTTACCGCCATCTGCAGCCCCGCCGGAATGCCGATCACACAGACACGCCGGAGGATATGGGGAGAGAGGTGCAGGTCTTTCCAGGTCAGCTTGTAGACGTCATCGGTTTTGGTCAGAACAAGCAGAACCAGAATGGCGGAAACGATCTGGGAGATCACGGTCGCCAGGGCAACGCCTGCGATTCCCATGTGGAAAACGACCACGAAGACCAGATCCAGGACAATGTTTACCACGGAGGAGATACAGAGGAAATACAGAGGCCTCTTGGAATCGCCTACTGCCCGGAGGATGCCGGAACCCATGTTATAGAGCATCAGGCCGGAGACTCCGGCGAAATAAATACGCAGATACTGAGTAGATTCTTCCACCACATCTGCGGGAGTTTTCATAAATCGTACCATGAAGGGCACCATGAGGATGCCGATGGCGGTGAAGACGACACACAGCAGGAGCGTCAGGAGGACGGTGGTGTGGATGGCTTCATGGAGGCCCTTGTCGTCTTTTTTGCCGAAATAGTGGGAGATGAGGACACCGGCGCCGGTGGACATGCCCATGAAGAAGCCGACGAGGGTGTTAATGACCGGGCCGGTGGAGCCTACGGCGGCAAGGGCCTGTTTGCTGACAAAGTTGCCGACGATGATGCTGTCGACGGAGTTGTAGAGCTGCTGGAACAGGTTTCCCACCAGAAGGGGCAGGGCGAAGAGGATGATGTGTTTCCAGATGGTGCCGGTGGTCATGTCCCTGGTTTTGGCGGGTTTGTGGGAAGTGGTGGGTGAATGGGTGACTTTTGCTTGACTCATGTTTCTTTTGTACGCTTCCTTTCGTCATATTAAATAAAATGAAAGTTTTGTGTAAAGATATTATAGTACAATAGGTAGAATTTCGCAATCAGAATTAGAGAGAAGTCAAGATAATCGGACAGTAACCCAGCGGCTGTGGACATGAAAAATTTTCGAAAGAAAAAATGGACAGAACGGCTCGCAGGGTATAAAATAGAGAAAACGGATTTCGTTTGGGAAAGCGGGGCACCCGGACGGCGGACGCCAAACCCGCTGTATAGAATAGAGAAAAGGGATTCTGTTTGGGAAAGCGGGGCATCCGGACGGCGCACGTTCAACCTGCTGTATAGAATAGAGAAAAAAGATTTCATTCGGGAAAGAGAGGGAGGAACTGAGATGGCACTTTCCGGTCAGATTACGGGCGTATCCCATCTGGGAATCATGACGGCAGGCCTTTCGGAGGCGGCGGCCTGGTATGAGGGAAAATTGGGCTTTCGGAAGATTCAGCAGAAAGTGGTCCTTGTTCCGCATATGCTGGAAGTGGCCTTTTTACAGAAAGAGAACCTTCTTTTGGAGATCTGCCAGCCCTCCGGCCGGGCGAAAGAAGAAGCTAGAGCACGAAAAGCCGGATTGTGGGATCATTATGCGATTGCCGCTCCGGATCTGGTGCATTGCGCCGCGGAAGCGGTAAAAAAAGGCCTTGCTTACCATGAATCGACGCCGGAAGGGATTACCTGGTATGAAAACCTGGGCGAGCAGGGCGTCCACGGCGTGAATTTCACAGGGCCATGCCGGGAAGTGGTGGAATTCTGTTGGGATGACGCAGAGGATAAAGGCGGAAGATCCGGCCTGCTGGGCTGGTCACACCTTGCCCTGAAAGTGCGCGACCTGAAGAGAAGCCGGGAATTTTATGAGCGCTTGGGCTTTTCCAAATGCGGAGGCGGCTACCTGGATACGCCGGACGGAAGAATCCAGATCCTTTATATGGAGAATCACGGATTCCAGATCGAGATCCTGCAAATGGTTGGTCTGGGACTTCTGGAGCTGGAGCGAAGAGGGGACGGGCCCATCGATCATCTGGCCCTGGATTGTGCAAACGCAGAGGAAGCCCTCCGTCTTGCACGAAAAGAAGGGTTTTCCGTACAGGATTATGTCGTAAAAGAAGCGCCGCTGCTGGCGAAAGGGGTTTCTTACTTCCGTATTATTGGGCCTGATGGAGAAAAAATTGAAATTAATCAAAAAAAATAGAAAAAACCTCTTGACATTTCGGGAAACTCGTTATATACTGATTAAGCAGTAAGGGATGCGACACAGACGGAACAAGCTGCAAGCATGGGGTCTTAGCTCAGCTGGGAGAGCATCTGCCTTACAAGCAGAGGGTCATAGGTTCGAGCCCTATAGGCCCCATGAACCTGAAAATTTTATATGGCGGAATAGCTCAGTTGGCTAGAGCACACGGTTCATACCCGTGGTGTCGAGAGTTCAAATCTCCCTTCCGCTACTGAAGAAGGAATTGCTGATTAGCAGTTCCTTTTTTCATGCCCGACGGCATACTGACACGCATGGAGCGGCCGAAAACATTCGCGAAATTCTATGCTGACTGGAAAGATTCTATGCTTTCCGAAACGGTTTTTCCCCTCAAATGCGCTGTCGAATCTTGCAAATTTTTGCATTTATTAAGGAATCTTAAGAAATAGACTGAAATTCTTAATAATATTTAATCTAAATGGTATGAAAATCATTTTGAAAAGTGATAAGATGAGTCTCGTACATTAAGGCAGGAATGAAAAAAGTCCTGAATTTGAGGAGGATATAACTATGAAGAAAAAAATGATGGCATTAGTAATGGTAGGCGCTCTTGCAGCCCTGACAGTAACCGGATGCTCCAGTTCATCTAAAGAAACCGAAGCGACCACCACGGAAGCAGCAGCCGAGACCGAAGCAGCTACCACGGAAGCACC